>CAWCJW010000001.1:0-10253 GCA_963795765.1 uncultured Solirubrobacterales bacterium
CTCGCCGGAGCGATGCGAGATCACGGCCGTGTAGCCCGCGTCGGCGGCCATTCGAATCGCCTCCAGGGTCTCGCTGAGGGTGCCGATCTGGTTGACCTTGACCAGGATCGAATTGCCGACGCCGAGATCGATGCCGCGTTTGAGCCGCTCGGGGTTGGTGACGAAGAGGTCATCGCCGACGAGCTGGACCCGCTCGCCAAGCTTCTCGGTCAGCAGCTTCCAGCCGTCCCAGTCCTCCTCGTCCATGCCGTCCTCGATCGAGAGGATCGGGTAGCGCGAGCAGGCGTCCTCCCAGTAGCTCGCCATCTGCTCGGGCGAGAGCGAGCGGCCCTCGTGCTCGAGCACGTAGGCGCCGCCCTCGTAGACCTCGCTGGTCGCCGGGTCGAGGGCGATGAAGACGTCCTTGCCGGGCGCATAGCCCGCTGCCTCGACGCCCGCCAGAACGGCCTGCAGGGCCGCCTCGTTGGACTCCAGGTTGGGGGCAAAGCCGCCCTCGTCGCCGACCGCCGTCGCGTGGCCGCTGGCGGCAAGGCTCTTCTTCAGGGCGTGGAAGACCTCGGTGCCGATGCGCAGGCACTCCGAGAAGCTGCCTGCCCCGGCCGGCACCACCATGAACTCTTGGAAATCGACCGAGTTGTCGGCGTGGGCGCCGCCGTTGAGCACGTTCATCATCGGTACTGGCAGCAGGTTCGGCTCCTCGCCGCCGTAGAGCGCCGCGAGGTAACGGAAGAGGGGCTCGCCGGCGAGCATCGCGCTTGCCTTGGCCGCGGCCAGCGAGACGCCGAGGATCGCGTTGGCGCCGAGCCGACCCTTGTTCGGGGTGCCGTCGAGCTCGATCATCCTGGCGTCGAGCGCCGCTTGGTCGGCAGCATCGGCGCCCTGCAATGCGGTGGCGATCTCGCCGTTGACGTTGGCCACCGCCGCCGAAACACCCTTGCCGGCCCAGGCGTCGCCGCCGTCGCGCAGCTCGACCGCCTCGAACTCACCAGTGGAAGCGCCCGAGGGCACCGCGGCAAGGCCCCTCGCGCCGGACTCGAGCGTGACTTCGACCTCGACGGTCGGATTGCCCTCGAGTCGAGGATCTGCCGGGCGTGGATCGAGGCAATGGCGCTCACGGGCAGCGCATCCTATTCAGTACGGAGGCGATCAGAGAAGCGTTTATTCGCCGCTGGCGCCGGGCACGATGCCGCCCGGGATTTCGCCTGCGGGCGGGGCTTCGGTTTCTTCAAGCCCTGCCGGCCGTGGCCGCTGAGCAAGCTGTTCACCTTTCGGCGTCAGCGGATTGACCGTGCCAGGCCGAGCCGGTTTGATCGAAGGGACCGGCGCCGGACAGCCTTTCGGAGCTTTTTTCGGATTCGCT
Organism: uncultured Solirubrobacterales bacterium; assembly: GCA_963795765.1. Classification (GTDB taxonomy): domain Bacteria; phylum Actinomycetota; class Thermoleophilia; order Solirubrobacterales; family 70-9; genus VRUE01. Next base: position 1,361 of record CAWCJW010000001.1, read on the forward strand.
TCGTAACAGGCTTCTTCGGCTTCGGCGGAATGTGCGCTCGCTTCATAGTTGGCGCAGATCAAGATCGTGAACCCGGATGCGCAGAAGGTGCGCGAGCGCCACTTGCTCGAGAAGCTCCGGCCGAAGGCTTCGAAGTGCTGCTGTTTGGACTGTTCGGCGAGTTGGGCGCTGATCTGCGACTTGGTTTCGTCCAGTGACTGGACTTTCTCGGGGGTGACCTTCATCACCTCGAAGACCGTGTAGGTCTTGCCTTCCTTCAGCGGGCCTTCGAGTTCGCCCTGCCCGGCGGCAAAGACGGCGGCTTCGAGCGGTTCCTGCAGGGTGCCCGAACCTTCGGTCACAGCCGACTGCAGCCCGCCGGTGCTTTTGGTCGTGTCGGTGGAGTATTTCTTCGCGACTGTTTCCCAGCTTTTGGTCGAGTCGTCTTTTTCGAGCGCGGCCTTGGCTTCTTCGACTTTCGCCTTGTCTTTGTTCTTGATGACGCGGATGTCACGCGATTCCGGCGTCGTGAACTGGCTCGACTTGGCGGCTTCGTAGTAGTCCTTGATTTCGTTTTTGCCGGGAACGGGCGCTGCTTCGGTGACCTTGTTCTGGATCTGTTCGATCAGCATTTGGTCTTCGACCCTCTTGTTGACGTCCGCCTGAGTGAAGTGCGCTTCTTTGAGGAATTCCTTGTACTGCTGTTCCGTTTTGAAGGCTTTTTCCTTAAGTTTTTTGAGTTCTTCAGCGACTTCTTTCGGCGTCGCCGAGATCCCCATTTCGGCAGCCTGGCCGCGGATCCAGATTGCGTTGAGGGACTGTTCAAGCGCTTTGTCCCTGAGTTCTTCGTATTTTTTGTCGCCCGGTTTGGGGACTGGCGTGACTTTGTTTTCAGCCGCTGTCTGAACCAAGGAGTGCTGGAACTCCGCCTTGCTCAGGGTGCCGAGACCGTCGGGGGCGTCTTCGACCACCGCGACGGCGTCGGAGGGAACGCTCGGATCGCCGATTCCCTCGGCGATCGCGAAGATCACGAAGAGCAGAATGAAGAGCGCGGCGAAGCCGAGCAGCGCAAGGCGCTGTAGCCCGACCGACTTCCCTCCCTTGGCGCTAGAGCGTGCCACCGATCGGGCAGCATAAATCAAATGCTCCGGGAGGGGGTCGCGCTCAGCCGGTCAGGCTCGCCTCGGCGGCATCGGCCTGGGCTCGCTTCGCCTCGCGAATCGCCTCGGCCATCGCCAGCACGGCGGCCAGGCGCTCCTCCGGCTCGTCGGGGACGCGGATTGCCGCGGTCTGCTCGCGCCACTCATAGAGCGCGCCCTCGAGCTTCTCCCGGAAGAGGCCGGCAGCCTCGGAGTCGAGCTCGACTCCGGTGACGCTGAGCCGCCCGCCGCGGAACTCAACGCTGCGAGCGCCCGCCAGACCGAGCTCGATCCGCGCCCGCTGCAAGGCGAGCAGGTTCTCCGCCTGCGGCGGCGGCTCGCCGAAGCGGTCGCTGATCTCGTCGCGGATCGCCCGCAGTTCGCCCGGCTCGCGGGCGGCGGCGATACGACGGTGGACGTCGATCTTCGCCGCCTCGAAGGGAATGAACGAGGCCGGCAGGTAAGCGTCGACCGGGACGTCGAGCCGCACCGGTTCGGGCGCGCCCTCCTCTCCCCCACCGGCCTCGCGCGCCGCGCCGACCGCCTCGTCGATCATCTGGCAGTAGAGCTCGAAGCCGACCGCGGCGACGTGGCCCGACTGCTCCTCGCCGAGCAGGTCGCCGGCGCCGCGGATGTCGAGGTCGCGCATCGCGATCTTGAAGCCGGAGCCGAGCTCGGTGTGGTCGGCGAGGGTCGAGAGCCGCGCCGCCGCGTCCTCGGTCAGCGCCTCGGCCGAGGGGTAGAGCATGTAGGCGAAGGCGCGCTCGCGAGAGCGCCCGACCCGGCCGCGGATCTGGTAGGCCTGCGAGAGGCCGAGCTGGTCGGCGCGCTCGACGATCAGCGTGTTGGCGTTGGCGATGTCGAGTCCCGACTCGATGATCGTCGTCGTCACCAGGCAGTCGGCGTCGCCGCGCAGGAAGCCGAGCATCGTCTCCTCGAGCTGTTTCTCGTCCATCTGCCCGTGCGCTTCGAGGAAGCGGGCGCCCGGTACCAGCCCGCGCAAACGCTCGGTCGTCTCCGGCAGCGAGTCGATCCGGTTGTGCAGGAAGAAGGCCTGGCCGTCGCGCTCGAGCTCGCGGTTGATCGCCTTGGCGACCAGGTCCTCGTCGTAAGGGCCGACATAGGTGCGGACCGGGCGGCGGCCCTCGGGAGGGGTCTCGATCGTCGAGATGTCGCGCAGGCCGGCCAGGCTCATCTGCAGGGTGCGCGGGATTGGCGTCGCCGAGAGCGCCAGCACGTCGACCTTGAGCTTGAGCTGGCGCAGCATTTCCTTCTGCTTCACCCCGAAGCGCTGCTCCTCGTCGACGATGACGAGGCCGAGGTCCTTGGCGCGGACGTCGCGCGAGAGCAGCCGGTGGGTGCCGATCAGGATGTCGACCTTGCCCGCTTCGAAGCCGGCCAGCACCGCTTTCACCTCTGCCGGCTTGCGCAGCCGCGAGATCCCCTCGACGACGAAGGGCAGGTCGGCGAGGCGCTCACGGAAGGTGCCGAAGTGCTGCTGGGCGAGGATCGTCGTCGGCACCAGCATCATCACCTGCTTGCCGTCGGCGGCGGCCTTGACCGCGGCGCGCAGCGCCACCTCGGTCTTACCGAAGCCGACGTCGCCGCAGACCAGGCGGTCCATCGGCTGATCGGCCTCCATGTCGCCCTTGACCGACTCGATCGCTTCCACCTGGTCGGCGGTCTCGCGATAGGGGAAGGCGGCCTCCATCGTCATCTGCCACTCGCCGTCGGGCTCGAAGGCGTGGCCCTTGCGGGTCCGCCGCTCGGCGTAGAGGTTGAGCAGCTCGCCGGCCAGGGCGCCGGCCGCTTTGCGCGCCCGCGCCTTCATGTTCTGCCAGCGTTTGCCGCCGAGGGCTGAGAGGCTCGGTTCGCCGCCGGCGCCGACGTAGCGGCTCAGCTTGGCGAGCTGGTCAACGGGGACGAAGACGCGGTCCTCGCCCTTGTATTCGAGGTAGAGGTAATCGCGGGTGACGCCGCCGACCTCGCGCGTCTCGAAGCCAGCGAAGCGGGCAACGCCGTGGTCCTCGTGGACGACGTAGTCGCCGACCCGCAGTTCGCTAAATGCGAGGCGGCCACGGGCGGCGCCGGGCACGCGGGCTTCGGCCTGGCGGCGACGATGGACGAGGCGGCGGAAGGGGTAGACGGCGAGCCGCAGCTCGGGGCTGACGAAGCCCTCGCGCAGGCGGGCCTCGGCAAAGGTGAGCGCCGGCTTGGGCGAGAGGCGGCCGCCTTCGAGCAGGGTCGCGTCGAGGCGGTCTAGTCCGTAGCGGGCGCGCTCGGCCTCGCCGCGATCGTCGAAGGCGACGACCGTGCGGTAGCCAGAGCGGACCTGCTTTTCCAGCTCGGCCTCGGCCTCTTTGACGCTGCGCGCCGGCGACTCGGCGCGGGCGGCGCGGAAGGCGCTCTCGTCGTCGTCGTTGGCGGTGCGGAAGGCAAGCGAGGCGCGGGCGGCGAGCGGCTCGGCGACGTCGACGTAGAGGTGGCGGGCGTCGTCGGCGTGCATCGCCGTCGTCGCGTCGTCCCAGTGGTCGCGCAGCGCCGGCTCGATCTCCTCGGCGGCGGCGAGGATCACCGCGGCGCCCTCGGGCACGAGGTCGAGCGGCGGGCCGAACTGCTCGAGCGGCAGCACCTCGGCCAGGCTCGGCGCCTCCTTTTCCTCCTCGGCCGCCTCCATCGCGGCGAGCTCGGCGATTTCGCGGTGCTCGGCGTCGAGCTCGGCCGCCGGCGCCAGCTCAACCCGCTCGGCGTCACCCAGCGAGCGCTGGGTGAAGGTCGAGAACCAGCGCATCGACTCGACCTCGTCGCCGAAGAGCTCGATCCGCACGGCGCGCTCCTCGGTGGCGCCGAAGACGTCGAGGATGCCACCGCGGATCGCGAACTGGCCGCGCTCCTCGACCTGCTCGACCCGTTCGTAGCCGGCCCCGTCGAGGTCGCGGGCGACCTGGGTGAGGTCGATCTCCTCGCCGGCCGAGATCGTGAAGCCGGCCGGCCGCAGCGCCGCGTCTGGCACCGCCTCGGCCAGGGCGGTGGCGCTGGCGACGACCACCGCGTCCTGCTCACGGCCGAGCGCGTCGAGCGCGTCGATGCGCAGGCCGACCAGGTGCGGGGGCGGCGAGACGTGCGAGGCGAAGCCGGTGCCGCGCGAGGGATAGAGGCGGACACGGCGCGGCGCCAGATAAGCGCGCAGATCGGCGGCGAGGTCGCGGGCCGAGCGGTCGTCGGGACTGACCAGCAGCGCCGGGCGCCCGGCGAGTCCACGCTCGTCCTCGAGGATCGCTGCCAGCAGCAGTGGGCGCAGCATCGAGGAAGCGGGGACATCGAGCGCCTCGCCGCTGGCGGCGGCCTCGCGAACGCGGCCGGTGAGCGCATGAACGCGCTCGTTCTCGGCGGCTATCTCAATTAGAGGTCGGAGCGACATGGCAGGCGAAACGCCCAGACACTGCCGTCCGGGCGGATTCGTCGATTCTACGAAGCCGGGGTCGGCGCCTACACTCCCCGCGGGCGCCGATGAAGCTGAGAAGCACACCCGCGGGAGTCATCGTCGAGGACTCGGAGCGCGAGCGCTGGGTCTCGCTGCCGGATGTCGACGACGTGCTGGCGCTGCTCGCTCGGGGCGCCGCAGGGCGGGCCGAAGTGGCCGCGCGGCTTGCGGCGGTTGCAGGCGATGAGAGCGCTGCTGCCGACCCAGCCACCGCCGGCCTCCCCTTCGCGGTGCGCTCGATGCGTGCCTTCAGCCTCTGGCCCTCGCACTACGAGGGCTCGGCGCGGATGCTGGTCAAGCGTTTCTTCCCGCCGCCGGTACAGCGCCTCGCTGCTGGCTTCGAGCGCGTCACCGGCAGGACTTTCCCGCCGTTCAAGCCCAAGGCCAGCTTCTTCGAGACGCCCGCCTTTTACATGGGCAATCACACGGCGATGCTGGCCGACGGCACGGAGGTGCCCTGGCCCTCGCACACCGGCTACCTCGACTTTGAGCTGGAGCTCGCCTTCGTGCTCGTCAGCCCGCTCGAAGACGCCACGCCGGCGGAGGCCACCGAGGCGATCGGCGGCTGGTTCGTGCTCAATGACTGGAGCGCCCGCGACGTGCAGGCCGAGGAGGTCCGCCACGGCGTCTTCGGGCCGGCGGTGAAGTCGAAGACCTTCGCCAACTCGATCGGCCCCGATGTGCTCAGCGCCGACGAGCTGCCCAACTGGCAGGCCGCCACCGGGCGGGTACGGGTCGGCGGCGAGGTTTGGTGCGAGGGCGCCACCGCCGGCGCCGCGCACGACGTCGGGGCGATGCTCGCCCACGCCTCGGCCGGCGAGCGCCTCGACGTCGGCGACATCGTCTCGACCGGGACGATGCCCGGCTGCTGCGGACTCGAGTTGGACCGCTGGATCCAGCCGGGACAGACGGTCGAGCTGGAGATCGACGGGATCGGAAAGCTGAGCAACAGGATCGGAGCGCGACGATGAGACGACTGCTTGCCGCGGGATCGGCGCTGGGCCTGCTCGCCCACAACGCCTTCGAGACGCGGGCCGGGGTCGGCCTCGTCTTCGAGCCCTTCATCGGCCGCCGCGGCGCGGTCGCGATGTGGACCGCCTACTTTCCCTTGGTGCTCGCCGCCGCCGCGGGCGAGGGCGAGAACGCGCGCCGCCTCTCGGCCTTCAGCGCCGGTATCGGCGTGGCGGGCGTTGCGGTCCACTTCAAGGCCTGGCCCTGGTCCCTGCACGGCGGCCTACCGATGCTCGACGAAGCCGAGGGCCTGCGCGAGGACCAACTGCCCGCCTACAACGCGGTGCTCTGGTTCTGGCTGCTCAGCAGCGCCCTCAGCCTGCCCGCTGCCAACCGCCCCGGCGCGCGTCGCTTCGCCGTTGCCGGGCTGCTCAACTTTCCGATCCTGCTCGCCTCGGCGAAACACCACTTCAGCTGGGCCCGCGAGCAGGCGGAGTTGGAGCCGGAGCGCTGGAGCCCGGCGCTGCGCGAATAGCCGTCGATGGACCAGAAAGTCGGCATATAGATGGATTTGAGTCCCGTCGACCGAAATCGGGGGGTGCTCTCGCTGACGTTTGACAATCTCGGGGAGGCGGCGGAACTTGAGATGGGGGCGTTGGCGGCCGACGCAACGCTGGGTCGCCACTCGACCGCGCTCGAGGTGCTGCCACGTCTGCTCGACCAGCTCGAGCAGCACCAAATCAACGCGACCTTCTTCGTCGAGGGACTGAACGCTGAGCTCTATCCGGACCTGCTGCGTGAGATCGACGCGCGCGGCCACGAGGTGGCCTACCACGCCTGGCGTCACGAGCAGTGGGCTGAGCTGACAGCGGCCGAGCAGGCCGCGAACCTGGCCCAGGGCATCGCCGCGTTCGGGCTACTTGGCCTCGAGCTCGCCGGCCTGCGGCCGCCGGGTGGGCAACTTGGCGCGGGTGGCACCCGCGCCCTGCGCGAGGCCGGACTGCGCTACTGCTCGCCCGCCGGCGTGGGCGCTGGCGCGGAGGGAGGCATCGCGCTGCTGCCGTTCCAGTGGCGGCACCTCGACGCCAGCTGCGTCCTGCCACCCCTGACGGCTGCCCGCGAACAGATGACCGGCTCGCCCGATCCGGTCTCCCCCGCCGCCTTCATCGCCTCGCTCGAAGCGGCGATCGACCAACTCGCGCAGGACGGCGGCTACATGGCGATCGTCCTGCACCCGTTCATGCTCGAGTGGCTCGGCGCGGAGCCCCTCGCGCGCCTGCTCGACCGTGTCGCGCTGGCTGCGGCGCAAGAGCAGATCTGGGTCGGGCGTTGCGTCGACGTAGCCGAGCACGTGCTCGCCGAGCCCGAGCGGCTTGGGAACGGCACGGTGCTCGACACAGCCAGCTGGACCTAGTATCCGCGTCATGTCCGCGCTGGGAGACGTGGCGGCGGCGCTGTTGCCGCCCGAGGCAGGAGGGCCTGAGCCAGAGCGGGTCGCAAGCGTCGCGCGGCGGATGATCGGGCGCATGCCGCGTGCCTCGCAGGTCGGGCTCGGGGCGGCGCTCCTGGGACTGGAGGGACTCTCCCTCGCCCGCTCCGGGCGCACCCTTGGCGGCGCCTCCCAAGAGCAGCGCGAAGCGCTGCTGAAGCAGGTAGCCCAGCTCGGCGGCGCGCCGTTGGTTGACTCGATCAAGTCGATCGTCCTGCTTGCCCACGGCGCCGACACCTTCGCGGCGGAGATCGCCGCGGTCGGCTCGCGCCACCAGCCCTCCCGGCCCGACCCGCAGCTGACAATCGTGCCGGCGGCCGAGTGGCCCCATACCTCCAGTTGCGACGCCGTTGTGATCGGCTCCGGCGCCGGAGGCGCCTTCGCCGCCCGCGCCCTCGCCCGGGCCGGGCTCGACACCGTGATCGTCGAGGAGGGAGAGCGCTGGACCGTGGAGCGGATCCGCGACTCGCACCCGCTCGACCGCTTCGCCGGCATCTACCGCGACGGCGGCACGACGATGGCGCTGGGCAACCCGCCGATCGCGCTGCCGCTTGGGCGCGCCATTGGCGGCACCACCGTGATCAACTCGGGCACCTGCTTCCGGCCGCCTGCCGCGGTCGCCACTTCCTGGCACAGGGAGCATGGCTTCGCCCTCGCCGACCTCGAGCTGCTCGGCCCGCGGATCGCCGACGTCGAAGCGACGATCGGCGTCGCCCCGGCGCCGATGGAAGTGCTGGGACGCAACGGCGAACTCGCGCTCGAGGGCGCTGCGGCGCTGGACTGGCAGAGCGCCCCGCTGCGCCGCAACGCGCCCGGCTGCCGCGGTGCCTGCCAGTGCGCAATCGGCTGCCCCAACAACGCCAAGGGCGGCGTCCACCTCAACGCACTGCCCGAGGCCTGCGAGGCGGGGGCACGGATCGTCAGCGGCCTGCGGGTGCAGCGGGTGCTGAGCGAGGGCGGCCGCGCCAGCGGCGTGCTCGCCCATCGCGGCGACGGCAGCGAGGTGCGGATCTCGGCGCCCCTGGTGATCGTCGCCGCGGGCGCGATCCCGACCGCGCCGCTGCTGCGCCGCAGCGGCCTCGGGCGCCACCCCCGACTCGGCCGCAACCTCTCGATCCACCCCGCCACCGGGATCACCGCCGGCTTCGAGCAGGAGGTGGTGCCCTGGAGCGGCGTCATGCAGAGCGTCGGCATCGAGGAGCTGCACGAGTCCGAGGGCGTCCTGATCGAGGCCACCGGCAGCCCACCGGGCATGGGCGCAATCTCTGCCCCCGGCTATGGCACCCACCTACTAGGCCGGCTTGACCGCGCCGCCGACCGGGCGATGATCGGCGCGATGATCGCCGACGAGCCCTCCGGCCGCGTCTTCGGCTCCCGCGCCCCGATCGTCTCCTACCGCCTGGCCAAGGCCGACGAACGCCGCCTCGCCGTCGCGATCGAGGCGATGGCGCGAGTGATGCTGGCGGCGGGCGCGAGTGACGTCGAACTGGGCGGCGGTGCCCCGGCGGTGCGCTCGGAGGCCGAGCTCGACGCGGCGATGCAGCGACTCGACGTGCGCCGCCTCCGCCTCGCCGGCTTTCACCCCAGTGGCACCGCGGCCGCCGGCTCAGACCCTGCCCGCCATCCGGTCGACCCGGAAGGACGCCTGCGCGGCGTCGAGGGCGTCTGGATCGCCGACGGCTCGATCCTGCCCAGCTGCCCGGGCGTCAACCCCCAAGTCTCGATCATGGCGATGGCGGCCGGCGTCGGCGAGGCCGCGGCAAGAGCCTGAGGAAACGAACCCCCCTTTGACTACCTCATAGGTGGTTAAAGGGGGTCGCGTCAGCTTCGGTAAGGCAAACCGGGCCCAGA
>CAWCJW010000002.1:0-45812 GCA_963795765.1 uncultured Solirubrobacterales bacterium
CAACAAGTTGCTCCATCTGGCGGAGCGACCGGTGCTGGTCGTTCCCGCCAAGCGCTAGCGCGGGAGAACATCCTCCTTGAGGAGGTAAGATGTTCCCATGTCTCAAATCACCTGGAGAGTCGAGGAGCTAGCCGCGCGCCACGGCTGGGGTGTCAGACAGCTGGCCGACGAGACCGGGCTGGACCAAAAGACGGTCCGCAACATCTTCGCCGGCCGGGCGACGCGGGTCGACCTCAACACGATCGCGCGGCTGTCGCGGGCCCTCGGTGTCGGCCCGGGATCACTGTGGGATATGGATCCGGACTCCACCGGAGCTTGGGAGAGGACCGCCGGAGCGGCCGGAGAGGCGAGCCCCAGCGAGCTGGAAGGGGTTCTCGCAGGCACCTGGCCGGAGCAGCTCGACCCCGCCATGGAGCGGGCCCTGCGATCGCCTTGAGCCGCTGTTACCTAGATACGAACTTCATCTACGCCCACCTGCGATCAAAACGGGGTGGAACTCTGGGACCGGTCGAGGCGTGGCGGGCGCGGGTGCTGGATGAGATGGACGACGACGGAGTGATCAGCGGCCTCGTCATCGACGAGCTCGCCTACCGCCTGATCCTCGCCTGGTTGCGTGATGACGGCGACGGTGACCCGCTCTCGACCTATCGGAGCGACGCCCGCACGGTCATGCAAGCGATGCGGAAACGACTGACGGCGACCTGGAAGGCGGTGGACTCGCTCGCGCTCGAGCTTCAGCCGACAGAGCACTCCGTGATCGACGGGGCGAAGTCCCTGATGTCAAGGCCCGGCCTAGCCCCCCGGGACGCCTTTCACGCAGCGCACGCGCTCGCCGCGGGCTGCACGCTGATCGCAAGCGGAGACAGCAGCTTCGACCAGGTTTCGGGACTTCGACTCCTCGCCCCCTGAGGGAAGCCCGCCCTACCTGCCGATGTGGAAGCCGATCAGCTCGGGGATCCGCGCGAGCAGGGACGAGATCGGGTCGGGCCTCTGGTCGTTTAGCTCGGCGGACTCCTTGCGGGAGATTCCGGCACGGATGGCCTCGCCGCCGATCCAGTGGAAGGGCTCGGGGGGGACACGGGGTGATGAAGGGTCCACGAAGGCCAGGCGCGAGTGCTCGTCACGGCGGTCAAGGGCCAGTGAGGCAAGTGTGCGGCCGACCATGTGGGAGGGGCCGACACCGTTGCCGGTGTAGCCCGCGGCGGCAAAGGCGCGGTTGCCGTGGAGGGGGAGGACCAAGGGAAGGTGAGTTGGGGAGGCGTCGATCGGGCCGCCCCAGGCGTGGGTGATCGCCTTGCCCTCCAGGCCAGGGAAGTACTCCCAGAGGTGAGCGGCGGTTTGCGAGATCACCTCGGGGTCGAGCTCGGAGCGGCCGTGCAGGCGGGCGCCCATCGCGATGTGACCGCCACCCCAGCCGAAGGCGATGCGGCCATCCGGGGTGGTGCGAAAGTAGTTGATCAGGGCACGGCTGTCGGTGATGCACTCGCCGCCCGTCCAGCTGACCTCCTCCAGCAACTCCGGTACCGGCTCGGTGAGGACGATGTGCGAGGAGGCAACCGAGAGGCGCCCCTGGAAGGGCCCGCCCGCCGCCTTAGCCGCCGACCCGAGCGCCAGCACCGCGCTCCGAGCCCGCACCACGCCGCTGGCGGTATGCGCCTCGACCCCGGTCCAGGAACCCTCGAGCCGGCGCACCGCCGAGTGCTCGCAGACCTCCACCCCCAGCTCGCGCAACCGCCCGCGCAACCCGAGCGCCAGTCGCGCCGGCTGCACCGTCGCGGCGCGCGGGTAAAAGACCCCGCCCCGAAACACCGGCGAAGCGCAGCGCTCCGCAACCTGAGCCGGCGAGAGAGCCTCGAACGCATCATCCACACCGAGCTCCCGACAAGCCGCCAAGGCCTCACCCCAAACATGGTCATGCGCCTCCGCCGTGGAGACCTGCATGTACCCCCCATGCCGGTACCAGGCATCCACCCCCTCCCCCTCACAGAACTCCCCAATCCCAACCGCCGCCTCTTCAGCCGCGCGGGCGACTTCCAGCGCCGCCGAGTCACCCCACCGCTGCCGCATGTTCGGCAGCGAGAACCACATCAGGTTGCAGAACCCACCATTCCGCCCACTGGGCCCGTACCCACACCGATCGGCCTCCAGCAGCACCACCGATGCCTCGGGCTCCAGTTGCTTCACGTGCCAGGCAGCCCACATCCCTGTATAGCCGCCACCGACCACAACGACATCGGCATCTCGGACCCCCTCGAACTCCGGCGCCACCTCAACCCCCGGAGCCTCCTCCAACCAGTAGCCGTGCGCATCGTGCTTCATGGGAACGAGTCTGCCAGGGCGTCATACACTCATGCCCATGCCCACTTTCGACGCCCTCGCGAACCTGCCACTCGAGATCGAGGGCTACGAGCTGCAGCCCCTGGAGTTCCAGATCCCAGGCTTCGAACGCCTCAGCACGGTGATCCACCTCTGGGGCGGAGGCGAGGACGGGCTGGGCGAGGACGTCACCTACGACCCGGTAGACCACATAGCCCTGCAGGATGCGGGCCCGACGCTAGACCTCACGGGCTTCTCGACCTTGGGCGAGTTCTGCGGGATGGTCGGTGAATTGGACACTTTCCCGGTTGAGCCCCAGCGCGACGTCTCGCGGCTCTACCGCCGCTGGGCCTTCGAGTCAGCTGCGCTTGACCTGGCGCTGCGCCAAGCGGGCAAGGGCCTGGCCGAGGTCGTCGGCCGCGAGCCGCGCCCGGTCACCTTCGTCGCCTCGATGCGCCTCTCGCCGGGCGAAGACAAGCCCTCGACGATCGACACCCTTCAGGCGAAGCTCGAGCGCTACCCGACCTTGCGCTTCAAGCTCGACCCGACCAACGACTGGACCGACGAGCTGATTGCCGCGCTGGTCGAGACCGGCGCGGTCGACTCGCTCGACCTCAAGGGCTTCTACAAGGGCACCCCGGTCGACGTCGAAACCGATCCCGAGCTTTACGCCAAGCTCTTCGAGGCCTTCCCCGACGCCTGGATCGAGGACCCCGACGTCAACGAGGAGACCCGGCCGATCCTCGAGCCGATCCGCGACCGGCTCACCTGGGATGCGCCGATCCACTCGATCGCCGACATCGAGGCGCTGCCCTGGGAGCCGAAGATGGTCAACATCAAGCCCTCCCGCGTCGGCGGCCTGAAGCAGCTCTGCGAGACCTACGACTACTGCGCCGAGCACGGCATCGGTGCCTACGGTGGCGGCCAGTGGGAGCTCGGCGTCGGCCGTGGCCAGATCCAGGTCCTCGCCTCGCTCTTCCACCCCGACACCCCCAACGACACGGCGCCGCGCCCCTACAACGAAGCGGAGCCGCCCGAGGGATTGCCGGTCAGCCCGCTCGAGCCACGGCTCTCCGCCACGGGCTTTCGCTGGGAAAGCTGACCTAGGCAACCATCCCCACGCCGCGGGGTAACTTCAGCGATGAAGTGGCGCCTCGCGATAACCACGGCATTCGGCCTTCTGCTGGGTGCCTGGCTCTACCTCGATGAATGGTCGTATGAACGACCGGGCTCGCTCCACGAAACGGTGAGCGATCCGCTCGTCGCGACGGGGATGATGTTGCTCGCGATCCTCGCCGGCTTTCTCGTTGCCCGTCCCTGGGTACTGCTCTCCCTACTCCTACCGATTGCCTCGCTTGGATGTCTGCAGTCGACCGGCAAGAAGGGACCCGACGGCATCTCGCCACTGACCTCACCGCCGGGCGTCTTCCACATCATCTGGTTCGCGCTGCTGCTGGGCCTGGGCCTTGGCCTCGCCAGTCTTTGGCGCCAGTTCCGGGACCGCAAAGGTCTTAGGTCCACCTGACTCCGGCTTCGGCCGACCGAAGTCCTGGTTTCGGCTACGTTGCGGCAACCCCGCCCCGCCGAGCAAGGAGAAGATGATGGCCGAGAAAAGCTTTGCCGACGCGCTGAACGAGCAGATCGCCAACGAGTTCGCCGCCTCACAGCAATACGTGGGCGCCGCGGTCTATTACGACGCCGAAACGCTGCCTCGCCTCGCCGCCTTCTTCTACCGCCAGGCGCTGGAGGAGCGCGAGCACGCGATGATGATGGTGCAGTACCTGCTCGACGTCGGCGAGGACGTCCACATCCCCGACATCAAGTCGCAGGAGACCACCTACGCCGACGGCAGCGCCCCCGTGCGGATGGCGCTGGAGCAGGAGAAGCGGGTCAGCAAAGAGATCTTCGCCCTCTTCGAGCTGGCGCGCGAGCTCAAGGACTACCGGGCCGAGCAGTTCCTGCAGTGGTTCGTCAAGGAGCAGGTCGAGGAGGTCGCGCTGATGGGCGACCTGCTCAACGTGGTCGAGCGCTCTCGTGAGAACTTGCTGCTGGCCGAGGAGTACATCTCGCGGGAGAGTCTTGGCGAGGAGAGTGGCGACCCGACCGCGCCGCCTATGGCTGGAGGTAGCGCCGGGTAGGGGAGTGCCACTCACCCAGACTCGCTCGCTGCGCTCGCTTTGAGTGTCTGGGTGAGTGGCACTCCCCTACCCAGTCCATCTCTAGCCGAGCCAGCCCGCTCGCTTGCGCATGCTTTTGATCCGCCGGAACTCAGCTATGTCCTCCCGCAGTGCTGCGGGAGCTGGGGCCGGCAAGAAGCGTGCGGGCAACGGTGACTCGACTACGCCTGTGTCAGAGCTGGTGACGCGGTAGGCGCGGGCGCCGCGGCGGGCTGTTACCGCTGAGGGGGGGCCTTCGCCTTCCCAGAGGAGGCCGGCGTAGTCGTCTAGGCCGTAGCCGCTGGGCATGCCGTTGTTGACTGCCTCCAGGTAGGCGGCGCGGCGCTCGGGCTCGTTGTTGTAGTGGACGCAGAGGCTGCCGTGGAGCAGGCCGAGGCCGGCCTCGATCTCGGGTTTGCCCGACGACTTGGTGATGCCGGACTCAAACCAGCACATCGCGCCGGCGCTCTGGCCGGCGAGAACGATGCCCTGGCGCCAGGCGAGGCTGAGGATGGCGCTGAGGTCGTGCGCCTCCCATACCGCCAACAGGTTGACCATGCTGCCGCCGCCAACGTAGATCAGGTCCTGTTCGAGCAGGTGGTCGCGCAGTGCCATCGGCCGCCGGCCGAGGCGGAAGAGCGAGAGGTCGGAGGGGTCGCAGGGGCGCTCGCCGAAGGCGGCGTAGAAGCGTCCGATCTGCTCGGAGGTGTCGCCGCTGGCCGTCGGCAGGATGCAGATCTTCGGCCGCTTGCCGGCGCGCTCGGTCGCCAGCCGCAGCATCAGCTCGCTGACCGCCCGGTCGGGCGGGCGCGAGGTGAAGTCGTGACCGCCCAGGGTGAGGATGCGCGAGACCATCGGCGCTCAGGCCGCCGAGGTGGCCGAGAGCGTCGATGAGGTCACGCCGGGCAAGCGGGTGACCGGCGGTGCGTCGCCTAGGTAGGTGGTCGCCAGCCGCATCTCAACCACCCGGTCACCGGCCGCGTCGAGCCGGTAGCCGCGCGCCGCCGGCCGCGAGGCGACCACCCGGCTGAGCTCGCAGCCGACGAAGTGCAAGCCGGCGCTGTCCTCGGCGGCGTAGCCCGGGCGCATCCCCTCGCGCAACATCTCGTGGTAGGCGAGCCGCCGTTCGGAGGTCGGCTCGTAGTGAACGCAGTTGCTGAACGGCAGTAGGCCCAGGCCCTCGACCCGCTGCGGCGCGCCGTGGAAACCGGTGACCGCTTCGTCGAACCAGCAGAGCGAGCCGGCCGAGAGGCCGCAGAGGACGACGCCGGCTTCCCAGGCTTCGCGCAGGATCCGGTCGATGCCGTGGGCGCGCCAGACGCCGAGCAGGCTGACCACACTGCCACCGCCGACGTAGATCAGATCCTGGGAGAGCAAGTGGGCGCGCAGATCCTCGGGCCCCTGCTCGCGGCGGAAGAGCGAGATGTGGCTGGCCTCGCAGCGATCGGCAGGGAAGGCCCGATAGAAGCGGACGACGTAATGGTCGGCGTCACCGCTGGCCGAGGGCAGGAAGCAGACCTTGGGGCGCTCGCTGCGGCAGAGGCCGAGCACGTACTCGTCGAGCAGGGGGTTGCCCGACTCCATCGAGAACCCCCCACCCCCGAAAGCAACGATCTGACGAGGCGCAGTCTCCATGCTCAAATGGTCCTCCCGCGCGGCCAAAACTCGCTTGTACAGGGGTCTGAAGTTCGCCCTCGCGCCCTCTCCCGCTTGTACAGTCAGCGCGCCCGCATTCCGCCGGCGTTCCCAGCTGTTTCCCGCTTTGTTAAATCGGTACCGGAACGTCCACAGAGCCCCCTCTGGGTGTACAATCGCGTTTACCTAAACACGGTTGTCTACCTGCGAGATCAACGTGCCCCCCACGCCTTCAAGCCCCGGAAACCCAGCGCCAGCGCCAGCTGAGGACCTGGGCGCGGTAATTGAGCAGGAGCAGCTGCCCGCCGGCATCGAGGAGCTTGCCGAGCCCCTAGTCGAGCACTCCCAGCGCGAACGCCTGCTCAACGCGATGGCCCGCTGCTGCGCCAAGAAAGGCTACGGCGCGACCACAATCGCTGACGTCTGCGAGGGCGCCGGCGTCTCCCGCGCAACCTTCTACGAGCTCTTCAAGGACAAGGAGGACTGCTTCGGTGCCTCGATGGAGGTGGCGCTCGCCGACGCAATGGGCCGCATCGTCGCCGTCTACTCGCCCGACAAGCCCTGGGCGACGATGGTCCGCGACGCCGCTGCCGCCTTCCTCGACCTGCTCGCCAGCCGGCCCAGCTTCGCTCGCATGGCCCTGGTCGAGGCGCCCTCCTCGGGCGATCGCGCCTTCGAGCTCTACGCCTCCGGCAAGCGCGTCCTGCAGTCGTTGCTCGAACGCGGCCGCGACGACCCGGTCGAGGAAGCGGCGATCCCCTCGAGCGCCGGCCGCGCCGCGCTCTCCGCTGCCGAGTCGCTGATCGTCGGCCAGATCCTCGCCGGCAACACGGCCCGCTTGCGCGAGCTGCTTCCCGACATCGTCTACATCACAACCGTTCCGTACCTCGGCCAGGAGGAGGCGCTGCGACAGGCGCGCGAGGCCGAGCGAGCCGCTGCCCCCGCCGACGGCTGACCGCATGGCGGCGGCCGGGGGGCAGAAACGGGAGCGATGGCGACCACCGCGCGGACGCCACCGCCTCCCCCCTGAGGTGATCGCGCGCTCGCAGCGCGAGCGCCTGCTGGAAGCGGCGATCCGCGTCGTCGCCGAGAAGGGCTACGCGGCGACCACCGTCGCCGACCTCACCCGCGAGGCGGGGATCTCGCGCACGACCTTTTACGGCATGTTCGAGGACAAGGAAGGCTGCTTCCTCGCCGCCTACGACGGCGTCATCGACGCCCTGGTGCGGCGGGTGACGGTGGCGTACGAGGGCGAGGAGGGCTGGCCGAACCGGGCTCGCGCCGGCCTGGCGGCGTTGCTCGAGGCACTCGCCGAGGAGCCCGCAATCGCCCGCATGGCCTTGGTCGAAGTCGGCGCCGCCGGGCCCGCGGCGCAGCGCCGCTACCGCGCCGCCCTGCAGCGCCTCACGCCCTTCTTCGACGAGGGGCGCGACTTCGCCCCAGGTGGGCGCAACCTGCCCGCCAATACATCGCGCATGGCAATTGGCGCCGTCGCTGGGCTGATCTCCGATGAGGTGATTGAGGGACGCGCGGAGTATCTGCCGAATTTGCTTTCAGAGGTGCTATTTGCGACGCTGATGCCCTATATCGGTCCTGCTGCGGCTACCAGGGAGGTGGGCGGAGAAAAAAGTAGATAAACGCTTACGTACACTGAGCCGCTATGATGAAGGTACTCCGGAGTTTTCAACCTACCTGGGACGGGCTGATGGCATCCGAATCGCGGCGGGACCTCATCTTGGCGGCCATGATCCGTGTGGTCGGCAGCAAGGGCTACAAGGAGACCTCGGTCGCCGACGTGATCGAGGAGGCGGGCACCTCCCGCACCACCTTCTACAAACACTTCGACGACAAGCACGAGTGCTTCCTCGCCTCCTACGAAATGTTGGTCGAGCAGGTATTCGCCGTCGTCGTCGCCGAATGCGACGGCGCCCAGTCGTGGCTGCAGCGGGTCGAGAACGGCCTGGCGACGATCGTCAAACTCTTCGCCCTCGATCCCGAGCTCGCTCGCACCGCCGTGGTCGAGGTCGCCGCCGCCGGCGCCGACGCGCGCCAGCTGCACTGGGACGCGGTCGCCCGCTTCACCCAGTACCTCGAGGGCGGCCGCGAGCTCTCTGACGGCCGCGAGCTGCCCGACAACATCTCGCTGATGTCGGCCGGGGCGGTCTCCGGGCTGATCTTCGACGAGCTGCTGGCCGGGCGGGCAGCGCAGCTGCCGGCGATGCTGCCCGACCTACTCTTCGCGATGCTCGTCCCCTACATCGGTCCCCGCGCCGCGGCCGAGGAGATGCGCCGCGTCGCCGCAACGAGCTGAGCCTAAGACGCCGTGCGAGCGGCTGGCCGGCCCATCTCTTTGCGCAACCGGTGGCGCAAGCGGTGAAGGCGGACCTTGACGGTGCCGTCGGGAACGCCGAGGCGGCGGGCGATCGCCTCCTGGGTTAGATCCTCTTCGTAGCGCAGCTCGATCAGTTTGCGATCGCGCTCGCTGAGGCGCTTGAGCGCGGCGTGCAGGTCGGCGCGCTCAACCGTGGAGACGATCTGCTCGTCCTCGGCCCCTTCCCAGTCCTCGGCCGTGTCGACCGGGTCGGGACGCACCCGCGAGTGGTGCCGGAAGGCCTCGTTGCGGACGATCGTGCCCAGCCACTCCTTGCGCCTGGCGCTGTCGCGAAGGGTTGAGCGACGGCGCCAGGCGCGAAGCAGCGCGTCCTGGGCGATGTCTTCCGCCTCGTTGGGATTGCTGGCGTAGTGATAGGCCATCCGCAGGCAAAAACGGTGCGCCTCATCCCACTCCCAACCATCACCCTGATCCGATTCTTGAATGATCGAAACGTTGATTGCTCGACCGTACTACTTCTAAAACCAAACGGGTGAATTTTATTGCTGAAACTTTTTGGATCACAGATCTGGTCTTTATTCCATGTCAGTGATCACGTCGGGGGAGACGGGTGGGGACTGGGCGCAGCGCACTTATGAGGCGATGGCTCCCGTCTATGACGACTTCACCGGGCACTACGAAAGTGAGGCGTGGATCGCCGACCTGGTCAAGGCACTGGAACACCGCGGCCTCCGGGGCAAGCGCCTGCTCGACGTTGGCTGCGGCACCGGTACGAGCTTCCTGCCGATGCTGGCGCAAGGCTGGGAAGTAACCGCTTGTGACATCTCGGCGGCGATGCTGAAGCTGGCTCGTGAGAAAGCTGGCAATGGCGTCCGGCTTGAGATCGCGGACATGCTCGAGCTGCCCCGGTTCGATGAGTTTGATCTGGTCTGGACGCTCGACGACGCGGTCAATTACCTGCTCAGCCCCGAGGAACTGGAACGCGCCCTGGCCGGGATGCGAGCCAACCTCGCGCCCACCGGTCTGCTGCTCTTCGACGTCAACGAGTTGCAGGCCTACCGCACCTTCTTCGCTGAAACAGTGGAAATCGAGCGCAACGGGCGACGGCTTATCTGGCGCGGCGCGGCCACGCCCGACGTGGCGCCGGGTTCGATCTGCGAGTCACGTCTGGAAATCGGCCCGGGCGAAGTGGTGACTCACCGCCAGCGTCACTTTCCCGAAGCCGAGGTACTCACGGCTCTGGCCGGGGCGGGGCTGGAGTGCCTCGATATCTACGGTCACGGGCTCGACGGCATTCCCACTCAACCACTGGAGCCGACACACACCAAGGCGATCTACATCGCCCGCCCCGCCTAGCCGCGACGCAATCCCTGCTCTGCGACCGTCAGCCGCCGGGCGGCGAGCGCCCACTTGCGCTGCAGCTTCGGTTCGATCGAGCGCGTGTTGCAGGACACCGTCGCCAGGCAGTCGCCCCAGGTGTTGGTGGCGTCGATATAGAGGTTGAGCGTGCGCTCGGCCGGGCCACCCCTGGTGAACAGGCAGGCGGCGCTGAGCTTGTCGGCATCGATGCGAGCGTAGATCGAGCGCACGCCCTGCACCTGTCGCAGGTAGTCGTCGTAGCTGAGGCCCCGCACCAGCGCGTCGCGCAGTTTCGCCATCGAGCCGACGAAGGGACGCAGCTGACGACAGGCGGACGCGGTTGCGGCCGGCCTTGGTGACGGCGCCGATGCCGTGCTGGTGGTGGTCTTCACCGGCTTGTCGGCTGCCGTGGTCCCGTCCTCCCCACAGGCGCTCAGCATCAGTGCCAAGCCCAGCGCGATGCCGACTATCGTCGCCGAGCTGAGCCGCATCGGCGTAGTGTAGAAATTCGCCGGATGCCGAGTTTGCGCAAGCTCGCGATTCTGCTGGCGATGCTTGCTCTCGCCCTGAGCGCTCCCTCGGCGCAGGCGAGCGGCAACGGTGGCGTGCTGGTCGTCGGCGACAGCCTCGAGGAATTGACCTCGCCCTACCTGAAGCAGTACCTGCCGGGCGTGCCGCTGACCGTCAACGCCGTCGGCGGCTCCAACAGCTTCCAGATCTTCGACCTCTTCCAGGAAAGCTATGACCCGTCGCAGTCGGTGATCGTCTTCGACGCCGGCACCAACGACAACCCCGCCTATCCTCAGATATTGGCTGGAAACCTCGAAAAGGTCGCGGCTGAGATCGGCGACCGCTGCATGGTGGTACCGACCATCCACGGCCTTACCGTCAACGGCATCGACAACACCGGCAAGAACAGGGTGGTCGAGGAATTCGCCGCCTCGCGGCCAGGCACGCAAGTGCCCGACTGGGCGACCGCGGAGGAAACCCATCCCGAGCTGATGCAGGCCGATGACCTGCACCCGATTGCGGCCGGCGCCGAGCTGCGCGCCCGCCTGATCGCGCAGGGGGTCAAGACCTGCCTCGGGATCGCGACGACGCCGGCAGCCAAGCCGGCGCTGGAGTCCGGCCCGGAACTGCCGCCGGCGCACAAGCTGGCGCGGCGCGAGGCCGAGCTCCTCGACTCGATCATCGCCAGGGCGCTGCAGCTCTTCCCGATCCCCCTCGCCGGCGATGCCTGAACCGGTAGGGCGCGGCCAGCGCTACATGCCGGGCCTCGACGGCCTGCGCGCGATCGCGGTGCTCGGCGTCGTCCTCTACCACCTCAAATTCGGCTGGGCCGAAGGCGGGCTGCTCGGCGTCGGCGTCTTCTTCACCCTCAGCGGTTACCTGATCACCGACATCCTGCTCAACCAGGTCAACCAGGGCGGGATCAGGCTGAAGTCCTTCTGGCTGGCCCGCGCCCGCCGCCTGCTGCCGGCGCTCTTCCTGATGCTGATCGTGGTGACGGCCTGGGTGACGGTGATCGGCCCGCACCAACCGAGCGACTTCCGCGTTGCCGTGCTCAGCGCCGTCGGCTACTTCAACAATTGGTGGCTGATCCTCCACGACGTCTCCTACTTCGCCCGCTTCGCGCCACCCTCGCCGCTCAACCACCTCTGGTCGCTCTCGGTCGAGGAGCAGTTCTACATCGTCTGGCCCTTCCTGCTGATGGCGGCGCTGCACTTCGTGCCGGAAGCCAAACGCAAGACCGGGCCGCGGCCGCGGCTTGCCGCCGTCGCCCTGGTCGCGGCGCTCTGCTCGGGGATCCTGATGGCGGTCCTCTACCACCCCTCGCTCGATCCCTCGCGGGTCTACTACGGCACCGACACCCGGGCGCTCGAGCTGCTGGTCGGCGCAGCGCTGGCGATGGTCTGGCCCAGCCGCCGCCTCACCGGCAAGGTGACGCCGCAGGCGCGGCGGACGATCGACGCCGCCGGGCTCGCCGGCCTGATCGTGATCGGGCTGATGTTCTGGCGCTCGAACGAGTTCTCGCCCTTCCTCTATCGCGGCGGCTTCGCCCTGCTGGCGCTGGGCACGGCGCTCTCGGTCGCCGCCTTCGCCCATCCCGCCTCGCGCCTGGGCCCGATCGTCGGCTGTAAGCCGATGCAGTGGATCGGCGAACGCTCCTACGGAATCTACCTCTGGACCCTGCCGATCATCGTCCTCACCTCGCCGCAGGGCGTGCACGGCCCCAACCTGTTGCGGGCCATCCTGCAGGTGGCGGCGATCATGGTGGTGGCCGAGCTCTCCTGGCGCTACGTCGAGAACCCGATCCGCCACGGCGCCCTGGGCCGACTCTGGAAGCGCTGGAAAGCCGGTGAGCTGCGGCGGGTGCGGATCCCACGCGAGGGCTGGGTGGGCATCGCCGTCGGCGGCATCGTGGTCGTCGCCGCGGTCGCCGGCCTGGCCGGGGTCGGCGTCTCCAACTCGCCCGCGATCGGCTCCGCCAACGTGGCCAAGACGGTCACCGCTAAGAACGCCAAGCGCAAGCCACTGGCGACATCGTGCGAAGGCGTCGTCCACATCGGCGACTCCACCTCAGAGGGCCTTGTCTCCGAAGAATATTTGCCCCGCGACGAGTTGATCGCCGCCCAATACGCACGGGTGGGGGCAACCACGGCGCACCTCGAGGTGGCCGGGGCGCGCTCGATCTACGAGAACTTCGAGGGCGAACCGAACGCCCAGGAAGTCGCCGAAGCGTGGAAGAACGAAGGCTTCAAAGGCTGCTGGGTGATCGCGATGGGGACCAACGAGGCGGCCAACGTCGCCGCCGGCTCCAACTTCACCTACGACGACCGGATCGAAAGCATGATGTCGACGATCGGCGATGAACCGGTGCTCTGGGTCAACGTCAAGTCACTGGTGCCGAACGGCCCCTACGCGGCGGCGAACATGGTGAGCTGGGACAAAGCGCTCCGCGAAGCCTGCGACCGCTACCCCAACATGCGCATCTACAACTGGGCCGCCGACGTCCAAGACAAATGGTTCATCCCCGACGGAATCCACTTCACCTCCGAAGGCTATGCCGCCCGCGGCCGCCTGATCGCCGACGCCCTGCTGGAAGCGTTCCCCAACACCGAATCGCTGAAGATGACCGACGCCAAGGACTGCGTCGTCTCGGGCTGAGCGGCGCGGGGCGCCCGGCTTAAAGACTCCACCTAGAAGATCTGCGCGTCGAGGAAGCCGGCGATCAGCACCAGCCAGCCGCCGATCTCGGCGACGATCAGCGTCGCCATGAAGGCCTCGAGGCCGCGCACGGGGCGGCGAAACTGGTTGTCGGTGTCGCGCTTGAGGCCGTGCACCATGTAGCCGAAAACGGCGGCGTAGAAGTAGAAGGCCAGCGCCCCGGCGGCAAGCAGGTTGACCAGCACCCCCCAGCCGCTGAGCTCGACGAAGGTCGCGATCAACAACAGGGCGAAGCTGTAAAGCAGTGCCGCCCGGTGGGCGATGTCGGTGTATGGATGCGCCAGCCCCTCCTCGGAGGCGTCCATCTGGCGGAACTTCAGCACCCCCAGCAGCAGCGCCCAGAGGAACATCAGGGCGGAGAGCAGCAGCACGACCTTCGTATCGTCCCCCAGGATCACCTGCCCTGAATACCAGCTAGGAGAAAGCCATGCCAGACCCCACCACGATCACCGGCGTCGATTTCGCCACCGTCTTCGTCACCGACTACCCCGCCGCGGTCGAGTTCTACTGCCAGACCCTCGGCCTCGAGCAATCAGTCGACTACGGCAAAATTCCCGGCGGTGAGGTCGAGACCGGCAACCTCACCCTGCAGGTGGTCGACGCCGCCGCAATCGGCCGCGAGTTCGAGCCAAACACCCACCCGATCGCCTTCCACGTCGAAGATGTCGAAGCCACCCGCGCCGAGCTCGAGTCGAAGGGAGTCAAATTCCTCGCCGACACCCTCGACAGCGGCGTCTGCCACATGGCGTTCTTCGCCGACCCTGCCGGCAACAACCTGATGATCCACAGCCGCTACGCGCCGCGCGACTGAGCAGCCGGGCGGGCCTAGACGATCCCGAGGTCGGTGACATCGAAGAGGCCATTCTCGTTGGCGCGGATCTCGCGCACGCGTGGCTCGCTGTCGCGGCTAGGTTCGAGCAGCGATACCCGCACGGTGGGCTGATCGCGAAGGCCCGGGAGGCGGAGACCGACCTTGACCTGGGCGAGGATCGTCGAGCCGGACGGGGCACGCGCCTCGCCGCTGGAGAGTGCGCGCCAGCGCGAGGTCGCCTCGTCGCGCAAACGCAGCCAGCCCGACAGGTCGAGGTAGGACTTGTCTTTCTTCTCCCAGCAGGCCAGTCCGTCGGAAGCTGAGACGGAGTCCGGATGGGGCAGGACGAAGCGAGGGGATCGCTCGGCCGGCAGGTAACCCGCCGCGTAGAGCCGAGCCAAGCGTCGCTGCTCGGTGCGGCCCTCCCACCCGAGGTCAAGGCGGTCGACCAGCCAGGCGGCCAGGCCGACCAGAGCACCAACAGCGAGCATCGCCAAAGCGACGAGGCTGGCGTTTTCGGGATCGGCCGACCAGGTCGAGCTGGCCAGCAGGGCAGCGATGACAATGCCGGCGATCGCCAGCGGCAGCAGCGTGATGATCCGCGTCAGCGAACCGGGCAGCCTGGCGAAGACGCTGACGAAAACGAGGAGGAAGGCAGCCACCACCAGCGGCGTCGCCGTCTGAGTCAGTTCGTGGCTGCTGATCGCTTCGTTCTGATGCAGCAGCGAAACGCTGAAGTAGGCGGTCGACCCGGCCGCCGTCAGCACCGCGACGATCGCGAACAGTTCGAACACAGCGATCCCCGACTTGCGCCGACCGCCGAAGAAGAGGGCGAAGATCGTGCCGACCCCCAGCGCGCCGGCGAGGGGCACCAGCGCCTGCAGCGCCGCGCGGTCACCGTCGCTCAGCAGATGCTGTTTCATCGCGCCCCTCTCGTGGTCGAACGGCTGGTCAGCCGTCTCCCTTCGCCAAGCGCGGCGGCAGCCCTCCACTGCCGCCCGCGCTTGTCGGCCTATCTCAGGCAGCTGCCTCCGGCTCGGCGATGCCAACCGGTTCGCCCTGCGGCCGCATCGTCGTCACCACAACCGTCAGAGCCAGCGCGATCAGGACCGCCGAGGCGGTCAGCGCCGCCGGCACGCCTTCGGCCAGTTGGTTCGCCGCGCCGTTGCCGGCCGCGGAGAAGACCGTGACCAGGATCCCGATGCCGAGCGTGCCGCCCAGCTGGTGGGCGGTGTTGACCAGGCCCGAGGCGGCACCCGCATCGCGGTCGGCGACGCCGTGGATACCGGCCGTGGTCAGGGGCGTGAAGGCCGAGCCCATGCCGATCCCCAGCAGGACCATCGGCATCGCCATCTGGGTGACGTAGTCGGCCCCGACCGAGATGCGGCTGAGCCAGGCCATGCCGATCAGCGCCAACAGCAGGCCGCCGGTCAGCAGGCGCAGCTCGCCGATCCGAGCGGTGATCCGGGGAACCGCCTGCACCATCGCGAACAGCGAGAGCGTCATCGGCAGGAAGGCGAGTCCCGCGGTGAGTGCGCTGTAACCCTCAGCGCCCTGCATGAACTGGGTGAGGAAGAAGAACATCCCGAACATCGCCCCCACCGCCAGCATGCGCGCGCCGTAGGCGCCGGAGCGGACGCGGCTCGAGAACAGGCGCAGCGGCGTGATCGGGTGCTCGGCCCGGCGCTCGTTGGCGACGAAAGCGGAGAGCAGCGCCGCGGCGGCAACGAAGGAGGCGAGCGCCAGCGGATCCGCCCAGCTGACCTCGGCAGCGCGCACGAGGCCGTAGACGAGCGCGGTCATGCCGAGCGTCGAGGTGGCAGCGCCGGGGAGATCGAAGCGACCCTCCTGGCGCTCGGTCTCGGGCAGGTGGCGGGGTGCCAGCCAGATCAACGCCAGGCCGATCGGGACGTTGATGAAGAGGCCCCAGCGCCACGAAGCCCAGGTGGTGAGGACGCCGCCGAGGACGAGGCCGACGCTGCCGCCGGCCCCGGCGACGGCGCTGTAATAGGCGACGGCGCGGGTGCGCTCGCGGCCCTCCGGGAAGCTGACCGTGAGCAGGGCAAGTGTCGAAGGGGCGGCGATCGCGGCGCCGACTCCCTGCAGGGCGCGGGCACCGAGCAACCAGGCCGGCGACTGGGCGAGACCGCCGAGCATCGAGGCAAAGGTGAAGAGGGCGATGCCGGCGACGAAGACGCGGCGACGGCCGAGCAGGTCGCCGGCGCGGGCGCCGAGCAGGAGCAGGCCGCCAAAGGTGAGGGCGTAGGCGTTCTGGACCCAGGAGAGCGCCGCGTCGGAGAAGCCAAGGTCCGTGTGGACGTTGGGCAGGGCGGTGATCACGACGGAGACGTCGAGGATGACCATCAGGTAGCAGCCGAGGATGATCGCGAGAATGAAATTGAGGTTGGGGGCGGCCTGGTCTGGCCGGGAACGCCGCGCGAGGGCGTGCTTGAGCGACTTGGGCAACATCAATCGAGCCCCTTTCGGGAGGGAGGAAGCGGTGATAAAGTGGAGGAAGCCTCCGGCTAATTCGGAGTGTGCCTCCGCTTCGTATGAGCACTATACGGAGGGGGCCTCCGTTTTGTCAACCCCGATCTGCAAGATTTAGGGAAGAGCTATGAGCGCAGCCGACGTCACCACCCTCGCGCCCCGGCCAAAGCGGGCCGACGCGCGCCGCAACTACGACAAGCTGGTCAACGCCGCCCGCGCGGCGTTCGCCGAGCAGGGCACCTCAGCCACGCTCGAGGAGGTCGCGCGTCGCGCCGACGTCGGCATCGGCACGCTCTATCGCCACTTCCCCACCCGCCAAGACCTGCTCGAAGCCGTCTACCTGGAGGGAGTCGAGGGCATCTGCCGCGCCGTCGAGAGCTACGAAGACCTGCCCCCCTGGGAGGCACTGAGCGGCTGGCTGCACGAGTTCGTCGGCTTCGCCGCCACCAAGCGCGCCCTCGCCGAGGACCTACTCGCTTACATCGACCGCGACTCCGAGGTCTTCACCGCCTGCGGCGGCGCAATCTACGGTGCCGGCGAGCCACTGCTCAAGAGAGCCCAGGAGGCCGGCGTAGTCCGCCCCGACGCCGACATCGCCGACGTCACCAAGATGGTCAGCGGCATCGCCGCGATCCGCACCGCCGACGCCGAGCAGATCGACCGCATCCTTGGGGTTGCGCTCGACGGGCTGAGGGCCTGACGCCACAGCTAGAGCGAGCTGCCTTTCTCGATTGCAGTTCGAGCAGGGACCGAGAACAGCCCAACTCGGCGCTCCTCCTAGGACGCTCGTCCCTGAGGGTGGCCGCAATCGCAGGAGGCCGTTGGCCAACGAAGAATCCCTCTTTGTAATGGCCAAAGAAGACCGCATGTCGGCCGTTTACGAGGCTGTCCCCGCCACTCTCACGAGCCCCTGGAAGAAGGGCGGCAGTTACGTATTCGACCGGAAACTGCTCCTAGACCTCATTGATGTTCAGATCCAGGGTGGCGCAGCTGGGGTGCCAGCAACCGGAGGTCTTGCCGTCGCAGTCGATATCTGGATCGCAACCGAGCTGCGGCGGGCAGGCATTCAGCCTGACGTCGTTTGGCCCAGACCAAGCCAGCCGCGCGTCCTGCCGCAGGCTCTAGGGAGAGCAGCTAGTCGATTCCGGTACGCAAAGGACGACAAGATCAGGGATGTCCAGGAAGCCACGATTCAGAGCCTGGCCACACTCGCCGGGTCCGGATCAACCAACATCCTCGGCGGCTTCTTCGCCAAGGAGATTGATGTCGTGATCGCTGAGTTCGATCGGGGCCTTGAGCTTGCCGTCTCGAGCAAGACGATGACCGGATCGTTCGGCAAGAACATCACGAACCGCTTTGAGGAGGCTTCAGGCGACCTCCTCAACATCCGTCGCCGATACCCATTGGCAACCTTTGGCTACGTCTACCTGGTTACTTCCAACGTTTTCGATGAGCCTTCCGGCTGGGAACGCATCAAGGACATGCTCAGGAAGCTCAAGTCATTGACCCCCGGCGACGAACGAGGCAGCTACGACGCGACCTGCCTCCTCGTTCTCGATCGCACCGGGTCCAAACCAAAGCTGCTCGAGGACAAGGTGCCTGACGATCTGTCGCCAAACAAATTCTTCGACGGGATGCTGAGCGCACTGTTCTCCCGTTCCCCGGTCTCAGAGCATCAAGAGGCTCGCGCGCTATGGGAGAAGAGCCTGTAGCGATTCCCGCTAGGAGGGGGATCGCCCTCGATTCTTGCGCCGTATCTGAAGTTTCCTTCTGGCAGTTCGCAGCACGCTGATCTCCTCGGCACCTAGGCCAAGCGGGGTTAGGACCACCGGATCGACTAGGTCAGCGGCGGCCTCGACGTCACGTGCGCGTATGGCCCGATCGACTGCGGGGAGCAGCGCGGCAAGCTCAGGCGCTAGTGGTGGCAAAAGCAGCCTCTCTGCTTCGGTCGGCTCAAGCTTGAGAACACCTCCGCCGTAACTCCGTCCCTCCAGCTCAGCGGAAAGAAGGGTCAGGCTGTTGTAGAAGCCTGCCGCAAGGGCTTCTCCGTTCACGTCATTTGCGATTCGGACTCCGTGGATCGTATTAGTGCTGAGCGCCTTCGCTTCGTTTAGTGCGAGTCGCGGATGCTCGTTGGAGCAGTAGGTCAGCAGAAGATCGGCCGCCCCCCGCTTAGGGACCGGAAGCGCCCACCAGGGCTCACGAATCCGGCATTTATAACGCCCATCTAGACCGATTGCCTCCCCACGCGCTACGTGAGCCTGAATGCTCCTAAGCGCCTTGCTCGAGGCATTCGTGTCCGCCACGAGCATTAGCCCTCTCTGGCCGCCTTTCAGAAGCTCGCGGTGATCCTGCGTGGAAAGCCTGGCGCCGGCCACCTGGACAGCCTTGGCGACAGCGGGCGTCACCAGATCCGGATGCAACTCATCGGCATCTGCCTCGGTGAGGACAAAGAATTCGTTCGCTCCTGTGACGATCCCGATGTCGACCGAGGCAATGGCGCCAAGGTGCTGCACGCCTGAGACGGTCGAGAGCCGATGGTAGAGGAGCTGAGCCTCGGTGGGTAGAAGTTGGCTGAGGAGTCGCCCTTGTCCACTCGCGGGTAGAACTGCTGGGCTCTTGTCTGCCACTTCGAGTCGATCCACGACGTCGTCGAGTGTCGTGCACTGGATCACACGGACATCCGCATGTCCCGACTCCCCGCGTCCGTCGGCAAAAAGCAAAACGACATCCTCGAGGGCCCCGGGGAAAACTCGCTCGTCAAAGACGGCCACAAAAACCCGCTCATATTCGCGCCGCAGAAACTTCACCACCTCCTGCGCGTACTGCGCGTGCATCAGCTCGCCCGGCAGGACC
This sequence comes from uncultured Solirubrobacterales bacterium, assembly GCA_963795765.1. GTDB lineage: Bacteria > Actinomycetota > Thermoleophilia > Solirubrobacterales > 70-9 > VRUE01. The sequence goes on from CAWCJW010000002.1 coordinate 19,184, forward strand.
TGTGCGAATCGCCCCCCGGGGGCGAGAAAAGACGTTGCATGGACGACGAAGGGCGCCCAAGAGGATGCGAGGCGAGTAAGCCTCACGCCTGCTCGCAAGGCGACTTGGCGGGCCAGAGTCGCGGAGCCGTTGAAGTCCTGGTACCGAATGTATGGCGGATTGCCAATCAGCGCGTCGATCGGCGGCAACTCCGCCGGCTCGACCGAGAAGAAGTCCCGATCGATGAAGTTGCTCGGGTCAAGACCAACCCAATCGCGCTCACGTGCCAGCTGATGAGCGTTGTCGTCGAGATCGATCCCGTAGATCTGATTCGCGATCTCCGCGATCTCCGTGCCCAGATGCTCAAGTCGATCGCTAGCGGCCTCCAAGAAGACGAGTCCGCCGAAGCTTGGATCGAGCGCTACGTCGGACGAGTCGCGGAGAGCCCAATCCGTGAGGATACGCGCCATCTCCGGCGGGGTATAGAAGGCGCCCAGCTCTTTTTGCCGGCGCAAAGCTGGCGGAGCCGACGCCGTGGTGATCACCCGCCCGAATGTAGTGACAGGGACGGACAGAGGCAAGGGTCAGCTGACCAGTAGATGCTGGAAGCAGGAGATCAGACGCGAGTCACGGCGTTAAGAAGATCGAGAGCTTCCGGGCCCAATCGATCGCTCAAACACATAGGTCAATAGCGGGAGCGACGGGACTCGAACCCGCGACCTCTGGCGTGACAGGCCAGCGCTCTAACCAGCTGAGCTACGCCCCCGGAAGGCAGGGCAGACTAGCGCCCGAGCGGCATTATCTCAGGGTCGCTGGATTTGGAGCCGGAAGGGTCCGCCGTGGCGGCGCTTTGAGGTGATCACGAGGCGGAGGCGGTGCTGGCCGCAGACGGTGTAATCGAGCTGGTGCGACGGGTTCAGGCCGTTGCGGGAGCTGCGGAGGAGTCTGCCGGCACGGCTACGAAGGGCCAGTTCGTAGCCGTGCCTGGACAGACTGCTTGGGCGCAGGCTGACCAATCCGTCGAGCGGCGTCCGCAGGGACTCGACGGCTGCGCCCTCCCCCCTGGCCGGCACGTGCCCGGACAGCGTCAGGCTGGTCCGCCCCTGCCAGGGCTTGAGGGTGTCTTCCTGGATCGCCGCGAAGGCGGCCTCGTTTGGCTTCAGCGCCGGGCTGTAGCGCCAAGCGACCGGGAGGTCGGGGAAGCGGTTGTGAGCGAAGGCCTCGGCGAAGGCCTCGCCCGGGTCCTCGAAGTAATGGGTGCCCTCGTCGCCCGGGTAAAGGCGGCCGCTGCGCTGGCCGCGGCAGACGCCCTCGACGCTGGCCCAGCGCTCCGGGCCCCAGTCGATCGCGCTGCCGAAGGGCGCCGGCATTTCGCGGTGCTGGGCGACGTGGTGGCCGTACTCGTGAGCGAGGATGAAGTCAAAGGTGGCGCCGTCGTTGCCGTCGGGTTCTTCGTAGCCGCCGATCACGATCTTGTTTTCGCCGCTGAAGTAGCAGGCCTCGGCGCCGAAGCCGCAGTCAAAGCCGAGCTGGTATTCGCTGTCGAGCTGGACCGTGAGCAGGTCGACCTCGGGGCCGTGGATCAGGGTGCCGATGAAGTCGGCGACCTGCTGCGGATCGGTGATTTCGCAGAGTTCAGCGCAAGCGGGGGTGACGGAGACGGTGATCGTCGCTTCCGTGCCGTCGTTGATCGAGTAGCGCTGCGACGACGCGGATGCCGATATCCGCGCCGCCGCCGCGCCAGACTCGCCCAACACGACGTCGTGCATCGGTACGGCCGGCGGCAGCACCTCGAGCGTGACGCCCGGATTGGGACGCTTGGCGACGGCCCCTCCCGGAACCGCCAGGAGAAGCAAGATCATGGCTATGCCCGCAAGCGCCCCCGCCGGGCGCCCGCTCACGGAGCGGGTCCCGGCCTTATCTCGTAGGCGTGAGCAGGAAGCGTGGCAGAGAGGGGACGGTGGGCAGGAAGCATCCGCCCCCCTTTGACCACCCTTGAGGTAGTGAAAGGAGGGTTGGTCCCGCTGACGCGGGCGCCCGTGCGGCCCCGCGCCGGTCGCGCCGCCCAGCGCACCCGCGCCGGTTCGGCGTTGAGCAGCGAGGACCAGGTCGTGGTGCCGATCGCGCCGTCGGCCGGCAGGCCGTTGGCGACCTGGAAGGAACGCACCGCCGAGTAAGTCTGCTTGCCGAAGACGCCGGTGACAGGAAGCTGGGTCTGGCCCGAGCCGACTAGGTGCTCCTGGGCCCAGACGACGAGGTCGCCGCGGCTGCCGCGCTTGAGCAGCGGGTGTTCGGCAATCGGGCGGTAACCGACCAGCGGTTCGTTCGCGGTCGAGCCCAGCGCGCCCCAGCTGGCGGTGTTGGTCTCCTGCCAATCCCACCAGCTCGGCGCGAGGCCGTAGCTGGCGGCAAAGCGGCGGAAACGGAGGACCTCCCCGGCGCCGGGATCGTCGTAGGTCTGCCCGATCGGGTAGATCGGGTGACCCCAGAGCCGGTTGAAGAGGTAGGTGTGCTCGAAGACCGAGCGCACCGAGGTGCCAATCGCCTTCCAGTACATCTGCGGCTGGTTGAAGGTCGCCCCTTCGGGCCCGAAAAAGACCGAGTAAGGGAAGGCCGGGTGGTAATCAACGTAAGGGAAGCCGGCCAGCGAGAGCGGGAATTCAGCGCCGATACGGGCGCGCAGGGCGCGGATGTAGCGTTCGGCCGAGGCGTAGTGGCCTTCGTACTCAGCCTCAGCGTCGATCACCAGGCAGTCGGCCCCGCGGCGCACCGCGGCGGCGCCGATCTTGGCCTCGGTCACGGGGGCCTCGCCGTAGACGAACTGCCAGGCGCAGACGTCGAGCCCGCCGGCGTGGAGGGCGTTGACCAGGCCCGAGCTGAACTGACTCCAGTAGCTGCCGGCGTCGCCCGACTTGATGTAGAGCGTGCCGATGCCGGCTTTCTTGGCGTGGGCGACGATGTGGCTGACGCTGCCCCCGTCGGAGTGTTCGACGTACCAGATCCACATGCCCTGACGGTCGAACGGAGTTCCGCCGGCGGTTTCGGTCGCGGGGACGGCGGCTTCACCGGCTCCACCCGGGATTGCGCAGGCAGGGGTTGGCATGTACGCGAGGAGCGACATTGCAAGGACAGTGATCGCGAAGAGCACTGGGCGGAACCCTGGCGCCGCAGAAGAGCTGGTCTTCACGTCAACTGGGAACACGGTAGCGGCGATTTGGCTGCGGGCAAAGAAACCGCCATACCATTGGCGTACCGAAACTGGGCACGGCGGTCTGAGCGCTTGCGGCTTGTCGATCGGCGTGCACGCGCCACCTAGTATGGGACACCTACTTTGAGTTAGTCAGCCAGATCGAAGCTATCGCTACCTGCCGCAAGATCCTGTGCACCGGCGCCCTGGTCGGCGCCTCGTTGGCCACGGTCGCCGCACCCGGCCCCGCGGTCGCCGCGCCGCCCGCACCGGTGCGCGCTCGCCTCTCGCAAGCGGGTCGGCGGCTGCTCTTCAGCCTGCGGACCTCGAGGCCGGTGGCGCTGGGCCAGCTCAACCGGCTGCCCGGCGGCGGCTCGTCCTTCCTCTGCCTCGAGCTGCGGGAAGGCATCGGCGTGGGTGAACGTCGGCTCTGCCTTGGCGGCGCCGCCAAGGCCTCGCGGCGGGCCGGGCTTGAGCTGCTCAACGCCGCCGGCGAAGTGACGAGCAAGGAATCCGTTCCGGCGCGACTCAAGCGCCCCCAGCCCGACAAGCTCATCCTCGCCTTGCTGCCCGGCGATGCCGGGCTGACGCCGCAGCGCTATCGCTGGCGGGTCGTCGACGCGCGAGCCGGCTGCCGCGCCAAGCGGCGCGGCGCCTGCGAAACGAGCCTGCCCAGCCAGGGCAGGGGGCTCTTCCGCCTGCGCCCAGTGCGCGCGGTGGGTTGCACCGGGGGCAGCGCCGGGCTCGACACCAACGGCCCGCGCGACCGCAACGTCGTCGCCCTCACCTTTGACGACGGCCCCAGCGAATACACGCCGGGCTTCCTCCAGGTGCTGGGCGAAAAGCACGTCCCCGCCACCTTCTTCGAGATCGGCGAGGAGATGTCGCGCTACCCGGCGGCGATGCGCCAGATCATCCGCGCGGGCGATGAGATCGGCAACCACACGATGCACCACACCGAATTCCCCGGCTACGGTGAGATCGCCCCGGCGACGACGCTGGCCGAGTCGATCACCCACTTTCGCCCCTGCCTCTTCCGCCCGCCCGGCGGCGCCGTCAACTCAGCGGTGATCGGCGCCGCCGCCGAAGACGGTCTGCACACGATCACCTGGGATGTCGATCCCGCCGACTGGTCCAACCCCGGCACGGGCGCGATCTACAGCCGCGTCGTCGACGCCGCCCAGCCGGGCTCGATCATCCTCATGCACGACGGCGGCGGCCCGCGCGACGAGACCCTGGCGGCGCTGCCGCAGATCATCGACACCCTGCGCGACCGCGGCTACCGCTTCGCCACCGTCACCGACCTGCTCGGCCAGCGGATGATCTACCGGCCCTACGGCTGAGGGGTTTGGCGGATTCATCCAAACGTCGCTCAACTGCGTAATCAGCGAGCGATGAAGATCGCGATCGTTGGAACCGGCGTCTCGGGCCTCGTTGCCGGCCATCTGCTCCACCCCGAGCATGAGATCACCGTCTATGAGGCGGGCGACCGCCTCGGCGGCCACTCGCACACGGTCGAGGTCGAGAGCGGCGGCGAGAGCCTCTGGATCGACACCGGCTTCATCGTCTTCAACGACCGCAACTACCCCAACTTCGAACGGCTGCTGGAGCAACTCGAGGTGCCCAGCCAGGCCTCGCACATGGGCTTCTCGGTCTCCGACGGGCGCGGCGACTTCGAGTACTCGGGGACGCCGCGCGGCATCTTCGCCCGCAAGGCCAACCTGCTCAGCCCCGCCTTCCTCGGCATGCTGAGCGACTGGCGCCGTTTCAACCGCGAGGCGCAGGCGCTGGTCGGGATGAACGGCACCGCGCCCTCGCTCGGCCACTGGCTCGACGAACGCGGCTTCTCGCGCCACTTCATCGAGCGCCTGATCGTGCCCCAGGCATCCGCCGTCTGGTCGGCGGACCCGGAGCAGATGTGGAGCTTCCCGGCCAGCTTCATGGCCGAGTTCTTCGACAACCACGGCATGTTCAGCCTGCGCGACCGGCCGCGCTGGCGCACCGTGCAGGGCGGCTCGCGCAGCTACGTCAAGGCGATCACGGCCCCCTGGCGCGACCGCATCCGCCTGCGGGCGCCGGTGCGCAGCATCGAGCGGCTCGAGCAGGGCGTGCGGATCGCCGCCGAGGGCTGCGAGAGCGAGGACTTCGACCAGGTAGTGATCGCCGCTCACTCCGACCAGGCGCTGGCGATGCTCGCCGACCCGAGCGAGGCCGAGCGCGAGATCCTCGGCACGATCCCCTACCAGCGCAACGAGGCCGTGCTCCACACCGATGCCTCGCTGCTGCCGCGGCGTCGCAGCGCCTGGGCGAGCTGGAACTTCCACCTCACCGAACCGGCCAGCGGGCGCAGCACGGTCACCTACTGGATGAACAACCTGCAACAGCTGCGCGCCAACCGCGAGTTCCTGCTCACCCTCAATCGCAGCGAGGCGATCGACCCGGCGAAGGTGCTGCGCCGCTTCACCTACGAGCACCCCGTCTACACCGCCGAGGGCGTTGCCGCGCAGGCCCAGCACGGCGAGATCAGCGGCGTGCGCCACACCCACTACTGCGGCGCCTACTGGGGCTGGGGCTTCCATGAGGACGGCGTGCTCAGCGCTATCCGCGCCTGCGAGCGGCTGGCGCCGGCAACCTCGCCGAAGCCGCTGATGAGTGACAAGCCCACGCACGACGAACCCGCGGGAGCGCTGGCGGCATGAGCGCCTCCGCCGTCTACGAGGGCTGGGTGCGCCATCGCCGCTTCGAGCCGCTCGAGCACTCCTTCCGCTATCCGCTCTTCCTCATGTACCTCGACCTCGACGAGCTGCCGGGCGTGCTCGACCCCTTCCCGCTCTTCTCCGCCCGTCGCCCGGCGCCGGCGCACTTCCAGCGCTCCGATTACATGGGCGACTCGGACCGCCCGCTGGCCGAGTGCGTCCGCGACACGGTCGAGGCCCAGACCGGCAGCCGCCCGCCCGGCCCGGTGCGCCTGCTTGCCAACCTGCGCTATCTCGGCCACGTCTTCAACCCGGTCAGCTTCTATTACTGCTTCGACGAGGCCGGGGAGCGGGTAGAAGCGATCGTGGCCGACGTCAACAGCATCCCCTGGGGCGAGCGTCACCCTTATGTCCTGGCTCGCGGATCGCACTCCGGAACGGTGCTCAGCGACGAGCTCGACAAGGATCTCCACGTCTCCCCGCTGATGGGGATGGACCAGACCTATGGCTTCCGCGCCAGCGAACCCGGAGAGCGGCTCAGTGTCCACATCGAGTCGCGCCCAGCGCAACGCGTTATGGCTCCGGGAGAGGCGAAAAACGTCGCGCCGCGGGAGGCGAAGGCCTTCGACGCCACCCTCTCGCTGCACCGCCACGAGCTCAGCCGCGCCCGCCTGGCCGGGATGCTGGCGCGCTACCCGGCGATGTCGCTGCAAACGGTCGCCAAGATCTACGCCCAGTCTCTGCGCCTGAAGCTGAAGGGCGCGCGCTACTTCCCTCATCCCGAGGGGAGGAAGCCGAGGGGGTTCCTCTCACCGTGAGGGACCAGCTCGCCCGCACCGCCGTCTCGCAGGTGCTGCGCCGCCTGCGCAATGGCCGCATCGACGTCGTCGAAGCCGGCCGCGAACGCAGCTTCGGCCCGGCCGGCGCCGAGCTGCGGGCCCGGATCGTGGTCCACGACCCGGCCGCCTGGCGCGGCGCCCTGCACGGCAGCGTCGGCCTCGGCGAGACCTACGTCGACGGCCTCTGGGAGACCGACGACCTGGTCGCGCTAATCCGCATCGCCGCCCGCGAGCTGCGCGAGACCGGCGGCGTCCGCGGCGCCGTCGCCAGGCCGCGCGGCTGGGCCCACCGCGTACGCGGCCTCGTCCCCGACAACACCCGCACCCGGGCGCGCAAGCACATCGCCGCCCACTACGACCTCGGCAACGAGCTCTTCGCCTCCTTCCTCGACGAGAGCATGCTCTACTCCTGCGCCTACTTCCCGTACGAGCAAGCGAGCCTCGAGGAGGCGCAGCTGGCGAAGCTGGAGCGGATCTGCGCCGAGCTGCGGCTGGGGCCGGAGAACCACCTGCTGGAGATCGGCAGCGGCTGGGGTGGGCTGGCAATCCACGCCGCCCGCGAGCACGGCTGCCGGGTGACGACGACGACGATCTCGCCCGCCCAGCACGAGCTGGCCAGCCGCCGCGTGAGCGAGGCCGGCCTCGGCGACCGGGTCGAGGTGCTGTTGGACGACTACCGCGATCTGAGCGGCAGCTACGACCGGCTGGTCTCGGTGGAGATGATCGAGGCGGTCGGCTGGCGCCACTTCGACGACTACTTCCGCCGCTGCAGCGAGCTGCTCAGCCGCGACGGCCTGATGCTGCTGCAGGCAATCACGATCGACGACCGCCTCTATGAGGCCGAGAAGGCGGCCCGCAGCTTCGCCAACACCCACGTCTTCCCCGGCGGCTGCCTGCCCTCGAACAAGCTGATCGCCGACTGCCTGGCACGCGTCACCGACCTGCGTGAGGTATGGATGGCGGACATCACCGCGCACTACCCACCCACCCTCGCTAGCTGGCGTCAGCGTTTTCTCGATACCTGGGAGCGGCTGCGCGCCCGCGGCTACGACGAGCGCTTTCGCCGCCTCTGGGAGTTCTACCTCTGCTCCTCAGAGGCGGGCTTCCGCGAGGGCCGGATCGCCGACGTGCAGCTGCTGCTCGCCAAGCCCGGGTGGCAGTGAGCGAGGAGCGCCGCGAACCGCTGCTGCTGCTCCACGGCCTCGGCGGCTCGAAGGAGATCTGGACGCCGGTGCTCGGCCTGCTCGAGGCCGAGCGGGCACCCGTCGCGATCGACCTGCCGGGCTTCGGCGCCGAGCCGCCGATCGCCGCCCAGGTCGAACCCAGCGCCGCCAACCTGGCGGCGGCGGTGCATGAGCACTGCCTCGAGCTGGGGATCGAGCGGCCCCACGTCGCCGGCAACTCGCTCGGCGGCTGGGTCGCGCTGGAGATGGGACGGGCGGGCTGGGCCGCCTCGGTGACGGCGATCTCCCCGGCCGGACTCTGGCGGGCGCCGATCGGTGAGCGACGGGTCAACACCCAGCTCTGGGCGCGGCGGCTGAGACCGCTCGTCGCCCTGGCCCTGCACAGCCGCGGCCTGCGCGAACGCATGCTCGCCACCTTCGCCGCCCACCCCGAGCGCATCCCTGCCAAGGAGGGGCGCAAGCTGGTGCGGGGCTGGATCGACGCCAGTGGCTATGACGGCGCCAACCTGGCGATGCGCACCCACGTCTTCGATCCGGCGGGCTACCCGGAGATCCCGGTGACCCTCGCCTGGGGCGAGCTCGACCGCCTGGTCGGCCCGCCGCGGCCGGAGCGCCGACCCGCTGGCGCCCGCTACCTCGCCCTGCCCGAGGTTGGCCACACGCCGACCTGGGATGACCCGGAGCTGGTCGCCGAGACGCTGCTCGCGGGCAGCGCGGTCGCGGTCGCTGGCTGATCCCGCCGGCTGGTCGAGTCTGGGAGAGTTCCCCGCATCCGGCAACCGTGAGTAACGAGTCCCCAGAAGGAGACGCCCCTTGATCATCGAGAGGACCGAGAATCCGCAGTGGCTGTCCAACGCCTACCTCGTCGCCGATGAGGCCGGCGGCAAGGGAGTGCTGATCGACGGCAACGACGACCTCGCGCCCCTGCTCGAGCGGGCCAAGCAGGACGGGATCGAGATCACCCACATCCTGATCACCCACCCGCACGGGGATCACATCGCCGGCCTGGCGGCGGCGCAGGAGCAGCTCGGCGGCGTGCCGATGGTCGCCCACGCCGAGGCCCTGGCCGAAATCGACGACGAGGTTGCCGAGACGATCGCCGACAGCGAGACGCTCAGCACCGGCGACCTCGCGATCGAAGCGATCTCGACTCCGGGCCACGCGAGCGGCCACGTCGCCTTCCTCGTCAACGGCACCGACCTCTTCACCGCCGACGTCCTCTTCAAGGGCACGGTCGGCGGCACGATGGCGCCCGGCGCTAGTGGCTTCGCCGATCTCAAGGCCTCGGTGATGAAGCTGATGGAGCTGTCACCGGGGACCACCGTCCACCCCGGCCACCGCGAGCCGACGACGATCGGCGCCGAGCGCGAGGGCAACCCCTTCGTGCGGATCTGGCGTGGTGAAGACGAGACCGGCGAGGAGCAGGTGACCGTCTGGGGCCGCCCGGCGACGATGAAGCTCTGGGCGCCGGACTACGACGGCGGCAACAAGGCCTGGGTCGTGTTCGGCGACGACGGCACCGAGGCGATCGTCGGCGGGTCACAGGTCGAACGAAATTGACGCATCCGACATCGACCACACCTGAAGTGGGTCAATGTCGGATGCGCTGCGCCTAGCGAATCACCGCTTCCATCAAGAGCCAGCAGCCATCGGTATTGGTGGCGGCGGTGAACGGTCCGCCGAGGAAGAGCGGCGGGGTGTAGATCAGGGTGTTGTCACCACCCGAGGAGCAGCGGATCATCGAGGTGATCTGGCCGCGCAGGCCGAGCTGTTGGCCCTTCTTGATCGGGATGTCGACCGGGAAGGACTCGACCCGGTAGCTGTCGTCTTCGACGTTGGCTTCGGTCTGCCCCTGATAGTGGATCTGGGGTCCGTACCAAACCGCCCGAGCTTCCTTCGTGCCGAACAGCGTCGCCCGGTTGACCTTCTCGATCTGCAGCCGGATGCTGCCGGGACCGCCGGCGATCAGGCGGATCTTCTTGATCGTGCCGTTGCGCGGCGCCAGCTCGCCGCCGTCGGGGCGGCCGTACGCTTCGTTGAGGATCATCGAGCAGCCGACGAGCGGGGTTTCCGGTCCGTTGCAGGTGAGTCCCGGCAGCGAGTTGGAGGGCTGCACGGTCGGGTTGAGCTTGGCGCCGAAGCGGACCGGCGCCTTGGCCTGACCGGCGGCCGGAACAATGGCCAGGACGAGGCAGGCGAAGGCGGCGATGATGCCGGCGCGACGGGCGATCTTGTGGGCGGTGCGATTGCGTGTCATTTCGAGTCTCCTTTGAGTCTGTCTTGGCGGTGAGGGCCTTGTGCAAACACCTTCGCCCGGACCGGCCGCCGCTCCCAGACCCCTCAGGGGTGGACTCCCTCACCCCTCCTCGTAGGATCAGCCCGTGAGCGAGCCGCGACAGACGAGCGCCGCCGAGCTGAAGGTGCAGATCGAGGCCGAACGCGGCGGGCGGCCCTTCCTGGTGCTGCGCGACGGCGAAGGCGAGCAGCGGATCGTCGTGATCGAGCCGGGCACCGCCGAGCTCTGGGTCGGCCGCGGCGAGGCCGCTGGGCTGCGGATCGATTGGGACGAGGAGGTCTCCGCCCTGCATGCCCAGATCGAGGTCGTCGCCGGCGAGTGCACGCTGCTCGACGACGGCCTCTCCCGCAACGGCTCCTTCGTCGGCAGCGAGCGCGTGCACGGACGCAAGCACCTGCGCGACGGCGACACGCTGCGCTTCGGCCGCACCACCGTGCTCTTTCGCCGCCCCGGCGAGTCCGCCCCAGAAGCGACCGCCCTCGCCACCGAGGTCCCCGCCGCGGCGAGGATCTCACCCGGTCAGCGCCGCGTCCTGCTCGCCCTCTGCCGTCCCTTTAAGGACAGCGCCGCCTTCGCCACACCGCCGACCAACCAGGCGATCGCCGCGGAGCTCCACCTCAGCGTCGACGCGGTCAAGACCCACATGCGGGCCCTCTTCGAGAAGCTCGAACTCGAGGACCTGCCGCAGAACCGCAAGCGCGTCGCTTTGGTTGAGCGGGCGCTGCAAAGCGGCGCCGTCTCGCCGCGCGACCTCTAGCCGGCGCGCGCCGACCTTTAGCCCCCAGGCACGGCCTGGACGCATATGCGATTGGAGTGCGTGCGCTTTCCGCCCACACTCCATCGTTAGTTCTGAGGATTCACTCCTTTTTCGATCGCAAGGCAATACGTGACGCTCGCAATGACCACAGACCAGATCCAGGAATTCGCCTTCGACTGGTATCCGGTCTTCGGCGTCGTCTTCATGGCGATGCTGCTCTTCGTCTTCTTCAAGTTGATGCGGACGACGATGGGCACGACCAAGCCGGAGACGGTGAAGGCGAGCAAGACAGCGCCGGTGCTCTGGGACGACGTGCAGGGCGTCGACGCCGCCAAGGACGAGCTGATGGACGTCGCCGAGTGGCTGCGCGACCCCAAGCGTTTCGCCGCGCTTGGCGCCCAGCCGCCGCGCGGGGTGCTGCTCTTCGGTCCTCCCGGGACCGGCAAGACGATGCTGGCGCGGGCCGTGGCCGCTCAGGCCGGCGTCGACTTCTTCGCCGCCTCGGGTTCGAGCTTCGTTGAGATGTTTGTCGGGAGGGGTGCCGCCCGCATCCGGCGGCTGTTCAAGGAGGCGCGCAAGTCCGGGCGCGCCGTGATCTTCATCGACGAGCTCGATGCCGTCGGTGGAGCGCGCAGTGGTGGAGGCGGCGATGGTGGCTCTAGTGAGCGCGAGCAGGCGCTCAATCAGCTGCTGGTCGAGCTCGACGGATTCGAGCGCGACCCTGGCACGGTGATCGTCATCGCCGCCTCCAACCACGTCGACAAGCTCGACCGAGCGCTGTTGCGACCGGGGCGCTTCGACCGCCAGGTGCTGGTCTCGCCGCCGGACCGCGACGGCCGCGAGGCGATCCTGCGCGCTCACGCCAAGGGCAAGCCGCTGGCCGACGACCTCGACCTCACCGACGTCGCCCGCAAGACCACTGGGATGACCGGCGCCCAGCTCGCCAACGCACTCAACGAGGCGGCGATCATCGCCGGTCGCGCCGAGCGCAAGGCGACGGCGCGCGAGGACCTCGACGAGGCACTGCTGCGCCAGTCGGTTGGCTCCCAGCAGGCGCGGCGCCTGAACCAAAAGGAGCGCCGCATCGTCGCCTACCACGAGGCCGGCCACGCACTCTGCCGCCGCCTGCTCGGGCTCGACCCGCCGGAGATCCTCAGCATCGTCCCGCGCGGCCCGGCGCTCGGCTTCGTCGGCCACTCGCCGGAGGAGGACACCTACCTGAAGTCGCGCGACGAGCTGATCGACGAGGTCGTCACGCTGCTCGGCGGCCGCGCCGCTGAGGAAGAGGTGTTCAACAACTCCTACTCGGGCGCGGTCGACGACCTCGCCCGCGTGCACGCCGTCTGCAAGCAGATGGCCGCTGAATTCGGCATGGGCGTCTCGATCGACGCCGACGGGGCGCCGCCGATCGCGCTGCCGACCGGCGACTACGCCGTCTCCGATCAGACCCGCCGCGACGTCGACCGGGCGGCGATGATCCTCGCCCGCGAAGCCCACCGGCGCGCCCGCGCCCTGCTGGCGAGCAACCGCGAATGCCTCGACAACCTCGCCGCCAACGCGCTCGAGCGCGAGACCCTTACCCGCGAGGACCTCGACGAGATCTTCGCTGCGCACGAGCTGCACACCCCTTCGCGCTCCGGCATGCTCGATCGCGCCGTGGCGGTGCTCTCCTCGGAGGCGCCGGAGCCGAGCTAGCATCGTCGGTACCGTGGCGCACCTCACAGGGACCGACTCGCACTACTTCCCCCCCGGCCGCTCGATCGCGCGGATGGTCCACGGCGATCGCTCGGTCGGCCTGCTCTACGGCCAGCGGGCGCTGCTGATCGGCGCCCTCGAGCCGCTCACCTACACCGGCACGATGATCAGCACCAGCGCCGCCGACTTCCCCTTCCGCCGCCTCGCCCGCACGGCGAAGATCCAGGAGACGGTCCTGCTCGGCACCCGCGAGGAAGCCGACAAGGCCCTGGCGGCGGTGCACAAGCTGCACGAACGGGTCAAGGGAACACTGCCCGAGGCGGCCGGCGTCCACGCCGCCGGCACCCCCTACTCGGCCTTCGACCCAGAGCTGATGCTGTGGACGCTGGCGGTGATCGCCGACTCCGGCCGGGCGATGTACGAGGCGATGGTGCGGCCGTTGAGCGCCGGCGAGCGCGAGGGCCTCTGGCAGGACTACGTCCGCTTCGGCGAGCTCTTCGGCCTGCCCCGCGGCGAGGTTCCCGGCAGCTACCGCGAGTTCAGCGCCTGGTGGGGCGAGCGCCTCTCCTCGCCCGACCTGCAGGCGACCGCGCACGGGCTCGAGATGGCGCCGCTGGTCGCCTTTGAGCAACCGGTGCCACGAACCGCGCAGGGCAACATCGTCGCCCAGAACCACATCATCAAGGGCACGCTGCCGCCGCGCGTGCGTCAGATCTTCGGCATCCGCTGGAGCGCCGCCCACGAGCGCAGCTTTCGGGCGATGACCGCGACCCATCGCCGCGCCCGCCACTACTTCCCGCGCAAGATGCGCCGCGGCCGCAACGACGTTTTCTTCGATGTCGTGATCAAGACCGAGCGCCAGCGCGGCGGCACGCGGACGCCGCAGCTCCCCGCCGGCGCCTGAGCCGATGGCCCGCCAGCAAGCGGCCAAGCGCCCGCCGGTCCGCTGGTGGTCGATGCGCCGCGCCCAGAACCTGAAGCCGGCGACCTACCGCTGCCCGATCTGCGGCAAGCACCTGCCGGCACTCAGCGAGCACGTCCTAATCGCCCCCGAGGACGACCGCGCTCAGCGCCGCCACGCCCACACCAAGTGCGTGCTGCGCGAACGCAAGGCGGGCAACCTGCCGACCGAGGAAGAGTGGCGACGGACGCAACCGCGGCCGCCTTCGCTCTGGCAGCGCCTGCGGGCGAAGCTCGGCTAACCGGTTACCCGGCGACCTTGCAGGGCCGGAAGAAGGTGCCGGTGAGGAAGGTGCCGTCCTGGAAGAGGAATTCGCCGCGGGCCTGCAGGCGGCCGGTTTCGCAGCGGGCGTTGACGTAGCTGTGCTTCTTGCCCTTGAAGGTCCACTTGCGATCGATCGTGACGTGGCCCGAGGCCGGGTGGCCGTAGCCGCCGGCGATCTTCGGGATCCTCGCTTTGACCCGGTAGCCATAGACGCCCTTGTGAATTTTTTCGATCACGACCGGGATGATGAAAGTGGTCGCCACCGGCACCGTCGTGTAGGCGTGGGCGAGGACCGTGTCGAAGCCGTGCTTCTTCGGCCCGTTGAAGATCGTGATCGGCGAGGAGACCGGGAACGGTTTCTGTTCGGGGAAGGCGACCGTCGCGGTGCCGAAGCCCTTGCCGACGATCGCCTGCGGGCAGGCGCGGCGGGCGGCGGGCACGTCGGTCGCCTGCAGCTTGCCCGCGGTGCAGACTTCGAGCCCGGTCGTGTCGACGTGCCCGTGTTTGTCGAATTCGAAGGTGAGCGTTTCCAGGATCGGCGGTAGTTGGCCCGAGATCGTCGAGACTTTGCCGCCGCCGTAGATCTTGATCGGCGCATCGTGGCGCCGCGGCAGCGTTTCCGGCCGGAACCCGCCGCGGCCTTTGATCAGCAGGTCACCGGCGTGCAGTTCGACGCTGTCGTTGTCGCGGCGGGCGGAAACCGTGGCGGCCAGCGCAAGCGCCGCCACGGCAAGCAGGCCGAGGATGAGGAGGTTTCTCTTGCGATGTCCCCTCATCCCCATCGCCCCGTCCTAGTTGCGTACCTTGCAGGGCAGCAGGAAGGTGGCGTTGAGGACGCTCTTCGCCTCTTCCGCCTGGGCGGCTGATTCTTCCGGGCTGCCTTTGAAGCTGAAGGCGCCGTGGACGACGAAGTGGCCGGTTTCGCAGCGGGCGTTGATGTAGCTGTGTTTCTTGCCCTTGAAGCTGAACGAGCGCCCTACTTTGGCGCTGCCTTCGATCGGGTGGCCGTAGCCGCCGGCGATCTTGGGGATTTTCACGTTGACGCGATAGCCGAACGAGCCTTTGTGGATTTTTTCGATCACGATCGGGACGATGAAGGTGGTCGGCCCGGGATAGTCGAGGTGGGCGTGGGCGATGATCGTGTCGTCGCGGCCCTTCTTCGGGCCGTTGAAGAGGGTGATCGGCGAGCCGACTTTGATCGGCCTCTGTTCGGGGAAGGCGACCACGGCGGTGCCGAAGCCTTCGCCGACGATCGCGTCCTTGCAGGCCTTGCGCGCGGTCGGCACGTCGGTGGCGACGAGTTTGCCTTTGGTGCAGAACGGCAGCCCGCTCGTGTCGAGGGCGCCGTGCTTGTCGAATTCGAGCACGAATTTGTCGAGGACCGGCGGCAGCTCGCCGCTCAGGGTCGAGAGTTTGCCGCCACCTTCGGTGGTGATCGGCGCGTTTTCGTGCTTCGGCAGCGCCTTCGGCGCGAAATCACCGTGAGCATCTAGCACCAGGTTGCCGACGACGACGTGCACCTTGAACGCGCTGGCCGTCGCCGCAGCGACGAGCAAAGCGAGCACGGTTACTAGAGCGATCCTCTTCTTCATGGAACTTCTTCCCCTCCCGTTGGCCCAAATCTCAAGATATCGAACATGTCATGAATCGATGTTAAGGTCGGGCAGCGGGTCCCCAACTCGGTGGGCCGACCCTGGTGCCGAAGCCTTCTTCTTCGGTACTGCCGTTGGAGAACTCCTTCTCGCCACTTCCGTCTACCCGCATCACCTCGAGATCACTACTGAAGCGACCGACGGCGAGAAAAGCGATGTGCCTGCCATCGGGCGACCAGGCGGGACTCAGATTGCAATTGCCGCTGAAGCAATCGCGCTTGTTGCGGGTGAGCTGGCGAACGTGCCTGCCGTTGGCACTGGCGACGAAGATGTTGATGCCGGGCGCGCGATTGCTGACGAAGGCGATGCTCTTGCCGTTGGGCGAGGTGTCCGGTTCGGACTCGTTGCGGGGCCCGTCGATCAGCACCCGCTGGTTGGCCCCGCTGGGAGCCATCGCAAAGATGTCGCTGCGGTCGGTCTTGACGTCGTGGTCGCGATCGCTGACGAAGACGATGCGCTTGCCGCTGGGCGCGTAGACCGGTTCGGAGTCGTTGAAGTTGCCGTTGGTCAGCTGGCGCAGGCCGCTGCCGTCGACGTTGACGCTGAAGATATGCGCCTTGCCGATACCACCGACGTGACGGTCGAAGACCACCTTCTTGCCGTCCGGTGAGAAAGCGGGGTTCTCGTCGAAGTCGGCGCCGGTGGTCAGCTGGCGCAGGCCGCTGCCGTCGACGTTGACCACGTAGATGTGGCGACCCGGGGGCAGTGGGGTGCCCGCTTCGTAGTTCCCCGCGAAGGCAACGAAGCGTCCGTTGGCCGAGAACGACGGCGTGTCGTCGCTCGAGCTCGCCGTCAGTTGATGCGGCTTCTGCCGCTGCCGCGGCCCGTGCAAAACCAGCCCGCCGCTATCGACCGCTTCGCCGAAGCTGGCCCGCGGATAGACCAGCGGGCCCGGCTTGCCGGGGAATGCGGCCTGGGCGGGCACCGCGAGGATGGCGACCAGCAACACGGCGATCCCGAGCAGGCCAAATCCATCTCGAATTGTTTTGAACGTGTCGATCACCGATGGGCGGTACTGGGTTCGAACCAGTGACCCCCTGCGTGTAAAGCAGGTGCTCTCCCAGCTGAGCTAACCGCCCAGGCGCATCGCGCTGATTATGGAACACGCGCGAGGAGGAGGTGGCGCGGTCCCTAGTAATGGGAGACTCCCCGCCGTGAGATTCGAGGTCTTTTGGCGGGTGGCACTGGTGCAACTGGTTGCCGTGGCACTGCTCTCGCTATTGCTCGCCCTGATCTTCTCCCACGGCTTCTTCGAGAGCTGGGGTTGGCTGGTGGGTCCCTTGGCCTGGTTTGGCTGCGCTTGGCTGACGGCGAGAATCGTCGGGCTGGAGCCCGAGCCAACCCTGGTGCGGGCGGTGCTGGCAGGGATCGTCAGCCTGCTCGCCGTGCTGATCGGCCAGCACTGGCTGGGGGCCCTGATCGCCGTCGGTCTCTTCGCCTATCTCTGCGCGATCGATTTCCGCCTACCCGGCCTGAAGCCCCGATGAGCGCCAACACGAGGCGGGCAGGTTCGTGAGCTGGGGCCTCGCCGACATCCCCGACCAGCGCGGCCGCACCGCGGTGGTCACCGGCGCCAACGGTGGCCTGGGGCTGTCGACCGCGCGCGCCCTGGCCGCCGCTGGCGCAGACGTCGTGATCGCGGCGCGCAACCAGGAGCGGGCGGCGGAGGCGATGGACCGGATCCGCGACGGCGTGCCGGAGGCTCGCCTCTCCCTGATCGAGCTCGACCTCGGCTCGCTCGACTCGGTGCAGGCGGCGGCCGATCAGGTCTTGGCCGCACACGAGCAGATCGACTTGCTGGTCAACAATGCCGGCGTCATGGGCATCCCTGAGAGCCGCACCGCTGATGGCTTCGAGATGCAGTTCGGCGTCGATCACCTCGGCCACTTCGCGCTCACCGCGCGGCTGCTGCCGGCGCTGCTGAAGGCACCTGCGGCGCGCGTGGTCACCGTCACCAGCACCGCCCACCACATGGGTCGCGCGGTCGACCCGGACAACCCCAACCTCGACGGCCGCTACGGACCGTGGCGCGCCTACGGGCAGGCCAAGCTCGCCAACTTCCACTTCGGCCTTGGACTGGACCAACGGCTTCGCGCCGCCGGCAGACCGGCGGCAAGCCTCGTCGCCCACCCCGGCCTCTCCAACACCGAGCTGCAGGCGGTCAGCGTCGAGGAGACAAACGGCGGCCTCTCTCAGCGCTTCTTCTTGATGCTCGCCCGCACCGTCGGCATGTCGCCCGGCGAGGGCGCCCTCTCGCAGCTGCGCGCGGCGACCGACCCTGGCGCCAAAGGCGGCGAGTTCTACGGCCCGCTCTACGTCAACAGCGGCCCGCCGGTGCGCAAGCCGATCCTGCGCCGGCTTAGGATGAGCCGGGCGATCGAGAAGCTCTGGCTGGTCTCCGAGCGCGAAACCTGCCTCGAGCTGCGGCCGTGAAGCTCGGCCTCGAGAACCGCGTGGCGCTGGTGATGGGCGCCAGCCGTGGCATCGGCCGGGCGATCGCGGCGGCGCTGGCGCGCGAAGGCGCCAAGGTGGCTATCGCCAGCCGCTCGCCCGAGAAGCTGGAGCAAGCGGCGGCGGAAATTGGCGAGGGAGCGACGCCGTTCGCAGCAGACGCGGCCGACCTCGATCGCCTCACCGCCCTGCCGGGCGAGGTCGAGGGCAAGCTCGGGCCAATCGAGATCCTCGTCACCAACACCGGCGGCCCTCCCTTCGGCGGCGCGCTGGATCACGAGCTCGATGACTGGGACGCCGCCTACCGCTCGCTCGTTCTCGCCCCCCGAGTGCTCGCCAGCGCCGTCGTGCCGGGGATGCGCGAGCGCGGCTGGGGGCGGATCGTCAACGTCGGCTCCAGCTCCACCCGCGAGCCGATTCCCGGCCTCAACCTCTCCAACGCCCACCGCATGGCCGCGGTCGGCTTCCTCAAGACCCTCTCGCGTGAGGTCGCCGCCGACGGGATCACGGTCAACACAGTCGCCACCGGCCGCTTCGCCACCGAGCGCCTCGCCGACGCCAGCGGCTCACTCGACGGCGCCGAACAAGCCGCCCAGCAGGAAGTCCCCGCGGCCCGCCTCGGCCGTCCCGAGGAGTACGGCGACCTCGTCGCCTTCCTCTGCTCCGAGCGCGCCGCCTACATCACCGGCACCGTCATTCCGATCGACGGTGGCCTGCTGCGCTCGGCGTTCTAGTCCGACGCGGTCGGTCGCATCGAGGGGAAGAGGATCACGTCGCGCAGGTTCTCGGCGTCGTCGCCGGCGAGGATCATCGCCAGGCGATCGATGCCGAGGCCCGAGCCGCCCGCCGGCAGCGACCCGTATTCGAGCGCCCGCACGAACTCGTCGTCGCTCGGATAGGGCGCCTCCTCGCTCTCGGGGTGGCGGCGCTGGCGCTGGCGCACGAAGTTCTCACGCTGCATGTCGGCATCGTTGGTGTCGGTGCCGCCGCCGATGATCTCCATCCCGTCGACGACGCCGTCGAAGGCCTCGCCCAGCAGGTCCGGATACTCGGGCACCGGCTTCACGGTCGGCCAGAGTTCACGCGGCAGGTCGACGAGGAAGATGGGCTGGACCAGCTTCGGCTCGATCAGCTTGCCCTGGATCCCGTCGACGATCCAGGCCCAGTCCGCGTCCGGCTCGACCTCCTCGTCTAAGAGCTCGACCAGCTCCTCGCGACTGGCGCTGAGGATGTCGACGCCGGTCTCCTCGCGGATCGCGTCGCGCAGGGTGATCCGCTTCCACGGCGCCTTGAAGTCGATCGTGCGATCGCCGCGCACGACCTCCGTCGTCCCCAATACCTGCTCGACCACGGTCGAGATCATCTGCTCGGCGAAGGTCATCACGCCCTCGTAGCCGGCGCAGCTGAGGAACCACTCGAGCATCGTGAACTCGGGGTTGTGTTTGGGCGAGAGGCCCTCGTTGCGGAAGAACCTGCTCAGCTCGTAGACGTTCTCGAAGCCACCCACGATCGCCCGCTTTAGATAGAGCTCGGTCGCAGTGCGCAGGAACAGTTCGCGGTTGAGCGCGTGGTGGTGGGTGGTGAACGGCCGGGCCGCGGCGCCGCCGGCGAGGGTCTGCAGGATCGGCGTTTCGACCTCGACGAAGTCGTGCTCGTTGAGGTAGCTGCGGATCGCCGCGACCAACTTCGCCCGCATCGCGAAGTTCTCACGCGAGCGCTCGTTGGCCATCAGGTCGAGCTCGCGCTGGCGGTAGCGGACCTCGGGGTCGGAGATGCCGTGGAAGAGGTCGGGCGGGTCGCGCAGCGCCTTGCCCAGCATCGTGCACTCGCGCACCGCCAGCGCCAGCTGCCCACGCTTGGTCACGTAGAGGTCACCCTCGATGCCAACCGCGTCGCCGATGTCGAGTGCGTCAATCCGGCCGAAGGCCTCCTCGCCGATTGCGTCGACGCGGGCGTAGGCCTGGATCGAGCCGGTCAGGTCGCGGATGTCGAGGAAGATCGTCTTGCCGTGGCCGCGACGGCCCACGACCCGGCCGGCGATCCGGTAGGAGGACCCCTCTTGCTTGCCCTCCTCGAGCTGCTCGGGATCGTGCGCCGCGTGGATCGCCGAGATCTTGTCGCGGTCGGGAAAACCAGCGTGCGGATAGGGGTCGATCCCTTCCGCTCGCAGCCGCTCGAGCTTTTCCCGCCGGACGCTCTCGGTTGAGCCCTGCGAAGGCTCGGCCTTCGCGGGTGCTCCGTCGCTCATGGCGCCAGGCCGACCGTGACCCGCTCGTCGCCCCGATAGTCGGTGCGCGTCTCGGCCTCGCGCAGCAGCTCGCGCAGCGCCGGGCCGTGATGGGTGTCGTGCTCGAGCGCCATCCGCCAGCCGCTCGGCGTTTCCTCGATCAGGCCGCGGATGATGTCGAGCCCGTCCTTGCCGGCGTCACCGGCCTCGGGGTCGCCCTGCACGGCAACGCGCGGCTCGCGGCGAATCTCCGGCGAGCGCTCGTCGATCGAGGTGTTGGTGATGTAGGGAAGGTTGGCGATCAGCAGATCGACTTCCTCGACGTGATCCGGAATCCCGTGAGCCACGGTCAGCTCGAGCGCGATGCCGAGTCGCTGCGCGTTCTCGCGCGCCTTCTCGGCCGCCTCGGGCGAGAGATCGGAAGCGGTGACGCGGAGGTCGGGCCGCTCGCTGAGCAGCGCCAGGGCAATCGCCCCGGAACCGGTGCCGACCTCGTGGACGCGGGCCCCCTTGGGCAGCTCGGTGCCGATCTCGACCAGCAGCTCGGTCTCACGGCGCGGGATCAGCACCCGCTCGTCAACCGTGACCTCGATCTCGCGGAAGCGGCAGCTGCCGAGGATGTACTCGAGCGGCTCGCGCTCGCGGCGACGGGCGACGTAGCGCTCGATCTCCGCTTGGGCCTCGGGGGTGACGACGGTGGTGCCGTCGCGCTCGAGCTCCTCGACTCGCATCGAGAGCGCCTTGGCGACTAAAAGCTTTGCGTCGTGCTCGGGTGTCTCACAGCCAGCGGCCGCGATCGCCTCGGTTGCCTGGGCCAGGACCTCTGCGGCGCTCGCCGCCGGCGGCGCTCCCTCCGTCTGGGCTCCCACGGCTACAGCCCCGCTACGGGTCTGATCGGTTCGGTGGAAGTCACGGTCGCAAGGCTACCGTGTCGGCGCCGCACGACGAGGACCCAGATCATCCCGATCACGATCATCCCCAGGCTCTCGAGCTGGGCGCTGGTCAGTCCCAGGGCGACCTCGCTGTTGCGACGCAGGAACTCGACCGCGAAGCGCTCGACCCCGGCGTAGATCAGGTAGATCGCGAAGAGGACGCCGGCGCGGAAGCGGTCGCGCAGCTGCCAGAGGATCCAGGCGCCGAGGCCCATCGCCAGCGTCTCGTAGATCGGGGTCGGGTGGACGGTGCGATCGGTGGGCACGGTCCCGTTTGGGTAGGACATCGCCCAGGGCCCGTCCCAAGGTTTGCCGTAATCGCCGTCGCCGGAGAGCTGGCAGCCGCAGCGACCGATCGCGTAGCCGAGCGCCAGCGCCGGGGCGGCGAGGTCGAGCAGGGTGAAGCCGAGGAAATCGCGGTACCAGGCCCAAGCGAGGACGGCGAGGGCGCCGCCGATCGCGCCGCCGTACCAGACCAGTCCCGAGCCGGAGAAGAGATTGCCGATCAAGTCGCTCTTGACGCTGCTGTAGTTCTGCACGATGAAGTAGATCCGCGAGCCGACGATGCCGCCGATCAGGGCGGCGAAGCCCATCTCATAGGCCCAGTCGACCGGCTTGCCGATCTCCCTCAGCCGCTTGCCGATCAACGCCCCCGCGGCGAGGAAGGCGAGCGCGAACATCAGCCCGAAGGTCTGCAGGGTGAGCGGGCCGATGTGCAGCTCGGGATACATCGCTCAGCCGGCGAGCAGCAGCTCGAGCAGGGCCTTCTGGGTGTGCAGGCGGTTCTCGGCCTGATCCCAGACGGCGGAACGATCGCCGTAGAGCACCTCGGCGGTGATCTCCTCGCCGGGGTGTGCCGGCAGGCAGTGGAGGACGATCGCGTCGTCCTTGGCAGCGGCGAGCAGGTCGGCGTCGACCCGGAAGGGCGCCAGGTCAGCGCGCCGGAGAGACGCCTCTTCCTCATCGCCCATGCTGACCCAGACGTCGGTGTAGATCGCGTCGGCGCCGGCCGCCGCGTCGCGCGGATCGGCGGTCAGTTTCGCTTCGTGCCCCTCCTCCAACTGGTAGCCGGAGGGCGCCGCGACGACGACCTCGACCCCGGCCAGCTCACCGGCGATCGTCAGCGAGCGGGCGACGTTGTTGCCGTCGCCGACGTAGGCGAGGCGCTGTCCGGCGAGCTCGCCACGGCGCTCGCGCAGGGTGAGCAGATCGGCGAGCGCCTGACAAGGGTGGTGAAGAGGTGTCAGCGCGTTGACGACCGGGACCTCGGCGCCGGCGGCCAGCTCGGCGACCCGCTCGTGCGAGCCGGAGCGAATCACGATCGCGTCGACGTAGCGCGAGAGCACCCGGGCGGTGTCGGCCGGCGACTCACCGCGCGAGAGCTGCATTTCGTCGCCGCGCAGCACAATCGGGGTCGCGCCGAGCTCCGCCACCCCAACCTCGAAGGAGATCCGCGTGCGGGTCGAGGGCTTCTCGAAGACGAGCGCGATGCTGCGCCCGGCCAGCGAGTCGGCGCCGAGGCGCTCGCTGCGTCCCGCTTTCAGCGCCGCGGCGCGGTCGAGCAGCTTGCCGAGCTCGAAGGCGCCCAGCTCTTCGCCGGTGAGGAAGTCGCGCTTCAAGCAGCGGATACTACGGCGGTGGAATTCACCGCCGTCAGCTGGAACCTCTTCCACGGCCGCGACTTCCCACCCGATCCGGCCCTCTTCAGCTGGCGCTCGCGGCTACTGCGAATCGAAGAGCGAAACGAGACGCACGTCCAGGTCAACCGCGAACTGGTCGACGAGTTCGCCGAGCTGCTCGCCGCCGCCGAGTGGGACGTCGCCCTGCTGCAGGAGTGCCCGCCGCGGTTCGCCGCTCCCCTGGCTGAGGCCTGCGACGCGGAGGCCCACCGCGCCCTCACCTCGCGCAACTCGCTGAGCCGACTGCGCACCTTCATCGCCCGCCGTAATCCCGACCTGATCGCCTCCGGCGAGGGTGGCTCAAACCTAACGCTGGTGCGGAACAGCGGGATCGTGGAGCGGCGCGAGCTGGCGATCCACACCGGCCGGCCGGAGCGGCGGGCAATGGCATTTACCCGAGTCGCACTCGCCGCGGGCGCCGACCTCTGCATCGCCAACCTGCACGCGACCAACGACCGGCCCGACCTCGCCACGGCCGACGTCCTGCGAGCCGCTGAGGCGGCGACCGAGTGGGCCGGGGACTCGCCGCTGCTCTTTGGCGGTGACCTCAACCTGCGGCCCGCCGAGGATCCCGCCGCCTTCGAGGCGCTGCGCGAGCGCTTCGGGCTCACCGGTCGCGTTCGCGCTCGCGCGATCGACCACCTGCTCACGCGCAATCTCGACGTCGCCGAGCCGCCGAGCGCCTGGGGGGCCGAGCGTCGCGAGCTCATCCGTGACGGCCTGCGACTCCGCCTCTCCGATCACGCCCCGGTCGAGGCTCGCTTCAAAACGGGTGGCCCGTAGTCGCTCGATTGGCAGGAATGCGATAGTCAGACGGGGAACACCCGCCCAAACCCGACCAGGAGGCGATGACGGAAATGGCCGCGAAAAAACAGTCAACCGGCAAAGCGACCAAAAAAGCCAAAGCCGGCGCGCGTGCCAAAAAACCGGCCGCCAAAAAAGCAGCGCCGAAAAAAGCCGCGGCTAAAAAGCCCGCTGCGAAAAAAGCGAAAGCCAAAAAAGCAGCGAGCAAAGCCACGACCACGGGGCTCGACAAGAGCGTCGAGCAGTTCCGCGAAAGCCTCGAGCGCAACGTCACGGTCAGCCGCGACCGCCTGCAGGAGGTCGTCGACGACGCCGTTAAACGCGGTCGGATGACCCGCAGCGACGCCGAGAAAATGCTCTCCGAACTGGTCAAAAAGGGCCGCCGCCAGACCGACTCGCTGCTCAAAGAACTTGAACGCCTGGTCAAACAGGCACGCCGCGAGGTCGGCGGCCGAGCCGAGCCGGTGCGCAAACAGGCGACGCAGGCCGCACGACGCGCCCGTAAGAAACTGCCCTAGTGGAGCAAGCCACCGGTGAGGCACCGGTCCGCCGCCATCGGGGCGAGCAACTCGAGGTAGAGATCGACTCGCTCGCCTTCGGCGGGCGCGGCTTGGCGCGGGCAGACGGGCTGGTCGTCTTCGTCGCCGGCGCACTGCCCGGCGACCGGGTGCGGGTCGAGATCACGAAAGCGAAGAAGCGCTTCGCTGAGGCGCGCACCGTTGAGCTGCTCAGCCCGGGCACCGAGCGCATCGCCGACCGTTGCACCCACGACGGTGAGCCCTGCCCCGGCGCACCCTGGCAAGGTCTCGACTACGAGCGCCAGTTGGCCGAGAAGAGTGCCCAGGTCGCAGAGGCGCTGCGCCGAATCGGCGAGCTCGACGGCTTCGAGCTGGAGCCGATCGAGCCAGCGGCCGAGCAGTGGCGTTACCGCAACAAGCTCGAGTACTCCTTCGGCGAGCGCGAGGGCAAGCCGATCCTCGGCTTCCACGCCCGCGGCCGCTGGGACCTGATCGTCGACGTCGACGACTGTCAGCTCGCCTCCGAGCGCGGCAACGCGGCGCGCAACGCGGTCCGCGACTGGGCCCGGCTCGAATCCGTCCCCGCCTACGACGGCCGTGAGCGGACCGGTGTGCTGCGCAACCTGATCGTGCGCGAGGGCTGGCGCACGGGCCAGATCCAGACCCGCCTGGTCACCTCGGCGGCGCGCTTCCCGAAACCCCCCGTCGATCTGCACACGGCGATCGAGGGCGACTCGGGCGGCACCGACGGGCCGACCGGCGCGCTCGGTTCCGAACGCCTGCGCGAGGAGCTCTTCGACCTGAAGCTGGAGATGTCGCACGGCGCCTTCTTCCAGACCAACACCGAGATGGCCGAGCGGCTCTACTCGGTGGCTGCGGAGTTCGCCGGCCTCAGCGGCAGCGAGCGCGTCTTCGACCTCTACTGCGGCATCGGCACGATCGGCTTGACGATGGCCAAGCGCGCGGGCGAGGTCTGGGGCCTGGAGATCGTCCCCGAGGCGATTACAGACGCCGAGCGCAATGCCGAGCAAAACAAGATCGAGAACGCCCACTTCATGGCCGGCAGCGCCCGCACCGGCGTGCGCCCGCTGATCGAGAAGGCCGGCAAACCCGATGTCGTAATCATCGACCCGCCCCGCGCCGGCCTCTCGCAAAAGATCGTCCGCCGTGTGCTCGAGTGCGAGGCGAAGAAGATCGTTTACGTCTCTTGCAACCCAACCACCCTGGCCCCCAATGCCGCCCAGATGGTCGAGGCCGGCTACAAGCTGAGCCGCGTCAAGCCGGTCGACATGTTCCCCCAGACCCCGCACATCGAGTGCGTGGCGCTGCTGGAGAAGTAGCGGCCTGGTTTAGCCCTGGATGGCGATGAGTGTGGCGAGGCCGCCAAAACCCACCAGCATCGCCGCAGTCAAGGCAATAAAACCCTGCACCATCGTGCGCTGGACAGTGGCAGTCTCCACGCGTAGCTCTCGGATGTCGGCGTCAACCCGCTCGAAGCCGCCGTCCACCTTCTGGCTCAGTTCGTCGAGCCGGCCCTCTGTCCATTCCGGTGCCATGGCCTCCATGATCATGGCACGCTAGCCCGAAATGTGTTGTCTGTGGTTGAGCTGGGATTGGGAATTCGTCACAGCTTCCATACCAATGCTAGGCAATAGGCTTCCTCGCCGTGAGTGACGCACAGAGCAGAGGCTTCGGAGTAGCCGCCGGGCTCGATCCCGACGTGGCCCGGCCGCTGGCCGAGCGCTGCGCGGAGCTCGGCTACGGCTCGATGTGGTCGAACGACCATCCCGGCGCCAAAGGCCTCGACACGCTCGCCGAGTTCGGCAGCGCCGCACCCGCGCTTGACCTCGGCGTCGCCGTGATCGCGCTCGACCGCACGCCGCCGGAGGCGATCGCCGCTGATATCGAGCGGCTCGGCCTCGATCCCGCTCGCCTCTGGCTCGGCGTCGGCGCCGGCTTCTCCAAGAAGCCACTCACGCGGATGCGCGAGTCGCTGCCCGAGCTGCGCGAGAAGCTGCCCGGCGTCCGCCTCGTCCTCGCCGCGATGGGCCCGAAGATGTGCGCCCTTGCCGGGGCCGAGTTCGACGGCGTCTTCTTCAACTGGATGACTCCCGAGTTCGCCGCCGGCGCCCGCGCCAAGGTCGAGGCTGGCGCCCAGGAGGCCGGCCGCCCCGCCCCGCCCGTCTTCGGCTACGTCCGCACCGCCGTCGGCCCCGACGCCGCCGAGCGCCTCGCCAAGGAGGAGTCCTTCTACCGCGACCTCCACGCCGGCTACCGCAACCACTTCGATCGCCTCGGCGAGCCCGAGGGCACCGTCGGCGTCGCCGCCAGCGACGCCTCAGACGCTCAGCAGAAGCTAGCCGCCTACACCGCCCTCGACACAATCGTCGTCAGGGGCCTGGCCAGCGCCAAGGTCGAGCCGATGACCGCAGTCGCCGAGGCCGCCGCGCCCTAATAGGGCGGCAGGTCCTCGTACCACTCGCCGAGCATCTTGAAGGAGCGCCAGAA
>CAWCJW010000003.1:0-15321 GCA_963795765.1 uncultured Solirubrobacterales bacterium
CGCGTAGCCGGTCCGCTTGGCGCCGACCTGAAAGGGTCCGCCAATCGGCGTTCTTCTCACAACCGCGGCGATCGTGATCTCGGTCGGGATCGGGGTCGCTTCCGAGCACCGCTGGCCAGCGGGCGCCGCGATGGCCTCGCGGCGGGCACTGACGCTGCTGCTCTACGTCTTCCTGCCGCCGGTGATCTTCTTCAACATCGCCAAGGCGAACATCGACCTCAGCCACGGCGTCGGCCTGATTCTGGGGATCGTCGCCTCCTCGCTGGGCGCCCTGCTCGCCTTCCTCGTCGCCGACCGCGGGCTGAAGCTGCCGCGCTTCCAGACCGGCGCCGTCGTCGTCACCGTGCTCAGCGTCAATACCGGCTACCTCGGCTACCCGCTGACCGTGGCCCTGCTCGGCCGCGACCAGCTCTCCACCGCGGTCCTCTACGACGTCCTCGTCACCGGTCCCTGCCTGCTGCTGGGAGCCTTTGCCGTCGGCGCCGCCTTCGGCACCAAGGCAGGCGAAACGCCACGCCAGCGGGTAGGTGCCTTCTTCACCCGCAACCCGGCGCTCTACGCCGCGATCGCCGGCCTCCTCGCCCCCAAGTCCCTGGCGCCAACTGAGCTCGTCGACATCTCGCAGGCGCTGATCGTGGCGATCCTGCCGATCGGCTTCTTCGCCGTCGGCGCCACCCTGGCCGAGAACGCCGAGCACGGGCAGCTGCCGATTCCGCCGCCGATGACCCGGCCGGTGGCGCTGACGATCGGCACCCGGCTCGCGATCGTCCCCGGCCTGTTGATGCTGATGGCGGCACCGCTGATCGACCTACCGGCCGCCTACCGGCTCCTTTCCGCAATGCCATCCGGCCTCAACTCGCTTGTAGTCGCCCACGCCTACGGATTGGATATGGAGATCACCGCCGAGGCCGTCGTCTGGTCGACCGCGATCGTCGTCGCTGCCGCCCTGCTATCCCTTTTGTTCTGATGCTGCACCACGTCGGGATCGAGGTCGCGCCCGCCGACATCGAGCGCACGGTCGAGCTCTGGCAACTGCTCGGCTTCGAGCTGGTCGAGCCACCCAGCTCGCTCAGCGAGTTCACCTGGCTCGAACGCGACGGCACCCAGGTGCATCTGATGCCGACCGAGTCGCCGACCGTCCCCTCGCCGGGACACACCGCCATCGTGGCCCCCGATTTCGAGGCGACCGTCGCCGCTCTTCGAGAGGCCGGCTTCGAAGTGGAAGCACGCCGCGAGCATTGGGGTGCCGCGCGAGCCCTCACCTTCACTCCCGACGGGCACCGGGTCGAGCTGATGGCCCATCCCCCTTCCGAGGCAAGAGGCGGCGACCCACGAATGCCGAAACCGTCCTGAACCGCAAATAACGCGGCTGGGGACGGTTTCGCGGCCTGACCCTGCCCGCCGAGGGCGCGGCTACGATGCGCCGGTGCGTTACCCGATCGAAGATTTCACCGACGCGGAGCGAGCCCTGCTCGCCCCACATTTCACCAATCTCGACCGGCCCGTGTTCGCCCTGGTCAACCTGCCGGAGACGGTGAAGGGGGCACTTTTTGCCCGCTATTCGCGCTATTCCGGGACGGTACGCAGGCTCTACCTGGAGGAGTTCGCCGGCGACGCTGAGTCCGGCTCCCGGCCCTTCGACGGGGCCGAGGGCGAGCGCGCGGCCGGCCTCTACGAACGCGTCTTCCTCGGTTACGGCGATGACTCGATCGCCCAGGTCGGCGGCGCCCACGTCGCCTGCGAGTGGGTCTCCAACGTGCTCACTAAGGTGCTGCAGCGAGGCCGGCTCGCCGCCTACCTCGAGCAGTCGACCCGCTACATCCCCTACGACAAGCCGATGTCCGCCGACGGTGGCTACCGCTACTACCGCGGCGAGGATCTCGGCCCCGAGTTCAACGCGGCGATGGACGAGATCTTCGCGATCTACTCGCGCTCGTTGCAGCAGGTTGAGCAGTGGGCGGCCGAGCGCTGGCCGCGTGGCGACAACGAACCGGAGGGGCCATGGCAGCGCTCAATTCGAGCCAAGGCCCTCGACCTGCTGCGCGGGCTGTTGCCGGCGGCGACCCTGAGCCACGTCGGCATCTACGCCTCCGGCCAGGCCTACGAGCAGCTGCTGCTGCGGCTGATGGCCTCGCCGCTGCCGGAGGCGCGCGAGTACGGCGGCATGATCCTGAGCGAGCTGAAGCAAGTGATGCCGAGCTTCGTCTCACGGGTCGAGCGGCCCGACCGCGGTGGCGAGTGGATCGCCTATCTGCAGCAGCGCCGCGAGCAGACCGAGCAGTGGGTCTCCCGCCTCGGCCTCGACCGGCGCGACGAGGGCGAGGCCAGCCCCTCGGTCGAGCTCGTCCACGTCGACGGCAGCGAAGAGAGCTTGCTCGCCGCCTGCCTGCTCGAGTCCGCCGCCGTCTCAGAAACCGAGGTATTGGCCCGCCTCGACGTGCTCGATCGCGACGAGCGGGCCGAGCTGCTTGCCGCAATGGTCGGCGAGCGCCAAAATCGCCGCCACCGTCCCGGTCGCGGCTTCGAGGCGCTGCGCTACCGCTTCGAGATCGTCTCCGATTACGGGGCCTTCCGCGACCTGCAGCGCCACCGCATGCTGACCGTGCAGTGGCAGCGCCTCGGGCCGGACCTCGGAGCAGGGATCCCCGAGGAGGTGCGCGAAGCCAGCGCCGGCGACGAGTTCGAGCGAGCTCTGGAGATCTCCCGCACTGAGTACGAGCGACTGGTTGACGCCGGCCTCTCCGAGCAAGCCCCATACGCCCTCAGCCTCGCCTACCGCATCCGCTACACCCTCGACCTCAACGCCCGCGAGGCAATGCACCTAATAGAGCTCCGCTCAGGTCGCGAGGGTCACCCCACCTACCGCGCCGTCGCCCAGGCCATGCACGAGCGAATCGCAGCCATTCACCCCGGCGTCGCGGCAACCATGAGCTTCGTGGACGACTCTCGCGAGCCCCGTCTGGAGCGAATCATGAGCGAGATTCGGACGCATCGGAAGCAGGCGTCGGCGGACCGGTCCTAGTAGGCCTTCACTTAACTTTTTTGGTGAAGCGCTTAGGGCCGTCCGAGGACGGGAGCGGCAAAAAAGTGCAAGACGTTCCGGCCTACTAGGACCGGCCCGACACCGTTGGATCCTCGGGATCCTCAAGCTCGGGTGGATCCCCTGCTTCCTCTAGCTGCGGAGGGAGACCACCGTTGTCAGCTGGCGACGACTCCATCGCGGCGGCAGCTTTGTCCCCCGCGGTCGGCCAAGGGATCGGTTCGCCCGCCGCCCAGGCCGGCGGCTGACTGCCGCGGCGCAGGAGCAGGATGCCGAAGTAGATGAACCAGACAAGGGTGAACTGGAAGAAGAGAAAGGAGACGGCGCCGAGGGCTAGGCCGAGGGAGCCCCAGAAGCGGGTGAGGAGGCCGACCCGCATCGCGTAGAGGCAAGTGTAGACCATCGCAACGACGAAGCCGATCTGGCCGCCGATGCCGAAGCCAGCCGCGAGCGGGCGCAGCGGCGCGTCATCGATCGTTTCCTTGGCGATTTCGTTGGCGTGGTCGCTGTTCAGCTTCACGCCCTTGGCCAGCAGGTGCGGCACTTCGCTGCCGACGAAGTCCGAGGCGGCGTGCAGGGTCGAGACGCCGCTGAGGATCGCCAGCACAGCGAGGAACAGCGGCGCGGCGATGACCACGCCGACGAGCTGGCCGCGCATGCGATCACTGCGGGCCTTGGCGGCGCGGAAGAGGTAGTAGAGCGGCGCCGCGAGCAGAGCGATGCCGATCGCCTGCAGGATGCTCGAGGCCAACTGGGCCGAGCGGTGCGCGTCGACGTTGCGCAACAGCTCCGAGTCACCGCTGGCACTGCCGACCCCCTGGGTGGCGACGACGATCGCGCCGATCACGAAGAGGACCGCAGCGAGGGACGCGAGGGCGGTGGGTGTGGCCCAACGCTCCTCCCAGGCCAGGACGTTTCTGCGATTCACGGGGCGTACGCTACCTGCGATGAGTTCGACGCGAGCTGGCGAGCGCACCCCCGTCGTCCCCCTCGAGGCGGGGGCTGGCCCGGACAATCCGCCCTGCCCGGCCTGCGGCGAGCCGCTCTTCGGTTGGATCGACGCGCGCAGCGGCCTGCGCGGCCCGGTCAAGCGCTGCGAGAGCTGCGGCCTGGGCGTCGTCGGCGAGAACGCCGGGGTCGCCGAGGCGCTGGCCGCGCTGGATCGACTCGGCGGCGCTGACGGCGTGCGAATCGCCAACCGGGCCGGCTTTGCCGGCTGGATCGGCGGTGCAGGCTGGGCCGGCCTGGAACCCGACAGCCGCTTCCTCTTCACCACTGAGGCGGTGCGCCGCCTGGTCGCCAACCGCGATCAGGTCGTCGCCAGCGCCCGCTGGGCCCCCGCGGCCGGCGTCACCGTAATGTGGCAGACGGTGCTCAACGGCTTCACCTTCGGCCGCAACGTCGCCCTCGCCGCCTTGGGCCGCGGTGAGTCCGCCACCGCCGAGCGCCCCTGGCAGCGCCGCCTCGACGGCCTGATCAGCGTCGTCGTCGCGGTGCCGGCCTTGATCGCGGCAGTGCCGCTGGAGCTGATCGCGGCGCTGTTCCGCCGCGGCGGTACGACCAAGCTGCGCTTCGAACTGCTCTAGCCGGGCGGCTAGGAGAGGCCTTCGCGGGCCTCGCGGACCAGCGTCACGGCCTCGGGGAAGAGGACGCGGATCGCGTCGCGGACCTGCATCGCCTGCTGATCGGGGTCGCCGGTGAGGTCCAGCTGGCCGATCGAGGCGACGGTCATCTCGACCGCGAGCTTGATCGCGTTGTCGGCCCAGGCGACCCGCTGGGAAGACTGCATCTGCTCCGAGAGCTCCTCCATGCGGGCACGGAACTCGTCGGGGTCGCCAAAGAGGTTGAAGGGGCTGCCCTCCATCCCGCACATGAATAGCAGACGCGGGTTACGGGGCAAAGTCGCGACATTCTGCGCACCACCCGCGCGGCCGCCCTCCCTAGCGTCGTCGCCATGCACCACGAACGTTCGTCGGAGCGGGGATCGGCAAGCGTCGAGCAGGCCGGCCTCGTCGCCTTGGTCGCCCTGCTGCTGCTCGCCGCAATCGCTGCTGTCGCTGCCGGCGGCAAAATCGATGCCGGCCGCAGCCTCGGCGGTGCGATCTCCAAGCGCATCGCCTGCGCCCCACAGCTCCCCGACGCCTGTCGCCATCACCCCCTCGTCCCTGCCTACGGCTGGCCGCTCGCCCGCCTCGCCCGCGCCATGGCCCCGGCGCCCAGCGCGATCCCCGGCCCAGGCGGCCTGCCGCTGGTCCCCGTCGACTTCCGCTACTGCCGCCGCGAAAGCTGCGCCGTCGCCGCCGGTCCGCACCTGACCGCCTCGCGCCGCCGCACCACCGCCTTCACCCAGATCGCCGACCGGCGGCGCAGCGACGGCTGGGTCGAGCTGGCCTACTGGCTCTACCGTCCCGGCCTCGGCTGGCAGCACGAGGCGCGGCGGGCCACCCAGGCCGACGTCGACGCCGCCGCCGGGGTCCCCGTGCTGCTCGGGGACGACCCCGCCCTGATCCCGCTCGAGACCCTCCCCGGCCGTAACCACTACGACTTCCCCGCCGCCGAACGCCCACCGTGGCAGTGGCGGGTCGCCGGGCGCTACCCCGGCTGGTCGAGCTGATGGCTGCGCCGCCGGCCAACCTCTTGAGGCATCATGACAGCAAGCCATATGATGCAATGATGTCTACGATGCGAACAACGGTGACCCTCGATCCCGACGTGGCCGCCAAGCTGAAAGAGGAGATGCGCAGGAAGGACATCTCGTTCAAGGAGGCGCTCAACTCGAGCCTTCGCAGGGGATTGGACAGCGGCAGGATCACGCGTGCCAAGCCATACAAAGTTCGCACGGCCAAGATGGGCGCACGGCCTGGTGTGAATCTCGACAAGGCCCTGCAGCTGGCCGGTGAACTCGAGGACCAAGAGATCCTGCGGAAGATGGCCTTGCGCAAGTGAAGCTGCCCGACGTCAACCTGCTTCTCTACGCCGTCGACGAGGAATCGCCATCCCACGATCCTGCACGCGAATGGCTGGAGGCCGTTCTCTCAGGCACGGAGACGATCGCGTTCGCCTGGGTCGTCCTCCTCGGTTTTCTGCGCATCTCCACCAACCTGGCCGGGATCGAGCAACCGCTCCGGCCTGGTGATGCCCTCCAGCACATTGACGAATGGCTCGCGCAACCGGTCGCCACGATCGTCGAGCCGGCCAACGCGCATGCCGCAACGTTGCGGCGGCTGCTGCAGCCGCTTGGCACGGCGGGCAACCTGACCACCGACGCCCATCTCGCCGCGTTGGCGATCGAACACGGCGCCGAGCTCTGTTCCAGCGACAACGACTTCTCGCGCTTCGAGGGCGTCCGCTGGGTCAACCCCCTGGCCCGCTGAAACCTGGCTAGCCCCAGCCCTCCCCCGCCTGGGTCCGCTCCCAGCCAACCCAGAGCGCGTTCATCGCCGTGGCGACGACCCGCTCGCGAGAAACCTCCGGGTGCTCGTACCACCACATCGCCAAGCCCTGGAGCACGCCGCGCATCACTATCCAGGCCATCTCGAGGCCCTGCTCCGCCTCCGGCCCAATCACCTTCTCGGCGCCGGGCTGACTGGCGAAAAGGCTCATGATCGCGGCGCGACTGCTCGCCGCCACCCCTTGGTGCATGGCCTCGATCTTGGGGTCGCCAGTGGTGTCGCGGAAGAGCATGCGGCCGGCGAAGGGGTGGCTCTCGATGTAGGCGAACCAGGCGTCGAAGGATCGGGCGACGCGCTCCCCGGGCGGGTCCTCGCCGACGAAGTTCTCGCGCCAGACCTGCCGCAACTCGGCAAAGTGCCGCTCCAGCAGGCTGCGGTAGAGCTCCTGCTTGGAGGCGAAGTGGTCGTAGACGACCGGCGGCGTCACCCCCGAGCGGCGGGCGATCTCGTCGATCGAGGCTCCCTGGTACCCCCGCTCGGCGAACAGGCCGGTGGCGGCGTCTTCAATCGTCTTGCGGCGCTGGGCGGCGCTGAGCCGCTTCCTCGGCGTCTGGCTCTTCTGGCTTGACAACCTAGTAGTCCCTAAGTACGGTTCTCCAACTTCTTAGTGCTGACTAGGTTAACCCGTGCCGCGGAAGGAGCCCGCATGATCGTCTCGGTGCACATCGTCGACGCCGGTGTCACATCGATGCCAAGCGCGCTGCGAGGCAGGCCCCGGCCAAGCGCGATCCCAGGCCTCCACTACGCCGAGACGACCGTCACCGCGGCGCAGGGTGGCGGACGGCGCCTGCCGCTCTACCCGGGCCGCTTCGGCCTGATCGCCGCCTGGGAGGACGACGAAGCCCTCGACGATTACCTCCGCAGCGACCACCCTTTGGCGAGGCGGCTCGTCGGCGGCTGGCAGGTCCGGCTCGAGCCGCTGCGCGTCTCCGGTGCCTGGCCGGCGATTCCCGGCCTCCCCGAGCGCCAGCTCGCGGTCGATGACGACGAGCCAGTGGCAGTGCTGACCCTCGGCCGCCCGCGACTAACCCGCCTGCGGCCGTTCCTGCGCAGCGCCGGCCCGGCCGAAGCGGAGGTCGTCGGGGCGCCGGGCCTGCTGGCCTCGATCGGCCTCGCCCGCCCGCCTCGTCTCGTCTCCACCTTCTCGCTCTGGGACAGCGCCGCGGCGATGCGCGAGTACTCATACCGCGACGGTGGCACCCACATGGCCGCCGTCAGGGCCGACCGCGAGCGGCCCTTTCACCACGAATCCGCCTTCATCCGCTTCCGTCCCTATGCGTCGCAGGGAAGCTGGGGTGGCCACGACCCGCTCGCTGCCGCTTAGCGCCACCTCACGAGGCGTAGCTGG
The DNA here is from genome assembly GCA_963795765.1 of uncultured Solirubrobacterales bacterium. Lineage (GTDB taxonomy): Bacteria > Actinomycetota > Thermoleophilia > Solirubrobacterales > 70-9 > VRUE01. The sequence continues at coordinate 7,841 of CAWCJW010000003.1, forward strand.
TTCGGTTGCGGCTAGACAAACCCCTGTATTTTTATTGCTTCAGGGGTTCAGTCCCGCATCTCGAGTCGGGGAAGGGTCATGGGGGAAAAATTCGATGTCGTCATTGTCGGTGCCCGCTGCGCTGGCGCCTCACTGGCGACGCTCTTGGCGCGGAGCGGCCTCGAGGTCGCGGTCGTCGAGCAGGCGACCTTTCCCAGCAGCACGCTCTCGTCGCACGTGTTCGAGGCCGATGCGCTCGCCTTCCTCAATCGCCTCGGCCTGAGCGAGCAGATTCAAGCCACCGGTGCCCCTTTGGTCAAGCGGGCAGAACTGCGGATGGAGGACTTCTCGGTCACGACCGAGCTCCCACAGCGACCAGGTGACATCGGTGGAGCGGCCTCGATCCGCAGACAACTGCTCGACCCAATCCTCGTCCGCGCAGCCGAGCAGGCCGGCGCCTCGATCCAAATGGCCACCAAGGCGGTCGGGCTACTCAGTGAGGCGGGGCGAGTCACGGGGATAAGGGTCGAGGCCGGCGGGAAGCAGAAGCAGCTCCGCGCGCGCCTCGTCGTCGGCGCCGACGGCCGCAACTCGAGCATCGCCAAGTTCTGCGGAGCGCGCAAATACAACGTCAGCTCCAACGAGCGGGTTGTCTACTGGGGTTATTTCGAGGGCACCGCCCCAGAGCCAGAGCCCACCTTCCGCTTCCACCGCTGGTCTGAGCGCTTTGTCATCGGCATGCCCGCCGACAGCGGGCTCTACCAGGCCGGGGTATGGCCCGAAGCCTCAGAGTTGGAGCAGTTTGGCGGCGACCATGAAGCGCTCTTCGAGGACTATCTAAAGCGCTGTGAGCCCGTTGCCGAGATCGTCGCCGGGGCGCAGCGGGTCGGCAAGCTGCAGGGGGCAGTGAAGTGGGAGGGGTTCTTTCGCGAGACCTCGGGTCCGGGCTGGGTCCTGGCGGGAGACGCGGGGCACTTCAAGGATCCCGCGCCGGGGCGCGGGATCGGTGACGCTTTGCTTCAAGCAGACACCCTCGCACCGGCGATAGTGCGCGGTTTGGACGGCTCTGGAGACGGTATGGATCAAGCGATGTCGGACTGGGCGCGCTGGCGCGATCGGGAGTTCGCCGAGCACTACTGGCTGGCAAACGACCTCGGCAAAAGCGGGCCCGTGCAACCCGTCCTGGTCGAAATCGTCCGTCGCCTCCACAAGGCCGGCAAGATCGATGACTTCCTCGACGTCCTCAATCACCGCGCCAAGCCGTCGCAGGTGGTGACGCCGCCCGTCCTGCTCGGCGCCGTCGGGAAAATGTTGGTTCGGGGCGATGGCGGCGGGCGGAAAGAGTTGCTGCGGGAGGCGGGGACGCTCGGCCTGGTTGAGGCGCGTCGCCGATGGCTCAACCGTTTTCCGGCCTACGAGGCTGGATAGGCACCGATCCAGCCTCCTAGGGCTGCGCGGCCGAGGGCGTCGCTTCTTCTCGCTCCGCCTCGTCTTGGGCTTGGCGGATCAAGCCTTTCCAGTCGGTGGTGCGGAAGACGAGCAGGATCGCGGTGAAGCCGAGCACGACCGACCAGGCTGCCATCGCGATCTGGGTGCCAACCGAGAAGGAGAGCACCGCGGCGCGCGAGGGCCCGTGCAGGGTCGCCACCAGCAGCGCCTGCTGAGCACCGGCGCCGCCGGGAGTGAAGGGAATGATCGTGGCGATCGCCTGCACGCTCATCACCAGCAGCACGTTGCCGACCGAGCCGCCGATGCCGAAGGCCTCGAGGAAAAACCAGAAGGCGAGGAAACGACAGATCCACCCCACCCCCTGCCAGGCGGCCACCTGGCGCAAGTAGCGGCGCGGCTGGGCGAGAATCACGACGCCCTGGCGAACGCGGGCCCAGAAGCGCCGCACGTGGTGGGCCAGGTAGTAGATGCCAATCGCACCCACCACCAGCAGCACCCCAATCACGATCAGCAGCGTTTGCGGGTGGTTGACCCAGAAAGAGATCTCGAAGGCGCGCGAGTCCGGCAGTTCCGGCGGTTCGGGCAGCAGCCCCTGGGTGATCGCGTAGAGGAAGACGAGGATGCCGACGGTGGTGTCGAAGACCGACTGGACGAGGAAGGACGAGGTGACGGCCGGGTAGGAAGAGTCCGGGATCTGGCGCTTGACCAGGAAAACCTTGGTCACGTCGCCGGCGCGGGCGGGAAGGATCGCGTTGATCCCCGCTCCCGCCAGATAGGCGGCGCCGAGCTGCAGGAAGGAGATCGGCTTGTCGGGGTAGGCGGCGCGCAGCACGTTGCGCCAGGCCCAGGCACGGCACAGCTGCATCGCCAGCAGGAAGCCGAGCGCGATCATGAACGGCGTCCAGCGAATGTCGGAGAGGTGCTGGAAGAACGAGCTCGACGCGTGGAAGAACGAGTTGAAGCTGGATCCAAGATCGGCAACGGGCATCGCAGCTACACTAGCCCGCGCGTGTCAGAGGCCCAGACCCAGATCGCCACTGCGAAGGCCCCGCTCGACCCCGCCGACGAGGCGATGTGCGCGCGTGCCCGCGAGCGCTACGCGGCCGATCGCAAAAGCCGCGTCCGCCGTCGCCGCAAGGCCCACGCGGCGATGCCGAGCCTGATCATCATCGGCGGCCTCAAGTGCGGCACGACGAGCATCCACCACTACCTCGGCCTGCATCCGGAGATCCAGATGTCGAAGCCGAAGGAGCTCAACTTCTTCGCCGAGGAGCTCAACTGGGACCTCGGGCTCGACTGGTACGCGAGCCGCTTCGACAGCCGCTTCAAGGTCCGCGGCGAGTCCTCCCCCCATTACACGAACCTGCCGCGCTTCACCGGCGTCCCGGCGCGCATCCGCGAGCACTGTCCCGACGCCCGCCTGCTCTACATGGTGCGCGACCCGATCAAGCGCATCCTCTCGCACTGGGTCCACGCCACCGGCGCCGGCTATGAGAGCGGTGACCTGGTCGAGGTCCTCTCCAACCCCGACACCTCCTACATGAACCGCTCCAAGTATTGGATGCAGCTGCAGCCCTACCTCGAGCACTTCGACCGCGAGCAGATCGAGATCATCACCCAGGAGGAGCTGCAATCCGAACGCGAGGAGACGATGCGCAAGGCCTTCGCCTTCGCCGGCGTCGACGAGACCTTCACCTCCGAGCAGTTCGATCGCGAGTGGGAGAGGTCCGGGGCCAAGGAGGGCGACAAATACCAGCTGATGGAGAAGCTGATCAAGCTGCCCGGCTTCCGCTCCCTCGACCGCAACTTCGACCGCCTGCCAGAGCCGCTGCGCTGGCGGGTCGAGAAGCTCGTCCACGATCCCGAGAAGCCGCCGGCGCCGAAGCCGAAGCTGCCCGACGACCTCTTCGAGACCGTCCGCGCTCGCTTCACCAGCGACGTCGCCGAGCTGCAGAAGTTCGCCGGCCGCGAGTTCGCCGGCTGGCACGACTACTCCTGAGCGCACAGGACTAGGCTCCGCCTGTGCGGCGCCTGATCCCTGACCCCGGCGAGACCACGGTCGAGCAACAGCTCGACTCTTACGAGCCGTCGGCTGAGGAGCGCGAGGACCGGCCCTTCGTCGCGGTCAACTTCGCCGTAACCGTCGACGGCCGAGCGACGATCGGCGGGGTCTCGGGGCCGATCGGCTCCAGTGCGGACACCGAGATGCTGGTCGGGCTGCGGACTCGCTTCGACGCGGTGATGATCGGCGCCGGCACGATGCGGGCCGAGCGCTACAGCGGGCTCGATAAACGCCTGGTCGTGGTTGAAAGCGGGCCCGATGGCCGCGTGGACCTCCCCGCCTTACTGCGTTCGCTGCGCGAGGAAGGCGTCAGAGCACTGCTCTGCGAGGGCGGCCCGACCCTGCACGGCGCCCTTCAGGCGCAGGGTCTGGTCGATGAGCTGTTCCTGACCATCGCGCCCAAGCTCACCGGCGGCGAGGGACCGCGGATCGTCGAGGGGGTCCTGCCCGAGACCGAGGAGCTCGCGCTGGCCTGGCTGCTCGAGCAGGACGGCGAGCTCTTCGCCCGCTACCGGCAACCCTGAGCTAGGTTTCCCCAATGGACTTCACCCCCAGCCCCCAGGTCGAGACCCTGCGCGAGCGCATCCTCGACTTCATGGACGCGGAGATCTACCCGCAGGAGCGCGAGATCATGGAGGCCCTCGACGCCGAGGTCGGCCCCGGCGTGCCCTACCCGAAGATCCTGGTCGAGATCCGCGAGAAGGCGAAGTCGGAGGGGCTGTGGAACCTCTTCATGCCCGACGAGCGCTATGGACCCGGTTTGAGCAACTGGGAGTACGGGCTGCTCTGCGAGGAGATGGGGCGCAGCCCGGCGGCGGCGCCGATGGCCTTCAACTGCTCGGCGCCGGACACCGGCAACATGGAGATCCTCGCCGAGCACGGCTCCGACGAGCAGCGTGAACGCTGGCTCGAGCCGCTGCTCGAGGGCCAGATCCGCTCCTGCTTCTCGATGACCGAGCCCGAGGTGTCCGGCTCGGACCCGACCCTGCTGCAGGCGCGCGCCGAGCGTGACGGCGATGAGTGGGTGATCAACGGGCACAAGTGGTTCACCTCCGGCGCCGTCGGTGCCGAGCTGGCAATCGCGATGGTCGTCACCGACCCCGAGGCAAACCCCTACGCCCGCGCCTCGATGATCTGCGTGCCAACCGACAACCCGGGCTTCAACCTGGTCCGCCCGATCCCGGTGATGGGCCACGACAAGGGCCCCGGCCACTGCGAGATCCGCTACGAAGAATGTCGCGTGCCGGCCAGCAACCTGCTCGGCGGCCAGGGCATGGGCTTCGTCGTCGCCCAGGACCGCCTCGGCCCCGGCCGCATCCACCACTGCATGCGGGCGATCGGCACCGCCGAGCGGGCGCTGGAGATGATGTGCCACCGTGCCAACGAACGCGAAGCCTTCGGCGGCCCGCTGGGCGAGAAGCAGTTCGTCCAGGAGGCGATCGCGGCCTCGCGGATGGAGATCGACCAGGCCCGCCTGCTCACCCTCTACGCCGCCTGGAAGATGGACACCGAGGGCAAGCGCGCCGCCCGCCAGTCGATCTCAGCGATCAAGATCGTCGCCGCCAACATCGTCATGGACGTGCTCGACCGCGCGATCCAGATTCACGGCTCGCTGGGCATGACCGACGACACCCCCCTCGCCGCCCTCTGGCGCTTCAGCCGCATGCTGCGCCTAGCCGACGGCCCCGACGAGGTCCACAAGATGGTCCTCGCCCGCCGCGAGCTCAACCGCTGGTCCAAACGCGCCGAGGCAGCGGCAGCGGGCGAGCTGGACCCGAAGCACGCCCGCCGGGCGATCTAGCGCTCAGTACGCGATCAGGAAGAACCCGGCGTCGGCGGATTCTGTTTTTTCGCTGTTTTTGAGCGTTTTCCGCGTGTTGACGAAGGCCTGGGTTCCAACCGGGCAAATAGACGCGGGGCCGGGACCAGTGTCAAACTGGATCATGATGTTTTCGCCCGCCTCGGAGTAGTCGACCGTTGCCACGCCCCCTACCGGAGCCGGCGTGAGGCCCGCGAAGCAGTAGAAGCCGGATGAGGGATGGGTGACATTGGCCTGGGAGATTCCGAGACTGCCCGCCAGAACCACTCCCCCAGCCGAGACGTTGGCGACGTGAGAGAGCTTTTCCGCGGCTGGCGCGATAAAGCCCGGCGCCAGCTTTTCAAGGCTGACGGAGCCGTCGGCCAACTTTCCGTTGGTGACAGCGAGAGGCGCGATCTTGGCCGTTGAGATTGCTCCAGCCTTAATCTTCGACCGCGTAACCGCATTCCGCTTGATCTTCGCCGTCGTCACCGCCCCGCCCCGCAGCTCGTGGCTGCCGATCTTCTTGGCGGCGTATGCCGCTCCTCCGCTGAGCACAAGGAAAAGGGCGAGCGTGGAGACCACATTCGCGTACGTGATGCGCTTGCGTATCTGCTGCACGGAAATCTCCTTGTCCGAGGAAGGCGAAGGCTCAGTCGATACCGCCAAGGCATTTGACGTTTCCAGGCTTCTCCGAGCCTGTCAAGCTTGATCGACGTAAGGGCTCACTGGACCCAACAAGGAGTGGGTGGCCCTAGCCACCCACTCCTTGCGGTACTGCTACTAAGTGCTGGGGTTTAGTTGTAGAACCAGATGAAGAATCCCTCTGGCGCAAAGCCAGATTCGTTTTCTCCCGCCACCTCTAGCTGCGTCCCGGCCCCACAATCGCCGAACGGATTGCCGAGAGCGACCGAGACCTGAGGGAGATCCTCGAGGCCACCCGTGACCGGATCGCCGTAGTCGACAACTGCCATCGCAGTTTTGAAAGCAAATGGCAGCCCCTTAAAGCAATAGGCGGCAGTTGATTCCAGTATCAAGTTGCCTTGTACAACTCCACGAGAATCCGCTGCAATCAATTTGCCTTCTGAATTGATGTGCGCGTATGCAACAGGACTTGAGCCAATGGTCGCGGTGTCCGCCGTCACAGCATGCGTTGCATTCGGAACCGTGCCAACTGAGCCGAGGTTGATCTTGGCACCCGTCACTGCGCCGTTTGCGATCTTCGCTGTGGTGACCGAGTTCTTCTTGATCTTGGAAGCAGACACTGCTTCCTTCTTGATCTTGCCAGTCGTGATCGAGTTGCCCTTGATTTCGTTCGAGCCGATCTTCTTGGCGGCGTATGCGGCGCCGCCGCCGAGGACCAGGAAGACGGCGATCGAGGACATCACGTTTGCGTACGTGATGCGCTTGCGAATCTGCTTCACAGAGGTTCTCTCCTTGGTTTGTGTACGAAGAATTGACGAAGCTCCAAATGCATCGTCTTCGTGCTCAACCGCCGAGATCCTTCTGGGTTGCGCCCCAGCGAACAAGTAAATCGAGGCGACGCCCGTTCTAGCTAGAGCGAGCTACAGGTCGGTCGGGCAGACTGCCCGACCGACCTGTGTCACCGCGAAAGGGCTGCTGTCAGCCGCCGATCGCCCGACCAAAGACGCGACATGCACTCGCGCCGCCGAAGCCATCGCTTCGCCAAGCGTACTGCGCTGTGACGACCACGCCGTTCTGGAAGACGACATCTATCGTTCCGGCACCACTTCCTGTCTGAGTGAGAGCCAGGTTACTAGTAGCAGTGAAGTTACTTGTCCCGCTGTGGATGGTTGCTCCGGCATTGTCAATACCCTCATACCGCACAGCTCCCTCAGAACTCGAGCTGCTGTTGGCAATCAGCGCTGGCAGTCCAGCTTCACACGTAGCCGTTAGTTTCAAGCCTTGCACGTTGAGAACCGTTTGCTCTGCACCACTATTGGGAACCTGGGCGCTGAACTTGGCCACCGTCTGGCCCCCAACAGTGTTCGCGTTGTCGGCATTGACGGCGTGAGCGGCGTTAGGAACGGTTCCGACAGTCCCGAGGTTGAGCTTGGCACCGGTAACCGCGCCATTGGCGATCTTGGCCGTGGTCACCGCGTTGTCAGCGATCTTGGCCGTGACGACTGAGTTCTTCTTGATCTTGGAAGCAGAAACCGCTTCCTTCTTGAT
>CAWCJW010000004.1:0-8689 GCA_963795765.1 uncultured Solirubrobacterales bacterium
AGCGATCGGGATTGCGGGACGTGGGTTCGACGGGGATCTGACCTCCGACAGCACGCGGACCAACGGCTACGTGCTCTCGACCGACGTCGCGCCGACGATCCTCTCGCGGCTGGGGATCGCGGTCCCCTCGCAGATGTCGGGTCAGCCGATTCGCGCCGTGGGCTCGATCGATGCGGCCGCGATCGAATCGCTCGGGGCGCGGATGGCGGTGATCTCTGAGCGGCGTGGGCCGGTTATCGGGATCAGCCTCCTGGTCTGGCTGGTGGTCTTTGGCCTCGCCGCCCTGGTCAGCTCCGATCGTGTCGGCCGGGTCGCGATCCGACTGGCCGGCCTCAGCATCGTCTACCTGCCCCTCTTGCTACTGGCGGCGGCGGGCCTCAAGCCGGGACAGGACACCGAACAGCTGTTGGTGATGTTTGGCGCTCCGCTGCTCGCCGCCTTGACCTTGTTCCTGCTCGGCGGCCTGCGGGCACTGGCGGCCGCCTCGGGGCTGGTCGTCCTCGCCTTCGCGATCGACGTGATCGCCGGCTCACCGCTCACCTCGCTCTCCCTGCTCGGCCCCAATCCCGGCCTTGGCGTGCGCTTCTACGGGATCGGCAACGAGCTCGAGGCGCTGCTCGGTGTCCTCGTCGTCGCCGGGACCGGTGCTGCCCTGTCTGGCTTCTGGCCACGCCTGACTGAGCGCCGGGCCGCGGTCGCCTTCCTCGCCGTCAGCCTGCTCAGCGCGATCGTCTTCGCCGCCGGGCGCTTCGGCGCCGACGTCGGCGCCGCGATCGTGCTGCCGGTCGGCGGCGCCGTCGCTGCCGCCGCGATTGCCGCCCAGCGGCGGCGCACCGTCCTGCTCGTGATCGCCGCGCCGCTGGCGGTCCTGGCCCTGATCGCCCTCGCCGACCTCGTCACCGGCGCCAACGCGCACCTGACCCGCTCGGTGCTCGATGCCGGCGGGCTCGGCGATCTCGCCGACGTCGCCCAGCGGCGCCTGCAGCTCTCCGCGCACAGCTTCGCCCGCCCGATCCTGGTCTTCTTCCTGCCCCTGCTCGCGGTGCTGGTCGCCGTCGCGATCTGGCAGCGCGCGCGCCTGCGCCACTGGTTGCAGCCCGTGCCAGCGCTGCGCGCCGGTCTGGTCGGTGCGATCGCCGCGACCGTGATCGGAACCCTCGCCAATGACTCAGGCGCACTCCTGCTCGAGATCGGCGCCGCCTACGTCCTGGTCTTCCTCGCCTACGCCTGGAGCGAGCAATCCGCGCAATCCGCGTGACTTACGCAACTAATCACCTCTGGGGAATCAACTACCCTTTGTGATTCGTGCGGATTGCTCTCGTCTCGCCATATTCCTGGTCTTACCAGGGCGGCGTGAACCGGCACGTGGAGGCACTTGCGGAGGAGTTCCTCGGTCGCGGCCACCACGTTCGCGTGCTCGCCCCCTATGACCCGCCTGGGCGGGTCAGCCGAGTGCTGCATCGCGCCTCGCCTGAGACCCGCGAGCTCCCCGACTACTTCGTCCCGCTGGGACGCACCGCCGGCTTCCCCTCCAACGGCGCGATCTCGAATCTGGCGCCCTTTCCCGCCGGCGGCGTGGTGGCGCCCCGCCGAGCGCTGAACCAGGGCAAGTTCGATGTCGTCCACATCCACGAGCCACTGGTGCCGCTGGTCGGTTGGAACGCGGCGCTGGGGACCGACGCACCCGCCGTCGGCACCTTCCACGCCTACTCGACCAAGGGGGCGCCGAACTACCTCGCCTCGGCACTGGGAGCCCGTCGTGTGTTCAACCGCCTTTCCGCCCGGATCGCGGTCTCCGAGGCGGCTGCCTGGACCGGGCGCCGCTGGTACGGCGGCCACTACGAGGTGATCCCCAACGGGGTTGACGTCGCCGCCGCGCCGAGCGGGCCAAAGCCAGCCAGCGAGGAGCTGCGGATTCTCTTCGTCGGCCGCCCGGAGGAGCGCAAGGGGCTGCCGATCCTGCTCGCTGCCTTCGGCGCCCTGGTCGAGCACGTGCCCAGCCGCCTCACCGTGATCGGCGCCGAGCGCGAGGACGTGCTGCGCTACCTCGCCGACCCCGAGACGATGAAGTGGATCGACGTCCGTGGGCGGGTCTCCGGCGAGGCCCTGCACCGGGCGATGCACGAGACCGACGTGCTCTGCGCCCCCTCGCTCTCCGGCGAGAGCTTCGGCATGGTCCTGACCGAGGCCTTCGCCGCCGGCACACCGGCGATCGCCTCCGCGATCGCCGGCTACAGCGACGTCGTCAGCGATGGCGTCGACGGCGTTCTCGTCCCCCCCGGCGATGCCCAGCGCCTCGCCGAGGAGCTGCAGCGCGCTCACCATGAGCCGGAGCGGCTGCTGGCAATGGGCAACGCCGCCCGCCAAAGCGCCGAGCGCTACGCCTGGCCGCGCGTAGCCGACCGGGTGACCGCGGTCTACGAGCGAGCGCTGGCGGCGCCCGAGCCCGCCAACAACGTGGAGCGGGCCGCCCGCTGGCTGGGTATCCAACCTTCCGACGGTCTGCCGCCCCAGCCCCCGCAACGACTCCCCTCGCTCGACCCCGCGCCCGCCCGGACCGGCAAGCGCAAGCGCAAGATCGCCCGCCGCGTGGGCCTAGCGGCTGCCGGCATCACCGGCGTCGGCCTGACCGCGCTGGCGGCGCAGAAGATCGGCGTCGACAACGTGGTCGAAAGCATCGTCCGCTCCGACCTCAGCTGGGTCTGGGTGGCCTGCGGGCTGATGGCGCTCTCGCTCTTCTTCCGCGCCGCTTCCTGGTACTGGATCGTGCGCGCGGCGCTGCCGCTGGCGCCCGTCCGCCGCCGCGACGTCACCTCGGCGACGATGATCGGCGTCTTGATGTCGGCGACCCTGCCGGCCCGCCTCGGCGAGCCGGCCCGCGCGATGTCGCTGGCCCGCCGCATCGGGCGCATGCGCGAGACCTTCCCGGTGCTGCTCGGCACCCTGGTCTCCCAGACCGTGCTCAACCTCTTCGCCCTGGCAATGCTCGGGGTGATCATCGTCTCGACCACCGACCTCTTCCACTCCGGCACCCAGAAGCTCTTCGCCTTCAGCTTCGTGCCGCTGCTACTGCTTTTGGTCGTCCTGCTCGGCCCGCCGCTGATGCGGCGCAACGGCAACGGCCGCCTCGCCCGCATCGGCGCCGCCATGCACGGCGCCCTGCTGCAGGTCCGCGCCGGCCTGCGCATCTTCCGCAACCCGCGTCGCGGCGCCGCTGCCGCCGCCGCGCAGCTCGGCGCCTGGGCGATCCAGCTCTCTGCCTGCTGGGCCCTGCTCGCCGCCCTCGGCCTCAACGATCAGGCGGGGATCGGCGCTGCCGCCGCGGTGCTCTTCGCCGTCAACGTGACCGCGGTCGTGCCGGCGACGCCCTCCAACATCGGCGTCTTCCAGCTTGCCGTGATCAGCGTCCTGCACACGGGCTTCGGCGTCAGTACCGCTGACGCCCTCGCCTACGGCGTGATCCTGCAGGCGGTCGAGATCGCCACCGCGGTGGCGCTGGGGCTGCCGGCGCTGGTCCGCGAAGGACTGACCTGGAGCGACCTGCGCGTGCAGGCCCTCTCCACTTCTCCGGTGCGGCTGAAGCCGCAGCCGGTGCCGCGCGAGACCCGTACCCCTCGCGAAGGCATGCGCGCCTAGTTAGCTGAGAACGTCCTTCGAGACGCTGCCGACGCCGAGCAGGCCGGGGCCGACGTGGGCGCCGATCACCGGCCCGATCTCGGAGATGAAGGCCGGCTCGCAACCGAAGATTTCGCGGCAGTCGTCGGCAAGGGCACCGGCGGTCTCGGGGTCCTGAATGTGTTGGACCACCCAGGCGTCGAGACCCGACTCATGGCGCTGGCGCGCGTAGTCGCACAGGCGCTCGATCGAGCGGGCCCGGGTGCGGACGCGCTCAACCGGGGTGATCTCCTCCTCCAGGGTGAGGATCGGCTTGATCTTCAACGCCGAGCCGATCCAGGCGCGGGCGCCGCCGATGCGGCCGCCGCGGCGCAGGTACTCGAGTGTGTCGATCGCAAACCACATCTTCAACTCCTCGCGCGCCTGTTCAGCGCGAGCGATCGCCCCGGCCGCGTCCGCTCCCGAAGCGGCGGCTGCGGCAGCGGCAACGACGGGAAGGCCCATCCCACCGCAGGCCGAGCGCGAGTCGAAGAGGTGGATCCGCTCGCCGCCCTTGCCCTCGGCGATAAGCCGCTCGCGAGCCTGGTTGGCAGCCTCAAAGGTGCCAGAGATGCCGGCGGAGATGTGGATCGAGACGACCTCGCGCCCTTCTTCCAACAGCGGCTCGTAGACCGCGGTGAAGTCGCCGATCGAGGGCTGCGAGGTCATCGCGCCCCCCTCGGAGGCGCGCAGACGCTCGTAAAAGCCGGCGTAATCGCTGATCTCCAACTCCGATTCCTGGTGACCATCAACCGAGACATAGAGGCTGATCCTCTTGATCCCGCGCGCGGCAACGAGCTCGCTCGGCAAGTAGGCCGTCGTGTCGCAGACAACCGCAGTTTCAGCAGAAGGACTCAAGCAAAACGATTCTCGCAGACCCCGCTGGTCAGATTGACCTGAGCGGAGCCGGGCAGGCAATTGGCAGCGACCCGTTCAACGCTCGCTACACTTTGTGAAGTGACTGACGCGACCAGCGACACTTCCCAGACAGCGATCGCCTTGACTGACAAGGCGGCCGGAAAGATCGCCGAGCTGCTCGGCTCTCAGGATGGCTCCGAGGGTCAGGCGCTGCGGGTTGCCGTTCGCGGCGGTGGTTGCTCTGGCTTTCAGTACGCGCTCGCCTTCGACCGCGCCAAGGACGACGACCATATTTTCGAGGTCGACGGCGTCTCGGTGATCGTCGACAAGGTCAGCATGCAGTTCGTCTTCGGCTCCGAGGTTGACTACGTTGAAGGCCTGCAGGGCGCCGGCTTCCAGGTCAACAACCCCAACGTTGTCGCCGCCTGCGGCTGCGGCTCGTCCTTCCAGGTCAAGGACGAGGCGCCCGAGACCGCCGCCGTCTGAATCAAGCAGATCAAGGACGCAGGGAGCGTGGCGTGCTCTGCACGCAAGCGACTGAGGACGCCGATATGCGCCGAGTCAGACGGCGGCGGTTATTCGATCTGCAGCGGGGGTGACTGCGCCGGGGGCGCGGCAGTGGCCGGCGCGGGCTCTGAGGGCGACGCGCTCTTTGGTTGCTCGACGCCCAGCGCCTCGGCCAGCTCGCCGGAGTCGAACATCTCTTCGATGATGTCGGCCCCGCCCAGCAGCTCGCCGTTGACGTAGAGCTGGGGAAAGGTCTGCCAGTCGGAGATCTCAGCGGTGACTTCGCGCAGCGGCTGCAAGGCCGGCAGCACGTCGATCGCGCCGTACTCGACGTCGAGCGAGTCGAGCACCTGCACGACCCGCATCGAGAAGCCGCAGCGCGGCATTTCCGGAGTTCCCTTCATAAAGAGCAGAACCGGGTTGGCGGCGATCAGTTCCTCGACCTTCTGTTTCAGCTCGGCGTCGGCCATTGGCACAGAGTAGCTATCCGGGCAGCCCGGTCTTCAGCGAGAGGGCGTGGATCGTGCCGTCGTCGAAGCGCTGCTTGACCGCGGCCTTGACCAAGCGGTGCTGATCGAGGCGCGAGAGGCCCTCGAATTGCGCCGCCGAGACCGTCGCCCGCAGGTGGTCGCCGGTGCCGGTCTCGTCGATCACCTCGACCGCGGCGCCGGGCAGCGCCGCCTCGATCATCCCCTCAATCTCCGCCAGGTCAGCAGCCACGAGTTAGCGGCGGCGGCGCAGCATCATCAGGCCGCCGAGGGCGAAACCGGCGACGGCGGCGCCAACGATCAGTTGCGAGCGGTGCTCTGCGACCTGGCGGCGCCAGTCGGTGAGTTCGGTGACGCGGCCACGCAGGATCTCCACCGAGCTGCCGAGGTCGCGGCGCTGCAAGTCGATGTCGCGGCGGATTTCCGCCGCGGAGCGGCCGGGCCGACCCGGGGTCGGGGGGCGCACCGGCTCGGGTTGAGCGCTCATTCCTTGCCTGCCTTTGCTCCGGATTCCAAAGTCGCCTTGGTCAGCTTCGCCTCTTCGATCGCCTGCTCGGGCATCGGTGGTGCCCCCGCCTGTACAGAGCGGTAGGCGAAAAAGCCGGCCGCTGCCGCAACCAGGAGGAAAACCGCTGCCTCAACAAAGAAGCCGGGCCAGGCGTTGCCATCGAAGACCTCTTCGGCAAGCAGCCAGGCGATGCCCTCCATCACCAGGATCAGGGCGAGGAAGGCGAAGATGCCGGCGGCGATACCGACGACCGAGCCGCGCAGGATCTTGCCGACCTTCTCCGAGATCTCGGTCTTGGCCAGCTCGATCTCCTCGCGGACGAGCGAGGAGCTTTTCTCGGCGACGTCGAAGACGAGCTCTGAGACCGAGCGCTCGTCCTGCGTCGGCCGCTGCGGTGGGCCGCTGCCGGGGGGCGGTGTGCCGGTTCCGTCAGCCACGCTACTCGGGCGGATCTTCGTTGTAGATGCGACGGAAGACGAAGGCGGCGAGGCGCGTCGCGGCAATGCTGGCCAGGGCGCCGCTGGCGGCGAGCATGCCGCTCCAGGCGAGGCGCTTGACGATGTCGTTCTCCATGGGCTCGACCTTACCTATCGCAGCTCGAGACCGTCGCAGATCGTCGTCACCAGCAAGGTCTTTGCCTCGTCGAAGTCGCTGTCGGCGGCCGGAATCACCTCGAAGATCCAGCCCGAGAGCAGCTGCTCGACGGCGCCGTAGAAGGCCATCGAGGCGAAAGTGGCGTCGACGTCGCGGCGGAAGACCCCGGCCGCCTGACCGTCGGCGACGATCTTGGCGATCGAGTCATAAGCGCGGCGGATCTCGGCCAGGTGGGTGCGGCCGAAGGAGTTGGCGGCGCGGGTGACCTCGACGATGATCACCTTCATCAGCTCGGGGTCGTGGCGGTAGGAGTCGACGATGAAGCCGGCGGCCGCTTCCAGCTTGGCGCGCGGCGAGTCACCCTCGCGATCGGCCTCCTCGATCGCCGCCAGCAGCAGCGACCAGCGCTCGCTGAAGAGCTCGTTGAGGACCTCGTCCTTGGACTTGAAGTAGTGGTAGACGAGGCCGTAGGCGACGCCGGCCTCGTCGGCGATGTCGGAGACCCGGGTCGAGTGAAAGCCCTGGCGGGCGAAGACGCGGACTGCGGCGTCGAGGATCTGGCGGCGCTTGTCCACCGCCGCTGTCGTTGCCTTGGCCATCAGGCGCGCGCCTCGCTCAGCTGCGGCCAGGCGTAGGCGCCAGGGCGGCGGTTGGCAAGCGAGGGCAGCGACTCGCGAACGCGGCCCTGCGCCTCGAAATCGAGCTCGGCCGCAACGAAGCACTCCTCATCGGGGGCGGTCGCCAGCACCACTCCCCAGGGGTCGACGATCATCGAGCGGCCGTTCGAGCTGAAGTGCGGCGGCGCCTCGCCGAACTGGTCGGCGGCGAGCACGAAGGCCAGGTTCTCGATCGCCCGCGCTCGCAACAGCACCTCCCAGTGGTCGCGGCCGGTCGCCAGGGTGAAGGCCGAGGGGACGGTGAGCAGCTGGGCGCCGCGGACGGCGAGGATACGGAAGAGCTCGGGGAAGCGCAGGTCGTAACAAACACTGAGACCAACTGTGATGCCGGCGGCCGACGCGGTGACGATCTCTTCGCCGGGCTGCTCGTGCGCCGACTCGCGGTAGGAGACCCCGCCGGCCTCGACGTCGAACATGTGGATCTTGCGGTAGACGGCGAGGTCCTCCCCGCCTGGCCCAACCAGGACCGAGGTGTTGAATGCCTTCTCCTGCGAGCCCCGCTCGGAGACGCTGCCGGCAAGCAGGTGGACGCCGAGTTCGCGCGCCCAACCCCGCGCCGCGCCAAGACTTGGACCGTCCAAGCCCTCCGCCCCCTCCAGCAACTCCTCGCCGCCGGCGAGCAGGTTCCACTTCTCCGGCAGCACCACCAGTTCGGCGCCGTCGGCCGCGGCAGCCCGCACCAGCCGCTCGGCGGCTTCGAGGTTCCGTGCCTTCTCGCCGGTGGAGTTGAGCTGTACGACGGCTGCGCGCAAAGTTTCCTTTTTGGCTCCCTGGTTGACTGACCAGTCAATCGGTTTGCGCAGTATAGGTGCAGGCGTAAGCTTGAGTTTTCATGAGTGAGATCGCCCAAGCCGGCGGCGAGCGCAAGCAGGTCACCGTCCTCTTTGCCGATGTGCAGGGCTCGATGGACATGGCCGAGGGCCAGGACCCGGAGCAGTGGCACGCGATCATGCAGCGCTTCTTCTCCACCCTTGCCGATGCCGTACACCGCTTCGAGGGAACCGTGGACAAGTTCACCGGCGACGGGATCATGGCCGTCTTCGGCGCCCCGGTCGCCCACGAGGATCACGCGCGGCGCGCCTGTTACGCGGCGCTGAAGATGCTCGATGACGTCGGCGACTACGCCGCCGAGCTGCGGCGCAGGCACGGGCTCAACTTCTCGACCAGGATCGGGGTCAACTCCGGCGAGGTCGTCGCCGCCGAGGTCGGCGAGGACGGCTACACCGCGGTCGGGCACACGGTTGGCCTGGCACAGCGAATGGAGGCGCTGGCCGAGCCCGGCAAGGCCTACCTGACCGAGAGCACCGCCGAGCTGGCCCACGGCTTCATGGAGCTGGAGGACCTCGGCCACTTCGAGATCAAGGGAGCGAGCCAGCCGGTTGGAGTCTTCAAAGACGATGCGC
>CAWCJW010000005.1:0-83691 GCA_963795765.1 uncultured Solirubrobacterales bacterium
CAGCTCTCTGTAAGAAGTACCTTTCACGGAGAGTTTGATCCTGGCTCAGGACGAACGCTGGCGGCGTGCTTAACACATGCAAGTGGTGCGACGAACCAGGGCTTGCCCTGGGGCAAAGCCGCGAACGGGTGAGTAACACGTGAGTAACCTGCCCCGATGACCGGGACAACCCGAGGAAACTCGGGCTAATACCGGATGTGGTGCACAGGTTTAAGCCTGTGCACTAAAGGAAGCTTCGGCCTCCGCATTGGGAGGGGCTCGCGGCCCATTAGCTAGTTGGTGGGGTAACGGCCTACCAAGGCAACGATGGGTAGCTGGTCTGAGAGGACGATCAGCCACACTGGGACTGAGACACGGCCCAGACTCCTACGGGAGGCAGCAGTGGGGAATCTTGCGCAATGCGCGAAAGCGTGACGCAGCAACGCCGCGTGGGGGAAGACGGCCTTCGGGTTGTAAACCCCTTTCAGGAGGGACGAAGGTTCACCGGTGAATAGCCGTGTGGATTGACGGTACCTCCAGAAGAAGCTCCGGCTAACTACGTGCCAGCAGCCGCGGTAATACGTAGGGAGCAAGCGTTGTCCGGAATCATTGGGCGTAAAGCGCGCGTAGGCGGCCCTGTAAGTCCGTTGTGAAAGTCAAAGGCTCAACCTTTGAAAGCCGATGGATACTGCAGGGCTAGAGTCCGGAAGAGGCGAGTGGAATTCCTGGTGTAGCGGTGGAATGCGCAGATATCAGGAGGAACACCAATAGCGAAGGCAGCTCGCTGGGACGGTACTGACGCTAAGGCGCGAAAGCGTGGGGAGCGAACAGGATTAGATACCCTGGTAGTCCACGCCGTAAACGATGGGCACTAGGTGTGGGAGGTGTCGACTCCTCCCGTGCCGTCGCTAACGCACTAAGTGCCCCGCCTGGGGAGTACGGCCGCAAGGCTAAAACTCAAAGGAATTGACGGGGGCCCGCACAAGCAGCGGAGCATGTGGTTTAATTCGACGCAACGCGAAGAACCTTACCTGGGCTTGACATGTTGGTGACTACCGTGGAAACACGGTTTTCCTTCGGGACACCATCACAGGTGGTGCATGGCTGTCGTCAGCTCGTGTCGTGAGATGTTGGGTTAAGTCCCGCAACGAGCGCAACCCCTGTCCTATGTTGCCATCATTAAGTTGGGGACTCATAGGAGACTGCCGGTGACAAACCGGAGGAAGGTGGGGATGACGTCAAGTCATCATGCCCCTTATGTCCAGGGCTACACACGTGCTACATTGGCGCATACAAAGGGCAGCAATACCGCGAGGTGGAGCGAATCCCATAAAGTGCGTCTCGGTTCGGATTGGAGGCTGAAATTCGCCTCCATGAAGGTGGAGTTGCTAGTAATCGCGGATCAGCAATGCCGCGGTGAATACGTTCCCGGGCCTTGTACACACCGCCCGTCACACCACGAAAGCAGGTAACACCCGAAGCCGGTGGCCTAACCTTTTGGAGGGAGCCGTCGAAGGTGGGACTTGTGATTGGGGTGAAGTCGTAACAAGGTAGCCGTAGCGGAAGCTGCGGCTGGATCACCTCCTTTCTAGGGAGATTTCTCTAGAACGTCGACCGGGCTCCTCAGTGTCTCTATGGCACTGAGTACGCTGCTCAGTTTTGAGAGACCGCCGGCGGCAGTCCGTCGTCGTGCGCGCCTCGGTGGACCTTGAAAACTGCACAAGGCCAATAACAAAGATCTGCACCTGTGTAGATCTTTGGGGTAATTTAATTATGACCCGCACACTTAGGTGTGTGGGTTGCTCACCGTCAAGATAGTAAGAGCTTACGGTGGATGCCTTGGCACCAGGAGTCGATGAAGGACGTGGACGGCTGCGATAAGCCGCGGTGAGGCGCTGAACAGCCTTTGACCCGCGGATCTCCGAATGGGAAAACCCAGCACCGGTAATGCGGTGTTATCTCGCGGTGAATACATAGTCGCGAGAAGGGAACCGGGGGAACTGAAACATCTAAGTACCCCGAGGAAAAGAAATCAACCGAGACTCCCTTAGTAGTGGCGAGCGAAAAGGGATCAGCCCAAACCTGACAGATGTAAGCGGGCACGCGTTGTCTGTCGGGGGTTGTAGGGCGTTATGTCCAAGCCGTGCCTGGCTTGGCAGCAGTTACCAAATCAGGTGTTAGCCGAAGCGAGTGGAACCTCGCACCACAGAGGGCAATCGTCCCGTAGGTGAAAACACACTGATCTGCTGATTAGCGTTCCTGAGTAAGACCACACCCGTGAAACGTGGTCTGAACCTGGGGGGACCACCCTCCAAGGCTAAGTACTACCTGGTGACCGATAGTGAACTAGTACCGTGAGGGAAAGGTGAAAAGCACCCCTGAAGGGGAGTGAAATAGTACCTGAAACCGTAAGCTTACAAGTGGTCGGAGCACCTTCGGGTGTGACGGCGTGCTTTTTGCATCACGAGCCGGCGAGTTACTCGTCTGTGGCAAGGTTAAGCGATGAGCGGAGCCGTAGCGAAAGCGAGTCTGAATAGGGCGACACAGTCATAGGCGGTAGACCCGAAACTGAGCGAGCTATCCATGGGCAGGCTGAAGCGGGGGTAAGACCTCGTGGAGGGCCGAACCGACCTAGGTTGAAAACTGGGCGGATGACCTGTGGATCGGAGTGAAAGGCTAATCAAGCTCAGAGATATCTGGTTCTCTCCGAAATATATTTAGGTATAGCGTCGAGTATTTGCGTTTCGGCCGTAGAGCACTGTTTGGACTAGGGGCCCTACCAGGTTACCGACTTCAGGCAAACTCCGAAGACCGTTACGGTTAACTCGGCAGTCAGTGTGCGGGGGATAAACTTCGTACGCAAAAGGGAAACAACCCAGACCATCAGCTAAGGTCCCCAAGTACTAGCTAAGTGGTGAACGATGTCCGAGTGCATAGACAACCAAGAGGTTGGCTTAGAAGCAGCCATCCTTGAAAGAGTGCGTAACAGCTCACTGGTCAAGTGTTCGGGCGCGGAGAATTCAACGGGGCTCAAGCTAGTCACCGAAGCTATGGGTGTGCAGGCCTGCGGGCTCTGTACGCGGTAGGAGAGCGTTCCAGTTGCGTGAAGCGGATGCGTAAGCCTCCGTGGAGTGGCTGGAAGTGAGAATGCCGGCATGAGTAACGAAAGAGGGGTGAGACTCCCCTCCACCGTTTGTCCAAGGTTTCCTGAGTAAAGTTCGTCTGCTCAGGGTTAGTCGGGACCTAAGGCGAGGCCGAAAGGCGTAGCCGATGGCCAACAGGTTGATATTCCTGTACCACGTCGATTCCGTTATGACCGATGGGGGGACGGGGAAGGGTAAGGGAACCCAGGCGATGGTTGTCCTGGGGCAAGCACGTAGCTAGTCGCTGTAGGAAAATCCGCAGCGGCGTTTTGACGCGAGGTGCGATGCCAGCTGGCTTGACCGCCGGCGAGTCCCCGATCCCATGCCTCCGAGAAAATCCTCTAGGCAGGATTCGCGTGCCCGTACCGATAACCGACACAGGTGGACAAGTAGAACATACTGAGGTGAGCGAGCTAACTCTCGTTAAGGAACTCGGCAAAATCGTCCCGTAACTTCGGGAGAAGGGACGCCCCGTTAGGGTGAACTCCATACGGAGGGAGCCTGAGGGGGCCGCAGTGAATTGGTCCAACCGACTGTTTACCAAAAACACAGGCCTCTGCTAAGTCGCAAGACGACGTATAGGGGCTGACGCCTGCCCGGTGCCGGAAGGTTACGCGGACTTGTTAGCACTTCGGTGCGAAGCAATGAAGCTAAGCCCCGGTAAACGGCGGCCGTAACTATAACGGTCCTAAGGTAGCGAAATTCCTTGTCGGGTAAGTTCCGACCTGCACGAATGGCGTAACGAGTTGGACGCTGTCTCAACGAGAGGCTCGGTGAAATTAAAGTCTCGGTGAAGATGCCGAGTACCCGCAGCTAGACGGAAAGACCCCGTGAACCTTTACTGCAACTTGATATTGGAGTTTGGGGTATCTCGCTCAGGATAGGTGGGAGACTGTGAACCAGCGGCTTTGGCTGCTGGGGAGTCACCCTTGAGATACCACCCTTGGTGCTCTGAGCTTCTAACACCATGCCGTGATCCGGGTGGTGAACAGTGTCAGGTGGGCAGTTTGACTGGGGCGGTCGCCTCCTAAAATGTAACGGAGGCGCCCAAAGGTTCCCTCAGCACGGTTGGAAATCGTGCGTAGAGTGTAAAGGCAATAAGGGAGCTTGACTGCGAGACCGACGGGTCGAGCAGGAACGAAAGTTGGGCTTAGTGATCCGGCGGTAGCAAGTGGAAGCGCCGTCGCTCAACGGATAAAAGGTACTCCGGGGATAACAGGCTTATCGTTTCCAAGAGTCCACATCGACGAAACGGTTTGGCACCTCGATGTCGGCTCGTCGCATCCTGGGGCTGGAGTAGGTCCCAAGGGTTGGGCTGTTCGCCCATTAAAGCGGTACGCGAGCTGGGTTCAGAACGTCGTGAGACAGTTCGGTCCCTATCTGCTGTGGGCGTTGGAGAGTTGAGAGGAGTCATCCCTAGTACGAGAGGACCGGGATGAACGTGCCGCTGGTGTATCTGTTGTCCCGCCAGGGGCATCGCAGGTTAGCTACGCACGGAACGGATAACCGCTGAAGGCATCTAAGCGGGAAGCCGTCCTCGAGATGAACTCTCCCATCCCCTTGAGGGAGTAAGACCCCTGGTAGACCACCAGGTTGATAGGCCAGCGGTGCAAGCGCAGTGATGTGCTCAGCCGACTGGTACTAATGGGTCGAGGGCTTGACGGATGTTTATTAATTACCTTGCGGTCTTGTGCGGTTTTCAAGCTCCACCGGGGCGGTTGTCTCGCAAAATTCCGGTGGTGCATAGCGAAAGGGAAACACCTCTTCCCATTCCGAACAGAGCAGTTAAGCCTTTCAGCGCCGATGGTACTTGGGGGGCAACCCCCTGGGAGAGTAGGTCGCCGCCGGTTCTTCTGTATTTGAGCCCGATCGTAAGGTCGGGCTCGAGTCTTTTCTGGCTTGGTTTGAGCTTTAGAAGCGGCTACTGGCCGCTGCCAAAAGTGGCGTTTTGCAGGAGAAAAGTCCGCAGCCGGCGATCGTAGAGGCGCGGATTGAGGTTCCAGCTTTCAGTGTGGCCCACGACGGGCACGCGATAGTAGGTGACCCAGCGCGGCAACTCGGCAGCGAACTTGTCGCTGGTGGAAATCGGGACCAGTTCGTCCTCCGTACTGTGGAAAAGGAGGATGGGCAAGTGGAAGTCTTCGGTGTGCTTTAGGGCATCGAGGTTGTCCCAATCGGGATTGGCCCTCGCGTCGATCATCCACTCGACTGGCACGCCGAGGAATCCAGGTAGGCCAATCTGTTCGGCGTTGTATTCGATCAGTGAGCGCCAGTCGAGCACCGGGGCGTCAAGGATGAGCGCCGAGACGTCGCGAGAGAGGTGCGATCGCTGCATGAACTGGGTGATCAGCTCGCCGCCCATCGAGTAGCCGACGAGGACGACGCGCTTGGCGCCGTGGGCGAGCGCGTAGCGCACCGCGGCCTGGAGGTCGATCCACTCGGTTTCGCCCAGGTGATAGACGCCATCCGTGCTCTCCGGCGCGCCGAGGTCGTTGCGATAGGAGATCAGCAGCGAGGTAAAGCCGGTTCGCCGCAGTGTCGGGGCGATCCTGAGGTCGTTTTGGCGGTTGTCGTTGTGTCCGTGCACGACGATCGCCCAGGTTCCGCGAGTTGCGTGCGGGGTCCTCGGCGCAGCAGGGATCAGCCAGGCCGGCATTGGGCCGAGCGGATCCGGAACGCCGATCGAGCGAAAGGGGAGCCCGAGGGCCTGCGCCGGGTCGCCGGAGTAGACGTGGCTGTCGAGCCCGACGTGGATGCCGGGCACCAGGTAGCCGCGCACGTCTCTGAGCCGCCGCGTAACGGTGCCATCAGCTTCCGACAGCACCGGACCGACAATCGCGTGGCCGGTCTGCCAGTCGAGTCCGTAGACGCCAGGCTGTTCGCTGTGGTGGCCGCTTGAGAGCGTGATCCGGCCCGGCTTCACTTCTTCGACCGTGACTTCGAGCGGCCAGTCGTGATGGTCGGGGACGAGCACAACCGAGGAGAAGTGCCAGGTAGCGGCCACGGCCACCGCCAAGGCCGCAAGCAGCGCAAGCACGCCGCCGGCGATCCACCATCGACGCCGCCTACGCTGTGGTGCCGCCCCGTCCTTCTCTATCGGCTTGGCGGTTGCGCTCTCCATCGGCGCAAGGGTATTGCGCCGATGGGCACCTACTAAGCAGCTAGCGAGCGAGGAGGTCGCGGGCCGAGCCGCCGCCTCGCGCTGCGGCCTGAGCGGCGTGCGGGCGATGACGGGACTCGCAGCCTTGAGCCGGCCTACCGATGGGCTCGAGGCCGTACTCGCCAAGCGTTGCGAAGTCGATCAGCAGGTCGACAGCGTCGGCCAGTCGTGCGGTGAGATTTGTCTTCGTATCGAACATAGGTTCGACTCTAGGGGTGCTTCCGGACGCTGGGTTGTTTCTGCACGGGCTTTTGCAACTTGGACCCTTGATTTGGCTTCCTAGCTGGATTTGCGGGCGGGATGAAGCCGAGGACGAGAGCCGCCGTCTGGGCCGGTTTCTCGACGTTTGGCGAGTGTCCGGCGCCAGCGATGAGCTTGGTCTTGGTGCCGGGAACAGTGGCCCGGTATTCGGCCAGGCGCTTGGCCGGTTCGTCAATGATCTGCTCTTCGGCGCCCATGATCACCATCAATGGCTTACCCGTTTCGGCCATGCGGTGATCAAGCGGCTCTTCCTTGGTGTAGTCGTCAAAGCCGCTAGCGGAGTTGTCGTAGGCGCTGAAGGTCATCCGGTCAACGTCTTCGACGAATTCATCCGGGACCTTGAAGCCGGGCGCAAAGGCGACCTCCAGTCCCTTGCGCACCGCGAAGTCGGGCTTGATCCGCCAGAAAGCCTCGCCGATCACCGGCGCGAAGCCAAGCTTGGCGACGAGGCCGAGGTCGCCCTCTTCGTGCGTGGGCGGGGTGTCGACGATCAATACGCGATTGACCAGGGCCGGTGACTGCTGGGCGAGGGCAACGGCGACGGCGCCGCCGAGCGAGTGGCCGACAACCTCGGCATCGCTCACGCCCAGCTTGGCCAAGGCCTGCGCGATCAGATCGGCCTGGTTCGATACCGAGTAACCCGACCTGGGCTTTTCCGAGCCGCCGTGGCCGAGCAGGTCGATCGCAACGACCCGATGCTGTTGCGACAGCCTCGGAATCATCTTGTTCCAGTAGTTGATCGCGCAGGTGAAGCAGTGGATGAGGACGATCGGGCTGCCGTCGCGCGGACCTTTTTCGACCACCTCCAGGTCCCCGCCTTGGAGATCGAGGATCCGGCCGCCGGGTTCGGTCGCGCCGGCCGCCTTGGTTTCGTGGTCGACGCTGAGAGCGTTGAGGCCGAGCAGGACAATCAGCAGCACGACGACGCCAATCAGGATCTTCCAGCCTCTCCGCATGGCGCGTTACCCTAGCCGGAGAATGGGCGTCGAGCGCGAAGAGTCCTAGCAATGGAGAAATTCATCATCGAGGGCGGCGTGCCGCTCTCCGGCGAAGTCACCGTCGCCGGCAACAAGAACGCGGCGCTGCCGATTCTTGCCGCCTGCTTGCTGACCGAAGAGGAGCTGCTGCTGCACCGAGTGCCGCGAATTCGCGACACCGAAGCGCAGCTAGCGCTGCTGGAGCGGCTCGGGGTCGATGTTGAGTGGACCGCCGACAACAGCGTGCGGCTCTGCGCCGCCGGCGTCACCGACGTCGCCGTCGACGAGGAGCTCTCCAAACAGATCCGCGCCTCCTTCCTCCTCGCCGGGCCGCTGCTGGCCCGTTTCGGCGAGGCGAGGATGCCGCCACCCGGCGGTGACTTCATCGGCCGGCGGCGCCTTGACGCCCATCTCGACGCCTTCAAAGACCTCGGTGCGCGGGTCGACGGCGATCGCTGGATCGAGCTCAGCGCGCCTGCGGAGGGCCTCTGCGCCTGTCGCATCTTCATGGATGAGCCCTCGGTGATGGGCACCGAGAACGCGCTGATGGCGGCGGCCCTGACCACCGGGCCGACGACGATCTCCAACGCCGCCAGCGAGCCGCACGTGCAGGACCTGGCGCGGCTGCTCTGCGCGATGGGGGCCCAGGTCGACGGGATCGGCTCCAACGTGATGACGGTGCACGGGCGCGACCGCCTGGCCGGCGCCGAACACACGATCTCCGCCGACCACATCGAGGTCGGCAGCTTTATGGCCCTTGCCGCCGCCACCGGCGGTGACCTGCGCATCCGCGACGTTGAGCCACTCGACCTGCTGATGGTGCGGCGCCAATTCCGCCGCCTCGGCCTGCACTCGGAGATGGACGGCAAGGACATGCTCGTCCCGCCCGGCCAGAAGCTGAGGATCCAGTCCGACCTCGGCGACGCGATCCCCAAGATCGAGGACGGTCCCTGGCCCGCTTTCCCGGCCGACTTGACCTCGATCGCGCTGGCGCTCGCCACCCAGGCGGATGGCGAGATTCTGATCTTCGAGAAGATGTTCGAGAACCGCCTCTTCTTCGTCGACAAGCTTGTCGCGATGGGCGCTCGGATCACGCTTTGCGATCCCCACAGGGCGATCGTCAGCGGTCCGAGCCGGCTTCATGGCGAACGCGTCGAGAGCCCGGACATCCGCGCCGGGATGGCGATGCTCATTGCCGCCCTGGCGGCCGAGGGGACCTCGGAGATCGGCAACATCCGCCAGATCGACCGCGGCTACGAGCAGATCGACGAGCGCCTGCGTGGCCTCGGCGCCCAGATTGAACGGGTGTCGTCAGAGGTCCCTGCCTAGCAGGGCTTTCGGGCCCACTCTCGTAAGGTCCGGCGGATGATTCACCCGATTCCACCTGGAACGCGCGACGTGCTGCCCGACGAGATGCGGGAGCTGCGACGCCTGCACCTCGCCCTGATCGAGGTCTTCGAAGGCCGTGGCTACGGCGAGGTGGCGACACCGACGATCGAGTACGACGAGGTGCTGGCGCGCGGCGACGGCCGCACCGCCGATACGGCCTACCGCTTCTTCGATGGCAGTGGCGATCTGTTGGCGCTGCGCTCCGACATGACGGTGCCAATAGCGCGCCTGATTGCCAGCCGCTACGCCAAAGCGGAGATGCCGCTGCGGCTCTGTTATCTGGCCAACGCCTACCGGGCGGTGCGCCCGCAGCGGGGCCAGATGCGCGAGTTTGCCCAGGCGGGCGTCGAGCTGATCGGTGCGCCCGCTCCCGAGGGGACGGCCGAGGTGGTCGAGGTGCTCGAGGCGGCGCTCGACGCCGCCGGGCTGGAGCGTGCGGTGATCGGACTCGGAGACGCCGACCTCTACCGCCAGTTGCTGGCCGAGTTCGGCATCGACGGCGAGGCGCGAGACTCGATTCTCGCCCGCCTGGCTGCCCACGACCTGGTCGGCCTGGAGGCGGAGCTTTCTGAGCTGCAGGGGATCAGCGACGAGCAGATCGCCACCTGCGTGGCGCTTTCGCAGCTGCGCGGCGGCAAAGAGGTGTTGGAGGAAGCGCGGGCGCTCGGCGGCGCCGCGGTCGAGCGGGCCACGGCACGACTGGGCGAGACGGTCGAGGCGCTGGAGGCGCGCGGCGTCGCTCAACGCGTCCAGATCGACCTCGGGCTTCTGCGCGACCTTGGCTATTACAGCGGCGCGATCCTCGAGGTCTATGACCCGGCACTCGGCCACGTGCTCGGCGGCGGCGGCCGCTATGACGGACTGCTCAAGCGCTTCGGCGTCGATCAGCCGGCGGCGGGATTCGCCCTCTACATGGAGCGCGTCCACGTCGCCCAGATGGAGGAGGAACCACGCGGGGGTGGGGGCTCGTGAGTGCCGAGGTAGCTGGCATGGGCCGAGCCAAGGCGGATGGACCGCTGAAGCTCGCGGTTCCGCGCGGGGCGCTGCTCGGCGAGACCCTCGACGCCCTCGATGCGGCCGGCATCGATACGAGCGAGGTGCGCGGTGAGTCGCGCTCGCTGATCTTTCCGGGTCAGAGCATCAGCTTGGTCACAATGCGGCCCTCCGACGTGCCCACTTACGTCGAGGCCGGCGCCGCCGACGTCGGCATCACCGGCAAGGACGTGCTGCTCGAGCAGTCCGACCGGGTCGTCTACGAGCTGCTCGACCTCGGCTTCGGGCGCTGCCGCATGGTGCTCGCCGGGCGCAAGGGCGATGAGCGGCTGGGCGAGTCCCAGCGGCGCCTGGGAATGATGCGAATCGCGACCAAGTATCCGCGTATCGCCGAGCGCTATTTCGAGGGAACCGGCCGCCAGGTCGAAGTGATCGAGGTCAAGGGCTCGGTCGAGCTGGCGCCGCTGATCGGCCTTGCCGACGGCATCGTTGACTTGGTCGCCACCGGCCGCACCCTGGAAGAGAACGACCTCGAGGTGCGCGAGGAGATCCTCGAGTGCACCGCCCGCTTCGTCGCCAACCGCGTTGCCCACAAGCTGCGGGCGCGGGAGGTCGACGGCCTGGCGGCAAAACTGCGCCAGGGCCTGGCCCGATGAGGCGCCGCCAGTTTCACTGGGAGGGCGCCGAGGAGACCGCGGCGGCGATCCGCTCCTGGACCGCCGCTTCGGCGCCCAGCGTCGACGTCAGCGTGATCGAGCGCGAGGTGCGCGAGGGTGGCGACGGCGCAGTGCTCTGCATGACCGCCCGCTTCGACGCCACCGAGCAGGCACCCACGGCGTTGCGGGTTGAGTCCGGGGCGGGCGCCGAGGCGCTAGCCGCCCTCGATCCTGGCCTGCGTGAGTCGCTGGAGCTTGCCGCTGCCAACGTGCGCACCGTGGCCGAGGCGCAGATCGCCACCAAGCCGAAGGCGGTCGAGCTCCCCCAGGGGCAGACGGTGACCGTGCGGGAAGTGCCGGTCGGCGCCGCGGGGCTGTACGCGCCCGGCGGCCGGGCGGCCTATCCCTCCAGCGTCTTGATGTGCGCGATCCCGGCCAAGGTCGCCGGCGTCGAGCGGATCGCGCTCGCCTCGCCGCCGAGCGCCGACGGCAAGGTCAACCAGCTCGTTCTCGCCGCGACCGAGCTCTGCGGGGTCGAGGAGATCTACGCGATGGGCGGCGCGCAGGCGATTTTTGCCCTCGCCCACGGTACCGAGACGATTGCGCCGGTCGACGTCATCGCCGGCCCCGGCAATGCCTGGGTGCGCGAGGCCAAGCGCGCCGTCTCGGGCACAGTCGGCATCGACTCGCTGGCCGGTCCATCCGAGCTGATGCTCGTCGCCGGCGACGGCACCAATCCCGAGTGGGCCGCGCTTGACCTTTGCGCGCAGGCCGAGCACGGCAGCGAGGGGCCGCTGGTCGCGGTCGCGGTCGAGGAGGCGGTGCTGGAGGCCGTGGCGGCGGCGACGGAGAAGGCCGCTGTCGAGCACGAGGGCATCGGCGACGCGCCGCTGGCTCTGGTTCAGGTCCCCGACCTCAGCGACGCGATCAATCTCGCCAACGCCTTCGCTCCCGAGCACCTCGAGCTCTTCGAGGAAGACGCCGCGCAGTTGGCCGACGGCGTGCGCACTGCAGGCTGCGTCTTCCTCGGCCGCTACGGCGCCACCGCGTTTGGCGACTACGCCGCTGGCTCCAACCACGTCTTGCCCACTGGCGGCGCCGGCCGCTTCTCGGGGCCGCTTGGTCCCGGCGTCTTCCGCCGCCCTATCGCCGCCGTGCAGGTTCCTGCCGCGGCGGCGGCGAAGCTTGCACCGCACGTCGATCGGATCGCCCGGGCGGAGGGCTTCCCGGTCCACGGCGAGTCAGCGATGATTAGACGATGAGCCGCACGGCGAAAAGAGAGCGCAGCACGGCCGAGACCCAGATCAAGCTCTCGCTCGACCTCGACGGGGGAGAGGCGAGCGCCAGCACCGGCGTCGGCTTTCTCGACCACATGCTCGACCTGCTCGCCCGCCACGGGCGCCTTGGCCTGCAGGTCGAGGCCAAAGGCGATCTCGAGACCGGTGCCCACCACACCGTCGAGGACGTCGGCATCGTGCTCGGCCAGGCACTCGACGAGGCGCTTGGCGATCGCGCCGGGATCCGGCGCTACGGCTCCGCCGTGGTGCCGATGGACGAGTCGCTCGCCGAGTGCGCGCTCGACATCTCGGGCCGGCCGCTCTGCGTCTTTGACGCTGACCTGCCGCCGACCACGATTGCCGGCTTTGACACCGAGCTGGCCGAGGAGTTTTTCCGCGCTGTCGCCAACAGCGCCAAGCTGACCCTGCACGTCTCCGTCCGTTACGGCAGCAACGCGCACCACATGATCGAGGGCTGCTTCAAGGCCTTTGCCCGTGCCTTGCGGGTCGCTGTCTCAATTGACCCCGAGGAGAGCGGCGTGCCATCGACCAAGGGAACGTTGAATGAATAAGTGCCGCCTCCTCTGCTCTCGCGCGAACGCGCTAGTCATACCCGGCGATCTCGCGTTCGCGCTTCCGCGTCCGGGGGCGGCATGAGCGCCCGCATCTGCATCCTCGATTACGGCATGGGCAACCTGCGCTCGGTCGAGAAGGCGCTCGAGCACGTTGGCGCCACGGCGACGATCGCCAACGACGCTGAGACGATCCGCGCCGCCGATGGGCTGATCCTGCCGGGAGTCGGCGCCTTCCCGAAGGCGATGGAGGGCGTCCGCGCGCTCGGTCTCGACGAGCTGATCGAGGAGCGGCGGGCGGCGGGGGTGCCGATCCTCGGCATCTGCCTCGGCCTGCAACTGCTCTTCGAATCGACCACCGAGCTCGGCGGAGCGACCGGCCTTGGCCTGCTGCCCGGCGAGGTGACCGAGCTCGACGCGCCCGGCCTGAAGATCCCACACATCGGTTGGTCGCCGGTGCGCTGGGAGCGCGACTCCCGGCTCACCGAGGGCATCGACTCCGAAACTCCCTTCTACCTTGTCCACTCCTTCGCCCCTCGCGCCGAGGCTGGCGAGCTGCTGGGCACCGCCGCCTACGGCGCTCGCTTCACCTGCGCGGCGGAGCGCGACAACGTCTTCGGCGTCCAGTTCCACCCGGAGAAGTCGAGCACGGCCGGCCTGCGCCTGCTCTCCAACTTCGCCGGCATCTGCGCCTCCGTCCCGGCGTGATCCTCTACCCGGCGATCGACATTCGCGGCGGCAAGGCGGTGCGCCTGCTGCAAGGCGATTACGAGCGCGAGACGACCTACGACGCCGACCCGGTCGACGCTGCAAGGCGCTGGGCCGAGGAAGGGGCCGAGTTCCTGCACGTAGTCGACCTCGACGGGGCCAAGGCGGGCGAACCGCGGAACCTCGAGTCGGTGCGTCGCATTGCCGCGGCGGTCGAGTGCCCGATCCAAGTCGGCGGGGGCTTGCGGGACGAGGCCTCGGTCGCGGCTGTTCTCGATGGGGGCGCCGAGCGAGTGGTGATCGGCACCGCCGCGCTGCGCGACCCGGAATTCTTGAGGCGCGTCCTTGAGATCCACGGCGAGCGCGTGGTCGTCTCGGTCGACGCTCGCGACGGCAGGGTGGCGCTATCGGGGTGGACAGAAGCAGGTGAGGAGGGAGTGGTCGAGGCCGTCGCGGAGCTGAGCTCCCGGGGGGTGACGAGGTTCCTCTGCACCGCGATCGAGGTCGACGGAACGATGGAGGGGCCTGCGCTCGGTGAGCTGAATGCGATTGCCTCGGCCACCGATGCTCGCGTGATCGCCTCTGGGGGAGTTGGGGACCTTTCACACCTCCAGGATCTGGCAAGTAGGGCCGCGCCGAACATCGAGGGCGCCATCGTCGGCCGTGCTCTCTACGAGCGCCGCTTCACGGTCAAGGGCGCCATCGCGGCCCTGCGGCAGCCTTGAGGGCGACTGGCGAGTTTGTTTCGCTATCCGGAACAAACTCGCCATCTAGGCTGTAGCGATGGTTCTCAAGCGCGTAATCCCCTGTCTCGACGTCGACTCGGGGAGAGTCGTCAAGGGCACCAATTTCGTCGGCCTGCGTGATGCGGGGGATCCGGTCGAGCTGGCCGAACGCTACGACGCTGAGGGCGCCGACGAGCTGGTCTTCCTCGACATCACCGCTTCGCACGAAAAGCGGGACACGATCGTCGAGCTGGCTCGGCGCACCGCCGACAACGTCTTCATCCCGTTCACGATCGGTGGCGGCATCCGTTCGGTCGAGGACGCGCAGGCGGTGCTCGATGCTGGAGCCGACAAGGTTTCGGTCAACTCCTCGGCCCTTGTTAGGCCGGAGCTCCTGACTGAGCTGGCCGATCACTTCGGCGCCCAGTGCGTTGTGATCGCGATCGACGCCAAACGCGAGGACCACGGCTGGGGCGTCTACGTCAACGGCGGTCGCAAGCGGGTCGAGGGTCGCGATGCCGTTGCCTGGGCGAAGGAGGCGACTGAACTTGGCGCCGGCGAGGTGCTGCTGACCAGCATGGACCGCGACGGCACCAACGACGGCTACGACATCGAGTTGACCCGGGCCGTCGCCGACGCGGTCTCGGTGCCGGTGATCGCCTCGGGTGGCGCCGGCAAGCTCGAGCACCTGAGCGAGGCGATTGCCGACGGCGGCGCCGACGCAGTGCTCTGCGCCTCGATCTTCCACTACGGCACCTACCGGGTGCGCGACGCCAAGGAGCGTCTCGCGGCCGACGGGATCCCGGTCCGGCTCTAGCCTGAAGTCAGGTCTTCGGCGAGGCCGGAGACGCCGCTGGAGCCGAGGATCTCGAAGCGGGCGAGTTCGTAGGGGTCTTCGCGACTCGCTTCCCCTGGGATCTCCGTAGTGGCGGTGGTGTAGCCGGCGGCTTTGACCGCGGCGATCACGGTTTCGTCGAACTGTCCGGCTGGATAACAGAAGTCAGCAACCGGAACGCCGTATTCGCGGCGCAGGATTGCACGCGAGCCGGCCACTTCTTCCTTCAGCGCCGCCGCATCGAGCGTGGTCAGGTCCTGGTGGTTGATCGTGTGCGCGGCGAGCTCCCAGCCGGCGTCGATCATCGCTTCGACGTTGCTCGTGTAGAGGTCCGATCCTTCCGCCTTGAGGTTGAGCACGCCGGGCCAACCGTGGCGGCGCAGCTCCGGCAGGGCGTAGGTGAACTGGGGCCGGTAGCCGTCGTCGAAGGAGAGCACCACCGGTTTGGCCGGCAGCGTTCCCCCGTGGTACCAGGCGCGCTCGACCATTTCCAGCGTTACCGCTTCGTAGCCGTGTTCTTCGAGCCAGTCCATCTGGCGGTGAAAATCCCGCCGGGTCACGTAGAGCTCTGGGTAGGGCGCTTCAGGGGGCGCGGCGCCGAGCACGTGGTACTCGAGGATCGGGACCGGGCCGGTGTGCGGTTCCCAGTCGGACTGTGGGGTTGCGTTGCGGACGAGGCCCGCTGTAGAACCGTCGGCAGCGGCGTCCTTTGCTTTCGCGCCGGTCTTTGCCGGCTTTGCGGGCGAGCCGGAGGAGCCGCTCAGGCTCGATCCCAGCACTATCCCCAGCGCCGTCGCGGCAACCACCACGGCGACGACTGCCCCTGCTCGTCTCCAGCGCACGCGATCATGGTAGGCAACGCAGCCATGCACGCTTCCCACGACCACAGCGAGAGCATTGCCGAGGCGCTCGAGCACATGCACCCTGAGCTCGCCCCTCTGCGCAACGCGAGCGCCGACCCCGTCTACCTGGTCGGCGGCGCGGTGCGCGATCTGCTGCTGGGACGGGGGCGCGCCGACATCGACGTCGTCGTCGAGGGTGACGCCGCGGCGCTGGCCGCGCGGCTCGGCGCGGAGGCGACCTCACACGAGCGCTTCGGCACCGCCAAGGTGATGCTGAACGGGCACGAGGTCGACATCGCCAGCGCCCGCGCGGAGAGCTACCCGTACCCCGGTGCCCTGCCGGTTGTCGAGCCGGATGCCGGGCTCGCGGCCGACCTGCAGCGGCGCGACTTCACGATCAACGCGATGGCGATTCCGCTGCATGGCGAGCCGCGGCTGATCGATCCGCACGGGGGGGAGGCGGACCTAGCGGTGCGGCAGCTGCGGGTCCTCCACGACGACTCGTTTGTCGACGATCCGACCCGGGCGATTCGTGCCGCCCGTTACGCCGCCCGCTTTGGCTTCGCGATCGAGGCACGCACCGCCGCGCTTCTGCAGGAGACCGACCTGAACACGGTCTCGGCCGATCGACGCGAGGCCGAGCTCCTGCGCCTCGCCGGCGAAGGGACGGCCGCAGAGGGTTTCGCGCTGCTTGGCGAGTGGGGCGTGCTCGAGCTGCGACCCGGCGGGACGGAGCTGGCGGCGCGGGCCACCGAGCTGCTTGCCGCGGACCCTTGGCGGGAGCTGGCTCCCCGTGACCGCACCTTGCTTGCCGCCGCGATCGGGCCGCCGCGAGGAGAGGAAGCCTTGGCTGGCGCTCGGCCCAAACTTCCCTCGCAAGCAGTCGAGCTAGCCGCTGGCCACGACAGCGCCGAGCTGGTCCTGGCTCGCGCCCTCGGCGCCGAGTGGCTCGATGACTACCTGGCCGAGTGGCGTGACGTGAGCCTGGAGATCGATGGCTCTGACCTGATCCGCGCCGGCCTCAGCCAGGGACCGGCGCTCGGCCGTGGTCTGGAAGAGGCATTGAGGAAAAAGCGCGACGGGGAGATCAGCGGGCGCGACGAAGAGCTGGCGGTGGCCCTGGATGTGGCGAGGAGCATTGATGGAGTGGCGTGAACAGGATGAGGTGCGCTGGCTCGAGGCGCGGATGCCGGGTGCGACTGCTGCCTTCACGACACGTCTCGGCGGCGCCAGCCAGCCGCCCTTCGAGGCGCTTAATCTCGGCCTCTTCACCGACGACGATCGCGATGCCGTGATCGAGAACCGGCGGCTCCTCGCCGCGGCGCTTGGCTTCCAGCCCTACGAGATCGCGGTTGCCCAACAAGTGCACGGCGCCGAGTTGATCGATCACATCGGCCCGCCCGCGTCGCGCTGTTCCTTTGCCACCTATGGATCGGACGAGGAACCGGCCGGCTCCGGGAGCGGCCTGGCCGAGGCCGACGGTCACCTCGTCAAAGCGCCGGCGCAGACCCCGGCCCTCGTTTTCGTCGCCGATTGCGTCCCGGTCGCGCTCTCCGGTCCAGGCGGCGTCGCGATGCTGCACTGCGGCTGGCGCGGCCTCGCCGCCGGCATCATCGCCAAGGGCGCAGCCGCGATCGGCGCCACCGACGCCGCGATCGGTCCCTCAATTGGCCCCTGTTGCTACGAAGTGGGAGACGAGGTCCTGGACGCGTTCGATCGGCTGGGCGAGGGAATCGTTGCGGATCGCATGCTCGATCTTCCCCAGGTCGCCCGCCGTCTTTTGGCCGAGGCCGGCGTCGAGCGAGTTGAGTCGAGCGGGCTCTGCACCAGCTGCGAGCCCGAGCTCTTCTTCTCGCACCGGCGCGATCGCGGCCGCACCGGCCGCCAGGGCGGACTGGTCTGGCGCGACAGGGAGGAGTCCTAGTCGTGCCAGGGCTGATCCACGGGCTCGAGCCGGAGAAGATCGCCGCCAACCTGGCCGAGGCGCGCGAGCTCG
This sequence comes from uncultured Solirubrobacterales bacterium, assembly GCA_963795765.1. Lineage (GTDB taxonomy): Bacteria > Actinomycetota > Thermoleophilia > Solirubrobacterales > 70-9 > VRUE01. The sequence goes on from CAWCJW010000005.1 coordinate 17,514, forward strand.
CCGGGCCCGGGGTCGAGATCCTCGCTGCCAGCAAGTACGTGCCGGTGGAGGAGATGGGGGCGTTGGCCGAGGCCGGCGTTCGCCTCGTCGGCGAGAACCGCCAGCAGGACCTGGTCGCCAAGCGCGAGCGCTGGGGCGACGCCTTCGAGTGGGACTTCATCGGCAACCTGCAGAGCCGCAAGGTCAAGCAGCTGCTGCCGATCTGCCGCTTGATCCACTCGGTCGCCAGCGAGTCGGCGCTGGAGCAACTGGGCCGCCACGGCGGGCCGGAGACGGAAGTCCTGATCGAGGTCAACGTCGCCGCCGAGCCGGGCAAGGGGGGAGTGGCGCCGGCCGAGCTTGGTTCATTGATCGAGCGCTGCCCGGTGCGTGTGGGCGGGCTGATGACGATGCCTCCCTTCAGCCAGGACCCGGAGGACTCGCGCTCCCACTTCGCCCTTCTAGCCGAACTCGCCGCGGAGCACGACTTGGCCCGCCTCTCGATGGGAACCTCACAGGATTGGCGGGTCGCGATCGAGGAGGGAGCGACGATCGTCCGGCTCGGCACCGCCCTCTATGTGTAGATCCGCACGCATAGTCATAATTCCGTAAAGGAGTCGGCCCGCCCAGGCCGAAACACGCGACTAACCATGGCCCTACGCGATACCTGGCATCGAGCGCTGGTCTACTTCGGTCTTGCCGAGGACCACGACTACGGTCCCGAATACGAGGAAGACTTCGAGCCCGAAACGAGCTCCGAAGAGGCCTACGAGGGCCGGCGCGAGTCGGCCACGGTGCGCCGCCTGCCGAGCTCGCGCCGTTCGCGCCGCGACGAGATCGATGACATCTTCGCCGACGACGAGCCGATCGCGGCCTCGCGCACCCGCACGCTGCGCCCGGTCGGCAACGGTGACTCCGACGTCCAGGTCCACCTCGTCATCCCCCGCAACTTCAATGACGCCCAGCAGGTCGCCGACCAATTCAAGCGCCAGGTTCCGGTCATCCTCAACCTGCAGACGACCGATCACGAGCTTTCAAAGAGGATGATCGACTTCTGTTCAGGCTTGACCTACTCGCTGGATGGCGGCATGCAGCGCATCGCCGAGAAGATCTTCCTGTTGACGCCGCGCAATGTCGAGGTATCCGCCGAGGAGAAGGCGCGGCTGCTCGACAAAGGCTTCTTCAACCAGTCCTAGCGCTGCGTCCCGGCTACAAGATCTTCACCGCTTAGCCACGGCATAGCCACATCGGCTCGCGGGGGCGTTCCTAGGTTGCGTTTGTCTCGTCCAATGCAACTTAGGAGGACAAATGAAGCGCAAGCGCCTCAGCTTTGTGATTGTTGCCATGCTCGCCACCGCTGCACTCAGCGCCGGCACCGCAGCGGCAACGGGCTTCTTCTCTCACCGTGACAGCACCGAGCGCGCCGTCGTCGCCGCGCTTGTCGACAAGCATCCCCAGAACGTCATTTTCTTCCTTGGCGACGGGATGGGGACGCAGGAGATCACCGCCGCCCGCTACTACCAGGGCGTCAACAACGCACTCAACGTCGACCGGATGCCGTTCACCGGCTTCGACACGACCTGGTCGGTGAAGCCCGGCGCAGGTCCCAGCTACCTGCCTGACTACGACCCGGACTCCGCCTCGACCGGAACGATGTGGGCGACCGGCCAGAAGACGATCGACGAGCGCATCTCACAGGGGCCGAGCAGCGCGATCAACGTCCCCGGCCCGAACCTGAAGACGGTGCTGGAGCTGGCCCAGAAGAAGGGGATGAAGGTGGGCGACGTCTCGACCGCGGAGATCACCGACGCGACACCCGCCGTGCTCGCCTCCCATATATCCCTGCGCGGTTGCCAGGGCCCGGCCGATATGGCTGCCTGCCCGCTGGAGACCAAGGCCGCGGGCGGTCTCGGCTCGATCGCTGAGCAGGAGGTCGACCACAAGGTCGATGTTCTCCTCGGCGGCGGTCGCAACCGCTTCACCCCAGCGATCAGCGGCGGGCCCGACAACGGCAAGACGGTGATCGAATCGGCCCAAGCCAAGGGCTATCGCTACGTCACCGACGCCGCCGGCCTGAGCGCGGTCTCGAGCAGCAGCAAACCGGTCCTCGGCCTCTTCAACCCGAGCAATATGTCGCTCGAGTGGAGCGGTCCCGCGGCCTCGCTGGGTAAGGGCAACGCACCGGCGCCCTGCAACGAGAACCAGCGCCCGGCCAGCGAGCCGAGCCTGGCGGCGATGACCCAGAAGTCGATTGAACTGCTCGAGAACCGCAGGGGCTTCTTCCTGCAGGTCGAGGGCGCCTCGATCGACAAGCAGGACCACGCGACCAACGCCTGTGGGCAGATCGGCGAGACCGTCGCCTTCGACAATGCGATCGGCGTCGCCCTCGACTACCAGCGCCGTCACCAGGACACGCTGATCGTGGTCACCGCCGATCACTCGCACACCAGTCAGATCGTCGGCGAGGACGCCAGCGGCTCGGGTTCGCCGACCGGCTACTCGACCAACCTGACCACCAAGGACGGGCAGACGCTCAGCCTTACCTACGGGACGGCCGGTTACGGCGGCCCCGGTGTGGCCCCGGTGGCGGCGCCACCAAGCCAGCAGCACACGGGCGCGGCGGTGCCGGTTTGGGCCAGCGGGCCCGGTGGGCTCGACGTGCTCGGGACCAACGACCACACGGACCTGTTCGACGTGTTGGGCGGCTAGTCACGGCCGGTTGCGGAGGAGGGGGCGGGCCACTCGCCCCCTCCTCCTACGTCGGGACTAGGCTGCCCAGCATGATCGTTGGCTTCTGCGGGTCAGGGAATATGGCGGCGGCGATGGCACGGGGACTGCGTGGCCAAGCCGACGAGATGCTCTTTACCGACAGCGGTTCTGGGCGTGCTGCCCAACTGGCAAGTGAGCTGGGTGGAGAGGCTGCTGCTTCCAACCGGGAGCTTGCCGAGCGGGCCGATGTCGTGGTGCTCGCGGTCAAGCCAGCGAAGCTGGCTGAGGCGGCTGCCGAGCTTAGTGCTGCCGAGACGGTGATCTCGCTGCTCGGCGCGACCTCGCTGGAGACGGTTCGCGAAGCATTCCCCGGCGCCGCGGCGGTGCGGGTGATGCCGAACGTGGGGGTCGAGATCCGCAAAGGCGTGCTCTGCGTGGCCGGGGAGCCCGACGCGAGCGTGCGCGGGCTGCTCGAGGGACTGGGGCGCGTCTTCGAGCTGCCCGACTCCCAGTTCGACGCGGCAACCGCGGTGATGGGGTGCTCACCGGCTTACGTCGCGCTCGCGGTTGAGGCGATTGCCGACGCGGGGACCGCTGATGGCCTGGATGCGGAGCTTGCTCGAGAGTTGGTTGTAGAGACTGCCGCCGGCACTGCCGAGCTCTTGCGCACCCATCACCCGGCCGACCTGCGCAAGGCGGTTGCCTCGCCCGGTGGCAGCACCGAGGCGGGATTGGAGGCGCTGGATCGCGAAGGCGCCCGCGAGGCGTTCGAGGCTGCGGTGCGGGCCTCGCTGGAGAGGATGCGGGGATGACGCTGCTGCTTGCGATCACCCGCTTTGACGTCGCCGATTACGTCAGCGCCCTCTTTCTCGTCTACATCATCCTGATCTTCCTCAACGTGCTCAGTTCCTGGATCCCGCGCATGCCCTACAACCGGGCGCTGCGGGCGACGCTCGACTTCGTCAAAGAGACCACCGACCCCTACCTCAACTTCTTCCGGCGTTTCCTGCCACCGCTTGGCGGCGGCGGCTTCGCCCTCGACCTCAGCCCGATCCTCGGCGTGATCCTGCTCTTCATCATCCGCACCATCGTCGTCGGCCTGATCGAAGGGTGAGCAGCGCCCGCGCCTGGCGCCTCGCCGGAGCACTCTGCGGCGTCGTCGTCATCCTCGATCAGGCCGCCAAGGCGCTGATCGAGGCAAACCTCGTTCCAGGTCAGGACGTCGACGTGCTCGGCCCGATCGGCCTGACGCTCTCGCACAACAGCGGCGTCGCTTTCGGCCTCGCCAGCGGCGGCGGTACCCGACTGGTCCTGGTCACGACGGTGGCGCTGGGGGTCGTCGCCTACCTCTTCTCGCGCGAGCCGACCCGGCCCGGCATGTGGATCGCGGCGGGGCTCTTGGCCGGCGGTGCGATCGGCAACCTCGCCGACCGGATCCGCGCCGACGCGGTCACCGACTACATCGCGATCGGCAACTGGCCGGCCTTCAACCTGGCCGACGTCGCGGTGACGGCGGGCGTGCTCCTGCTCGCCTACGCCTACGTGCGGGAGCCTCCGGCTTGAGCCCAGAGTTGCGCATCGTCCACCTCGACGACGACCTCGCCGTGGTCGACAAGCCGGCTGGCCTCGTTGTTCACCCGGCGCCCTCGCACAGCGGTCCGACCCTGGTCAGCGAGCTCGGCGATCTGCTCGGCGGTGGCGACGAGGCGGAGCGCCCCGGCATCGTCCACCGCCTCGACAAGGAGACCAGCGGCTTGCTTGTCGTCGCCCGCAACGACGAGACCCACAGCGCCCTGCAGGCGCAGGTCCAGCGCCGCGAGGTCGAACGGATCTACCTCGCCCTGGCGGGCGGCCGCCTCAGCTCACGCACCGGCACGATCGACGCCCCGATCGGCCGCGCCTCGCGCCAGCGCCACCGTATGGCGGTCTCCGGAGCCGCCTCGCGTGAGGCACGCACCCACTTCGAGGTGCTCGAGCTGCTCGCCGCGGAGACCTACCTCGAGGCGCGCCTGGAGACCGGCCGCACGCACCAGATCCGCGCCCACTTTGCCGCGATCGGCCACCCGCTCGTTGGTGACCCCACCTATGGAGGCGAGGGCAAGTACGGCCTCGGGCGGCAGTTCCTCCATGCGCACAGGCTTGCCTTCGATCACCCGAGCAGCGGCGAGCGGATCAGCGTTCAGTCCGAGCTCCCCGCCGATCTGGCCGCGGCGCTCGAGGCCGCCCGCACCACTTAATCGCGGTCGGCCCCTCTACAATCCGTCGGCTCGGAAACCAACCCCCGCATGCACCGACCCGGATCCTGACCGGCATTGCGCCGGATCCCGGCAAGGGCGGCGGGGAACACAGTCCCAAAACAAGGAGCTTCACCTAATGCCAGAGGCAGGCCTGAAAGAGCTGCTGGAGGCCGGAGTCCACTTCGGCCACCAGACCCGTCGCTGGAACCCGAACATGCGCCGCTACATCTTCGGCGAGCTGGACGGGATCCACATCATCGACCTGATCCAAACCGAGGCGCTGCTGGAGAACGCGCGCCGCTTTGCCGGCGAGCTCGCCAGCGGCGGCGGCACCGTGCTCTTCGTCGGCACCAAGAAGCAGGCGCGTGGCCCGGTCGAAGAATGGGCCGACCGCTGCAAGATGCCCTACGTCAACCAGCGCTGGCTCGGCGGCCTGCTGACCAACTTCAACACGATGTCGGCGCGGATCGCGCGCCTGCACGAGCTGACCAACTGGCGCGACGAGGGCAAGCTGGAGCTGCTGCCGACCAAGGAGCGGATGGGCATGCAGGCCGAACTCGCCAAGCTCGAGTTCAACCTCGGCGGCGTCCGCGACATGGACCGCCTGCCCGACGCCGTCTTCGTCACCGACCTCAAAACCGAGGAGATCGCCGTGCGCGAGGCCGCTCGCCTGCGCATCCCGATCATCGGCCTGGTCGACACCAACTGCGACCCGAAGCCGATCGACTACGTAATCCCCGGCAACGACGACGCGATCCGTTCCTGCCAGCTGGTGATTGGCACGATCGGCGGCGCGGTCGAGGAGGGCGCTGGCGCCTGGCGGGTCCAGGAGGAGAAGCGCATCGCCGTTGAAATGGAACGGCGCAAGAAGGATGAAGAAGAGCGCAAGAAGCGCGAGGAAGAAGAGAAAGAGCGGGTTGCGGCTGAGGAGGCGGCGAAAAAGGCCGCGGCTGAAGCGGAGGCGGCCAAACAGGCTCAGGCGGCGCAGGCTCAGGCCAAGGCGCCCCAGGGGCAGGGTGCTCCGGCTCAGGGTCAGGCGCAGGGTTCTCCGGCACAGGGTTCAAACGCACCAGGCGCGGGTCCTGTCGCCGTAGGGAACCCACCACCCCCTGCGGTCGCTAAAGCGTCCTCGGGGGCGGTGCCCCCTACGGCGCCACCCGCGACCGAGGCGCCTAAAGCCCCGGCCCCGGCCAAAGCGGCTGAGCCCGAGGCGAAAGCGGCAGCTCCAGTCGCGGCTGAGAAGCCGGCTGAGCCCGCGGCGGCTGAGAAAGCACCGGCCGCGCCGGCGGAGGAGAAAGCTCCTGCCGAGCCCGTAGCCGCTGAGAAAGCCCCCGAGCCCGCGGCGGAGGAGAAAGCTCCGGCTGAGAAAGATGAGGCTGCGAAAGAGGGAGGGGAGTCGTGAGCGTTACGGCTGCTGATGTGAAGGCGCTGCGGGATCGGACCGGGGCGGCGATGATGGACTGCAAGGCCGCTCTTACCGAGTCCGAGGGCGATGTCGACCGGGCGATCGAGCTGCTGCGTGTCAAGGGTCAGGCCTCGGCCGCCAAGCGGGAAGGGCGCGGGACCAACGAGGGGGTCGTCTCCTCTTACATCCACGCCAACGACAAGGTCGGGGCGATGGTGGAGGTGCAGTGCGAGACCGACTTCGTTGCCCGCAACGAGGACTTCAAGGCGTTCGCCTACGAGGTGGCGCTGCACGTGGCTGCTACCTCGCCACAGTACGTCACCACTGAGGAAATCTCCGCCGAGGAGCGCGAGGCTGAAAAGCGGGTCTTCGAGGAGAAGGCGCGCGAAGAAGGCAAGCCCGACAACGTGGTCGAGAAGATCGTCGAGGGGCAGCTGGCCAAGTGGGGCAAGGAAGTCGCCCTGCTCGACCAGTCGCACGTCAACGCCGAGAAGCACGACTCGAAGTCGATCGAGGAGCTGCGACAGGAGCTCGCCGCCAAGACCGGCGAGAACATCCGCATCGCCCGCTTCGCCTACTTCCGCGTCGGCGACGAATAGGCTCGCGGGCCTAGTGGCCAACGACCCCCAGTTCAAACGCATCCTGCTGAAGCTCTCGGGCGAGGCGCTGATGGGCGACCTCTCCCACGGCACCGACGCGGGTGAGGTGGAGCGCATCGCTGGGCAGGTCTCGGCGATCCGCGCCCGCGGGGTCGAGGTCGCGATCGTCGTCGGCGCCGGCAACATCTACCGCGGGCTCTCCGCCGCGGCCGAGGGCATGGACCGGGCAACCGGCGACTACATGGGCATGCTGGCGACGGTGCTCAACGCCCTCACCCTGCAGGACGCGCTGGAGAAGGCCGGCGAGCACACGCGCGTGCTCTCGGCGATCGACGTCAAGGAGGTGGCCGAGCCCTACATCCGCCGCCGCGCCATGCGCCACCTCGAGAAGGGCCGGGTGGTGATTTTCGCCGCTGGCACCGGCAATCCGTTCTTCACCACCGACACCGCGGCGGCCCTGCGCGCCCTGGAGATCCACGCCGAAGCGATCCTGATGGCCAAGAACGGGGTGGAGGGGGTCTACGACTCCGATCCCGCGACCAACCCAGACGCCAAATTCATCGCTGCGATTGGCCATCGTGAGGCGATCGAGCGCGGGCTCAAGGTGATGGACTCGACCGCGCTCTCGCTCTGTATGGACAACGACCTTCCCATCTACGTCTTCAACATGGGGGACGCCAGCAACATAGATAGGATCGTCAGCGGCGAGAGGGTGGGAACGCTGGTCTCCAGCGCGCCCGCCGAGTGACGACAACGGGGGCCCAGTGGAGCTGATCGACGAACTGCTCAAGGACGCCGAAGGCCGCATGGCCAAGTCGGTCGAATCCAGCCGTGGTGAGCTGGCCACGGTGCGCACCGGGCGCGCCTCTCCGCATCTGCTCGACCGCATCATGGTCGACTACTATGGGGCGCAGACCCCGCTCAAGCAGCTCGCCAACGTCGCCACCTCCGACGCTCGCCTGCTCACCGTGACGCCCTTCGACAAGGGTTCAATTGGAGCGATCGAGAAATCGATCCAGGAGTCCGACATTGGCCTGACCCCGAGCAACGACGGCAACGTCGTGCGCCTGCAGATCCCCGAGCTGACCGAGGAGCGCCGTCGCGAGATGGTCAAGGTCGTCCACGGCGTCGCCGAGGAGGGCCGGATCGCGATCCGCAACATCCGCCGCGACGTTATGCACGACTTGCGCGAGCTGAAAAAAGAGGGCGAAGCGGGTGAGGACGACGAGCGCCGCGCCGAGAGTGCCCTGCAGAAACAGACCGACGACTCGATCGCCGAGATCGACTCTCTCCTTAAGGGGAAGGAAGAGGAGATCCTGGAGGTGTGAGTGCCTCCGCGCGCTACGTGGCGATCATCACCGACGGCAACGGGCGCTGGGCCCAGAACCAGGGCCTGCCGGTCGTAGAGGGGCACCGGGCGGGAGCCGACACGGTGAAGGCGCGGTTGCGCGATGCGGTTGAGCTGGGGATCGAGGAGCTGACCGTCTACTCGTTCTCGACCGAGAACTGGTCGCGGCCGGCGGCGGAGGTCGAGGGCTTGATGGCGATGTTCGGCGAGCGGATCTCCTCCGAGACGCCTGAGCTCAACGAGGAGGGCGTGCGGATGCGCTTCATCGGTCGCCGCGACGGCGTCTCCGAGGGGCTTGCCCGTCGTATGGACTGGGCCGAAGAGATCACCGAGGACAACGAGCGGATCACCCTCTTTGTCGCCTTTAACTACGGCGGCCGGGCCGAGATCATCGACGCCGCACGGCACTTCGAGGGCGACTCCGAGGAGGAGTTCCAGCGCCTCCTCTACGCGCCCGAGATGCACGACCCCGACCTGCTGATCCGCACCAGCGGCGAGCAGCGAATCTCCAACTACCTACTCTGGCAGTGCGCTTACTCGGAGCTGGTCTTCCGCGACGAGCTCTGGCCCGACTTCGACCGCGCCGCGTTGGAGGCCTGCCTGCGCGAGTTCGAGGCGCGCCAGCGTCGCTTCGGGGCGAGGACCTGATGCAGGATCTATTCGACGACGACCTGCTCGGCTCCGAGCCGGCGCCGAAACCGAAACCGCGGCCACCGCGCCGGCCACGGCGCAAACGCAGCGGCAGTGGGGAGACCGCCAAACGCATCCTCTTCGCGATCCCGGCGATCCTCTTCGCGATCGCGATCACGGTCGCCGGTGGGCTGGTCTTCACGATCGCGATGGTCGGCGTCGGCGTGCTCTGCCTGCGTGAGTACCTGGCGATGACGGCGTCGGCGCGGCCGATCCCGCGTGCCGCCTACGTCGCGGTTGCGGCGCTGGTCCTCGCCGCCCACTTCGGCACCGCTTTCAACGTGCTGCTGATCATCGCCGCCGCCTTCCCGGTGCTCTTCTTCTTCGGCGCCGACCGCCACCACCGCGACGGGATCACGGTCTCGATGGGGGTGACCCTGCTCGGCATCGTCTGGATCGGGATCCCGCTGGTGCACGCGGTCCTGCTGCGCGATCTGCCCCACCACGGTGCGGCGCTGCTGATCGACGTCCTCGTCGGCACCTTCGCCGCCGATACCGGCGCCTACGCCACCGGCCGCATGTTCGGCTCGCACAAGATCGCCCCCAGCCTCTCGCCCAATAAGACCCTTGAGGGGCTGATCGGCGGCTTCCTGATCGGCACCATGGCCTTCTGGTTCGCTGGGCTCTACCAGGACTGGCTCTCCGGCGCGGATGCCCTGATCATCGGTGCAGCGATCGCCTTGGTGGCGCCGATCGGCGACCTCTTCGAGTCGATGCTGAAGCGCGACCTCGGCACCAAGGACACGGGAACGCTCTTTGGCCCCCACGGCGGCATCCTCGACCGCCTCGACGCCGTCTTCTTCACCGTCGTCGTCGGCTACTACCTCGCCGTCCAGCTGGTCTACTGAGGACGAGACCGCCTCCGACCGCGATATTGACAGTTCCATGCGGTCTCGGCAAACGCGCTCCGTATTCTTTGGTCGAATGAAGAAGATCTTGATTCTGGGCTCGACCGGGTCCATCGGCGTGCAGGCGCTGGAAATAGTGGCCTCCTCGGAAGAGCTGGAAGTCGTGGGGCTCGCCGCGGGTACGAGCTGGGAGCGGACCCTGGCACAGGCGGGAGAGCACGGCGTGGGCGCCGTCGCTTTCGCCGATGAAGATGCCGCTCGAGCCGCTCGCGGAGCCTGGGACGGCCAGGTCCTCGCCGGTGAGGACGGCATCCGTGAGCTGATTCTCACCTCTGAAGCTGACCTGGTCCTCAACGGCATCGTCGGTGCCGCCGGGCTGGGACCGACGATCGTCGCCCTCGGCGAGGGCATCGACGTCGCCCTCGCCAACAAGGAGAGCCTCGTCATCGGCGGCGAGCTGACCATGGCTCTGGCTGAAGCGACCGGTGCCCGCCTGCTGCCGGTCGACTCCGAGCACTCGGCCCTCTTCCAGCTGATCGGCGCCGAGCGCTCGCCGGGAACGATCGACCGCCTGGTCCTCACCGCTTCTGGCGGGCCCTTTCGGGGTCGTGCCGATCTTGACGGCGTCAGCATCGAGGAGGCGCTGGCGCACCCGACCTGGAGCATGGGCGGTCGGATCACGATCGACTCGGCGACGCTGATGAACAAGGGCTTCGAGGCGATCGAGGCCCATCATCTCTTCGGTGTTCCCTTCGAGCGGATTGACGTCGTCGTCCACCCGCAGTCGATCGTCCACTCGCTGATCGACCTCAACGATGGCGCCACCATGGCCCACCTCGGTCACCCCGATATGCGGGTGCCGATCTCCTACGCGCTGCACTACCCCGAACGCGCCGATGTCGAGGTACCGCGGCTCGACCTGGCGACGGTCGGGCAGCTCAGCTTCGAGCCGCCCGATCTGGAGACCTTTGCCTGCCTGCGGCTTGCGCTCGATGCGGGCAGGGCGGGGGGGACCGCGCCCTGCGTGCTCAACGCCGCCGACGAGGTCGCGGTCGCCGCTTTCCTTGCCGGCAAGATCGGCTTCACCGCGATCCCGGCGCTGATCGAGCGCGTTCTCGCCGCGATGCCGGCGGTCCAGCCCACCCATTTCGAGGACCTCTTCGCGGTCGACGCCGAGGCCCGGCGCCGCACCGATGAGGAGGTACGGGGGTTGGCACGGGTATGAGTTGGTTGCTGGTCTTCGGCGGGCTCTGCCTGCTCATCGTCCTGCACGAGGCGGGCCACTTCGTCGCGGCCAAGGCGACCGGCATGCGGGTCGAGAAATTCTTCCTCTTCTTTGGTCCCAAACTGTTCTCGGTGAGACGCGGCGAGACCGAGTACGGCGTCGCCGCGATCCCGCTCGGGGGCTACGTGAAAATCACCGGCATGACCGCGGAGGAGGACGTCCCGCCTGAGGTCGTCGACCGCGCCTACTACCGCCAGCCCGTCTGGAAGCGAATCGTCGTGATCGGGGCCGGGCCGGCGGTCAACATCGTTCTCGGCTTCGCGATCCTCTTCGTCGTTGCCCTGACCAGCGCCTCGATGGCGACCCAGACCGTCCACGAAGTCGTGCCGAAGACGCCGGCCAACGGCGTCCTTCACCCCGGCGACACGATCCTCGCGGTCGACGGGCACCGCTACCCAGGCCTGGACAGCGAAGCCCGGGTCACCCGTTTTCGCGAAGAGATTGCGACCCATCGCTGCGCCGGCAAGCAGAAGGAAGGCTGCGTGGCGACGACACCTGTGGTGCTGACAATCAAACGGGACGGCCAGGTTCAGCGGGTTGCGGTCAAACCCGAATACAGCGCTTCGGCGGGACAGGCCCTGGTCGGTTTCTCCTTCGGTAGTCGCCCAATTGCCATCGGCGTCGGGACCGCCGTCAGCCGCGCCGGCAACTTCGGCTGGCTGGTGGTCAAAGAAACGACAAAACGCTTCGCCAGGATCTTCGATTCCAAGGAACGCAAGGAAATCTCGGGCATCGTCGGTGTCAGCGATGTCGGCCACCAGACGGTCCAGCTCGGCGCGGCCGCGGCACTCACTTTCCTCGCCCTGATCAGCCTCTCGCTGGGCCTGATCAATCTCTTCCCGTTCCTTCCCCTCGACGGCGGCCACATCTTCTGGAGCCTGGTCGAGAAGGTCCGCGGCAGACCCGTCTCACTGCGGGTGATGGAGCGCGCCAGCGTCGTCGGCATCATCCTGGTGGCGATGCTGGTCGTGATCGGCCTGACCAACGACATCGGCCGCCTCACCGGTGAAGGCTTCCACGTCCGCTGAGCGCGGCTACTTCTTCGCCAGGACCTTGAAGCCGTAAGAGGCTGGGCTCGGGTCGAGCTTGCCGGAGTCATCGCGAGCGCGGATCTTGAAGGTGTGATGGCCGAGCCCCAGGCGACCGGTCGTGAAGGGCGAGGTGCACGCCCTGTATCGGGCGCCGTCGAGCTTGCATTGGAAGCTGGAGCCGGGCTCGCTGGAGGCGAAGCGGAAAGTCGGTGTGCGGTCGCGGGTCTTTTTCGCGGGCTTGCGCTTAAGCGTTGTCTGCGGAGCACCGCGCTGGCTGGGCCCGCCGCCACCGCTTCCTTCGGTTGGCTGGCCACCGCCGGCACGGCCGCAAGGACGCTCGCTTGGAGCAGTCGAGTTGGGGCGGGGCAGGGGGAAGACCGCGGCGAAATCGGCGACGCTGTTGTCGTGGTCGTCGGTCGGCTCGAGCAGGCTGGCGCAGCCCGGAGCGATCGTTCGGCGCAGGGCCATGCCATCGGGGATCGCCGCCGCGGGGGTCCCGGTGGGGCTTGGCGTCGTGCCGGCGAAATTGCCCCAGGAGACGCAGTCGAGGTTTTCCCAGCAGACCGCACCGCCGGCCGGGTCGAGCTGCCCGGAGGGGGAGAGCGGCCCGTCGGCTTTGAGCCCGAAGCGCGTTTCGGCCTGCGAGGTGGCCATCAGGATCGTGCTCTGGTTGGCATCAGCGGGTACGTTCGCGGGAAAGGTGTTGGTCCCCACCAGGCCACCCGCTGCGTTGTAGATGCGCAGAACGTGGCCGCCGACCAGGTTCTGACCCGGGGCCCACATCTGCAGCTCGACGTACTCGGCTTCGGCTTCGGTGCTCGAGCCCGGGTAGAGCTCCCGGATCGACATCTCGTGGAAGGTGGCGTGCGCCAGCGGCGCCGTGAGCAGGGAGATGGCCGCAGAGGCGAATAGGCCCGGTGCGAACCTGCGTAGTCCCGACCTAGCCATGCTCAATCCGGAAGCTGAAGCTGGTCGGCGTGGGGTCAGCAACGCCGTCGAGCACGGCGCGAACTTTGAGGGTGTGCCTTCCCGGCGCCAGTGACTTGGTCGTCAGCGGGGACTTGCACGGCTTGAAGGCCGAGTGATCGAGCTGGCACTGGAAGCTCGCCCCCCGGGCGGAGGAGTGGAAGCGGAATGTCGGGGTGCGATCGCGGGTCTTCGCGGACGGCTTGGCCACGAGCGCGGTCTCCGGGCGAACCGTCGCTACTTTGCCGTCAGCCCCTGGCGCCGCGGAGGGCTGCGCCGGCGCCGGTGTGATGGAAGCGAGAAGAACGACGTTGAAGCTGTGGCCAGCGGGGGTCTGGTCGGTGTTGTCGCTGGGGTCCGTCGCCCGCACCTGGAAGGCGTGGGGCCCGCTTGCGAGGCCGCTGTAGGAGATTCCCGTGGGGGCGCAGGAGGAGAAGGACGCGTTGTCCAGTGAGCACTCGAAGCTGGAGCCCGGCTCGTTCGAGGAGTAGGTGAAGCTGGCGCTAGCGCTTCCGCTTGGGTCCGGCGGGCCCGAGTCAATCGAGGTTTCCGGCGCGGTCGTATCGAGCAGTGAGTTGTCGACCGTCCAGCTGAATTCGGTCGCGGTCAGCTGCTGATTGCCGGCGCCATCGGTGGCTTCAACGGCAAAACTGTGCTCACCATCGGCGAGGCCGTGGTAGGTCATACCGCTGGTTGGGCAGGCGGACGGGAGGGCGCCGTCGAGCGAGCATTTGAAGCTCGATCCCGGCTCGTTTTGGGCGTGGTAGGTGAACTGGGCCGTGGCGCCGGGGCTGGGGTCGGCCGGGTGGGTATCGATCGTCGCGACCGGGGGAGCGGTGTCGACCGTCCAGCTGTAGCTCGCCGGTGTCGGGTCCGGGCCGGATGCGTTGACTCCCCGCACCTGAAAGGTGTGGCTACCGTCGGCAAGGCCCGTGTATTCCTTCGGCCCGCCGTTCGGGCAAGCGCTGAAGACGGCGACGTCCAATTTGCATTCGTAGCTGGTCGCGGTCGGTGCTTCGTAGGTGAATTCGGCGCTGCTGCTGTTTGAGCGCAGCGCCGGCTTGTCGTCAATCGCGGTGTTGGGGGCGCCGGCGCAGGTGTGTTCGCTGATCGGGCTGGAGTCGTTGCGCGGCGCCGGGGTGACTTCGGAGAAATCGGCGGCGCTGTTGTCGCTGTCGTCGCTTTCCTCGAGCAGGGTCGGGCAGCCCGGTTCGATCGTGCGGCGAATTGCGTTGCCGGCGACGATGCCGGTCGGCGAGACGGGTGTGCCGGCGCTGGTCCCGGTTGAGATCTGCAGCGCTCCACCGCCGCTGAAGTTGCCCCAGGCAACGCAATCGGCCGGAATTCCGCCGGCGTTCCAGCAGGCCGCACCGCCGGCGGCATTGATCGTCAGGCTGCTGTCGACCAGGTCGGGGGTGACGCCGAAGGCTTCCTGGACCCGCGTGTCGCCGATCAGCACGGTCTGCTGGTTAGCCGAGTTGGGGACCGAGGCGGAGAAGGTCGAGCTGTGCACCAGCGAGCCGCTGGCGTTGTAGACGGTCATCGAGTGGCCGCTGAGCAGGCTCTGGCCCGCTGCGAACATCTGCAGCTCGACGTAGCTGTCGTCGTTGGTGCCGGGATGAACTTCGCGCACCTTGATCAGGTGGAAGGTCGCCTGCGCGGGCGCGGCGGCGATGAGGAGGAAGGCGACGACGAGCAAGGGCAGGCCGAGGCGGCCCCGCCTCCGGTCAACGGCCATTCCCCCTGAGCCACGGATCTGAACACCCATGCGTTTCTGCATACGCGCCGTTCATGATCGAGGTTCAATCCGCTCAGCCAAGCGCCATCGCTAGGCTCTGCGCATGGCTTCCAAGCGGCAGATATTCGTTGGCAAGGTGCCGATCGGCGGCGGCGCTCCGGTCGCCGTGCAGACGATGACCAAGACCGAGACCGCCAACCTGGCGGCGACGATGGAGCAGATCCACAAGGTCGCCGATGCCGGCGCCGACATCGTCCGCTGCGCCGTGCCGCGCGACGAGGACGTAGAGGCACTGAAGACGATCGTCAAGGAATCGCCGATCCCGGTGATCGCCGACATCCACTTCAACCACACCCTGGCGCTGAAGGCAATCGACGCCGGTGCCCACTGCATCCGCCTCAACCCGGGCAACATCGGCGGTCGCGACAAGGTCGCCGAGGTCGCCGAGCGGGCGAACGCGGCCGGCGTGCCGATGCGGATCGGGGTCAACTCCGGCTCGCTGCCCAAGCACCTGCACGCGCTCGAGCGCGAGAGCCCGGTCGAGGCGCTGGTCGCCGCCGCGGTCGAGTTCGTCGAGCTCATGGAGTCGCTGGATTTCGAGAACTTCAAGGTCTCGATCAAGTCGACCAACGTGCCCAACACGATCGCCGCCAACCGGCTGCTCTCGGAGAAGATTCCCTACCCGCTGCACCTCGGCATCACCGAGGCCGGCACCAAGTGGTCAGGATCGCTCAAGTCGGCGGTCGGGCTGGGCACGCTGCTCGCCGATGGGATCGGCGACACGATCCGGATCAGCCTCTCGACCTTCCACGCCGAGGAGGAGGTCAAGGTCGCCTGGGAGATCCTCAAGGCGCTGCAGCTGCGCGAGCGCGGCCCGGTGCTGATCGCCTGCCCGACCTGCGGCCGCCTGCAGTTCGACATGGACTCGGTCGTGGCCGAAATCGAGCAGCGGCTGGAAAGCTACGCCGAGCCGATCGAGGTCGCCGTGCTCGGCTGCGCGGTCAACGGAATTGGCGAGGCCTCGCACGCGGACTTCGGCATCGCTGGGGCCAAGAACGAGGGCCTGATCTACGCTCACGGCAAGCCGCTGCGCAAGGTCCCGCAAGAGAAGCTCGTCGACACGCTCTTCGAAGAGATCGACAAATCGCTCGACCGTGGCACGGTCGAGTTTGACGAGAACGAGTCGCGCGAGGGCGCCGCCTGGCTGGCCAAGATCGAGGCCGAGAACGCCGGCGACCTGACGCCGGAGAAGATCGCGCGGATGGAGCACGAAGCGGCCGAAAAGGGCGAGTCGGACAAGGTCCTGCTCGACGAGGAGGCCTCGCCTACCGCCAGCCGCCGCTTCACCCGCGCCTGAGGCGGGACGACCGGCGCCTGGCGGCGTCCTCAGTCGCTCACGTGCAGAGCACGCTTCGCTCCCTGCGTCCTGGCCAGGCTTGGCCCTCCCGCCTCAGGAAATAGACTCGCCGGAATGGCCACCAAAGGGATCTCGCCCACTCGCGCGGAGGACTTTCCCGCCTGGTTTCAGAGCGTCGTCCGCGAGGCCGAGGTGGCCGAACTGGCCCACGTCCGCGGCTCAATGGTGATCAGGCCCTGGGGCTACGCAATCTGGGAGCTGATGCAGGCCGAGCTCGACCGGGAAATCAAGGCGAGCGGCGCCCAGAACGCCTACTTCCCGCTCTTCATCCCCCTCAGCTACTTCGAGGCTGAGGCGAAACACGTCCAGGGCTTTGCCAAGGAGATGGCAGTGGTCACGCACCACAGGCTCGAAGAGGACCCCGCCAACCCCGAGAAGCTGCGGCCGGGAGGGGAGCTGGCGGAGCCGCTGATCGTGCGCCCGACTTCGGAGACGATCATCGGCAAGTCGTTTGCGAAATGGATCAACTCCTACCGCGACCTGCCGCTGATGGTCAACCAGTGGGCCAACGTGGTGCGTTGGGAGATGCGGCCGCGGGTCCTGCTGCGCACCACCGAGTTCCTCTGGCAGGAGGGGCACACGGCCCACGCCAGCGAGGAGGAGGCGCGGCGCGAGACCGAGGACATGCTCGAGGTCTACCGGCGCTTCGCCGAGTCGTTCCTGGCGATGCCCGTCGTGACCGGCGAGAAGCCCGAGGAAGAGCGCTTCCCGGGCGCCGTGATGAGCCTCTCGATCGAGGCGATGATGCAGGACGGCAAGGCCCTGCAGGCCGGCACCTCGCACTACCTGGGGCAGAGCTTCGCCGAGGCGGCCGAGATCGATTTCCTCGACAAAGACGGCGAGCGCCAGCTCGTCCACACCTCTTCCTGGGGCGTCTCCACGCGTCTGCTCGGCGCCCTGATCATGTCCCACGGCGACGACGTCGGCCTGCGCCTGCCGCCGACGGTGGCGCCGCAGCAGGTCGTCGTCATTCCGGTGCTGAGGGGCAAGGACGACGACGCCATCCGGGCCGAGGTGGAGTCCCTCGCCGCCGAGCTCCGTGAGGAGTCATTCCAGGGGAAGCCGCTGCGTGTGCTCGCCGACCTGCGCGATCGGGAAGGACAGGCAAAGCGCTGGGAGTGGACGAGGAAGGGTGTCCCCGTGATCATCGAAATAGGTCCCCGCGACCTCGACCAGGGTGTCGTCGCGGTGCGGCGGCGCGACGATGACGACCTCGGCATGGAGACCTTGCCGCGAGGTGAGACCGGCGCCAGCGTGGGGGCGATCCTCGAGCAGATCCAGACCCGCTATTTCGAACTCGCCGCGGAGCGCTTGGCCTCGGGGACGGCCCGGGAGATCAAGGGCGTGGAGGAATTCAGGGAATGGTTCGCCGGTGAGGAGGACGCTGCGTCCAGTGGCTTCGTCAGGGCCCCCTGGAGCGAAGCTGCGGAGTCAGCCTCGATCCTCGAAGAGCTTAAGGTCTCGGTTCGGTGCATTCCCTTCGACCAGCAGCTCGCGCCCGGCAGTGCCTGCGTCCTCACCGGCAAGCCGGCGGCGGTCGAAGCGGTGTTCGGCAAGGCCTACTAGCGGCGACGCGGGCGTCAAGGGCATTCGATGAGTGACACGGCGCCCTTTGGTCGTGGCCGGGTCCGCCGACTCTTCGGGCTCGATCGCAGCGGCCCGCCGCCGCGGCAGGTGGAGAAGGGCGAACCGCTCAACCCCTGGACGATCCCCAACGCGGTTGGTTACGTGCGGCTCGCCGCCCTGCCGCTCTTCCTCTGGCTCGCCTTCGAATCGGGCGACGGCCGCAGCGCCCCGGCAGCGATCGTCTTCTGGCTGATCGCCGCCGGTGACTACCTCGACGGCTTCCTCGCCCGGGTAACCGGCCAGTACAGCCGCCTCGGCTCGATCCTCGACCCACTCGTCGACCGCCTGACCATCCTCTCCGGCGCCGTCGTCTGCTGGAACTTCGAGCTGCTGCCGCGCTGGGCCTTGGCCCTGCTCGCGATCCGCGAGCTGGCGATGCTCTTCCTCGCCCAGTACGGCCTGCGCCACGGGGTCGAGATCCGGGTCAACTGGCCGGGCCGGATCTCGGTCTTCCCGATCATGGGCGGCATCTTCTTCGCCATGGTCTTCGCCGGCTGGGTGCCATCGGCGCTGCTGATCGTCGGCCTCGGCTTCGCGATCGTCGCCACCGTGCTCTACGCCCAGACGGGAGTCCGCGAAGTGCGTCGCGCCAGGGAGCTGGCGTTGCAAGAGCACGGCCATTCTCAATAAACCTTCAACCTTCAGTTGAACCTTCGGCCGACGGACCTATAATCGTCGGACCGGCCTCAGCAGGGGCCAAGACCCGCAATGAAGGAGCGAGATGGAGGACACTTTTCCCGATCTTGGTTCACTCAGCGATGAGGAGCTGAAGAACCTGATCGACAAGCTCACGGAGGAGGAGAATGAGATCTCCTACAAGCGCCGCGTCCTGCACGGCAAGATCGACATCCTCCGCGCGGAGCTGGTCAACCGGCTGCGGCAGAAGCGTGAGCAGGGCGAGTCGCTCTTCTCCGGTGATGACGTCGCCCAGCTGACCGAGATCCTGGCCGGCAAACAGCCCTCTTCAGAGGACGATTCCGCCGCCTGAGCGCGGGGTAAGCACGATGGCCGTCCACTGTCCCGAATGCGGGTTCGTCAACCCCGAGGGCGCCAACTATTGCCAGAAGTGCGGCGCCTTCGTCGGCGGTCCGGCCGAGGGCGATGGAGGGGGCGGCGACGAACCGACGACGATGACTTACACCGTCGATGACACCGGTGAGATGCAGCCGGTCGACATCGACGAGACGGTCGAGCGCAGCGGCGCCGCCCTGGTGATCCGCGCCGGCGGCGGTCGCGCCGGCGAGAGCTTTCCGCTCAGCGAGGACCGGGTCAGCATCGGGCGCAGCCCCGACGCCGGCGTCTTCCTCGATGACGTGACCGTCTCCCGCAACCACGCGCTGCTGGTCCGCCGCCGCGACGGCCTCTACATCGATGACCTCGGCTCGCTCAACGGCACCTACGTCAACCGGCGCCGGATCGAGTCGCACCGCCTTGCCGACGGCGACGAGATCCAGGTCGGCAAGTACAAGCTGAGCTACCTGGAGAAGTAGGCGATGGCCGTTTCCGAGCAACCCCAGCAGGCCCGCCAGCGCGACTCGCGCCCGCGCAAGGCGCTGACGATCGGCGCCGTCTGCAAGATCCTGCAGAGCGAGTTCGACGACGTCTCGATCTCGAAGATCCGCTACCTCGAGGACCAAAAGCTGCTGACGCCGCGGCGCACCGCCGGCGGCTACCGCCTCTACAGCCAGTCCGACGTCGAAAGGCTGCGCACGATCCTGCGCCTGCAGCGCGACGAGTTCCTGCCGCTGCGGGTGATCCGCCAGGAGCTGGCGGCTGGCGGCGATTTCGTCCCGGCCGGTGGCAGCACCGACAAACGGCCCTCGAGCGGCGCTGTGCGGCGGGCGATCCTGGTCAACACCTCGCGCGCCTACCTGACGCGAGACGAGGTGATCGAGGAGACCGGAGCACGCGAGGAGCTGGTTTCCGAACTGGAGAACTTCGGCATCGTCCAGCCCGAGAAACGCGAGGGCAAGACCGTCTACGACGAGACCGACCGCGAAGTCGTCCGCTCCGCCAACGAGCTCTCGCGGGTTGGCGTCGCCGCCCGCAACCTGCGCGTCTTCCGTTCCTCGGCCGACCGTGAGGCGAACCTGCTGGAAGCGCTGCTCGGCCCCTCGCTGCGCTCGCGCAATCCCGATCGCCGCAAAGAGGCATTGGAGAGCCTGGAGAGCCTGGCGGCGACGGTCAGCCACCTCAAGCACCTGCTGCTGGTCCGGGACCTCCGCCGTCTCGCCGGCGACTGACAGCCCGCTCCGGTGCCCCGAGTCAGCCGCCGCCGCACGATCTCCGCGCCGCGTCCAGAGGTGTGGGCGCTGATCTCCGACCCCTACAGCCTGGCTCGCTGGTGGCCGCGGACGCTGCGGGTAGAGAGCGTCGAGGGTGAGGGGGAGACCGCGCAGTGGACCAAGGTGCTGGGCACGGCCGAGGGACGCGGGGTGCGAGCCGACTTTCGCTGCCGCGACTACGCCGAGGGCGAGCGCTTCGGTTGGGAGCAGATGATCGAGGGCACGCCCTTCCAGCGACACCTGCGGCGTTACGAGATCGAGCTCAGCCTCGCTGATGCCGACGCGGGCACCGAGGTCACCGTCGCCGCTGCGCAGACGCTGCGCGGACTCTCGCGGCTGGGTTCGCCGATGATGCGGCGCGGCCAGGGGGCGCTGCTCGACGAAGCGCTGGACGGACTCGGTCGAGCTCTGGACGGATCCGGGTGAGCTTGGCGAGTTACCCCCCCTATAGCGACGGAAAGTCGCCAAGCCCCCCGCGCCGCGACTCGAAGTGGTGGGGCTGGGGGGACCCCGCGGTCTCGCCAGAGCTGGATGGGCCGGCGCTGGAGACCCTGCGGGAGCGGATCGGCGAGCTGCGGCCGGCATCGCCACTCCCGGAGCTCGATCGCTTCGACTTGCCGGCAGCCGAGGCACTGCCGCCCGCGCTGATCGAAGCTGTGGGAGAGGAGAACGTCTTTACGGGTGCCGAGGATCGCTTGCGCCACGCCACCGGCTGCGGATACGTCGATCTCGCTCGGCTGCGCTCGGGGAAGCTCGACGCGGCGCCGGACGCAATCATGCTCCCGGCTGACGCGGCCGAGGTGAAACGAGTTCTCGAGCTCTGCGCGGCAGAGGGCGTCGCAGTTGTTCCCTTCGGTGGCGGCACGAGCGTCGTCGGCGGTGTCGAGCCGCTGCGCGGATCACACGAGCGCTTGATCAGCCTTGACCTGACCCGCCTGCGCGCGGTCGAGGTCGACCGCCGCTCGCTCACCGCCCGCCTCGGCGCCGGCCTGCGCGGGCCCGAGGCCGAAGCCGAGCTGGCCAAGCACGGCCTCGTGCTCGGCCACTACCCGCAGTCGTTCGAGTACGCCACGGTCGGCGGCTTTGCGGCGACCCGCTCGGCCGGACAGGCATCGAGCGGCTACGGGCGCTTTGACGCGCTGGTCAGCTCGGTGCGCCTGATCGCGCCCGCCGGCGACTTGGAGACGCTGGCGACCCCGCACACCGCCGCCGGCCCGGCCCTGCGTGAGCTCGTGATCGGCTCCGAGGGCGTCTTCGGGGTGATCCCAGACGTGACGGTGCGAGTGCGGCCGATGCCCAAGCAACGCCGCTACGAGGCCTGGATGGCGGAGAGCTTCGAGGCGGGGGCGGAGGTTGTTCGGGCACTGGCCCAGGGGCCCGGTCTGCCGGACGTGATCCGGGTTTCCGACGAGGAGGAGACCGAGGTCTCACTGGCGCTCTCCGGGCCGCGCGGGTTCGCCGGCAGTCTCTTCGGCGGCTACCTCGGTCTGCGACGCCGCCGCGGCGGCGCCTTGGTCATCGTTGGCTTCGAGGGCGAGGAGGAGTCGGTGGCGCGGCGGCGGGCACTCAGCGTGCGTGCCCTGCATCGCGGCGGCACTGTCTACCTCGGCCAGTCGGCTGGTCGCTCCTGGGAGCACGGTCGCTATCAGGGCCCCTACCTACGCGACACGCTGATGGGCATGGGGGCGATGGTCGAGACACTGGAGACTTCGCACACCTGGAGCGAGCTCGCCAGCCTGCACGCTGCCGTCGGCGGCGCGATCCGCGACTCGCTGGCCGGCCAGGGAACTCCGGGCTTGGTCTTCTGTCACCTCTCACACGCCTACGCCGACGGCGCCTCGCTCTACTTCACCTTCATCTCGCGGTCGCGCGAGGGGGCCGAGGTCGAGCAGTGGCGTCAGGTCAAGCAGGCGGCCTGCGAGGCGATCGTCGCCAGCGGCGGCACGATCACCCACCACCACGCCGTCGGCCGCGACCACGCCCCCTACATGGAAGCCGAGATCGGCCGCACCGGACTAGACGTACTGGGCGCGGTCAAGGATCAGTTGGACCCGGCCGGGATCATGAACCCCGGCAAGCTGCTCAACGTCGCCTAGCCGCCGCTTTTGTTGCCGGCGCCGACCAGAGGCCCGGTGATCTTGCCGCTCAGTATCGGGGTGCCGGTGTAGGCGGATTCTTTTTCGGTTTTGCGCGCCTTGGCGATCGCCGCGCTGAGCTGGCTGTCTGAGGTGCGGGTTACCTGGATCTCGTCGAAGGCGCCGCGGGCGACGAGCACCAGCACCGCGGCGGGCACTTCAAAGCGCGCAGCCAGTTTGCCGCCGTCTTTGACCTTGGCGGTGCCAACCGGCACCATCGCCTGGCCCGCGTGAGAGAGCCAGACGGCGTAGGACTCACCGCTGTTCGACGGTTCCAGCTCTTCGCCGGTCACCTGCAGCAGGACCTTCTTCTTGAAGCGGCCGAAGATCGCCTGGCCGCTGGCATCGCTGCCATCGTCAGCGCTCAGCACCGCCTGGGTCAGGTTCTTGTTTTCAGCCAGCGTGCTTGCGTTTTCGTTCGGACTTGATTCGCCGGAAGTCGCGCTCGAGCTCGAAGCCGCCGCTGCCTCCATCGCCGCCGACGATCAACACGATCACCAGGGCCACGACCACGAGGACGCCGGCACCGAGGCCGATCAGGGCGCCGCGGTCTTTGGGGACTTTGATCCTGGGGACCTGGGCCGAGCGCTTCTTGCTGGCAGCCGGCGTGCTGATGGGAACCGCCGGCGCTGGCTTCTCAGCTATCGGAGGCTCGGGCGCCTTGGGCTCCTCGACAGGAACGGGGGGCGTCGTTGGCGGCTCCGCCACGGGCGGCTGCGGAGGATCCACTGGGGGAGGCGGCGGGGGCGGCTCAGGCTTCTCCTCTGGCGCCGGCGGCTCCTCGACCTCGGCGAGCGCCTCTTTGACCCGCTCGCGTACTTCCTCGACGCTGATACCCATCAGCGCGGCCATGTCGTCGTAGCCCTCCTCGCGCTGCGCAAGCAGGCGAAGCATTGCCTTCTGGTCGTCCGTCAACCCCACCGGCGGAAAGCCTACGTGAGCCGTCCCCCGGAGAGGCGTGGCTGAGGTTAAGCTGGGCCGCGATGGCCGACGATCCGCGCGGGCTGCTCTCCCATTTCGACGCCCTACTGGGCACGGAGTGGCTCGACGACGACCCCGACCACGCCCGCGTGCGGGTGCCATTGCGGGACGAGTTGCGCCAGCCGGTCGGACTGCTGCACGGCGGCGTGATGTCGAGCCTGGTCGAGAGCATTTGTTCCCGCGCCACCGCCCTGGTGGTGATGGGCGACGGGATGATGGCGATGGGTCAATCGATCAGCGTCAACTTCATCCGCCCGGTCACCGAGGGCCACGCTGAAGTCGAAGCGATTGCGCGACACCGGGGTCGTACGACTTGGGTCTGGGACGCCGAGGTCAAAGATGCAAATGGCCGCCTCTGCGCCCTCGCCCAAATGACTATCGCGGTACGCCCGGTCCCGCAGCGCGACTAGCCGCCGAACCTATTTGTGATCGGCAGCCGGCGGTCACGGCCGAAGGCCTTGGGCGTGATTCGAATCCCGGGCGCGGCCTGGCGCCGCTTGTACTCGGAGCGATCGACCATGCGCACGACCTCGTCGACGACCTCGGCCGGCAGGCCGGCGGCGATCATCTCCTCGCGGCCCTGATCGCGCTCGACGTAGGACTCGAGGATCTGGTCGAGCAGCTCGTAGGGGGGGAGCGAGTCGCTGTCGAACTGGTCGGGGCGCAGCTCGGCCGAGGGCGCCCGCTCCAGTACCGAGGCCGGGATCAGCTCACGCCCGGCGCTCTCGTTGCGGTGGCGGACCAACTCGTAGACGAGCGTCTTCGGCACGTCCTTGATCGCCGCGAAGCCGCCCGCCATGTCGCCGTAGAGGGTGGCGTAGCCAACCGACATCTCGCTCTTGTTGCCGGTGGTGAGGACGAGCCAGCCGTGCTTGTTGGAGAGCGCCATCATCATGTTGCCGCGGATTCGCGCCTGGATGTTCTCGGCGGCAAGATCGGGCTCGGAGGGCCGGGTCGGGTCGCGCGGCAGGGGCTCTTCGTCGTCACCACTCGCCCCGTTGGCGCCGCCGAAGGAGCCGGCAAGGGCGCGCTCGTACTCCGCCATCGCTGCCTCAATCGGGATCTCGAGCAGCTCGACGCCGAGGTTGGCGCCGATATTCCGCGCGTCCTGCTGTGTTTCATGGCTCGAATGCGGCGAGGGCATGACCACGCAACTGACGTTCTCGGGCCCGAGCGCATCGACGGCGAGCAGGGCGACGAGGGCGGAGTCGATCCCACCGGAGAGGGCGATCCCGACGTGGCGGAAGCCGTTCTTGCGAACGTAATCGCGCAGGCCGAGGGTGAGCGCGGCGTAGACCTCGGCGATGTCGGAGAGCGGCACGGCCAGTGGGCCGGGTGCGGGCGAGGGGACCTCGCAGACCAGCAGCTCCTCCTCGAACTGGGCGGCGCGGGCGAGCACGTTGCCCTCGGCGTCGACGATCAGGCTGTGGCCGTCGAAGACCAACTCGTCCTGGCCACCGACCAGGTTGCAAAAGGCGAAGGCGGCGCCGTAGGCGCGGGCGCGCTCGGCGAACATCGCCTCGCGCTCGCGGCCCTTGCCGCGGTGATACGGCGAGCCCGAGGGATTGGCGATCAGGCTGGCGCCCGCTTCCGCCTCGATCGAGGCAGGGGGGCCCGGCGCCCAGACGTCCTCGCAGACCGTCAAGCCGACCCGGGCGCCACCGAGCTCGATCGTCGTCGCTTCCTCGCCGGGGACGAAGTAGCGCTGCTCGTCGAAGACCGAGTAGTTGGGCAGCCGGTTCTTGCGGTAGATCGCTTGCACGGCACCGTCAGCGAGCACGGCCAGCGAGTTGTGGGCGTGGCGGAAGTCGCCGCCGCCGGCGACCGGCTCGGCGAAGCCGACCAGCGCCGTCGTCTTACTGACGCCGCGGGCAAGCTCCTCGATCGCCCGCTGGTTGGCGGCGACGAAGTGCCGCTTCAGGTAGAGGTCCTCGGCCGGGTAGCCGGGGACGCAGAGCTCGGGGAAGATCGTCAGCTCGGCGCCCTCGCGCTCGGCGCGGCTGATCCACTCGGCGATCTTCGCCGCGTTGCCGTCGATGTCGCCAACGGTCGGGTCGATCTGGGCCAGGGCTACACGCACGTCGTTGTCCTCACCGGAGTCAGGGCTGAAGTATCGCCGCCGAACGCTGACTTCGCAGTTACTCCTGGTATGCGGGACAAAACACGAACTCAGCGGGGGCAGTACGCCTGTAGATTGACGCGCGTGCGCTCCCGCTGGCGTCTGATCGGGGCATCGCTGGCGGCATTCGCCGTTCTTGCTGCGCTGCCCGCGGGCGCGAGCGCCGGCAGCCAGTGGTTCTTCCACGCGCCGGCAGCCCGGCCGACCGATCACCCCGATCCCAACCGCAACGCCTACGCCGTACCCGAGGCACCGCGATCGCCCGCCTGCACGCGCCACTTCTGCGTCCACTGGGTCGCCGAGGGCCTCGACGCCCCCAGCCTCACCGACAGCGATGGCGACGGCGTGCCTGACTATGTCGAGCGGGTGCAGGCGGTCGCCGAACACGTTCACTTGATCGAGAACGACAAGCTTGGCTGGCGCGAGCCGAGGTCAGACGGTCGCAAAGGGGGCGGGCGCGGCAAGACCGACATCTACCTCGACCAGATCGGCGGCGCCCTCTTCGGCTACGCCGCGCCCGACCGCGGCCAAAGCACGAAGGCGCACCGGCTGCCGCGCCACTTGCACGGCTACTTGGTGCTGGACAACGACTACAGCCCCTTTGAGTTCCCCGGCACCACGCCCGAGCACGACCTCGAGGTGACGATCGCCCACGAGTACAACCACATCCTCCAGTTCGGCTACGACGCCTACCAGGACGCTTGGTTTGCCGAGTCGAGCGCGGTCTGGATGGAGGACGAGGTCTACAACGGGATCAACGACTACCTGCGCTACGTGCGCCGCTGGGTCAAGCGCTACGACACGCCGTTGACCGCGAACTCGATCAAGGAGTACGGCTCGGCGGTCTGGAACAAGTGGCTGGCACACCGCTACGGGCGGGGGGTCATCCGCAACGCCTGGGCGCGGGCGGTCCACACCAAGCCCGGCGGCTTCTCGGTCGCCGCCTACAACTCGGCGATCAAGGCAGCCGGCGGCTCCGACTTCAGTCGCGACTTCGCCCGCTTCGCCCGCGACCTGCCCGAGTGGCGCACCGACTCGGTCTTTCCCGAGGGTGACTCATACCCCGACGTCTCGCGCCAGGGCAGCCTGCCGCTCAGCGGCCGCGTGCTCGATCGATCGCTCAATCACACGACCCTTCAGCTGCTGCACGTGCATGCCAGCGGCGGCCGGGCGGTCGTGGTCAGCGCGATGGCGCCGCACGGGATCGCGGCCGGCCTGGCCTTGGTCGGCCGAACCGGCAGCGAGCGCCACGGTCACGTCGTCAGCAGGCTCGACTTCAAACAGAACGGTGGCCGGATGAGCGTGCGCCTCGCCGACCCCGGCCGCTTCAAGCGTCTGACGGCAGTGCTGGTCAATGCCGACACGAGCGCCTCGGGCTTCAGCGCCCGCCGGCTCGACTGGGCTTACTTGACCGACAGCGCGCCGTTCCGGGTCTCGGCCCGGCTGCTGCCCTGAGAACCGGTGGCGGCGGCCCCAGCGATCTCGGCGATCGCGCCTTCGAGGTCGAGGCCGAAGCTGTCGAGGTCGGCCATCGCGTCGTAGTCGCCGATCAGGCCGAAGTCGACCTGTCCGTTGTAGGACATGATCCCGACGCAGAGCGCCTGGCGGCGGGCCAGCGGCACCATCGGGAAGATCGATTCCATTTCCCGGCCCAGCACGAAAAGCGGGAACTGGGGGCCGGGCACGTTGGTGACGACCAGGTTGAAGAAGCGCTGCGCCGGCTGCAGGCGGGCGGCCTGCGAGGCGATCGTGGTCGGGGCGAAGTCGACGATGCGGGTGAGGATCTCGGCCCCGACAGCCTGGCCTGAGCCCTTGAGGTCGCCCATGATCTCGCTGACCAGGTGCAGCCGCCGCACCGGGTCCTCGCACCAGATCGGCAGCGGCGCCATCATCGCCGAGATGCGGTTGCCGAGCGCGCCGCGCTCCTCCTCGGCACGGACGCTTACCGGCACCATCGCCCGCATCTCGAGGTCCTCGGTGTCGTGGCCGCGGGCGCGCAGGTAGTTGCCGATCGCGCCGGCGACGACGGAGAGGATCACGTCGTTAACTGTGCCGCCGTGCTGGTTCTTGATCTGCTTCAGCGCGCCGAGGTCGCTGCGGACGAAGGCGACGCGGCGGTGCGGGCCGATCTCGACGTTGAAGGGGGTCGAGGGCGCCGCCATCCCGGCACTGACCATCTTGCTCGTCGCGCCGACCCCGCGCATGACCTGACGCGGCCCGCGCAACGCCGCCCGCACGCCGCGGACGATCTCCTGCGGGCTGGTGGTGCGCTCGCGCAGGGCATCGCTGAGCAGCTTGAAATCGGTCGGCTCGGGCCGCGGCGCCCACTTCGGCGGCAGCGCCGGCGGGTTGTCCGGTTCCTTCTCGGTGTCGAAGAGGACGGTGGTGATGTCGACGCCGGAGATGCCGTCGACGAGCGCGTGGTGGCTCTTGCCGACGATCGCGAAGCGGTCGCCGTCGAGCCCCTCGACCAGCCACAGCTCCCAGAGCGGCTTGCTGCGGTCGAGCTGCTGGGAGAAAATCCGCGCGGCAAGGTTGCGCAACTGCTCCTCGGAGCCCGGCGCCGGCAGCGCGGTCTGGCGCACGTGGTACTCGAGGTTGAGGTGGGGGTCGTCGACCCAGACCGGCCGGCCCTGGCCGAAGGGGACGAAGCGCAGCTTCTGGCGGAAGCGCGGCACCAGGTGCAGGCGCGAGGCGATGTGGTCGCGGAACTCGCCGATGCTCGGCGCCGGCCCCTCGAAGATGCTGGTCGAGGCCACGTGCATGTGGGCGCCAGCGCGCTCCATATGCAGGAACGAAGAGTCGAGTCCGGTCAGGCGATCAGCACTCACCCGAGCAATCTTCGCACACGTTCCAAGGGCTGCCACGAGCCACCGGCAAACGCTCAGGCCGTGAGGCCGAGCTGCAGCTGATCGCGCTCTTCCTCCGGCTCGGCCGACTCCTCCGCCTCGCTCTCGAAGGCGGCAACCCGCACGCCGAGCAAGCGCACCGGCCGCGGCGGGTCGTAGGCGCGCAGGAGGTCGAGGGCGATCGGCCCGACGACGGCGAGGTCATCGGTCGGCTCGTCAACCGTCTGCGAGCGGGTGACGTTGGTCCAGTCGTCGAGCCGCACCTTGATCCCGATCGAGCGCCCGCGCAGCTCGCGCTTGCGCAGACGGCGGCAGAGCTCCTCGGAAAGCTGACCGAGATGGGCCTCGAGCTCGGCGCGATCGCCGACGTCGACGTCAAAGGTCGTCTCCGCCGACTGCGACTTGGTCTCGCGCACGACCGTTACCGGCGTCTCGTCTTCGAGGTGGGCACGGCGGTGCAGCCAGCGCCCCTGACGTGGGCCGAAGGCCTGCTCCAACGTCTCCGGGTCCCGCATCCGCAGGTCGGTCAGGGTGCGGATACCCATGCCGCCTAGCTTGGTCACGGTCTTTGGGCCGATGCCCGGGATAAGGCCGGGAGATTCGGCCGCGAAGCGCTCCAGCGCTTCGGTGCGCGAGAGCACGACCAAGCCGGCCGGCTTGCCGAGCTCGCTGGTGATCTTGGCCAGCATGCGGCTCTCCGAGATGCCAACCGAGCAGGTCAACCCGGTCTGCTCGCGGATCTCGCTGGCGATTCTTCGCATCGTGGTCTTCGGCGAGAAGAGCCCGGTGAGGTCGATGTAGGCCTCGTCGAGCCCGACCACCTCGACCGTCTCCGCGTTGCTTCGCAGCACCTCCATCACCTGCATCGAGGCCTCGCGATAGGCAGTGAAGTCCGGCGGTAGGTAAACCGCATCGGGCAATCGCCGCCGCGCCACGGCCGCTGGCATCGCCGAGTGGATCCCAGCCAGCTTGCGCGCCTCATAGCTAGCCGTCGTCACCACCGCCCGCGGGCCCGAGCCGCAGACCACAACCGGCTTCCCTTTCAGCTCCGGCCGCCGCCGCAGCTCGACCGACGCGTAAAACGCGTCCATATCGAGATGCGCAACGGTCCGCTCAAAGGTCACGATCCGATGGTAGGAGGGAGGGAAGACGACGATTCAGACGCCCAGGGGCGGGTAGCGTGTCGGCATGACCGACATAACTCACAGCAAGATCGACGACCTCAACGCGATCGACGGCTACTTCGAGAAGGTCTCGATGGTTCAGGTTGCCGCCGGCCTTGGCGTCAGCGCTTTCGGTATCTCGATCGTCGACCTCGACCCCGGTGCCGACGAATACCCGGAGCACGATCACTCCGAGGACGGTCTCGGCGGCGAGATGTTCGCCAAACGTCCCGAGCAGCTGGGTCAAGAGGAGGTCTACGTCGCCCTACGCGGCTCCGGCACGCTGGAAGCCGACGGCGAGGAGTATGAGCTCGGCCCCGACCAAATCGTTCGCGTCGGCCCTGCGGTGAAACGCAAGGTCAGGCCGGGTCCCGACGGGCTCCGCTTGCTCGCCCTCGGCGCGACGCCAGGCGAGGCGTACGACACCGGCGGCACCCTCTAGCCAGGTCTCCCTCTTAGACTTCCGACGATGGCTTCTCCTGAGGCGAAGAACCTCGAGGCGATCTCGAAGGCGATCGACCAGCACAACTCGAGCTGCCCCTTCCCGGCGGCTGAGGTGCGGATGAACCCGTTCGAGGTCGAACGGCTGGGTTGGGATCAGATCCGCGGGCTGCCGGTCGTGCCCGATGCGGAGATCGGTACCGGGCGCTTCCGCATCGTCTGCTCGCGCGACCTCGACGGCGAGGGACTCGAGGAGGTCGAGGCGGTCGGCCAGGAGATCGAGACCGTCGTGCCGGTCGTCAACAACTAGACGCTGTTCCAGAAGTCGAGGCCGAGGCCCGACAGCCAGCTCTGGGCTTCGGCATTGAGCTGAGTCAGCTCGTTGGTCCAGATCAGCACCCCCATCGCAATCAGGATCACCCCGCCGGTGGCGACGATCGCCTGGTAATGACGCTTGACCACGGTGAAGGCCGTGGTCATCCGCGAGAAGGCAATCGCGGTCAGCAGGAAGGGGATCGCCAGGCCAGCCGAGTAGACAACGAGGAGCAGAGCGCCGTGGGCGGCCGAGCCCGAGAGCGAGGCGGCGGTGAGGATGGCGCCGAGAGTCGGACCGATGCAGGGCGTCCAGGCGATTGCGAAGGCGGCGCCGGCGACGATCGGCCCGCCCCTGCCGGCGCGCTCGAGCAGGGCGTCGACGTGCCACTCGCGGTTGAGGCGGGTGACGAAGAGTGAGGCGACGAAGAGCACACCCATGGCGATGATCAGCGCCGCGGCAATCTTGCTGAGCAGTTCTTCGTGGTCCTGGAAGGCGGAGCCCAACGCGGTTGCGGTCAGGCCCTCGGCGACGAAGATCGCCGAGAAGCTGGCGACGAAAAGTAGGCTGGGGGCGAGGATGCGGCGCCAGCCTGCCGTCTCCAGCTCGGCCGCCGAGACGCCGCTGACCGCCGAGAGGTAGCCGGGGACCAGCGGCAGCACGCAGGGGGAGAGGAAGGAGACGACTCCCGCGGCAAGGGCGGCAAAGATGCCCACTCCGGCGGCCGGGTCGGTGCTCAGGGCGGCGAAAAGCACGGCCCATCAGGGTACTTGGGCCGCCCTGTGGCGCGCTCCTACTCCTAAGATCGTTGCCGTCTCTGTCCAGGAACGAAAGGAGTTCGATCGTGCACTTATCCCTGCGTAAGCCGCTTCTGGTCTGTTTCACCGCCCTAGCGGTTGCCTCGGTTTTGCTCTTGCCGGCGACGGCCTCGGCCGCCGACAAGGACTGCGCCAACTTCAGGAACCAGCGAGCGGCCCAGTTCTTCTTCCTCAAGCACGGTGGGCCACAGGAAGATCCGGACCGCCTCGACGGCGACAACGACGGCGTTGCCTGCGAGGACAACCCGTGTCCCTGCTACCGCCGGAAGCACCTGCCGTACGCGTTGACGTTCGCCCTCGCCGCCGCGAGCAACGGGAGACTTGCGGCGTGGAACTCTTCAACGCCGCGGGTACTGCCAGCCGCCTGAGAGCGTCGCCGCTGCTGGCGATCGGTCCGAGCGAGCCCGGGCCGGCGCTGCGCCGCGGCGCCCTGGTCGCGATTCCGGTCGGGCTGGCGCTCCTGCTCGAGCTCGGGCTGAGCAGCGCCAGCAAGGGGGCGATCGGGACCGGCGCGCTGCTCGCCGGCTTCCCGGGGCTCGACGCGCCGGCGCGCACGCGGGCGGCCTGGCAGGCGGCGGTCGCGCCGCTGATCGGCCTTGCTGCGGCGCTCGGTGTGCTGAGCGGATCGAGCGCCCTGCCGGCGATCGCCGCGGTGGCGGTGGTCGGAGCCGCCGCCGGCTACTGCTTCTCCGTCTCGCTGCGCTTCTCGATCGCGGGGCTCTCGGTCGCGCTGGCGCTGGTCATTGCCCAGGACCTGCCGCTTGACCTCGGCGACATCGGCGCGGCCTTCCTGCTCGCGACCGCCGGCGGCTTGCTGCAGGCGGCCTTCTCCGCCTGCGTCTGGATTGCCGGCGACCGCAGCGAAGAGGGTGGGGCAGAGGGATGGAACACCGGCGCCGTCTTGCACGCGCTGCGCGCGAACCTGAGCCTGGGCTCAACCAGCTTCCGCCACGGCCTGCGCTTCGGCGCCGCCCTCGCCGCCGGGGTCTCGATCTACTGGCTGATCGGGATGCACGAACACGGCTTCTGGATCCCGCTGACGATCCTCTTCGTCCTGCGCCCGGAGAAAGAAGAGACCTTCCGCCGCTTGATCCTGCGCGCGGTCGGCACGGCGGCGGGCCTGCTGTTCGCCACCGCGCTGGCCGAGTGGCTCGGCGGCAGCGGCGTGGCCGTGGCGGTCGCCCTGACAATCGCCACCGCCTTCGCCTACGGCCTGCTGACGGTCCAGTACGCGCTCTTCACCGCCGCGATCACGACCTACGCGGTGCTGCTCGCCGACTCGATCGGGGAGCACGCCCTGCACGCGGCCGGGCAGCGCGCCATCGCCACCGCAATCGGCATCGTGATTGCCGGCGCCTCCTTCCTGCTCTGGCCAAACCGCGGCGAAGTGAGTACGGGCTAGCCGAGTTCCAGCAGCTGTTCTTTGTGGGGGCCGAGCGCTTCAGTCGTGAAGGTCGCGTTCCATTCAGTCAATCCTTCAATTGCCGTGCCCGTGGCCAAGAAGCTCGATTTGTCGAAAGTGAAGGTGCCGACAGTGTTGTCGTATTTGCCACCAGCGGTCCCGACAAATGTGACCAGCGTTTCCCCCAGGGCACATTCTTCGCCCGCGTAGAGGATGCTGAATTTGATTCCTTCGACGACGACGTAGTTCACCGAGGCAACCGTCGTCCCGTGCACACTCCAGGGAAGTTTCTGGGCAGCCGCGGATTTGACCGTGCAGGCTTTGCTGCTGGTGGAGCATTTGCTAAGCACGACTTCGCTCATTTTTCCGCTGGCCTTCAAATTGGAATTCGAGATCGTCATGCCATAGGAGAAGTCGCAAACGGTTTTCAAACCGGGGGCTACCAGGCTGCTTTCGAGTGCCGTCCCGGCGATCGATTCCGAGCCGGCAAGAGCTTTGTGTTCGAATTTCCACACCACGGCGCCGGCACTGGCGGCTGCAACACCCGCTAGCAGCGCCATCAAGGCGCAGACAAGAAGTGCTTGAAGCGCTCTCCCTCTCACTGCTCAAGTTTTTCAGATTGCTGGCCTGAGCGGTTTGCGGGTGGATCGCTACAGCCAACCAACCCGCTTGAAACGCCGGTACAGCGCCAGGCAAACCAGGGCGATCAGGATCAGCACGGTGAAGTAGCCGTAGCGCCAGTGCAGCTCCGGCATGTGGTCGAAGTTCATCCCGTAGATGCCGGCGACCATCGTCGGCACGGCGGCGATCGCGACCCAGGCCGAGATCTTGCGCATGTCCTCGTTCTGGCGCACCGAGACCTGGGTCAGGTTCGCTTGCAGGGCACTGTCGAGCAGGGCGCGGAAGCCGGCGACGCGACCGGTCACCCGCTGCAGGTGGTCGTGGACGTCGCGGAAGTAATCGTCGAGCTCGCTCGGAATCGCTTCGAAGCGGCCTTCGCTGATCTCATCGACGGCTTCGAGCAGGGGGGAGACGACCCGGTAGAGGTCGAGGACCTCGCGCTCGAGTTTGTAGATCTGCTGGACCGGGTTGGCCCGCTCAGAGGAGAAGACCTCGCGCTCTACCGCCTGGATCTCGCCGTCGACCGCCTGGGCGACGTCGCCGTAGTCATCGACCACGTGGTCGAGGATCGCGTAAAGGACGACGCCAGTGCCGTGGGCGAGCAGGTCGGGGCGATGCTCGACCCGCTCCCTGACCGAGCTCAGCCCGCCCTCGCCGTGGCGGACGGTGATGATGAAGTTGGAGTTGACGAAGAGCAGCAGCTCGCCGACTTCGACCGCGTGGCTGGGGTCGGGGCGGTTGACTGTCTTGACGACGACCAGCAGGGTGTCGCCGAAGAGCTCGACCTTGGGCCGCTGCTGGGCCTTGACCGCGTCCTCCACGGCGAGCTCGTGCAGCTTGAACTGCTGAGCGATCACTCCGAATTCCTCTGCTGACGGTTCGGCCACACCGAGCCAAACGAAGGCATCATCGGCGCGGGATGCCTCGTGCGCCTGCTCGAGGCTGAGCTTGCCCTCCCGCCGCCGGCCCTTCTCGTAGACGCCGCAATCAACGATCACTCAGCCAAGTATCGCCACCGCACCGGTCCGACCGGTAGATTTCCTGGCTGACCAGCCAAACCGCGACAGGCGCTCGCGGCGACACAGGAGCAGACTTTGAGCAACCGCACGTTCGTGATCGGGGTCGGGATGACCAAGTTCGAGAAGCCCGGCACCAAGGAGGGCGACTACCCCGACTGGGCGAAGGAGGCGGGGGAGAAGGCGCTCGCCGACGCCGGCATTCCCTACGAGGACGTGCAGCAGGCCTTTGCCGGCTACTGCTACGGCGATTCCACCTACGGCCAGCGGGCGCTCTACCAGCTCGGCCTCACCGGGATCCCGGTCGTCAACGTCAACAACAACTGCTCGACCGGCTCCTCGGCGCTGTTCCTGGCCCGGCAGGCGGTCAAGGGCGGCCTGGTCGACTGCGCCCTGGCGCTCGGCTTCGAGAAGATGGAGCCCGGCAGCCTCGGCGTCAAGTACACCGACCGCACCAACGCGCTCGACAAGCACGCGATGCGGATGTTCGAGATCCGCGATCCCGAGCAGTCACCGCCGGCGCCGCAGATGTTCGGCAACGCCGGCCGCGACCACATGCAGAAGTACGGCTCCAACCCCGACCACTACGCCTGGATCGGCTGGAAGAACCACAAGCACTCGGTCAACAACCCCTACGCCCAGTTCCAGGACGAGTACAGCCTCGAGGACATCAAGGGCGCGCGGATGATCCACGACCCGCTGACCAAGCTGCAGTGCTCGCCGACCTCCGACGGCTCGGCCTGCGCGATCGTCGCCTCCGAGCGCTACGTCGAAGAGCACGGCCTCGGCGACCGGGCGATCGAGATCGCCGGCCAGTCGATGGTCACCGACCTCAGCTCGACCTTCGCCGAGGACACCGACTGCATGAAGATCGTCGGCTCCGACATGTCGAAGCAGGCGGCCAACGAGGCCTACGCCGAGGCCGGTGTCGCCGCAGAGGAAGTCGACGTCTGCGAGCTGCACGACTGCTTCAGCGCCAACGAGCTGATCACTTATGAAGCGCTCGGGTTCGCCGCCGAGGGCGAGGCGCACAAGCTGGTCGAGGAAGAAGCGACCACCTACGGCGGCAAGGTCGTGGTCAATCCCTCCGGCGGGCTGATCTCCAAGGGCCACCCGCTGGGCGCGACCGGGCTGGCGCAGTGCTCGGAACTGACCTGGCAGCTGCGCGGCGACGCCGACAAGCGGCAGGTCGAGGGCGCCAAGCTGGCGCTGCAGCACAACATCGGCCTCGGCGGCGCCGCCGTGGTCACCGTCTACAAGCCGGCGGCCTAGCGCTCGCCGAGGAGGAGGTCCCGATGGCAAAGCAGCGGCAGTCCCTCAGTGGCAAGGTCGTGGCGATAACCGGCGGTGCGCGCGGGATCGGCAAGGCGACCGCGACGGCACTGGTGCGCAAGGGCTGCCGCGTGGCGATCGGCGACCTCGACCTCGAGCTGGCCGAGCGCACGGCGGGCGAGCTGGGTGGCGGCACCGTGGCGCTGCCACTCGACGTCACCGACCGCGGCTCCTTCTCGGGCTTCCTCGACGCCGCCGAGCGCGAGCTCGGCCCACTCGACGTGGTGATCAACAACGCCGGGATCATGCCGGTGACGCCCCTCGCCGAGGAGTCGGACGCCTCGCTCAAACGCCAGCTCGACATCAACATCTACGGCGTCATCGTCGGCATGCAGCTGGCGATCAAGCGCTTCCAGCCCCGTGGGCACGGCCACATCGTCAACCTCGCCTCGCAGGCCGGCAAGGGCGGCTTCCCCGGCATCGCCACCTACTCCGGCACCAAGCACGCCGTGGTCGGGATCAGCGAGGCGGCGCGGGCCGAGCTGCGCGGCAGCGGCATCGAGATCGCCTGCGTGATGCCGACCGTGGTCAACACCGAGCTGACCGCCGGGGTGGGGCAGAGGCTGATCCGCCCGGTCGAGGCCGCCGACGTCGCCAGTGAGATCGTCGATGCGCTGGAAGTGCCGCGCTTCGACGTCTGGGTGCCGCGCGAGAACGGCGTTTTCTTCAAGCTCGTCGCCAACCTGCCGCGGAGCTGGCGCGAGGGCCTCGGCCGCCTGATGAAAGTCGACAAGCTGATGACCGAGGTAGACCACGGCGCCCGCCGCCACTACGAGGAGCGGGCGGCAGCAAGCGAGCCAGCGGCGAGCGACTCCGAGCCGGAGACTGCTCCGGCGCAGCGCGACGCCGCCTGAACTCAGGCCGCCGCTCCGCCGTACATACAGACCATGGGAGCGCTCTACGACGCCACCTGGGGAAGGGCCTTCGCGGCCCTCTATGACCGCGGCCTGAAGGCGACCGAGGAGGGTGGGCTGCGGCAGATGCGGCGCGAGCTGCTGAGTCAGGCAAGCGGCAGGACGATCGACCTGGGAGCCGGGACCGGCGTCAA
Source organism: uncultured Solirubrobacterales bacterium (assembly GCA_963795765.1). Taxonomy (GTDB): domain Bacteria; phylum Actinomycetota; class Thermoleophilia; order Solirubrobacterales; family 70-9; genus VRUE01. The sequence continues at coordinate 53,915 of CAWCJW010000005.1, forward strand.
CCTCGACCTCTTTCCCGAGGCGGTCGGTGAGCTGGTCATGGCCGAGCCCGATCCGCACATGCTCAAACAACTTCGAGCAAAAGCCGCTGGCAGGGGAGGGGTCGAGGTCGTCGGGGCCTCTGCGCAGGAGCTTCCCTTCGCCGATGACAGCTTCGACACCGCTGTCTTCACCCTGGTCCTCTGCACGGTCCCCGATCCGGAGACGGCGCTGCGCGAGGCCGCCCGGGGTACTCAAGCCGGGTGGCAAACTGCTCTTCATCGAGCACGTGCGTGCCGGAGAGGCAGGCTTGGCCGGGTGGCAGGACCGCTTCGAGAAGCCCTGGCGGTTCCTCGCCGACGGCTGTTACTGCAACCGCGACACCGTGGCGACAATCGAAGCCTCGCCGCTGGACCTCGTGCGGGTCGAGCAGGGACGGCTGCCAAAGGCGCCACCGATCGTGCGCCCGCTGGTTTTCGGCAGCGCAGTCGCCGCTTAGCGGGGCTCGGCGGGTGAAACCGGGTCTGCGCTGTGCTCGGGCTCGCTGAAACGCCGCGCCAACAGCGGCTGCGCAACCAGAGTGCCGGCAAGCACGACGAGTGAGACGAGGACGAAGGCGAGGCCGAGGTCGTCGAGCGAGTTGGAGTGGCCGGCGAGGCGGTGCTGGACACCGAGCAGGGCGACGGCGATCGCCAGTAGGTCGGCGATCGCAGCGCCGACGATGAAGCCGAGCCATTCTTCAAGTTCTTCACCGCGGCCCATACGCGGGACGAGCCAGATCACCTCGACTACATAACCCGGCAGCAGGATCGCGCCGATCAGGGCCAGGCTCTGCAGCAGGTCCGGCGAGGCCGGCGGAACCGCGCCGAGGAAGAAGGCGGCGCCGATGCTGGCGACGACTACCGAGAAGAGCGCCAGCAGCACGCCCTTGGTGATCGGTTCGTAGACGGGGAGGCGCATCGGGCCGGCAGTCTATGAGCAGGTCGACCCCCCGCCAAATCGAACTAACGCACGATAATGGTGGTTATGTCAACCTGAGCGTAGATTGGCCCGGCAATGCCTGGCCTGCCTGCTGCGATGCCTTGCCTCGTTCTTGAGCAACGAAGAGCGCACGAGGAGGCGGTTGCCCTGTAGGCGCTGTGACTTCGAGTGAGCCGTGTGTCGCAACAAGTGAAGGCCGCGCCGCTGAGCGCTGGCGGCGCGGTGTCGCAGCGAACGCGCGGCTTTTGAGTAGTGACTGCAGCGATTGCTCTTCTTCTTGATCGGGATTACCCCTTCGCCGGGGTTGCTCGCCGTCGTGAACGAGAAGCGCTGTTGAAAGAGCTGTGCGCCCTCCATTGACCAGGTGACGATGGCTTCGTAGTGGCCCAGCGGCTTCAACGGCTGCGCCGGGACCAGGAAGGCCGAGGGCTGCGGCATGTAGCCGCCGATTTCTTCGTCGGTCGAGTCAACCACGCGCAGATCGACGGCGGTGCCGTTGTTGGCGAGCGTCGCGGTCGCGGTGACGTCCGGCCCATCGCTGGGATCGACACCGGCGAGATAGGCCAGGAGATAGCGCCCGGTCGTCGTCCCCTCGGGCAGGCCGACACGGTCACCCGGCACCATCGGCGACTCCGCGGCCCGCTCGCTCGGCACCACTCCGCTGACCCCATTGCCCGGATAGCTGTAGCCGGTAAGGATGGCGGGTTCGGGCCGCTTGTAGCCGGGCCAGGTAGTGGCACAGTCGTGATTGTCGTTCTCCGCCGCGCCCATTTCACTCAGCTGCGGCGCCAGCATCTGAATCAGGTGAATCGGCGCCTGCTCCCAGGGGTTGCCCTGGCTCCAACTGGAACCGCTGGCCAAGACGCTGTTCTTAGCCGCCCAGTCACCTTCTTCGCTGTAGTAGGGACTGCTGGGATCCTCGAAGTGTTCGAGCTTGCCTGTTTGGGCGCCGTAGTAGTTGTGCTTGGCGCAAGCTGCTGACCACGCGGGGTTCTCGATCAGGCCACCGGGAATCCCGTTCGCTTCGCGCTGCTGGCTGACCCGCTGGACGATTTCGGCGCCGCTGATCGCCGCCGCGCCGGCCGGGACGAGCAAGGCGCAGGCGCACGCCAGGACTACCAGGCTCATAACGTCCGCCGGCCTTTTTCCCCGTCTCATCCCCCCGCGCTTTCGATCGCCGATTCGAGCGCATCCGCCGAGCCCGGGGTTTCGATCGTTTCGACCCCGGCGGTCGCCGGCCCCTTAAGCGCAAACGACGGCGTCCCGGTGAAACCAAGGCTCTGAGCTTCAGCGGTCGTTGCTTCGACCTCCGCAATCACGGGCTTGCTCTTGCGCGCCCGGTTCCACTTGGCGATGTCGGGCACGCCGGCCGCCTTGGCGATCGCGGTGAGGAACTCGTCGTTGACGTAGTCCGAGTGCTCGGCGCCCTGATTGCGGTAGAAGATCTCGATGTAGTTCCAACCACGGCCCTGCTTGCCAGCGGCGATCGCGGCGGCGCCGGCAGGCGTTGATCGCGAGTCGATAATGGTGAAGTTGCGGAAATCGATCTTCGCCGCGCCGCTTTGCACCTGGCTTTCGATGACTTGCGGCAAGACCCCTTCCGCGTACCCCTTGCAGACCGAGCACTGCAGATCGCCGAACTCGAGCACCGTCACCTCGGCCTTGGGGTCACCCAGCACCATCTCCTTCTGGGGAATGCCGGCAAGTTCCCGGCTGACCTCCTTGGCGTCGACGATGTTGCTGGCGTCGCCACCGCTGTTGCTACTGCTGACGACGATCAGCACCGCGACCACCACCAGGGCGAGGAAGGTGGCGGCGCTGGCTAGCTTGATCAACTGCTGACGGCGCTCCTCGGCGTCGGCCTGCTGCTCTTCAGGCAGGCGCTCTTCCCGTCGCGCCTCGCGATCACGGCGGCCACTCACGGCTCGGTTCCAACGTAGGCCAGCATGCGCACTGCATTGGTAACAAACAGCAGCGTCATCAGTACCGCGCTGGCCACGCACCACTGGCAGACCGCGTTGATCGTGAACAGCTCCAGGTAGGTCAAGTAGAGGCTGTAACCAAAACCGATCAGGGCGACGAGGAAGCCGGTCATGCGGAAGGCGTCGCCGCGCAGCAGTGCAGAGACGAGCAGCACTAGATATCCGGCGATGCCGAAGATCGCGATGTTGACCCCGGCCAGGTGCGAGTAGGAGCTTTCGGCAACCGTCTGACAGCCGTGGCCGCCAGCGATGCAGACCGGCGAGCCGCCACCGGAGTCGGCGATCGCGATGTAGGTGGCGACGCCGACGCCAAAGGTGGCGAGGAAAGTGGCGATGCCCCGCAATGTCCCCTCGGCTGGTGCCTTCATGCCCGCCACGCTATTGGACGCACCTTAGGAAAAAGCTAAGGACCAGCCCGCAGCCTCTCCCGCACTGCCGGCTCAGCGCAAAACGCCTCGATCTCGCGCGAGAGCCGCCCTCCCTGCCAGGCCAGGGGCGACTGCCCCTCGGCCTCGCTGATCAGTCGCGCGGCGGGAATTCGCTCGGCGTAAGTCTCCGCAACCGCGTAAGGATGGCCGGGATCGGCCTCGTCGCGGCTCGCCACGACCAAGGTTGGCACCGCAAGGGCCTCGAGCTCTGCCATCGCCTCGAACGGCCTAGATCGCGGCACCTGCCGCAGCGTCGCAACCACGGCGCCGAGGTGGCGGTGGCGTTCCATTCGTTCGCGGGTGAAGCGCAGCACCGCGTCGCGCCAGCGCGGATCGATCGCCTGGAAGCGGTCGATATAGCTGACGAAGCCATCGATGCCGTCCTGCTCGAGCGCGCTGGCAAGACCGTCCCAGTAGCGCAGCGAATCGGCCCCGATCGTGCCCTCGTAGGACGGCCCGATTACGACCAGTCCGGCCAAGCGGTCCGGATCGGCCAGGGCGAGAGCGACCGCGGTGTGGGCGCCCATCGAGTGGCCAGCAACGACGACGCGCCCCCCTCCCACCTCACCGACGATCACCGCGCCGAGGTCCCCCCTCAGCTGCGGGTATCCATAACCAGCGTCCGGCGGGGCGGGGTCGGACTCGCCGTGGCCGCGCGCGTCGTAGCTGACCACCCGGTGGCCCGCCCGCTCCAACCGCCGCGAGCCGTGGATCACCGACTGCCGCGTCGCGGTAATGCCGTGGCAGAGCACGATCGCCGCACCCTCCCCCACCACCTCGCCACGAATCGCCGGTTCACTGCCGACGCTGAACGCGGCCGCCTGCGGCGGCATCAAGCGACGGCGGCGACTGCCTGCTCGAGATCGTCGACCGACTCGAAGCTGAGGCCGACCAGCGTCACCTTGCGGTGGCGGATGATGCCCTGCTCGTCGATGACGAAGATCGCCCGCCGCACCATCGGCCCGGCGAGCACGCCGTAGGCCTTGGCGACCGACTTGTCCTCGTCGGCGAGCAGCGGCACGTTGAGGCTCTTCTCCTGGGTGAAGCGCTCGTGTGACTCGACCGATTGGGGCGAGATCCCCAGCACATCGGCGCCGATCTGGTCGAGCTTCTCGCTCTGGTCGCGGTAGGAGCAGAACTGCTTGGTGCAGACGGCGGTGAAATCACCCGGATAGAAGGCAAGCACGAGCTTGCGCCCGCGGTAATCGCTGAGCTTGTACGTCTTGCCGCCGGTACCCGGCAGCTCGAAATCCGGTGCCGCATCTCCTACGTCGACCTTGGCCACGAGGTCAGACTAGTCCAGTCAGCCCTTTTCAATGGTGATCTTTTCGATCAGCACCGTCTGTTTTGGTTTTTCGGCCGCCGTGCCCAGCTTGCCGATGCGCTCGACTACGTCGATGCCCTTGTCGACCTTGCCGAGGAGGGCGTATTCGGGCGGCAGGCCGGCATCGGCGCCGGTGATGACGAAGAACTGGCTGCCGGAGCTGCCGGGTGGCTCGGCGGAGCTCTTCGCCATCGCTACGACGCCTTTGGTGTAGGCGAGGTTGGCGGGAGGCTTCTCAACCACCGTGTAGCCGGGGCCGCCACTGCCGTTGCCAAGCGGATCGCCGCCCTGGATCACGAAACCCGGAGCGATGCGGTGGAAGGTGAGGTCATCGTAGAAACCTTCTTCGCTGAGGAAGACGAAGGAGTTGACCGTCTTCGGCGCCTTGCTCGAGTCGAGCGCGATCTCGAATTCGCCGCAGCTCGTCTGCACCGCCGCGGTCAGCTTTTCGCCCTTCTTCACGGTCTGGGGCGGCGCTTTGAGGCTGACTTCCTTCGGCGCTGGCGCTTCTACTTCCTTACAGCCACCGGAGCTCGCTGTGGTCTTCGATGAGTCGTCGCTGCCGCCACTGCGACTGATCAAGATCGCCCCGACAACGACGACCGCCACAACCGCGAAACCGGCAAGGATGAACAAGCGGCGGTCTGTCCCTTCCTCCTGCATCGGTCGAGAAGCCTAGAGGATTCGCTGTCGACGGTGGCAGTTGCGATCATCGCGCCGTGCCCGATTCCGCCCTAACCCGGCTCGCCAGCGCTGTACTCGCGGTGCCGAAGCCCAAGCGGGCGCTCGTTTTTGGCTGCGGCGACGGCGAGCCGGTGTTGTTCCTCGCCCGCGAGTTCCCCTCGGCGCGGGTACGCGGCGTCGATCCGTCCGCCGAGCTGGTGCGGGCAGCGAGCGCCCGGGTCGGTCTCGACCCCGAGGGTCGGGTCGTGTTCAAGCAGGCGAAGCCCGGCAAGCTCCCCTTCCCCGATGACTTCTTCGACCTGGTCGTGATCTTCGAAGGCCACCCGGCGCCGAACGAGATCGGCCGCGTCATGCATTCCGAGGCACGCCTGATCCTCGCCTCTGCCCCGCCTGCAGGAAGACTTGCGGGTGCAAGGGATCGGCTCTGGCGCAGGCGCCTCCCCCAGCCCGGCATTTAGGCTGCGACGCGGATGGAGATCGAGGGCATGCCGCTGACTTTGTTGGTCAATCCCGCCTCGGCGCATGGGCGGACGCTGAAGCTGCTGCCGCTGGTCGAGCAGGAGCTCGACGAGCGCCGGATTCCGTTTCGGGTAGAGCGCACCCGCGGCCTCGAGGACGGCGTCGAGCGCGCTCTGCGCGCGGTCGAGGCCAACGAGGTTCCGGTTGTGATCAGCGGAGATGGCCTGGTGGGCGCCATTGGCGGCGCGATGGCGGGCTCAGAGACGCCACTGGGAATCATCCCCGGGGGCCGTGGCAACGACCTCGCCCGGGTGCTCGGCATTCCCGATGACCCAGTTGCTGCCGTGGCGGTGCTTGCCGCGGGTGAGAGTCGGCGGATCGATGTCGGCGAGGCCAACGGTCAGCGTTTCCTCGGCATCATCAGCGTTGGCTTCGACTCAGAATGCAACCGCTTGGCCAACGAAGTCAAGATCATCCGCAGCAACCTGGTCTACGTCTACTCGCTGTTTCGCACCCTGCTCACCTGGAAACCCGCGCGCTTCACGATCCGCAGTGAGAGCGAACGAGTTCGCACCAGCGGCTACTCGATCTCGGTCGCCAACAACAGCACTTTTGGCGGTGGCATGCGGATTGCGCCCGAGGCGGAGCTGGACGATGGACTGCTCGATGTGATCACAGTCGGCGAGGTCGGCAAGCTGCGCTTCGTGGCTAACCTGCGCAAGGTGTTCAACGGCACTCATATCGACGACGAGCAGGTGAGCATGTTTCGCGCCGCTCGGGTGGAAATCTCCGCGAGCCGTCCCTTTCCCGTCTACGCCGACGGCGAGCACCTGACCGAACTCCCGGTCTCGGTTCGCGTCTTGCCGCGCGCGCTCAGCGTGCTCGCACCTGCCACCGCCGCCGGGGCCTGAGTGCTGTTCGGCGCCAAGCTCAGCGCGGCGCGCGCGGTCGGCGCCGCCAGTCGCGCCAGCGGGCGCGGCGGCGGTACGACGCTGCCGGGCCGCCTGCTGCTGCGGCTCGCCCCCGATGCGCTCGCCCGCCTCGGTCAGCGCCTCGACCCCACGGCGATCGTCAGCGCGACCAACGGCAAGACGACGACCGCCGGCATGATCGCCGCGGCGCTCGCGGCCGATGGTCGCCATCCGGTTCACAACCGAGCCGGCTCGAACATGACCTGGGGCGTTGCCACGGCTTTGCTCGAGCAGGAAGGCAAGGAGGGACTCTTCGAGGTCGATGAGGCCTGGCTGCCAAAGGTGGCGGCGCAGCTCGACCCCTCTTTGCTCGTACTCGGCAACCTCTTCCGCGATCAGCTCGACCGCTATGGCGAGATGGAGACGCTGGCCGCCGGCTGGGGGGAGACCGTCGCCTCGCGCAGCGGCCGCACTCGCTTCGCCCTCAACGCCGACGACCCGACGATTGCCGACCTCGGGCGCGAGCAGAGCGGCGAGCCGCGCCAGGGCGTCGTCTACTTCGGCATCGAGGACGCCTCCCAGGCACTGCCCGAGCTCCAACACGCCTTCGACGCCAAGCACTGCCGCCGCTGTGGCCATCCCTACGCCTACGAGCGCGCCTTCGTCGGTCACCTCGGCCACTACTCCTGCCCCAACTGCGGCGCCACTCGGCCGCGCCCCGACGTCGCCGCCACGGCGATCGAGCTGCACGGGATGGCGGGCTCCGAGGTGACCCTGCGCACGCCGCAGGGCGAGATGCGGCTGCAGCTGCCGCTGCCTGGCCTCTACAACGTCTACAACGCCCTCGCCGCGGTCACTGCTGCGCTCGAGCTGGGCGTGCCGCCGACGACGATCTCGAGCTCGCTGCGGACGATGCGAGCGGCCTTTGGCCGGGTCGAGACAATCGAGGTCGACGCCACGTCGCTCTCGATCCTGCTGATCAAGAACCCGGCCGGCGCCAACGAGGTCCTGCGCACCCTCCTGCTCGAGGCCGGCGAGGAGAAGCTCGACCTCTGGATTGGCCTCAACGACCGGATCGCCGACGGTCGCGACGTCTCCTGGGTCTGGGACGCGGACTTCGAGCTGCTCGCCGCGGGCATTCGGCGCGTCGTCTGCGCCGGCACGCGCGCCCCGGAGATGGCCCTGCGGCTGAAGTACGCCGGCTGGCCAGAGCAGGCGATCGAGGTCGAGGCGGGGATTGAGGGCTCGCTTGATCGAGCGCTCGCGGCCAGCCCCAGGCGCCTCTTCGCCCTGCCCACCTACACCGCGCTGCTGGAGCTGCGCAAGCTGCTCGCCGCGCGCGGGCTCGCCAAGGAGTTCTGGCGGTGAACGACCTGATCTGGCATGAAGTCGAGTGCGGCAGCTACAGCGCCGACCTCGCCCTCTGGGAGGAGCTCGCCGACCAGACCGACAAGCCGATCATGGAGCTCGGCTGCGGCGCCGGGCGCGTCACCCTGCACCTGGCCCGCCGCGAAGCGACCTTGGTGATCGGCGTCGACTGGGACCCCGAGCTGGTGGCGGCGATCTGGGAACGCTCCGGCAAGCTCGCCGGCGACGCCGAGGTCGGCGACGTGCGCGACTTCGAGTTCGCGACCAAGTTCAGCCTCGTGATCGCGCCGATGCAACTGATCCAGCTGCTTGCCAGCAGCCAGGACCGCATCGCCTGCCTCTCCTCCGCAGTCGAAAACATGCTGCCGGGCGGGCGGGCGGCATTCGCGATCGTCGAGGAGATGCCGGCGATCGCGCCCGCGGGCAATAGCGCGCCGCCGCTACCCGACGTGCGCCAGATCGAAGGCTGGATCTACTCCAGCCTGCCCCTGGAGCCGGTCGCCCTGCCGGACGCGATTCTGCTCCGCCGCCTGCGCCAGACGGTCGACCCCGACGGCAACATGAGCGAGGAGCTGAACGAGATCGAGCTCTCGATGCTCTCGGCGGAGACGCTCGAAGAAGAGGGTCGTGTCGTCGGCCTGCGGCCGGCCGGCCGGCGCGAGATACCGTCGACCGAAGCCCACGTCGGCTCCACCGTCGTCCTCTTCGAGAAGGAGTCCTGATGGAGCTCCGCTTCCTCGCGCTCTACCCGGAGCAAATGAACATCTACGCCGACCGCGGCAACGTCCTCTTCCTGCAGCGGCGCTGCGAGTGGCGCGGGATTGGCTTTGCCTACACCAGCGCCGGCCCGGGCGAGGAGTTCGATCCGTCCGCGCACGACTTCATCTACCTCGGCGGCGGCCAGGATCGCGACCAGCGCGCCGTCGCCGCCGACATGGTTGAGAGCAAGCGCGCCGCGATGGCCACGGCAACCGAGGACGGTGCCGTCGTGCTCGCTGTCTGCGGCGGTTACCAGCTACTCGGCAGCAGCTACCAGCTCGATCAGGAGAGCTTGCCGGGACTCGACCTGGTCGAACTCGAGACCGTGCGCAGCGAGGGCCCACGGCTGATCGGCAACGTCGCGATCGAGGTCGATCTCGGTGGCGAGCCGCAGGTCCTCGCCGGCTTCGAGAACCACGGCGGGCGGACCCATCTAGGGGGCAACGCGACGCCCCTGGGCAAGGTGCTGAAGGGGTTTGGCAACAACGGTGAGGATGGTTTTGAGGGAGTGCGCCACCGCAACCTGATCGGCACCTACCTGCACGGCCCGCTGCTGCCCAAGAACGCTTGGTTAGCCGACTACCTGATCGCCCTCGCCTTGGAGCGCCGCTATGGCGAGCGCCCTGAGTTGGAGCCACTCGATGACACGCTCGAGCGCGCCGCCCACGAGGCGGCGCGACGGGCAGCGCTGGCTTAGCGGCCGCTGGAGCCGAAGCCGCCGTCGCCGCGAGCGGACTCGGCCAGGGCCTCCGCCTCGACCACCTCGGCCAGGGCGATCGGGGTGATCACCAGCTGGGCGATGCGATCGCCGGGCGCGACCCGGAAGACCTCGGCCGGGTCGGTGTTGAGCAGGAGCACCCGGATCTCGCCGCGATAGCCGGCGTCGATCAGGCCGGGGCTGTTGACCAAAGTGATGCCGTGGCGCTTGGCCAGGCCGGAGCGGGGCAAAACGAGCCCGGCGTGCCCGTCGGGGATCTCGACCGCGACCCCGGTGCCGATGCTCCAGCGCTCCCCCGGCCCGATGTGGGCGGCCTCGCAGGCGTAGAGGTCCAGCCCGGCGTCGCCCTCGTGGGCGCGGCTTGGCAGCACGGCGTCGTCGTTGAGTCTCGCGATCGGCAGCTTCACGGGGCGCAACCCTAGACGACGGCGAGATCGTCGAAGCGGTGCAGCTCGGCGACCGGGACCTTGGCGCGAACCAGAACCCCGTCCTCGCGCTCGGTCCGCTCGAGGTCGCCGGCGATCTCGTGCAGCTCGTGCAGGCGGCCGCCCTCGGCGTAGGGAATCAGCAGCTCGACCTCGGCCAGGGTGTCCTCGAAGGCCGACTCGATGCTCTCGCGCAGCGGATCGAGTCCAATGTCGGCCAGGGCCGAGACCAGGATCGCGCCCGGATGGCGCAGCAGCACCTCGGCCCGCTCGTCGTCGTCCAGCAGGTCCGCCTTGTTGAGCACGAGCAGGCGTGGCTTGGCGCCGGCGCCGATCTCCTCCAAGACCTCGTCGACGGCCTGCATGTCGACCACCCGGCGCTCCTCCGACGCCGCTGCGTCGACGACGTGGAGGATCAGGTCGGCCAACACGGTCTCCTCGAGCGTCGCCTTGAACGCCTCGACCAGTTGGTGGGGCAGCTTCTCGATGAAGCCGACGGTGTCGGTCAGCAGGTAATCGCGGCCGGAGAGCTCGAGGCTGCGCGTGGTCGGGTCGAGCGTGTGGAAGAGACGATCGCCAACCCCCACCTCGGCCCCGGTCAGGGCGTTGAGCAGGGTCGACTTGCCGGCGTTGGTGTAGCCGGCGAGGGCGACCCGCGGCAAGGAGGAGCGCTCGCGTTGGGCGCGCATCACGCCGCGGTTGCCTTCGAGCCGGCCGAGTCGGCGACGCAGCGCGGCAATCCGGTCGCGGGCGAGGCGCCGGTCGGTCTCGATCTGGCTCTCGCCCGGCCCCCTGGTGCCGATGCCCCCGCCGAGCCGCTCGAGGTGGGTCCAGAGCCCGCGCATGCGGGCGAGGTTGTACTCCAGCTGGGCCAGCTCGACCTGCAGCTTGCCCTCGGCCGAGTGGGCGTGGTCGGCGAAGATGTCGAGGATGACCGCGGTGCGGTCAATCACCGGCACGCCCAGGGCGGCCTCGAGATTGCGCTCCTGACGCGGCGCCAGCTCGTCGTCGCAGGCGACCACGTTAGCGTCGCAGGCCTCGATCTCGGCCTTCAGCTCGGTCAGCTTGCCGCGACCGACGTAGCGGTCGGGATCGGGCTTTTCGCGCTGTTGCACCGCCTCGCCGGCGGTGGCGACGCCCGCGGTGCGCAGCAGCTCCTTCAGCTCGGTCAGCGGATCGCCCTCCTCGCGCCCGCTGGTAATGCCAATCGCCAGTGCTCGCTGACGGGCACGCGGGTTCGAGACGCCAGCGCCACCCATGCCGTTGCGCGTTTCCACCTGCCGCCCATTTCTCGACCGTTGCACCTTTCTTGATTGTAGGCGCCGGCCCCTCCCCCGCCCCTTGGCCCCGGTGCGACTAGGCTTAACCGCCGTGAAGGTCTTCGTAACGGGAGGAACGGGCTTCATCGGCGGCGAGGTCGTGCGCCAGTTGCGTGCCCGCGGCGACGAGGTGGTTTGCCTCGTTCGCACCCCCGGCAAAGCGAGCAAGCTGACCGAGCTCGGCTGTGAGCTCATCAGCGGCGATCTCGGCGATGCCGAGGCGCTGCGTGCCGGTATGGAGGGCTGCGACGGCCTGATCCACGCCGCCGCCATGTACGAGGTCGGGATCCCGACCAAGCAGCACCCGGCGATGTTCGAGGCCAACGTGCGCGGCAGCGAACGGGTGCTGGAGGCCGCATTGGCAGCCAAAGTCGGCAAGGTCGTCTACGTCTCCACCGTCGGCATCTTCGGCAACACCCACGGCAAAATCGTCGACGAGAGCTACGAGCACCCGGGCAAGGAATTCACCTCCTACTACGAGGAGACCAAGCTCGAGGGCCACCGGATCGCCAAGCGGATGATGGCCGAGGACGGCCTCCCTGGAGTAATCGTCCAGCCCGGCGGTGTCTACGGACCGGGTGACGAATCGCAGGTTGCGGACCTGCTGAAGGAATTTTTCGCCGGCAGGCTCTTCTTGCTGCCTTTCCCGGAGCTCGGCATCTGCCTCTCGCACGTGGACGACATCGCCGCTGGCATCCTGCTCGGCCTCGACAAGGGCAAGGTCGGCGAGACCTATGTGATCAGCGGGCCGGCAACGACTATGCGCGAGGCGATCGACACGATCGCGGCCGTCAGCGGCCGCAAGGCCCCGAAGCGGAATCTGCCAACGTCGCTGATGAAGGCACTGACCCCGATCGGCCCCCTGGTCGGCAAGATGATGGGCCAGCCGCCGAACCTGCGCGAGCTGATCTCCACCGCCGACGGCGTCACCTTCTGGGCCAGTTATGAGAAGGCCGGGCGCGAGCTGGGCTATGCGCCGCGCGGCATGGAGGAAGGCATGCGGCAGACGCTTGCAGGGGACGACCGATTTCCCGATCCAGTTGCGTGAGGGTGTCGGGGGAGGGTCTCGCGGAGCAACAGCGGGGAGACTCCGCGAGACCCTCCCCCGACACCCATAGGCGAACTCGATGCGTGTAATCGATGTGATGCACTTGGGGCGGCCGCACGTGATCGGTTGCTGGGAGGTGGACGGAGCTCTTTTGACCCAGGTCCTCAGTCCTCGATGGAGACGTTGATTGAGGCGATTGGCGATGAGCAGCCGCGAGCGCTGCTGCTGACACATATCCACCTCGATCACGCCGCGGCGACCGGTGCCCTGGTGCGCCGCTGGCCCGACCTGGAGGTCTACGTTCACGAGCGTGGTGCCAGGCACCTGATCGACCCCTCGAAGCTGCTGGCCAGCGCCGAGCGCCTCTACGGCGACCAGATGGAATACCTCTGGGGCGAGATCGTGCCGGTCCCCGAGGCCAACGTGAAGCCGCTCGCCGGTGGCGAGGACGTGCTGGGGATGCGCGTCGCCTACACGCCCGGTCATGCCTCCCACCACGTTTGTTACTTCCACGAGGAGAGCGGCACCGCCTTCGTCGGCGACGTCGCCGCGGTCCGCATCCCGCCCTCGAACCTCGTTGTCCCTCCTACTCCGCCGCCCGACATCGACATCGAGTCCTGGCTCGAGTCGATCGCCCTGGTCGAGTCCTGGCGCCCCGAGCGGCTCGCCCTCACCCATTTCGGCCAGGTTGATGAGCCGATCGAGCACCTGGAGATCGTCCGCCGCCGTTTGCGCGAAGAGGCCGACCTCGCCCGCGAATTTTCCGAGGAGGATTACGAGCGCCACCACCGCGCCCTGGTCGCCGAGAGCGTCGGCCCCGAGACCGCCGAGGAGCTGATCCAGGGCGTTCCACCCCAGTACCAGTGGCGCGGTCTCAATCGCTACTGGGAAAAGCGCGGCGAGCGCGAAGCGTCCCCTAGCTGAGGTATTTGCGCATCCGCTCGACCGCCTCGGAGATGCGGTCGTCGGGCGTGGTCAGCGAGATGCGGAAGAAGCCCTCGCCGCTGGGCCCGTACATCGAGCCCGGTGAGACGACCACGGCGGCCTCTTCGAGCACGAGCTCGGCGAAGGAGGTCGAGGTGTGGCCCTCGGGCACGGGGGCCCAGACGTAGATCGTCCCCTTTGGCGCGTTGACCTCGACGCCGATCTCGCGCAGGGCGCTGACAACGAGATCGCGGCGACGAAGGTAGGTCTCGTTCATCCGTTGCAGCGGGCCGCTCGGGCCCTGCAGGGCGGCTACGCCGGCCATCTGCACCGCCTCGAACAGGCCCGAGTCGACGTTGGTCTTCAGTCGCCAGTAGGTCTGCACGGCCTCGGCGTTGCCGAGGATCGCGGCGCAGCGCCAGCCGGTCATGTTGAAGCCCTTGGAGAGCGAGAAGACCTCAACCCCGACCTCCTTGGCGCCGGGCGTGGCAAGGAAGCTCGGGGCGACATAGCCGTCGTAGGTGGTCTCCGAGTAGGCGTTGTCATGGACGACGAGGATCTCGTGCTCGCGGGCGAAGGAGACGACCATCTCGAAGAAGCCCTCGGGGACGACGGCACCGGTCGGGTTATTGGGGAAGTTGATGAACATCAGCCGCGCCTTCGCCGCGACCTCGGCCGGGATCGCACTGAGGTCGGGGGCGAAGCCCAGCTCGGGCACCAGCGGCAGCAGCTCGGCGTTCGCTCCGGCGAGGATCGGGCCACCGGTGTAGACCGGGTAGCCGGGATCGGAGGCAAGCGCCACGTCGCCCGGATCGAGGAAGGCGAAGCAGAGGTTGTAGATGCACTCCTTGGCGCCGATCGCCGGGATCACCTCGCTTTCGGGATCGATCTCGACCCCGAAGCGCCGGTCGTAGAACTCGGCGAAGGCCTCGCGAAACTCGCCGCGGCCGCGGTTGCTCGGGTACTGCTGGTTGCCGGGCTCGGCCACCGCCGCCTGCATCGCCGAGACGATGTGGGGGTAGGTCGGTTCGTCGGGATCGCCGATGCCAAGGCTGATCACGTCGATGCCGGCAGCGCGCTTGTCGGCGATCGTCCGCTCCAGCTCCTGGAACTTGTAGGGAGGCATCGCCTCCAGCCGCTTGGACGGGTCCGAGATCGCCATGGGCGCGGAAATCTAGCCGTCCAGCTCGGCGAGTGCCGCCAGCAGGTCGGTCGAGAGCTCGCCGGCGCAGATCGGCTCGGCCCAGCCGCTGAGGGTGACGTCGAGCTGGTCGGAGATCTCGACCTCGAGCTCGCCCCCGTCGAGCTCGACCGTGATCGGACTGGGAACGCCGCGCAGGAAAGCGGTCACCGCCGCGCCACTGGCGCCAGTGCCCGAGGAGAGCGTCTCCCCTACCCCACGCTCGAAGATCCGCGCCCGCACCCGCTCGCCGTCGATGCGCAGGAAGGAGACATTGGTGCGATTGGGGAAGAACGGGTGCGCTTCGATCCCGGGGCCGATCGCCCCCAGGTCGAGCTCGTCCAACAGCTCGCCGACCTCGATCGCGCACTGGGGATTGCCGATCGAGACGTGCTGGAACTCCCAGCTCCGCCCGTCCACGCTCAGTGTGCCGGCGCCATCGGGCTGGCCGTCGGGGAAGTCCTTGGAGGCAGTGCTTGCCTTTCCCATCGCCACCGAGCAGCTGCGTTCCGAGGCGATCGTCGGCGTCACCGGCCCCGCCGCGGTGAGGATCGAGAAAGTGTCCTCCCCCGTCCAGCCGTGCCTCCGCAGGTAAAGAATCGCCTCGCGTGCACCGTTGCCGGAGAGCTCGGCCTCCGAGCCGTCGGGGTTGAAGATCCGCAGCTTGGCGACGTAGGCGGGATCGTCGCTGCGCGCGAGTAGCAAGACTCCGTCCGAGCCAACGCCGAAATGCGGATCGCAGATCCGCTGCACCCGGCCCGGTGTCAGCTCCCAGGGAAGCTCGTCGACCTCGACGATCAGGTAGTCGTTGCCCAGCGCCTGCCACTTCTCGAATTTCACAGTGGCAGCCTATTTGTCTAACGCGTCGGCGATCTGGGCCGCCACGACGTCGTCAGGGCGATCTTCGCGCTCGATCCAGCGCAGGTTGGGCACCTTGCGCATCCAGGTCAGCTGGCGGCGAGCGTAGTTGCGCGAGCGCTGCTGCATCCTCTCCAGGTCGCCGCTCAGCACCTCGTCGAAGCCGAGCGCCTTGCGCGCGGTTCGCGACGGCCCCGCCTCCTCCGCCCGCTCGACCTCGGCACGCGCGCCGGCGGCGACGATCGCCTCCGTCCGCGCGTCGATCCGCTCGTACAGCGTCTGCCGCTCCATGCTCGAGCCCGAAGATCGCGGTCGGATGCCGCGTCTCCGGCGACCACAGCTCCGAGTCCTCCGATTCCGGTGTCGCCTTGACCAGTGAGAGCTCGCCCAGTGCCGCTCGCAGGTAGAGCCCGGTCCCCCCGACCACGATCGGCCGCCGCCCCGCCTCCAGCGCCGCATCGATCTCGGCGTGGGCGAGCGGCATGTAGTCGCCGACCGAGAACGGCCGCGTGACCGGAACGAAGCCGACCAACCGGTGCTCCAGGCGAGCCTGCTCCTCGGCCGAGGCGACGCCGGTGAGCACCGAGAGTCCTGCGTAGACCTGGAGCGCGTCGCAGGAGATCGCGACGGGGTCCTCCCCCCGCTCCCGCAGCAGCTCGGCAAGCTCGATCGCCACCCCGGTCTTACCAACCCCGGTTGGCCCGAAGATCGCGATGACGTGCACGTCAGAGCGCGCGGCTGAGCAATCTCTCGGTCCCGGTAAGGGTCTGAGAGGTTGCGGCGGTGATCTCGACCTCGACCAGCTCGCCCGGCGTGGCGGTGCCCTCGAAGTTGACCGCCTTGTTGTGCCTGCTGCGGCCCCGCAGCCGCGTCTCGTCGGTGCGGCTGGTCCCTTCGACCATCACCTCGATGTCCCGCCCAACGAATCGCTCGAGCTCGCTCGCTCGCTCGCCGCTGGACCAGCTCGACCAGCCGCTCCATCCGCTCGACCTTGACCGGGTGCGGGATCTGGTCGCCGAACTCTGCCGCCTCGGTTTCGCGCCGCGGCGAGAAGACGAAGGTGAAGGCGCTGTCGTAGCCGACCTCGTCGACCACTTCCAGCGTCTGCTCGAAATCGGCCTCGGTCTCCCCCGGGAAGCCGACGATGATGTCGGTGGTGATCGCGCAGTCGGGCACGTGCTCGCGGATCAGCGAGACGCGATCCATGTAGCGCTGGCGGTCGTAGGTGCGGCGCATGCGCTTGAGAATTGCGCTGGAGCCCGATTGCAGCGGCAGGTGGATGTGCTCGCAGACCGCGGCAAGGTCGGCGTGGGCGCGGATCACGTCCTCCTTCATGTCCTTCGGGTGCGGGCTGGTGTAGCGGATGCGCTCGATGCCGTCGATGCCGTCGACCAACCCGAGCAGCTCGGCGAATCCGATGCGGCTCTGCTTCGGCAGGTCGCGCCCGTAGCTGTTGACGTTCTGCCCGAGCAGGGTCACCTCGCGCACACCGTCAGCCGCCAGCGCCTGCGCCTCGGCTAGGAGCTCAGCTGGGTCGCGGCTCACCTCGCGCCCCCTGGTCGAAGGCACGATGCAGTAGGCGCATTTGCAATTGCACCCCTGGGAGACCTGCAGCCAGCCCTGGAACTCGCGCACGCGGCGGGTCGGCAGGTGGCCGGAGAAGTCCTCGAACTCGAAGTAACCCTGGGCGCTGAGCGAGTCGGAGTTGAGGAACTCGGCCAGCTTGTGGATCTGGCCGGGGCCGAAGGCGACGTCGACGAAGGGAAAACGCTGGAAGACCTCGTCCTTGACCGACTGCGCCCAACAACCGCCCACCCCCACAACCCGATCGGGGTGCTCCTTCTTCAGTCGCTTCGCCTCGCCGAGGCGGGCGATGAAGCGGTTGTCCGCCGACTCGCGAATCGAGCAGGTGTTGAAGAGGATCAAATCGGCGCCGTCGGGGGTCTCCGCCTCCTCATAGCCGAGCGACTCGAGCATGCCCTGCATGCGCTCGGAGTCGTGCACATTCATCTGACAGCCGAACGTGGTGACGTGGTACCGCTTACCGCTCCTCATGCGCCCGAGGTTAGCGCCCGCACGGTCCAGCTCGCTACTTGACTACGAGCGTTCCTTCCATGCCCGCTTCGGCGTGACCCGGGATGGTGCAGAGAAACGTGTAGGTGCCGGGCGCGAGATCGGCGCTGACCGAGGTTTTGCCTTCGGCGAGCGTTTCCGAGACGGCGATTTCTTTGCCGTTCTGATCGATCGCCACGTTGTGTTCCAGCGCCGCCGGGTTGTCGAAGTCGATCGTCACTTTGCCCGGCTTGCTGGTCAGGCTGGTCTTGTCGAAGGCGAGGTCGGTCGGCGAGGCGGCCAGTTGCAGGGTGCCTCCCGGTCCTTTGGCTGCGGCTTCAGGCTTTGGCGCCGCTTCTTTCTTGCCTTCGTCTTCGACCGGCGAGGCCTCCTCTTTTTCGGCCTCTTGATCCGCCTTGGAGAGCTCCGAGGCTTTGGCCGCGTCCTCGTCCTGGGCGTGAAGCACCGCAAAGGTGGTCGTGGCACCGATCAAGGCGACGAAGGCGAGCACGACGAACGGCCCGGCTTTGCCGGGGAAGCTCTTGACCCGTAGGCCAATCATGCTGACCACCACCGCGGAGACCGCGAGGGCGATCCCGCAGACGAAAAACAGAGTTTCGTTACTCATGCGGCGAGAATCCTATCCACGCAGCGCAGGCGCCGTCAGGCAGCCTGCGCCTCTGTGATCGGCGGCGCTTCTGCCTCGGCTTCAGCCGCCGGAGCAACCTCGTCTCCAATCCCGAGCGCCGTGCGGATCTTGGCCTCGATCTCGCTGGCGACCTCGGGGTTCTCGGCGAGGTACTGCTTGGCGTTGTTGCGACCCTGGCCCAGGCGCGTCTCGCCGTAGGAGAAGAAGGCCCCCGACTTGCGAACGATGTCGTGCTCGATGCCGAAGTCCAGCAACTCGCCTTCGCGCGAGATCCCCTGGCCGTACTCGATCTCGAACTCGGCCTGGCGGAAGGGAGCGGCGCACTTGTTCTTGACGACTTTGACCCGGACCCGGTTGCCAACGGCCTCAGTGCCGTCCTTGAGGGTCTCGATGCGGCGGATGTCGAGCCGCTGCGAGGCGTAGAACTTCAGCGCCCGGCCGCCCGGCTGGGTCTCCGGCGAGCCGAACTGAACCCCGACCTTTTCGCGGATCTGGTTGGTGAAGACGCAGACCGTGTTGGTTCGGTTGAGGTTGCCGGCCAGCTTGCGCATCGCCTGCGACATCAGCCGCGCCTGCAGGCCGACGGTCGTGTCGCCGATCTGGCCGTCCAGCTCGGCCTTTGGCGTCAGCGCCGCGACCGAGTCGATCGCGACGACGTCGACGGCGGCGGAGGCAATCAGGCGGTCGGCTATCTGCAGCGCCTGCTCGCCGTAGTCGGGCTGGGAGACCAGCAGCTCGTCGGTGTCGACGCCAATTGCCCGCGCGTAGATCGGATCCATCGCGTGCTCGGTGTCGATGAAGACGCAGACCCCACCCTTGGCTTGAGCCTCGGCGATGATGTGGTAGATCAGCGTCGTCTTACCGGAGGACTCCGGGCCAAAGATCTCAACGATCCTGCCCCGGGGCACGCCGCCAATCCCAAGCGCCAGGTCAAGCGCAACGGCGCCGGTCGGAATCGCTTCGACGGGGAGCTTGCTGTCGGCGCCGAGCCTCATCAGGGAGCCCGCCCCGAAATCACGCTCGATCTGGGTCACCGCCGCCTCGAGGGCAGCGTCCTTTGCCTTGGCTTCCTTCGCCGAGACATCGTTCAAAGGCGTCTTCTTATCTGCCATCTCTTCTTTCACCTCACTGCCGCCCGTCTCGGGACAGCTCAACTTGCGCCAGCGGGGTGTATCGCGAACCCTGCGGCTGGAGTACAGAACGGTAGAGCGTCACCCGGACGCAAAGAGCGGGCTCTAAGAGCGTTTTCGGCAGTGCTCCGGGGGATCCCTCCATCCTCTGCGGACGCCTCGATCCCCGCCCTGCAGACTTGACCCTGGCGACCGTTACGTGCGGCCAAAACGGCCGGTTCTCCGGCTTGTAAAGCTGCTCGCCGACGAGCTTCCGCTCGAGTTCCCGCTGCAGCGGCAGCGCATCAGGAGCTAGGGCCGGCAGGGCGAAGAGGCGGGCTCGCTTCAGCGAGGGCTTGGCGATCGGATCTTCGAGGGCGACGCTCGGCGCCGCCGCGCCAAGGCCACCGACGATCTCGCCCAGCGCCGCGATCTCCCGCTCCGGCAGGTAGCCGAGGAAGGCGAGTGTGATGTGCAGCGACTCGGGCGCCACCAGGCGCAGCGCCGGGTCGGCCAGCTCGCTGTGGCCCCAGTCAACGATCTCATCGCGCAGGCCATCCGGTAGATCCAAGGCGACGAACAGGCGTGCCCGCGGGCTCTTCAGTCTTTCCCTGCTCACCCGGTTCAAGCTACGGGCCGCGGGCGCGCGAGACAACGCCCGCCTGCGCCGAAACCGTGCCGACTTGCCCTAGAGCGGCGCCTCTTCGCCCCTGAGCAGGAGGCGAAGCAGGTGCATTCCGACCAGTGCCGAGCGTTCGCGGATGTCGGCGCGACCGCCGGGAATCACCGGATCACGAGCGAGGAAGGTGCCGTCGGCGAGGCGGGCGTGAAAGCAGACATAGCCGACCGGCTTCTCCTCCGTGCCTCCGTCTGGACCGGCGATCCCGGTGATCGAGACGGCGACGTCGGCCTCGAAACGTTCGATCGCGCCGAGCGCCATCTGCTCGGCCACCTCGAGCGAGACGGCACCCTTCTCTTCGATCAACCCGGGATCGACCCCGAGCAGGTCTGCCTTGGCCTGATTCGAGTAGGAGACGACGCTGCCCGCCATGTAGGACGAGGCGCCGGGCAGGTCGGTGATCCGCGCCGCCAGCAGGCCGCCGCTGCAGGACTCGGCCAGGCCAAGCCGGTGGCCCTGCAGGAGCGCCGCCACCTGGGCGTCAATCGTCTCGCCGTCGAGGCTGAAGAGATGGCGGGGATGCCGAGCCCGCAGGCCAGAGCGGACCGCCTCGGCGATATCCGCCGCTTTGTCGCGATAGCGCACGTCGATCTCGATCTCACCGCGGCGCAGACAGGTCGTGATCTCGACCTCGGGTAGATCCACGCCGTCGTCCTCGATCTCGCGCAGGCTCTTGGCGATCTCGGACTCGGGCACGCCGAACATGCGCAGGGTGTAACCGTGCAGCGGCGTGGCGTGGTCGAGCAGCGCCTTGACCGGCTCGGCTGCCAGCGCCACCGGCCACATCGGTTGCAGCTCCCGCGGCGGCCCAGGGAGCACGACCACGACCCGATCGCCAGCTGGCACGATCAGGCCCGGCGCGGTACCGATCGGATCAAGCGGAAGCGAGCCCTCGGGGATGATCGCCTGCTTGCGGTTGGCCTCGCGCAATGCCTCTGGGTCGAATTTGAGAATGCCGGCCCGGCGAGCGAACCCGCGCAGGACCTCAGCGATCTTCTCCTCCACCGCCTCGTCGAGGACCATCGCGCGGCCGGCGAAGCGACCGACCACCTCGGCGGTGAGATCGTCAGCGGTCGGGCCGAGTCCACCGGAAGTAACGATCAGATCCATGTCCTCGCCGGCCATGAAGCGCAACGCCGCCTCGAGATCGTCGGGTCGATCGCCGACGACGAGGATGTGGGCAACCTCTACCCCGCGCTCGGCAAGCTGTTCGGAAAGCCAGGGACCGTTGCGATCAACGATCCGCCCGGTCAGCACCTCGGTGCCGGTGACGACTATGCCCGCCCGCACCTCGCTCATGCGCAGGTAGGCCGTTCCGTTTCGCCGAGCTTGGTCAGCTTGCCGGCAGAGTTGATCGCGTAGCCGACCGGGCTGGACGTCGCCGGTATTTCCGCTTCCCTGCCGTCGATGAGCATCTTGACCTCGCCGTTGCCGAAGGAAACCGTGAAGCTACCGGAGTGGAAGGGCCCTTCTTCGGCACCCGCTTCCAGGATCAGGCCGTCGACCAGAGCTTTGCCCTTGGCATTGACCAGACAGGCCCAGACTTCGGCGCTGGCCGCCAGCCGCACCGTGACGCCCCCCTTGGAGTGCGCCGCTGGCACTTTCGCCGGCGCCGGCGCCTGATGACCCCGCGGAACCTCCGTGTCTCGCTGAGTCGGAGAAGAGCCCCCTCCCCCGCCCGTCGGGAAGGCGACGATCGCGACGACGGCCACGGCAATTACCGCCAGTACGGCGAGGCCGGCGAGCAGAACACCGCGAGGCGTGGCCGGCGCTCCCTGTGGCTCTGTCTGCGACTGCGCCGCGCCGGCGCGATGCCAGGGTTCAACGCTCTGGCGGTAGTCCTCGACCAGGCGCTCGCCGTCAAGGCCGAGAAACGAGGCGTAAGTGCGAATGAATCCGCGTCGGTAAACGCCGCCCGGCAGCACGTCCCATTCTTCGTCCTCGATCGCGCGCAGGTAGCGCAGGCGGATCCTCGTCGCCGCCTCGACCTCGGAGAGCTCGAGCTCGCGACGAGTCCGCGCTCTGCGCAGGATCGTGCCGACACCGCTGTCCATTGGGGCATTGTCCTACCCCTGGCGCTGAGGTCTACTCGGGCGCGACGGGTGAAGGCACGGGCTCAGCGGATTGAGCCTCGCCGCCGCCGATTAGGCGGCTCAGGTCGGCCTGGGTGACCAAGACCTGGCGCGGTTTTGAGCCTTCGTAGCCGGAGATCACGCCACGGCGCTCGAGCATGTCGATCAGCCGCCCGGCACGGGTGTAGCCGACGCGCAGGCGCCGCTGGATCATCGAGACGGAGGCGGTTTCGGTTTCGACCACGACCCGGATCGCGTCATCGAGCAGATCATCGCTGTCGGGATCGAAGTCGCCCTCGGTTTCGACGCCTTTCTCCTCGTGCAGCTCGAGCAACTCGGCCTCGAATTCGGGTTCGCCCTGCTTGGCCCAGTGGCTGGTGATGCGGGCGGTCTCCTCCTCGGTGACGAAGGCACCCTGGATCCGCTGCAGCTTCGAGGTGCCGGCGCCGCGGAAGAGCATGTCACCCTGGCCGAGCAGCGCCTCGGCGCCGCCCTGATCGAGGATCACCCGGGAGTCGGTCTGCGAGGAGACCGCGAAGGCGATGCGGGCCGGGATGTTGACCTTGATCGTGCCGGTAATGATGTCGGTCGAGGGTCGCTGGGTCGCCAGCACCAGGTGGATCCCAGTGGCGCGGGACTTCTGGGCGAGGCGGATGATCGAGTCCTCGACCTCGGCCGGGGAGACCATCATCAGGTCCGCGAGCTCGTCGATCACGCAGAGGATGTGCGGCAAAGGCGGTTCGCCGGCCTTGGCGCGGGCGCGGTTGAGCTCGGCAAGGTTGCGGCAGCGAGCCTGGCCCATGATCCCGTAGCGGCTCTCCATCTCGCCGATCAGGTTGGCCAGCACGTTCGCGGCGAGGCGCGGCGAGGTGACCACCGGCGTCAAGAGGTGGGGCACGTTCTCGTAGTGGTTGAGCTCGACCTGCTTGGGGTCGACGAGGACGAGGCGGACGTCGTTGGGCGAGGCCTGCATCAGGATCGAGGAGAGGATCGCGTTGACGCAGCCGGACTTGCCCGAGCCGGTGGTGCCGGCAACGAGCACGTGCGGCATCTTCGCCAAGTCGGTCCAAACCGGGTTGCCGTCGATCCCCTTGCCGAGCCAGGCGACCAGCGGCGAGGTCTTCTCGGGCCGGGCGGAGTAGATGTCGCCGAGGCGGACGATGCGGCGGCGTGCGTTGGGGACCTCGACGCCAACCGCCTGCTTGCCGGGGATCGGAGCGAGGATGCGAATGTCGGTCGAGGCCAGCGCGTAGGCGAGGTCGTTGGAGAGCTCGGTCACCTTCTTGACCTTGGTGCCCGGGGCGAGGCGCAGTTCGTAGCGCGAGACGTGCGGCCCGCTGACGATGCCGACGATCTTCGCCTCGACCTTGAAGTGCGCGAGCGTCTCGACCAGCTTGCGACCGACGATCTCGTGATCGCGCGGGTCGACACCCTTGTCGCCTTTGCCGCGTTCAAGAGATTTGGCCGGCGGCGGCTTGTAGTCGATGCCCTCGGAGATCGTCACGCCCCGCTTGTTGCCCTGCGGCGTTAGGGAAACTTGCTCCGGCTCGGGAATTGGATCGACGGCCACGGCATCTTCCTCGGCCTCGATCGCGGCCAGCTCGGCGTCAAAGCTCTCGGTGACGGCCTCTGCGACCTCCTCGACGTCCGGCTCGGGCTCTTCGACCAGGGCGACGGTCGGCTCGACGTCGTCCTCCTCGGGATAGGCGCTCATCACGTCGGTCGGGCCGGCCTGGGTCTCGAAGGCGAAGGTCTTTTCCTCCTGGCGGTCGCGCCGGGTCTGGATCGCGGTCTGGGTTGCGGCGCGGCTGCCGAGGAAGACGCGGCGAGTGCCACGGCCGATGCCGCGGAAGAGAGTCGAGATCGAGGTACCGGTGACCAGCAGCCCGCCGATCACCAGCATCAAGACGGTGAAGATCCGCGCGCCGACCGTGCCGAAGAGGTAAACGAGAGCGGTTTCCAGCCCGTAGCCGACCTTGCCGCCATCCCAGCCGAAGAAGAGCACGAAGCTGAGGTAGACGCCCGCGGCGATCAGGAACAGCCCGATCAAGTCGAGGTGGCGCTGCTCCAGCGCCTGCGGCAGGTGCAGCCTCCCCTTCGCTGCTTTGGCTTTTGCTTTCGGCTTACGGCGCGCGGCTTTACCGCGCTTCTTGTTACGCACGAACATAGGCAGCCCCTTCGACGCTAGCCGGTCTACCCCTGCGCGCACGGACGAATCCGCGCCGCGCCCTAAAACACAGCTAAATCTCGGCTGCTTCCGGGCATTTCGCCTTTAACATCGACGCAGATGCTGACCAGCGATCCCGAAACCGCGACCGGCCGCGTCCTCGTCGTCGAGGACGACGCCGAGATTGCCGACGTCCTGCGCCGCTCGCTGCGCCAGGAGGGCTACGAGGTGAAGACCAGTGCCGACGGGGTCGAGGCACTCGACGTCGCCAGCGGCTTCGTCCCCGATCTCGTCGTGCTCGACCTCGGCCTGCCCCGTCTTGACGGCGTCGAGGTCTGCCGGCGCTTGCGCGCCGATGGCGACGTGCCGATCCTGATGCTTACCGCCCGGGCCGAGACCGAGGACCGGGTCAGCGGCCTCGACAGCGGCGCCGACGATTACCTGGTCAAGCCCTTCGAGCGCCAGGAGCTGCTGGCGCGGATCCGGGCCCTGCTGCGCCGCCGGCCGCCGCGTGGCGCCGCCTCGCTCGAGGTCGCCGACCTCGCCCTCAACCCGGACACGCGCGAGGTCAAACGCGGCAAGCGGGAGCTGGAGCTGACCAACCGCGAGTTCGAGCTGCTCGAGTACCTGATGCGCAACGAGCGCCTCGTCGTCTCCCGCGAGCGCCTGCTCGACGACGTCTGGGGCTATGACCCAACCGCGGCGACGAACACGATCGACGTCTTCATCTCCAACCTGCGGCGCAAGCTCGAGGCCGGCGGAGAGCCCCGCCTCCTGCACACCAAACGCGGCGCCGGCTACGTCCTCAAGCAATAACCGTGACGAGGCTCAGGCGTCGCCAGACAAGGACGCAGGGAGCCCGAATAGCAGCGCTATTTGGGCGATCGAGGACGCCGTATGGCGGTCGCCTGAGACCGTCATCGTGGCCGGTGCGCTGGCGCTTGGCGGCGGTTTCAGCCGGCCTCACCCTGGCCATCCTGCTCGTCTTCGGCGCCGTGATCGGCCAGGTCGCCACCAGCCGCGTCCGCGACGATTTTAACCGCCAGGTCAGCGGGGCCGCGCAGACGCTGGCGGCGGAAAGCCGGATCTTCAGCACGTCGCTCGGCACCTACTTTCGCGGCCCCAAGCTCGACGACTTCGTCCGACCCGACGGCGCCTCGGCCCGCGTGTTCGATGCCGAAGGCAACCTGATCAAGGAAAGCCTCGGCGCCGAGCAGATGGGATCGTCCTCCTCGCTCGGCCTCTCCAACTTCGGTCAGATGCGGGTCGCAACCACCCGGATCAGCGGCGAATCCGGCGCCACCACGGGCTTCATTCAGTACGGCCGCAACATCGCCCACCTCGACTCGACCGTCGACCGGCTCTGGCTCTTCATCGCTGCCGGCGTCCTCGGCGGCACCCTGCTCGCGATCCTCGCCGGGGTCGCGATCGCCGCCCGGGCGATGCGCCCGATCTCGGCTCTGACCGCAACCGCGCGCCAGATCGCCGATACCGGCGATCCCTCCAGCCATATGCCGGACCCCAAGGTCAGCGACGAGGTCGGCGAGCTCGCCCGCACTCTGGAGCAGATGCTGCGCTCACTCGACTCCGCCCGCGCCGAGCGCGAGGCGGCGATGAAGAAACAGCGCGAGTTCGTCGCCGACGCCTCGCACGAGCTGCGCACGCCACTGACCAGCGTGCTGGCCAACCTCGAGCTGTTGCAGGCCTCGCTGCAGGCGCCGAGCCAGGACGACGACCGGGCGATGGTCGACTCGGCCCTGCGCTCCTCGAAACGGATGAGCCGCCTGGTCGCTGACCTGCTGCTGCTCGCCCGCGCCGACGCCGGGCGGGCGGGAAAGCACGGGCCGTGCGACCTCGCCGAGATCGCCGGCAACGCCGCCGCCGAGATGGCGCCGGTCCTCGGCGACCGCGAGCTGGACATCGATAACCAGCAGGCGCTGCCGGTAATCGGCAACGCCGACGAGCTGCACCGGATGGTCCTCAACCTGCTCGACAACGCCTCCCGCCACACACCCCCGGGGGCCCGCATCGAACTGCACCTGCGCCGCCTCGGCGAGGAAGCGGTGCTCGAGGTTGCCGACGACGGCCCCGGCATCCCACCCCGCCTGCGCGAGCAGATCTTCGACCGCTTCGTCCGCGGCGAGGGACCGGCCGACACTGCAGTTGGCCCCGGCAGCGGCCTCGGCCTCGCCATCGTCCGCTCCGTCGCGGTCTCCCACGCCGGCACAGTTGAAGTCGGCGAATCGGCCTCGGGCGGCGCCCAGTTCCGAGTCAGGCTCCCCCTGCAACCCGCCCAGCAGCCTGCCTCAACCTTTTAGTTTCGCTTTAGCGGCGCGACCTAGATTTATCCGCGGACGAGACACAAGGACCTGCCGGACTCTCCCCAACATCTCCGGCAGGTCCTTTTTTTGTGCTCGGGTGAGCGAAGGTCAAGCGGTTAGGCGGGCGGGTCCTGTCGCGGCGGCCCTCCCCCATGTGCTCGGACGCCTGCGGCGCCCTGCGCTATGGGGGACCCCCGCCACCACGCCACCCGCCCGACGAGCGGCTCGATCCCCGCTCATCCGTGCCAGGGCAAAGAGCTTCTTTCAGACGGAGGTGTCGTCCCTCGCGCGGAGCTCTGCCGAAAAGCGCCCCTCCCCGGGGGTGGCGCCGTAGGGGGACCCGCCCCTGAGGACGCTTTAGCGACCGGAAGGGGTGGGGGTTCCTGCGGCGACAGGACCCGCGGGGCCGGGGACGCCCTCGTCAGACCTCTACAACAACCGGAACGATCATCGGCCGCCGCCGCAGCTTTTCGTAGACCAGACCGGCGACGGCGTCGTGAACGTCTTCCTGGACCAGGTGCAGCTCGCGCGTGCCCGCTTTGGCCGCGTCCTCGAGCGAGTCCTCGACCAGGTCGCGCAGGTCCTCGACCAGGGCGTCGGCCTCCTCGAGGAAGGCGACACCGCGGAAGAGCACCTCGGGGTCGGCAACGACGTGGCCGTCCTCGGAGGAAATCGTGGCGACGACGATGAAGAGGCCGTCGGCGGAGATCTCACGGCGGTCGCGCAGGGCGACGTCGTCGGGCTCGCCGACGTTGACGCCGTCGACGTAGATCACGCCGGCGTGGATCTCCTCACCGAAGCCGGCACCGTTCTGGTCGATCTTCGAGGGGCAGGCCATTGCGCCCCTGGAAGATGTTCTCGGGGGCGACGCCGACCGATTCGGCCAGCTCGGCGTGCAGGCGCAGGCGCTGGTGGTCGCCGTGGACGGGCAATACATAGCGCGGTTTGGTCAGGTTGAGCATCAGTTTCAGCTCCTCCTGCCAGCCATGCCCGGAGGCGTGGATCGGCGCGTCTTTTGCGGTCACGACTTTGGCGCCGATCTCGAAGATGCGGTCGATCGTCTCGTTGACGGCGCGCTCGTTGCCGGGAACCGGCGTAGCCGAGAAGACCACGGTGTCGCCGGAGTGCAGCTCGACGTCGCGGTGGTCGTTGTTGGCCATCCGCCGCAGCGCCGAGAGCGGCTCGCCCTGGCTGCCGGTCGAGATCACGATCACCTTCTCGTCGGGGAAGTTCTCGATCTCGCGCGGCTGGATGAAAAGGCCGGACGGCGCTTTGGCGATGCCGAGATTGGAGGCGATGTTGAAGTTTTTGCGCATCGAGCGACCGACCAGAGCGACGCGGCGGTCGAGCTGCACGGCGGCGTCGATCACCTGCTGGACGCGGTGGATGTTGGAGGCGAAGGAGGTGACGATGATGCGGCCCTCACAGGAGGCGAAGGTCTCCAGCAGCGCCGGCCCGACGCTCGACTCCGAGGGAGCCACGCCGGGCCGGTCGGCGTTGGTCGAGTCACCACAGAGCAGCGTCAGGCCGTCGCGACCCAGTTCCGCCAGTCGCGAGATGTCGGCGGGACGGCCGTCGACCGGGGTCTGGTCGAACTTGTAGTCGCCGGTCATCAGCACGTTGCCTGCCTTGGTGGTGAGCAGGACCCCGCGGGCGTCGGGGATCGAGTGCGAGAGGTGGATCAGCTCCAGCTCGAAGGGCCCGGCCTGAACCTTCTCCCCCGCCGGCAGCTCCTGCAGCGGCGCGTCTTCGAGCTTGTGCTCGTCGAGCTTGGCGCGGACCATGCCGACGGTGAGCAGGCCGCTGTAGATGACCGGCGGCATGCCGAGCTCACGCAGCACGTAGGGCAGGGCGCCGACGTGGTCCTCGTGACCGTGGGTGAGCACGATCGCCTCGATGTCGTCGACCCGATCGCGCAGGTAGGAGAAGTCCGGCAGGACGAGGTCGATGCCGAGCATCTCCGCGGTCGGGAACATCAGGCCCGTGTCGACGACGACGATACGGCCGTCGTACTCGATCACGGTCATGTTCTTGCCGATCTCGCCCAGTCCCCCGAGCGGCAGCACGCGCAGCTTGCCGGCGGGCACTAGGGAGTCACCAAGCTGAGGCCGACGCCTTCGAGCGCGGCTCGTACAGTCGCCCTCTGCTCCGCGATCAGCGGGCACGAGGGGAAGTCGAAGTCTTCCGGATGGGATCAGGCCGGTCATCTCCAACGCCGCCTTGACCGGGATCGGGTTGGTGGTCACGCCCATCGCGGCATAGATCTCGCGCAGACCGGCATCGATCTGCGCGGGCTCGATCCAAGTCACCGGCCTGCGCCGCGTCCCAGACTTCCCGCATCTGCGGGCCGATCAGTTGCGAGGCGACGCAGATGCCGCCCGCGCTCGCCGATCTCCAGCGTCCTGAGGAAGATGTCGTCGTTGCCAGCGAGGATCTCGAGGCCCTCGATCGGCTGCAGCTCATCGTTGTTGGCCTGCTTGAGCGCGACGACGGTCTCGATCTTGGCCAACTCCGCCAGCCCCTCGGGCGGCACGTTGACGACCACGCGCGAGGGGATGTTGTAGGCGATCAGCGGCAGGCCCGGGAACGGCGTCCGCGATTGCTTCGAAGTGGGCTTGGATGCCGGCCGGGTTGGGCTTGTTGTAGTACGGGGTGACGATCAGCGCCGCGTCGGCGCCGGCCTCGGCGGCGGCGCCTGAGTCAGCTCAATCGAGTGATCGGTGTAGTTGGTGCCGGTGCCGCAGACCAGCAGCACCTCATCGCCGACCTCCTTGCGTACCGCGCGCAGCAGGACCAGCGCCTCCTCGTCGGTCAGCGTCGGCGCCTCGCCGGTCGTGGCAGAGATGACCAGGCCATGCGAGCCGTGTTCGAGCAGGTAGGTGGCGAGCTTCAGCGCAGCGGCCTCGTCAACGGCGCCGCTCCTCGTCGAACGGCGTCGCCATCGCAGTAAGGATTCCGCGAATCTCCTCCATGCCGCTCAGAGTAGCTTTTCCAGACCGACGGTGAAGCGGTCGGGCAGGTCGGCCGACCTTGCGCACGGCGAGCATCACGCCGGGCATGAAAGAGCGGCGATCGATCGAGTCGTGGCGCAGGCTGAGCGTCTGGCCCTCGCCGCCGAAGATCACTTCCTGGTGAGCGACCAGGCCCGGCAAGCGGACCGAGTGGATCGGCTCGTGGACGTTGCCGCCGGCGCCGCAAATCAGCTCAGCGGTGAGCTTGGCCGTGCCGGAGGGGGCGTCGAGCTTGCGATCGTGGTGCAGCTCGATGATCTCGCACTCGGGCATGTGGCGGGCGATCGTCTGCGATACCTCCATCAGCAGCACGGCGCCGATCGCAAAGTTGGGCGCAACGAAGCAGTTCGCCGTTGAGGCCTCGGCCGCCGT
>CAWCJW010000006.1:0-6493 GCA_963795765.1 uncultured Solirubrobacterales bacterium
CGCCGAAGGGGAGATTATGGTGGAGTTGATTCCAGTGGGGGGGAATCGTGGTCCTGTCCGATCTGACTCGGAGGTAGTCCGTTGAGAAAGTTTGGTTCCGTAGCGCTGGTGCTCGTCCTTGCCGTCGGAGCAGCTCTCGGACTCGCCGCCTGCGGCAGCAGCTCGGGCGGCAAGGAAGGCGGCACGCTGACCGGCACCTACGCCTCTTTCCCCGCCTATCTGGACCCGGCGCTCTCCTACGAAGTCGAAGGCTGGACGGCGATGTACGACACCTACCTGCCGCTGCTCACCTATGCCCACGCCAACGGCACGGCCGGCAGCAAGGTGGTCCCGGCCCTCGCCGAGAGCCTGCCGAAGATCAGCAACGGCGGCAAGACCTACACGTTGACCCTGCGCAAGGGCCTCAAGTACTCCAACGGCGCCCCCGTCGTCGCCTCTGACTTCGCCAGCTCGATCGAACGCCTCTTCAAGATGAACTCGCCTGGCATCGGCTTCTACGAAGACATCGTGGGAGCGGAAAAATTCGCCAAGACGAAGAGTGGCCGCATCCCGGGAATCAAGACCGACGACCGCAGCGGCAAGATCGTGATCGACCTGACCAACCCTCGCGGCACGTTCAGCAACGAGCTGGGAATGCTGTTCGCGGCGGTGCTGCCCTCCGGCACCCCGGCCAAGAACCTCACCGCCGACCCACCGCCGGCCACCGGCCCGTACATGATCACCAAGTCCGAACCGGGCCGCGGGTGGTCCTACGCGCGCAACCCTTACTGGGCCAAGGCCAACGGCGCGCAGATCAGCGAGGTGCCCGCCGGCCACGTCGACAAGATCGACATCAGGGTGATCCGCAACGACTCGACCCAGGTCAACGAAATCGAACGGGCCAAGGCCAACTGGATGCAGACCCCGATCTCCTCTGACCTCTACAACAAAGTCAAGGACAAATACGAAGGGACCCAGTTCCGGGTCGAGCACCCGATCAACCTCTACCTCTTCTGGATGAACACGGAAAAGCCGCCCTTCGACGACGTCAAGGTCCGCCAGGCGGTCAACTACGCGATCAACCCCGCGGCGCTGGAACGGATCTACGCGGGCTCGCTCGCCGCGACGCACCAGATCCTGCCCGAAGGGATGCCCGGCCACAAGCCGTTTGACCTCTACCCGCACGACATGGCCAAGGCGAAGGAACTGCTCGCGGAAGCCAACCCCTCGGACCGCGACATCACCGTCTGGACCGACAACGAAAGCCCCAACAACGAAGCGGGCGAATACTACGAAGGCGTGCTCAACGAACTCGGCTTCAACGCCAAGCTGAAGACGATCAACGCCGACAACTACTACGCGATCATCGGCAATGAAACGACGCCCGACCTCGACACCGGCTGGCTCGCCTTCTACGAGGACTATCCGCACCCGAACGACTTCTTCCAGCCGATGCTCGACGGCGAAAGCATCGCTCCCACTTACAACACGAACCTCTCGCGCATCGATGATCCGAAGCTGAACGCGAAAATCGCCAAGCTGGCGGAACAGCCACTCGGGCCTCAGCAGGAAGCCGAATACGCGGAACTGGACAAGGAATTCATGGAACTGGCGCCGATGGCGCCGTACGGGACCAATACCGTCTCGACCTTCGTCAGCAAAGAAATCGACCTGGACAAGGTGATCTTCAATCCCACCTTCGGCCAGGACCTGACCAGCTTCCAGTTCAAGTAGCCGCCGGCCACTTCACACTGACGGGGTGACTGCCGAGCCCAACGTCGAGGCAACGCCGGGAGCGTCGGGCAACCCCTGGCGCCTCGCCTGGCGGCGGCTGCGCCGCAACCGGGTGGCGCTGGCGTTCCTCGGGCTCTTCCTGCTGATCGTCGCCTTCGTACTCGCCGCGCCCCTCTGGGCAGACAACGTCGCGCACACCGGGCCCAACAAGACCCACACGCTGGAGAAGATCGAAGTCGACGGCGAAAAGCGCGAGGTCGTCAACCGCGAAGGCAAGCCGATCGGGCCGCAGTGGTTCGAAGCGGGAGGCAAGTTCTTCCTCGGCGCCGACGGTCGCCTCGGCCGCGACGAGATGGTGCGGCTGATGTACGGCGGACGCGCCTCGCTCTTCATCGGCATCGTCTCGGCTCTGCTGACGACGGCGCTGGCGACGGTCCTCGGCCTGCTCGCCGGCTATTACCGGGGCTGGACCGACACCCTGATCTCACGGGTGCTGGACGTGGTCTGGGCCTTTCCGGTGATGCTGCTCTCGATCGCGCTCGGCGTCTCGCTCGCCCTCGGGGGGCTGCAGATCGGCCCACTCCACGTCTCGGGTGACTCGATCTGGATCCCGATCCTGATCATCGGCGGGGTCTCGATCCCCTACGTCGCCCGGCCGCTGCGGGGGCAGGTGCTCTCCCTGCGCGAGAAAGAGTTCGTCGAGGCTTCCGTGGCGCAGGGCGCCGGCCCGCTGCGGGTGATGTTCGGCGAGCTACTGCCGAACCTCTCCTCGACGATCATCGTCCTCTTCACCCTGACCATCGCCAACAACATGCTGCTCGAGGCGGCGCTCTCGTTCCTCGGCGTCGGCGTGCAGCCTCCGAACACCTCCTGGGGCACGATGATCGCCGGCGGCTTCGACCTGCTCACCAGCGCGCCGCTGCTGACCGTCATTCCCAGCGTGA
This sequence comes from uncultured Solirubrobacterales bacterium, assembly GCA_963795765.1. Classification (GTDB taxonomy): domain Bacteria; phylum Actinomycetota; class Thermoleophilia; order Solirubrobacterales; family 70-9; genus VRUE01. The sequence continues at coordinate 2,658 of CAWCJW010000006.1, forward strand.
TGATCCTGCTCACCGTGCTCTCGGTCAACGTCTTCGGCGACGGCCTGCGCGACGCGCTCGACCCGAACTCGAAGCTGCGGCTGGCGGCGCACGCGGGCGTTGCGGAGCCAGAGGGGACGGCGGTCTAGGTGGCCCGCTTCGCGCTGCGGCGCCTGCTCGGGATGGTCGCGGTCCTCTTCGCGGTCTCGGTGCTGACCTTCCTGATCTTCAACGTGATCCCCAGCTCCGATCCGGCACACCGGATCGCCGGCAAGGCGGCGACACCGAACCTGATCGCCAACATCAACGAGGAATGGGGCTTCAACGACTCGCTGCCGCAGCAGTACGTGACGATGATGAAGAAGGTCTTCAGCGGCGACCTCGAATCGTATTTCGGGCGGGAAAACGTCGACGAACGGATCGTCGAAGGGATCCCGGCCACCTTCTCGCTCTGCATCGGCGCCGCGGTGATCTGGATGTTCTTCGGGATCCTCTTCGGCTACCTCTCGGCGGTTCGTGCGGGGAGCCTGCTCGACCGGGCGCTAACCGTGATCGCGGTCGCGGGGATCTCGATACCCGTCTTCGGGCTCGCCGCGATCTTCCTCATCTACCTCACCTACAAGACCGAAATCTTCCCCTCGGGGGAATACGTCGAATTCGCCAGCAACCCGCTGGAATGGGCCGAACACCTGATTTTGCCTTGGGTGACGTTGGCGATCACCTACGTCGGGCTCTACAGCCGTGTTCTGCGCTCGAACATGCTCGACGCGATGAGCGAGGACTACGTGCGCACGGCGCGGGCCAAGGGGCTCAGCGATCGACAGGTGATGACCCGCCACGTACTGCGCAACTCATTGATCCCGATCGTCACCCTCTTCGGCCTCGACTTCGGCGCCCTGCTCGGCGGCGCGATCTTGGTCGAAGGCATCTTCAACATCAACGGGATCGGCCTCTACGCCTTCGAATCGCTGAAAAACTTCGACCTGCCGCCGGTGATGGCGATCGTCCTCTTCGGCGCCTTCTTCGTCGTCCTCTTCAACGCGCTGGTTGACATCGCCTACGCCTGGCTCGACCCGCGGATCCGGCTGGGGACGTCGGCTGAATGAGCGCGGCGCTGCTCACGGTCCAGGACCTGCGGGTCTCCTTCAACACCCAGAGCGGCCGGGTGCAGGCGGTCGACGGGGTCTCCTTCGAGCTCGCGCCCGGCGAGGTGCTGGCGATCGTCGGCGAGTCGGGCTCGGGCAAGAGCGTCACCGCGCAGACGATCCTCGGCCTCACCCGCTCGCCCAACGCCGAGATCTCCGGCTCGGCGCGGCTCGGCGAGCAGGAGCTGCTGAGGGCGAGCGAGGGCGAGCTGCGGGGCGTGCGGGGAGCGCGCGTGGCGATGGTCTTCCAGGACCCGATGACCTCCTTCAACCCCGTCTACAAGATCGGCTGGCAGATCGCCGAGGCGATCCGGGCGCACGACGGCGGGACAAGCAAGTCCGCGGCGCACGAGCGCGCCGTCGAGCTGCTCGACTCGGTCGGCATTCCCGATGCCGACCAGCGCGTCGACGACTACCCACACCAGTTCTCGGGCGGGATGCGCCAGCGGGCGATGATCGCGATGGCACTGGCGCTCGAGCCCGAGATCCTGATTGCCGACGAGCCGACGACGGCGCTCGACGTCACCGTGCAGGCCCAGATCCTCGCCCTGCTCGAGCGGCTCAACCGCGAACGCGGCCTGGCGACGATCCTGATCACCCACGACCTCGGCGTCGTCGCCGAGGTCGCCGACCGGGTGCTGGTCATGCACAACGGCCTGATCGTCGAGCGCGGCGAACTCGATCAGATCTTCTACTCGCCGGCCGACCCCTACACGCGCAAGCTGCTCGATGCCGTGGTGCGGCTCGACGCGGCGCCGCCGCTGCGCCCCGGGCGCGAGGGCGAGCCGCTGCTCGAGGTCACCGACCTGGTCAAGCACTTCCCGGTCAGGCGCGGGCTGCTCAATCGCGAGGTCGACCGGGTGCGCGCGGTTGACGGCGTCAGCCTCAGTGTGCGCCAAGGGGAAACGCTTGGCCTGGTCGGCGAGTCGGGCAGCGGCAAGTCGACGCTCTCGCGCGCGATCCTGCAGCTGCTGGCGCCGACCTCGGGCTCGGTGCGCTTCGAGGGCCGCGAGATCGCCGGGCTCTCGCGGCGTCAGATGCGGCCGCTGCGGCGCCAGATGCAGATGGTCTTCCAGGACCCCTACGCCTCGCTCAACCCGCGCAAGCGGATCGGCCAGATCGTCGGCGAGCCGCTGCGCGTACAGGGCGAGGCAAGCGGCGCTGAGCTGCGCCGGGAAGTGCATGAGCTGCTCGACCGGGTCGGGCTTTCCGCCGAGCACTACGACCGCTTCCCGCACGAGTTCTCCGGCGGCCAGCGCCAGCGGATCGGGATCGCCCGGGCGCTGGCGCTGCGACCGAAGCTGATCGTCGCCGACGAGCCGGTCTCCGCCCTTGACGTCTCGATCCGCGCCCAGATCCTCGACCTGCTCTCCGAGCTGCAGGCCGACTTCGGCCTGACCTACATATTCGTCGCCCACGACATCGGTGTCGTCCGCCATGTCTCCGACCGGATCGCGGTGATGTACCGGGGCAAGATCGTCGAGGAGGGCCCGGCCGACGCGGTCTGTGAGCGGCCCCAGGACGCCTACACCAGAGCTCTGCTCACGGCGGTGCCGATCCCCGACCCGCGCGAGGCGCGGGCGCGCCGCGAGGCGTTCGGACCCGCGTAGGCGCAGCCCGGCAAACTGTCGGGTCAGAGTGAACCTTCCGCTCGCCCCACCGATCAAGCCCCAGCTGGCGCTGACCCGCAAAGAGCTTCCCCTGGGCGAGGAGTGGGCCTACGAGCAGAAGCTCGACGGCTTCCGCGCGATCGTCTTCGTCGACGGCGATAACTCCTACGTCCAGTCGCGCGGCGGCAAAGAACTGGCCCGCTACTTTCCGGAGCTGAGCTTCCCAGCGGGGCGCTACGTGCTCGACGGCGAGCTGGTGATTCGCGACGGTGAAGGAAACATCGAATTCGACGCCCTGCAGAGCCGCATCCACCCGGCCGAGTCGCGGATCACGCTGCTCTCAAAGGAGATCCCGGCTGGCTTGGTCGCCTTCGATCTGCTTGCCGAGGGCGACGAAGTACTGCTCGATACGCCGTTCGCGGAGCGCCGTGAGCGGCTGGAGCGGCTGCTCGACGGGACCACCACGAAACTCGACGGAACCACCGTGGAGACGAGCGTGCTCACCCGCGACACCGAGCAGGCCGAGGAGTGGTTGCGCCGCACCGAGGGAACGATGGCCAAGCAGCTCGACGCCCCCTACATACCGGGCAAGCGCAAAGGAATGGCGAAGGTAAAGCGCGAGCGCACGATCGACTGCGTGGTGATGGGTTGGCGGCCGGGCAAAGAGGAAGGAACCGTCGGCTCGCTAATCCTCGGCCTCTATGACGACGGCGAGCTGCGCTCAGTCGGCCACATCTCCGGCTTCAGCCACGAGACCAAACGCAGCCTGCGAACCCTGCTCGAACCGCTGGAGACCGGCGAGGCCGGCACCGCCGAGCCGAGCCGCTGGACCGGCGGTCGTGACCTCAAGTGGGTCGCCCTACGCCCCGAGCTGGTAATCGAGATCGGCTACGACCACGCCGCAGCCGGGCGGATCCGCCACGGCGGGCGCTTCCATCGCTTCCGCGACGACAAGGCGCCGGAGGAGTGCCTGTTCTCGGATTTGGACCAGGGCTAGGGCGAGCGGCGGCTGTCTCTGTCTCGCGCTCGCTCGTCGCGACAGTCAAGCCAGAACATAGTTCCGAAGCAAGCGACAATCGCTCCGACCGTCGTTGCACTGCAT
>CAWCJW010000007.1:0-5442 GCA_963795765.1 uncultured Solirubrobacterales bacterium
CCCGAAAGAGAGTACAGAGGCCTACGAGAAGATGGCTGGCGTGGTGGTGACGCCGGCGCGGATGCCCGTCTCGAAGTCGCGGCGGACGCACTCGGCGACGACAGCGGAACGGCGGTCGACCTCGAAGCGTTCGAGATCGAGCCCAAGGCGCTCGGCTCGCTGCCAGAGGTGCGGGTCGTCGACGTGGCCGCGGTCCGCGTAGAGCGAGTCGACCATCTCGAAGAAGGAACCCTGCATACCGGCGGCCTCGGCGGCCGCGTGCAGGGCCGGCGAGCGCGGGTGCTTGCTGGCGACCGGAAAGTGGCGGAAGACGATCGCCGCCTCGCGCTCGCCGATCTCGCGCCAGGCCGAGGCGCAGTGCGGGCAGCCGAGGTCGGCGTAGACGACCAGCTCGGGGCCGGAGCCGCGCCGATGGTCCGCGGGCCCGACAGGCGGGACCGCGGCGCTGGTCAGCTCACTCACGCCGACAGCCTGACAGGGACCGCCTGGGCGGGGACCCGCCTCGCTACTTGGAGCGCTTCGGCTTGGAGTGCTTCGGTTTCGGCGCCTTGACCGTGAACGACCGAGTCTGCGTCGACGCGGTGCCGCCGGCCGGCGTGAAGGTGATCTTGGCCTTCACCTTGACCTTGCCTTTCGCCTTCAGCGTTTTCTTCGCCGCGCCAGTCAGCTTCAGCTTGACCTTGGCCAGACCGGGTCCACCGGTAGCGCTCGAGGGCTTCAGCAGCTTGGGCTTCGCCTTCGCCTTCGAGGCAGAGGCCTTCGCCTTCTTGGGCTTGGCGCTCGCGTCGGCGACCGCCACCGCACCGGCTGAGGCGAGTTCGAGGGTCAGCGTCGTCCCCTTCAGCTTGACGATCTTGAATTTGTTGCTGGGTGCCGGGGCGGGACCGGGGGTTGGATTCGTCGACGCACAGGCGATATCAGCGTTGAAGAGGTAATAGAACGTGGCGGGGCCGGTGGGAAATGCGGAACCGCCATCCGCCGGAAATGCGTAGAAGTAGGCGGCGCCAACTCCGGGGCTGCCGACCCAGCGCAGGCCGAACTCTTCGGTCGAGTCGAGAAAGTCGATGCCAATCTGTTCCCCCGCCGCGATCGGCAGGCTCGTCGCGTATTCGTTGACGCCTTCGCTCGCGATTGCCACCGGAGCGCTGCTCGCGGTGCCCGTGAAGCTTCCGTCCGCGTTCCTGCGAACCACTCGGAGCCGGTAGTGGTTGGCCGGTCTGACGAACCCGTTGAGGCGAAAACGCGTGACCGTGCCGGCGCATGGCGCGTTCATCGTCTGTCCTGGGATCGTGCTCGTAACGAAGGTACAGGGACGTTCCGCCGGGATTCCGAAGCCGCAGGTCCCCGAGGTGAGCGGGCTCTGGTTGACGTTCGCCCCGATCGTCACGTCCGCCGAGCTGGCCGGCGCGAGCGCCACTGCCATCGCCAGACAAGCGCCCGCAGTAAGCGCAGCAAGGCGCGATCCTCTTCCCCAGTCAAAGCTCATCTCGCTACTCGCTCTCTGCGCCCTGAAGCGCGTCGAAGATCAAATTGGCGCCGGGGATCTCCAGCGGCGTCGGCGATTCGTGCACCCACTCCACCGTGCCCCCCTCGTCGACGAGGACGAGCGAGCGGTTGTTGTGACCCCTCTCCTCGAGGTAGGCGCCGTAGGCGCGCGCGACCTCACCCTTGGGCTCGAAGTCCGCGAGCAGCGGCGTGTCGATCCCGAGCTTTTCCTGGAAGGCCTTGTGGGCGAAGCCGCTGTCGACGCTGATCCCGACCATGGTCACGCCCTTGGCCTCGATCTCGGGCTTGACCTCCTGGTAAACCGAGAGCTGGTCGCTGCAGACCTGGCTGAAATCGAGCGGGTAGAAGACCAGGAGCACCTTCTTGCCGCGGAAGTCGGAGAGCGAGACCTTCTCTCCGTCCTGATCGCGGAGGGTGAACTCAGGCGCCGGTTGCCCGGCGGCGATCATCGCCGCAGGCCGAGTTCGGCGACCAGGGCGCGGTAGCGCTCGAGGTCGTGGCGCTCGAGGTAGCGCAGCATGCGGCGGCGCTTCCCCACCAGCATCAACAGGCCGCGGCGCGAGTGATGGTCCTTGGCGTGCCCGCGGAGGTGCTCGGTGAGTTCGTTGATCCGCTCGGTGAGCAGGGCAACCTGAACCTCGGCTGAGCCGGTATCGCCATCGGCGCGACCGTACTTGCCGATCAGCTCGTCTTTTTTCTCCTTGGTCAGGCCCATATCGTAAAAATTGCCGCGCTCCTGGCAGAGCTCACGGCCGCTGCAAGCTAGCACAGACGCGCTTCGCGTCCTCGACATCGATCCGCATCTGGGCGATCAGCTCCTCGACACTGGCGAAGCGCTTCTCCCCGCGCAGCCGCTCGACGAAGGCGACCCGCAGCTGGGTGCCGTAGAGGTCGCCTTCGAAATCGATCAGGTAGGTCTCGATCAGCACCCCGCGGCCGCTCTCGAAGGTCGGCCGCACGCCGACGTTGACCGCAGCCGGGATGCCGTTGGCAAAGGCCGCGTAGACGCCGTGGCCGGGGATCGCGAGGCGGTCGTCGGGGACGATGTTGGCAGTCGGGAAGCCAAGCTCGCGGCCGCGCTGGTCGCCGCTGACGACCTCCCCCTCGACCATGAAGGGGGCGCCGAGGCAGTGCCGCGCACCCTCCATGTCACCGGCGGCGACGAGGGCGCGGATCCGGGTCGAGGAGATCGTCTCGCCATCGGTTTCGACCAGCGGCACGACCCGGGTCTCGAACTCCTCGCGGGCGGCCAGCATGGCGGGATCGCCTTTGGCCTTGGCGCCGAAGCGGAAGTTCTCGCCGACCGAGACCTGCTCGGCACCGAGCTTGGCGATCAGCACGTCCTCGATGAATTCCTCGGCGCTGCGCTGGGCGAACTCCTGGTCGAAGGGGATCACGACCAGCTCGTCGACGCCGAGGCCCTCGATCACGTCGCGCTTGACCCCGAAGGGCATGATCAGCTTCGGCAGCGCCGCCGGGTGGATGATCTCCAGCGGGTGGGGATCGAAGGTGAGCACGGTGTCGGCGCCCTTGATCACGGCCTGGTGGCCGCGGTGGACGCCGTCGAAGGTGCCGATCGCGACGTGGCGCGGCCGCGGCTCGGCATCGGGAAGTGAGGTGACTTGGATACTCACCGCAGGTAGCTCATCGTAGGGCCTCGGCGGTGGATGGGACCAGCTCGGCGACCTCGGCCAGGGTTAGCTCGCGGCCGGCGTCCTCGACCTTGAAGGGACCGATCGCGGTGCGGCGCAGCCCGGCGCAGTAGGCGTCGTCGAGGGTCTCGACCAGGGTGCGGATGTAGGTGCCGGCGGAGCATTCGACCTCGTAGGAAGCGCTCTCGGCGTCGCTTTCCAGCAGCTCGGTGCGGTAGACCTCGACCTCGCGTTCGGGCGTCTCCACGGTTTCCCCCCGGTGGGCCTTGCGGTAGAGGCGCTCTCCGCCGACCCGCACGGCCGAGGTCATCGGCACCCGCTGGCGCACGGTTCCGGTGGGCAGCCCCAGGGAGTCCGGCAGGCGCCCGGTCTCGTGCAGCTCACCGTCGGGGTCCCCGGTGCTGGAACGCCAGCCGAACCGGGCCCGGGCGACGTAGGTCTTCGGCAACTCGACCAGGAAGCGCTGCAGGCGCGTCGCCCGGCCGATCAGGACGAGGAGCAGGCCGGTGGCGAAGGGATCGAGGGTGCCGGCGTGGCCGACTTTCTCGCCGCGCCGCTCGCGCCGAACGGCAAGCACGATGTCATGCGAGGTCTTGCCGGCCGGCTTGTCGCAGAGCAGTACCGAGCCCGCCCCTGTCGCCGCCATGCTCAGGGCCCGAGCTGAGTTTTCACTTCGCCGCAGAGGAAGGTGACCAGCTCTTCGAGCTCGAGATCGGTCGAGAAGCCGGCGGCGCGCTTATGGCCCCCTCCCCCGTGCTTGCGAGCCATCGCCGAGACGTCGATCTCGCCGCCGCTGGAGCGCAGGCTGACCTTGCGCGCCGCGCGCCCGCGGTCGCCCTGGTCGCGAATCAGCGCCGCCACCTTCGTGCCCTCGATCGAGCGAAGATGGTCGATGATCCCCTCGGTCATCTCGGCCCCGGCACCGCTCGCCTCGTAGTCGGCGTCGGTGATGTAGGAGACGACCAGCCGCTCGCCGCAGTAGCGGCGGATGCCATCAAGAGCGCGTGAGAGCAGCTTCAGCTTCTCGACCGGCACGTGCTCGTAGAGGCGGCGATAGGTGTCGTCGACCTGGACCCCGGCATCGATCAGGTCGGCGGCGATCCGGTGCGTGCGGGCGTTGGTGTTCTCGTACATGAACTTGCCCGTGTCGGTGATCAGGCCGACGTAGAGCGCCGCGGCGATCTCCGGCGTGATCTCGGCCTCCAGCGCCGCCGCCAGCTCGTAGACGATCTCCGCGGTCGAGGAGGCGCCGACCTCGACCAGGTTGACGTCGCCGAAGCGGGTGTTGTCGTGGTGGTGGTCGATGTTGATGCGGAAGTTCTCGCCCTCGCTTAGGAACTCGACCGGCATGCGGTCGATGTTGCCGCAGTCGAGGAAGATCACCGTGCGGTCGGCCATGTCGGCCGGCGCCTCGTGGAAGACCTCCTCCAGGGGCAGGAAGCGGTACTCGATCGGCAGCGGGAACTCCTTCGCCGCCATGAACATCACCGAGTCCTTGCCGAGCTGGCTGAGCAGATGGTGCATGCCGAGCAGCGAGCCGAGCGCGTCGCCGTCGGGGCCCTCGTGGGCGGTGAGGATGAAGCGCTCGCGCGAGCGCAGCTCGGCGAGGACCTCCTCGATACCCGCCGTGGTTGCCACGCCGCCGTCGCTCATTGCTCTTCTCCCTCCAGCAGTTCGGTGATCCGCATGCCCTGCTCGACCGTCTCGTCGTAGCGGAAGCTCAGGGTCGGCGTGCGCTTCATCCGCGTCTCGGCGGCGATCTTCGCCTGCAGCACGCCGTGCGAGGAGGCAAGGCCGGCCATCGTCGCCTCTCTCTCCTCCTCGTTGCCGAGGACGCTGACGTGCACCTTGGCGGCGCGCAGGTCGGGGCTTGTCTCCACGGAGGTCACGGTTACGAAGCCGATGCGCGGGTCACTCAACTCGGCGATGGCAGCACCAATCACCTCGCGGAGCACCTCGTTGATGCGGCGCATGCGAGGAGTCGCCATCTTAGTCCAGCGTCTGCTCGACCTGCTTTGTCTCGAAGAACTCGAGCATGTCCCCCTCCTTGACGTCGGCGTAGCCGTCGAGGACGATGCCGCACTCCTGACCCTCCTCGACTTCCTGCACGTTGTCTTTGAAGCGGCGCAGGGAGCCGAGTTTGCCGTCCCAGATCACGGTGCCTTCGCGGATCAGGCGGACGCTGGCGGTGCGCGTGACCTTGCCCTCGGTGACGATGCAGCCGGCGATGCGGCCGACCTTGGAGGCCTTGAAGGTCTGTTTGACCTCGGCCTCGCCGAGCGTC
>CAWCJW010000008.1:0-33142 GCA_963795765.1 uncultured Solirubrobacterales bacterium
CGCGCCCGCAGCACGCGGCGGGGTATGGGCGAGGTGAAGAAATGTCCTGAGCATTACCCGCATTCCCATGTAGCCTTTCCGGCCGTGCAGGTGGGGGAATGATCAAGAGGTTGGCTGCGGCCGTGGTCGCGGCGGCATTCATGGCCATCTTGGGCCCGGCGGCCGCCTTGGCGACGCCCTCTAACGACAACTTCGCGAACCGCGAAGTTGTCTCAGGCGGTCTCCCGCTTCAGGCGTCGGGCACCAATGTCGGGGCGACCAGTGAGCCGGGGGAGCCTGAGCCGGACGTCCCGGCTTTCGCCGGTCACTCGATCTGGTTCAGCTGGGAAGCGACCAGCACGGAGTTCATCACGATCGGAACCTGCGGCAGCGCAATCAACACGGTCCTCGGCGTGTACACCGGGAGCGCGGTAAGCGCGCTAACGCCCGTCTCCAGCAATCGCTACAGCTTTGGACCTAACTGCCCGTTCTCTGGCAGCGAGGTGACGTTCAAGGCGATCGATGGAACTTCCTATGACCTTGCGGTCGATGGCAACGCTTTTCGTGGCACAGGGGATCCGACGCCAGTCACCGAGGGTTCGATCGAACTTGAAATCAGCGCACAATCGCCGCCTGCCAACGATGACTTCGAAGACGCGTTGACCCTCGCAGGGACGAGTACATCGGCTGAAGCTGAAAACTGGGCCGCGACAAAGCAGACCGGCGAGCCCAATCATCGGGCCGATCCCGGCGGAGCGTCGGTCTGGTTCAAGTGGACGGCGCCGCGTACTGGTGGGGTCTTCCTGCAAGCGTGCGCTGGGCCGCAGGAAACACTGGTTGCTGCCTACACGGGTAGTTCGGTCGACAGTCTGACGCCGGTGACTCCGATCGAATCCAGCTCGGCCTGCGATCTGACGTTTGGGGCAGTCGCCGGTACCACGTATGAGATCGCGATTGACGGAAAGTTCAGCCAGTCGACGGGAATGGCATCCATGGGCGAGGAGCAACTCTCTCTGGCGATGGTCCCGGGGAACGACGATTTCGAGCGCCCCATCGCCCTCGATGCTGGTCCTCTAGCCCTCTACATCGGCTATCGAACGATCGGCGCTACTAAGCAGCCGGGGGAGCCGAATCATGCAGGCGACCCAGGCGGCGCTTCGGTTTGGTTCTCGTGGACGGCGCCGGCCGCCGGCTCCGTTCGGGTCAGTGCCTGCGACGCGACGTTCCCTGTGCTGGTCGCCGCCTACACCGGGTCGACTCTGGGCACCCTCGCTCCAGTCAAAGGCGCGACGGCGCCGCTGGCTGAACCGTGCTCACCGTCTACGGGAAGGGCCATCGCCTTCAACACTGATGCTGGTGCGACCTATCGCATTGCGGTTGACGGATCCGGAGGAGCCACCGGGAAATTCGATCTGGGGACAGAGTTCAGTCACGATCGGATTGCGGAAGATCTTGTTTTCCCGCCAGCCCTCGATGCCACCGCACCCGATACCCGATTGCGAAAGAAGATCTTGAGGCGTCGCGGCGGTGTGGCGATCTTCCGCCTGGGATCGACGGAGGCCAGATCGAGCTTCGCCTGCAAGCTTGATTCCCGTCCCTTCAACAGGTGCGGTCCGATGGTGAAATACAAGGCTCTGAAACCGGGCAGACATGTTTTCGAGGCAAGAGCGATCGATGCGGCGGGAAACGTCGATCCAAGGCCGCTGATCATTCACTTCGGGATTCCCCGACTGCGGCCCCTAGTTCCTGGTTCTCGGCAGAGAGCGCAGGACATTCTGTCTCGATAGCTTGGTAGAGCCATTTGCGGACGTAGCTCAGTTGGTAGAGCGCGAGCTTCCCAAGCTCGAGGTCGCCGGTTCGAGACCGGTCGTCCGCTTCGCTTCTGTGGTCAGTCCGCCTCCAGCGTCTCCGCCAGCTCCGTCCGCCGCCCGACGTCGAGCTTCTGGAAGACGTGGCGCATGTGGGTCTCGATCGTCTTCTCGGTGACGGTCAGGGATTGGGCGATCTCGCGGTTCGTCTTGCCCTCAGCGGCCATGCGGGCGACGCGCAGCTCACTCGGCGTGAGTGACTCGACCCCGCTGTAGACGGCTTTGCGGGGGCGGGCGCCGGTTGCTCTCAGCTCGGTGTGGGCCTGTTCCTCGAGCGGCTTGGCGCCGCAGCGGTGGGCGAGGTCCAGGCCTTGGCGCAGGGGCTCGCGGGCGTCCTTGCGCTGGTTGGCCCGGCGCAGGGCCGCTCCCAGCTCGACCAGGGCCTGAGCATGGTGGAGGCGGGCTCGGGTGCCGGCGAGGACGGCGACCGCGTTGCGCAGCAGGTCGATCCCTTCCGGACCGGGGGTGACGGCGCCCTGCACGCGGAGGGCGATGCCGATTCCGCGCTTCCCGCCTGCCCGGTGGGCGGTTTCCACTGCTTCCGCGGCCAGCTGCCGCCCCTTCTCCTCGTTTCCCAAGGCCGCTTCGCAAAGGGCGAGCCCGATGCGCCAGGGAAAGACCTCCTGGTTGGCCAGTGGCAGCCAGGCCACCCTTTCGGAGGCCGCCAGGTAGTCGTTGCGCGCCTCGGCGTAGCGCCCCGTCTCCCGCCGCAGCTCGCCGCGGGCGCAGAGGAGGATTGCCGCGGGCAGGCCGGAGACTCGCGCCCGTTCATTCTCGAGGTCTACCAGCATGGCCTCGGCGGCCGCCAGGTCACCGCGGGCGGTTGCGAGGCGGACCGCGGCCGCCAGCCAGACTGCGAGGGCGGAGGGAACCTGGAGCTGCCCGACGATGCCGACGGCGATATCGGCGTCCCCGGCGGCCTCCCGCAGGTTGCCGTCCAGCAGGCCGAGAAAGGCGCGCATTCCATGGGCCCCGGCGACGGCGATCGAGGCTCCGCGGTGCCTCGAGGCCTCCAGCGACACCTCGAGTGAGTGCGAGATCGCCGCTGCCTGGTCGGCGACGATGAACGCCGTGAAGGTCCCCTGATGGGGGATCCCTGCCAGCGCATCCTCGATCACCGTCTCGTCGTTGGGGATCGACTTCTCGGCCAGTTTCAGCCCTCGCTCCACCGTGTCCAGGCCGAGGGAGCTGAGGGTGGCGGCCTGGGCGAGCAAGACGCGCCCCGCGATCGTGTCGTTCTCGATCTCCTCACCCGGGCTCGGTAGGGCGCCCCCGGGCAGACGCTCCAGGCCCCAGATCACCTCGAGCAGCAACCAGGCCCGCAGCATCACGCCAATCTCTCCGTCTGGATCGGGTTGGCGTGCGAGCGACTCTTCCAGCAGCACCGCCGCCTCCTCAGCGCCGCCCCGCAGCCCAAGCGAGCCGGCGATCTCGGTGCTGAGCTGAGCGTGTGCTGCCGGATCCTCGGTCGCGGCCCGAACCGTGCGCAGCACCTCTATCCCCTCCGGATCGTTTGCCCGCAGCAGGGCGATGCCGAGCTCCCGGCTCACGCCCAGCCGCTCCTGCCGAGCTGGCGGCTCCTGCAGCGCCCGGCGCAGGTAGCGGACCGCCGCCTCGGGAGCGCCGCGCCCGAGTGCACCGGCTGCGGCCCTCCGCAGGGCTGCGACGACCCACGCTTCGCCGCCATGCTCGGCAAGCAGCAGGTGGGCCGCAACCGTGTCGGCGTCGGTGCCGTCCCGGTCGAGGAGATGGGCTGCGCGCGAGTGCTCGGCCGCCCGGCGCGGAGCCGCCACCTCGCTCAGCACCACCTCGCGGACCAGTGGGTGAGCAAAGGCCACGGGCTGCGAGTCCGAGAGCAGTCGCGCCCGGATCAACAGCTCGAAGGATTCGGCGACGATGTTCTCCGCCAAGCCCGCGAGCTCGCAGACGAGGCGAGTCTCGGCGTTCGGCTCCAGGATCGCGACCGCCCGCGCGACCGCGACCGAGTGCTCGCCGAGCTTGCCCAAGCGCGCAAGGATCGATCGCGAAATGCCGGCGGTTGCCTTTTCGACGAAGCCTCCCGTGCGATCGCCGACCGAGTCGAGCTGCGCGCCGTCCAGCGAGCGAAGCAGCTGGACGAGCAAGAAGGGATTGCCGGCGGTGGCTTCGTGACAGGTGCTGGCGAACTGCTCGCTGGGCCGGGCTCCGACCTCGGCGGTGGTCAGGTCGCAGGTTGCCTGTACCGAGAGCGGGGCCGGCTCGATCAACGATGCAGTGGGTTGGCTGCGCAACTGGTCGAGCAGCTCTTCGTGCCCGCCCGGCTCGCCGGTCCTCACCGTGAAGGCGATCAGTACCGGCAGTCCCTCGAGGCGACGGCCGGCGTAGACGAACGCCCGCAGCGAGGCCAGGTCGGCCCACTGGGCGTCGTCGACCAGCAGGACGGTGGGCGAGGAGGCCGCCAGGTCAGCGGTCAGCCAGTAGAGGCCATGCTGGATGGCCAGGGGATCGGTGTCCCCGCGCCGGGCTGCCTGTAGGTCGAAGACCGGAGCCGCAAGGGCGGCGCTGCCGGCCAGCAGCTCGGTGCGCTGAACCTCGTCGAACAACAGCATTGGTTCGAACAGCTGCCGCACGACGCCGTAGGGAAAGTCGCGCTCGTACTCGCCACCGCGCGCTCGCAAAACCCGCATGCCGCCCTCGTTTGCAAGCCGGCCGATCGCCGCGAGCAGCGAGGTCTTGCCCGCCCCTGCCTCACCCTCGATCGTTAGGAGTTGCCCCGAGCCGCTGCCGGCTGCGGCGAGCAGCGACTCGATCGTGTCGAGCTCGGCCTCCCTCTCCAGCAGTGCGTTCGTCGGCATTCCCTCACCGGCGATCGTAAACCGCGAAGGGATGTTCAACCGGTGAGCGCGGCGCTCTCGACGCCCGGGGTAACCAGCAGTGTCAGGGCCATCGCGACCGCCCACGGGGCAGCGCCACTGCTCGCCTCCTCGATCAGCTCGGCGATCAGCGGCTCGCTGTCGGCGGGAATCGCCGATCCGTCGACGCCGACTGCGGCGCGGGCGAGTTCGAACAGCCGGGCGGGGTCGCCGCCGCCGAGCATGCAGCCGCCGGCCGCCCCGAGCAGGGTGGCGAGGCGCGCTTCGGTGGGGGAGGGAGTGGTCGTCGGCGCGCCCGGCGCCGGCCCGGCATCCAGCGCCGGTTCCCCGGCGAGCAGGCGCTCGAGCTGGCCTCCCGCGACCAGCTCGATCGCATCCGCCGGCAGGCCGGCGAAGCGGGCGCAGCGCAGCGTTATCGCCAGCACCGTGCCGAAGTCCATATAGGGCTCGTCGCTGCCGAAGAGGATCCGGCCGGGAGGGACAAGGGCAAAGAGGGCGATCAGGTCGCTGGGGTTCCACCACGAGGTGTCGAAGAAGACGTTGGGATGGTCCGGCACGGCCTGCCAGAGCCAGGCGAGGTCGGAGACGCCGGCGTGGGCCAAGATCAGCGGGCACTCGCGATGGCGGGCGGCGAGGTCGGTGACCGTCCCACCGAACGACCCGACGCCGGCGCCGGCGTGGATCAGGACCGGTGCACGCGCCTCCGCGGCCGCCGCGCAGATTGCCTCGACGCCGGGATCGTCGAGCCGGAAGTTCTCCGCCCGTGGGTGCAGCTTGAAGCCGCGGGCGCCGCTGGCGAGAGCCCTGGCAGCGTCATCGGGGGAGGTGACTCGCGGGTCCATGCGAGCGAAGGGAACGAGCTGCCCCGGGTAGCGCCCGCACTCCTCGATCACGCGCCGGTTCTCGACCTCGTAGCCGTCACTGACGCAGAAGGGAAAGATGACCGAGCGCCCGTCGACCGCTTCGAGCGCGGCGACGTGCTGCTCGCAGCTGCGAGCGCTGCCATCGATGTCAGCACCGGTGTGCGCGTGCGCGTCGAACGGTCGCAGCGCCCCGAGCGTGGCCAACTCGGCCTCGATCGCGGCGTGGAGGCTCACCGCGGACTCGATCGCTGCGCTTCGCGCTCGGCGAGGGCTGAGTCACCGGCCAGCTCGCGCCGCACCAGTTCGTCGAAGCCGGGCGGGCAGAGCAGGGCCATCTGTGAAGCGACGGAGAGTGCCCCGGCCAACTCCATGCCGGTGTTGCCGAGACGGGGGCGCCGCGTTGTTCTGCGAAGGAATTTCATGGTGCCGATAGTCGGTCACCCAAGCCCCCTTCGCATCAGGGAACGTCCCTGAACTTTCAAATCAGACCGCCGCGGCCTTCTTCCTTTTCGCCACGGCGCCGTTGGCGGAGCGGCCGTTCCCGTTCCCGTTCCCGTTGCCATTGGCGCTGATCTTGGCCTCGCGGTAGAAGTGCTCGGTGGCGCCGCGTACCGGTCGTTCCCCGGCCAGGTCGACCAGCCCCGTCCGCCGCAACTCGGTGACGTGGTAGTTGACGTTGCTGAGCGGCGTGCGCAGCTCGTAGCTGAGGTCGCTGGGGGAGAGGGTGCGGCCGCCGTCCATCCCCAGCACTTCCAGTATTGAGATCCGCAAAGGATGGGTATTGGCGCGAGCAAGGAGCTGCCAGTTCATGGGACTTCCTCCGATGGATTGATCGATTGGTTTACCTACTTATAGGTATATAGATACCAAAAAATGATGATCTAAACCATCAAAATCGGGTAGACTGGGGCAGATGGCTGACGATGGGAGGAGAATTCAGATGGGGAATAGGGCGCGAGTTTGGCTTGGCGCTGCGGTATCCGTAGTTTTTCTGGCGCTTGCGACGGCGGCTCCTGCGGGGGCGGTCGACATCATCGAAGGCAATCCGGAAACGGTCGAAGCCGGGTGGCAGGCCGGCACCTGCACGACTGATACGCCTAAAGAATGCAGCGTCGCCACCCCTGATCAGTTCGCGACTCAGGCCGCCAGCCATCCGAAGGCTGGCTTCACGCAGATCATCGTCAAGCACAACTCCGCCAACGAACCGACAGGTGTCCTGAAGACGGTCCTCGTCGATCTGCCAAAGGGCCTCAGCGTCAATCCCGAGGCGACTCCCCAGTGCCCACTCGAAGGTGGCAAATTTCCCGCTACAGGGTGTGACGTAGCTGCCCCGGGGTCCGAAGTTGGCTACAGCCTCGTGACCGTGTACGTACCGGTACTCGGTGCCGTGGGCCCGCTCAAATTTCCGGTCTACAACCTCGTGCCGCGACCGGGCGAACCGGCGCGATTCGGCTTCAATCTCACCGCCGTTGGCGTCGTCGAACTCGGTGAAGTCTTCCTCAATGCCGGCGTCAAATGGGACGGCGACTACCACGAGTACTTCACGATTCACGTTCCCCCGGCCCCGCTCGGCACGAAAATCCTCAAGAACCGCCTGGTCTTTGATGGAACCACCGGCGGAGGTGGCCTGCCTACTGAAGGCGGAGGAGCCTTTATCACCACGCCGAGCACCTGCTTCAATCCCAATGAAGCGGCGTTTGCCACGGTTTACAACACCCTTTTGCACGCTGACTCGGTGGAAGAATCGGCGCCTCAGGACGACTACGATGTGGCCTCCCCGGCTCCGCCCCCTCCGGCCTTCTTGGCTGGCTCCCAGTTTGTCGAATCGCCTCTGCCCAAAGGGAAAACCGGACCGCGGGTGATGCCGACGGGTTGCAACGCCGTCCCCTTCAAACCGACGACCTCGCAGGCTCCCGGCACCGGCCAAACTGACTCCCCGATGGGGGGAACCGTGACGGTCAACGTGCCGTTCAATCCGGGGGCCTCGATCTACCAATCGAACGTGCGCAACGCCGATGTCTCGCTGCCGCAGGGGCTCGGCCTCAACCCCTCATCCGCACCCAACCTGCAGGCCTGCACCGACGCGCAGTTCGGCAGGGGGACGCGCAACCCGGTCGCCTGCCCGCCCGGGTCGAAAATCGGCACGGTCGCGATCGACACACCGCCGCTGCCCGACGGGACCCTGACCGGCAACGTCTACCTCGGCACCCAGCAGAGCCGCGACCCGGCCTCGGGCAACGAGTACCGCATCTTCATCGACGCCGAGTCAGCTGCTCGTGGCCTCTCGATCCGCTTGCTCGGCAACGTCAGCGCCAACCCGCAGACCGGGCAGTTGACCGCGCAGGTCCACGAAGCTCCGCAGCTGCCCTTCGACTCGGTTCGGGTCAGCCTCGACGGCGCCAAGGGGACACTGACCAGCCCGCCCACCTGTGGGCCGAACAAAACCAGCCACGCGATGACCGCGTGGTCGGGCACGCCCGACAGCGGCGCCCCGGACAAAGGCTTCACGCTCACCACCGCCCCCGGCGGTGGACCCTGCGCGAAAACGCTCGGCGAACGACCGTTCACACCGGGTTTCAGCAGCAACGACAGCAACCCGAAGGGCGGCGCCTTCACCCAGTTCGCGCTCAACTCGACCCGCAACGACGGCAATCAGGAGCTGAAGGGCGTCGACGTGACGCTGCCACCGGGACTGACCGCCAAGCTGGCCGGCGTTCGCTACTGCCCCGGGACGGCGATTGCCGCCGCCGGAACCAAGAGCGGTACCGCCGAGGCGGCGCACTCCAGCTGTCCGGACTCGAGCCTGGTCGGCAGCGCCGCGGTCAGCGCCGGCAGTGGGTCTAACCCGTACCACACCACCGGCAAGGTCTTCCTCGCAGGGCCCTACCACGGGGCTCCCCTTTCCCTGGCAGTGATCACCCCCGCCACGGCCGGGCCTTTCGATCTCGGCTCGGTCGTGGTGAGGGTGGCGCTGTTCGTCGATCCCGAAACGGCCAGGGTGCACGCGGTTTCCGACCCGATCCCGCACGTGTTCGGCGGCGCCCTGCTCGACATCCGCTCGATCGCGGTCAAGCTCGACCGGCCGAAGTTCTCGCTCAACCCGACCAACTGCTCGGCCTTCGCGACCAGCGGCGTGCTGCGCGGCGGCGGCTCGAACCCACTCGATCCGGCCGCCTTCAGCTCCTTCCCGGTCTCCTCGCCGTTCAAGGTCAACGGCTGCGAGAACCTCGAATTCAAACCGAAACTGTTCATGCGGATCTTCGGTGGCACCCGACGGGCGAAGAGCCCGAAGCTGCGCGCCGTCCTCGTCGCTCGCGACGGCGACGCCAACATCGGCCGCGCCGCGGTCAAGCTGCCGAAGCCGCTGATCCTCGAACAGGCCAGCCTGGCCAACGTCTGCACGCGGGTTCAGTTCGCCGTGCACAACTGCCCGCAGGACTCGATCTACGGCTTCGCCGAAGCGACGACGCCGCTGCTCGACGGCCCGCTCAAAGGCCCGGTGTATCTGCGTTCGTCAAGCCACGAACTGCCCGACATGGTCGCCGCCCTCAACGGCCAAGTCGATGTCGTCCTCGACGGGCGCATCGACAGCATCAAAGGCCGCCTGCGCACGACCTTCGACACCGTGCCCGACGTGCCGGTTTCCAAGTTCGTGCTCACCGTCAAAGGTGGCAAGAAGCGCGGCCTGCTGGTTAACTCATCCAACCTCTGCGGCAAGAAGTACAAGGTGATTGCTCGCTTCACGGGCCAGAACGGCAAGAAGGCCAACCAGAAGCCGAAGCTGCGCACTCCCTGCAAGGGCAAGAAGCACCACAAAGGCAAGCACCACAAAGGCAAAGGCAAGACGAAGGGCGCTAAGCACTAGCGCCGGGTGATCGCCAGCCGGGCCGGTTAGCTCGGCTGGCTGGTGGGGCGAATCAGGATCTCGTTGACGTCGACACCGGGGCGCTGGTCTAGCGCGAAGAGCACGGCCTTGGCGATGTCCTCGTCCTGCAGCGCCCACTCGCCGGGGCGGTTGTCGAAGAAGGGCGTGTCGACCATGCCGGGCTCGATCAGGGTGACGCGGATGTCGTGGTTGTCGTGCATCTGCCGCAGCTCGGCCCGCAGCGACTCACCGATCGCCGTCGCCGCCCACTTGGTCGCCGAGTAGAGCGAGCCCGGCAGGGCGTGGCGCCCAGCCACTGAGCTGGTGACGATGAAATGCCCATCACCGCGCTCGAGCAGATGGGGGAGAGTCGCCCGAATCGTCAGCGCCACCCCGTAGACGTTGGTCAGCACCATCGAACGCCAGTGCTCAGGCGACTCCTCGAGAAACCCCCGCGTCGCACCGAATCCGGCATTGGCAAAGACGACATCGATGCGACCGAATTGGTCGAGGGCGGCCGCGCTCATTGCCTCAACCTGGTCCCACTCAGTCACGTCGCACTTCACCGCCAGCGCCCTCTCAGCCCCACCAAGCTCCTCAACCAGCTCTTCCAACGCCTCAAGTTTGCGAGCCGCTAGGACAAGCCGATACTTGGGCGCAGCCGCCCGCGCCGTCGCAGCTCCGATGCCACTCGAAGCCCCCGTAATCAGCAGGACCGAATCACTTGCGTTGCCGTTCATGGGCTGATTCTCGCAGCCCGGATTGCCGAGGGCGAGCGTGCGGGGGTCTGCGGACGCGCTTCGCGCTGAGTGTCCGCAGACCCCCGCACGCTCGCCCCCCAACCCAGATTGCGATAATCCCGAGCATGGATCCCCAGCGCAAGCGGAAGGTCCGGCTCGTTGTCGCCCTGAGTGTCGCTGTTCTCCTGGCGGTGGCGCTGGTCTATACGTCCTTCAGCGCCGCCTCGGAAGCCAAGGAGCCCTCGCAGCTGGTCGGGCTCGCCACCAGCTCGAGCATTGACATGACCGGCAAGGTCGTGCCAGGGTCGATTCGCCATCGTGGCGAGCAGCTGCGCTTCCAAGTTGCTGATCGCGAAGGCGGTGGCCCGACACTTCCGGTCACCTACAGCGGCACGGTGCCAGATCCTTTCCGGGGTGGGCGCGAGATTGTCCTCACCGGTGAGGTCGAGCACGGCGTCTTCATCGGTGAACCCGACACGCTTGTAACCAAGTGCCCGTCGAAGTTCACGACGAATGCAAGTTAGCTTCGGCAGCGTCGCCCTGGCGCTGGCTTTTCTCACGCTGGTCTTCGCCGTCGTCGCTGCCCTGATCGGCCGCAAGGGGGACGAGCGCTGGGTCCTGATCTCGCGGCGGGCGGTCTACGGGGCCTGCGCGCTGCTGACGCTCTGCGTCGTCCTGATCGAGCTCGCCTTCGCCCGCGACGACTTCTCCTTCAAAATCGTCGCCCAGCACTCCTCGCTCGAGACGCCGACCTTCTACAAGATGGCGGCGATGTGGTCGAGCCAGGAAGGCTCGTTGCTGCTCTGGGCCTGGGTGCTCTCAATCGCCTCCTCGCTGGCCCTCTACGCGACCCGCAGCAAGCTGCGCGAGATCGTCCCTTACGCAACCGCGGTGATGGCTGGGATCGCGAGTTTCTTCACCGGCCTGATGCTCTTCGCCGGCGGCGTCAACCCATTCGCCAAGCTGAGCCCGGTGCCGGTCGACGGGATCGGCCTCAACCCGTTGCTGCAGCACCCGAGCATGATGATCCACCCGCCGATGCTCTACTCGGGGTACGTCGCCTTCACGATCCCCTTCGCCTTCGCCGTCGGCGCCCTGATCACGCGCAAACTCGACGCCTCCTGGATCCGCGCCACCCGCCGCTTTGCCCTGATCGCCTGGGCCTTCCTCGGCTTCGGCCTGCTGCTCGGCGCTCGCTGGTCCTACACCGAGCTCGGCTGGGGTGGCTACTGGGCCTGGGATCCGGTCGAGAACGCAGCGCTGATGCCGTGGCTGATCGGCACCGCCTTCCTGCACTCGGTGATGGTCCAGGAGAAGCGCGGCATGCTCAAGGTCTGGAACGCGGTTCTGATCGTCGCCACCTTCTCGCTCGCCCTGCTCGGCACCTTCCTCGTCCGCTCCGGCGTGCTGCAGTCGATCCATGCCTTCGGCGACAGCACCGTCGGCCCCTACATCCTCGGCCTGATCGGGGTGGTGCTGATCGGCTCGACGGCGCTGATCATCTCGCGCCTCGACGACCTGCGCTCGGAGAAGCGGATCGACTCGCTGATCTCGCGCGAGTCCGTTTTCGTGATCAACAACCTGCTGCTGGTGGCGCTGACGGCAGCGATCTTCTGGGGCACCTTCTTCCCGCTGATCTCGGAATTCTTCACCGGCACCAAGTCCTCGCTGGCGGCGCCGTGGTTTGACCGCTACACGACCCCGCTGGCGATCCTGCTGGTGCTCTTCACCGGCATCGGCCCGCTGCTGGCCTGGCGACGGGTCAGTTGGGCGACGGCCAAACGGGTCTTCCTCGTGCCGACCGCGGTGGCGGCGATCGCCGGCGTCATCCTCGCCCTCTTCAGCGACGCCGGCTCGAAGCCCTGGGCGCTGGCACTCTTCGTCTTCGCCACCTTTGCCCTGGTCGGACTGAGCCAGGAGTTCTGGCGCGGCGCCGCGGCGCGGCGCTCGCTCAAGGGCGGCTCGATGGCCTCGGCGCTGGTCGGCGTCGTCAGCCGCAACCGGCGCCGCTATGGCGGCTACATCGTCCACATCGGCATCGCCGTGCTGCTGATCGGCATCGCCGCCTCCTCCAGCTTCCAGACCAAGCGCGACGTCAACCTGCGGCCGGGCGAAAGCGCCGTCGTCGACGGGCGCAAGGTCACCTACGTGCGGCCGACGGCGACGGTGGACAAACTCGCCCTCACGGTTGGCGCGATCCTGCGGATCGCCAAGGGTGATGAAGCCTTCACCCTGCACCCGACCCGGCGCTTCTACCGGCCGACCGGGGTCGAAGGGGGCGGGATCAGCAACTACTTCGCCGGCGAATCAGACAGCGAAATCGGCCTCAGGGCGGGTCTTGGCAGCGACTTCTGGACGGCGAACCAGCCAAGCATCGTCGGCCTGCAGCGCCACGCCCGCGCCGCCGACCAAGGGTTCAAAAAGTGCGTCAGCGGCGGGCCCGGCGTGCCGCAGCAGTGCCGTGCGATCGGCGCGCTGATGCAAGCGGCGCTCGCCAACCCCCGGTTGCGCCCGCAGGCGTTGGCCCGGATCGAACAGCTGCAGCTCGAGACGGCGAAGCAGATCGCCGCCGGCTACCTCACCGAAAACGCCCCCTCGACCTTCCGCGTGATCGTCAACCCGCTGGTCACCTGGATGTGGATCGGCGGTTTGATCGCCCTGGCGGGGGCGATCATCGGGCTCTGGCCGACGCGTCAAAGCCGTCGCGGGCTCGTCGCCGACACCGAGCTGGAGGCGCTGAAGGAGGCCAAGTACCGCGAGATCCGCGACGCCGAACTCGACCACGCCGCCGGCAAGCTCTCCGACGAGGACTTCGCTCTGCTCGACGCCGAGCTGCGCAAGGAGGCGATCGAGATCCTCAACAACGGTGCGTCTCGTGAAGCCGTGGGCGTCCATCCCGACAGGGATTCCACTTAACTTTTTCGGTGGAGAGTCGCGGGCTGGCGCCTCAAGCTCACGACGAAAAAGTGCAAGACGTTCCATCCCTGTCGGGATGGACGCTCAGATCTTCAGCAGAACCAGCGTGTTGAGGACGAACAAGACCGCGAAGAAGATGGTTGCGCGGTCGAGGTTGCGCTCGACCATTGAGCCGCCGCCGAAAGAGCTGCCGCCACCGCCGATGCCGAAGGCGCCAGAGAGCCCGGTGTCTTTGCCGGAGTGCAGCAGGATCAGGAAGATCAGCACGACGCTGATGACCACCTGCAGGAATCCCAGAAGCGTGTACACGACGGGGGATGGTAGCGAGCCACGCGATCGAAGGCCCTGCGTACAGAAAGCGCGTAATTGTTGCGCCGGTTTACAAATCTCGCTATCTTGTAAACCAAGAGGACGTACCCTGGGAATTTGACAAGGAGGATGGGCGATGGAGGCAGCGGCGCACAGCCACGATCACGGGCCGGAGATCGAACTCAACCCGGCGACCTGGCGCGACGCCAAGCGCTACGCCTGGCTGCTGGGCCTGATCATCCCCTTCGCCCCCTTCCTCGCCTGGGCCAGCGTCGAAGTCACCGGCTTCGAGGGCTTCTGGTTCTTCGGGCCGCTGCTCGTCTTCGGCGTCTTCCCGCTGCTCGACATCGCGATCGGGGTCGACCCGAGCAACCCACCCGACAGCGTGCTCAAGTGGCTCGAGCAGGATCGCTACTACCGCTGGTGCACCTACCTCTTCATCCCGGTCCAGTACGCGGGGCTGGTCTTCGCCTGTTGGCTCTGGTCCAGCGGCGACCTCTCGGTGCTGGAGAGCATCGGGCTGGCGTTGACGATGGGGGTCGTCGGCGGGATCGCGATCAACACCGCCCACGAGCTCGGCCACAAGCGCGACAGCATGGAGAAGTGGCTCAGTCGCGTCGCCCTCGCCCAGACCGGCTACGGCCACTTCTTCATCGAGCACAACCGCGGCCACCACGTCCGCGTCGCCACCCCCGAGGACCCGGCCAGCTCGCGACTGGGGGAGAGCTTCTGGGCTTTCCTGCCGCGCACCGTCTCGGGCAGCCTGAGCTCGGCCTGGGGAATCGAGGCCGCCCGGCTCGACCGCCTCGGCAAGTCGCACTGGGGCCTGCACAACGACATCGTCGGCGCCTGGGCGATGACCGTCGTCCTCTTCGCCGTGCTGACGGTCGCCTTCGGCCCGGTCGTGCTGCCCTACCTGGTGCTGCAGGCGATCCTCGGCTTCTCGCTGCTCGAGGTCGTCAACTACCTCGAGCATTACGGGTTGCTGCGACAGCGCAAAGAGGACGGACGCTACGAGCGCTGTCGTCCCGAGCACAGCTGGAACAGCAACAACGTCGCCTCCAACGTGCTGCTCTACCACCTGCAACGTCATTCCGATCACCACGCCAACCCGACCCGCCGCTACCAGGCGCTGCGCCACGTCGACCAAGCGCCGCAGCTGCCCACCGGTTACGCCGGCATGATCGTGCTTGCCTGGTTCCCGCCGCTTTGGCGCCGGGTGATGGACCCGATCCTGGTCGAGCACTACGGCGGCGACCTCAGCCAAGCCAACATCCAGCCGCGGGCGCGCAAGCGCATCCTCGCTCGCTACGGCAACGGGGTCTCGGCGTGAGTCGCTGGCGCTGCCCGAGCTGCGGTTACGTCTACGAGGAGGCGCAAGGTCACCCGCGCGAGGGCTTCCCCGCCGGCACGCCTTGGAGCGAGGTCCCCGACGACTGGGCCTGCCCCGACTGCGGGGTGCGTGACAAGGTCGACTTCGAGCCCGACGACGGTGGCGAGTGACCGCTGCTGCTGGCACGATCCCGGCGGTGGCCACCCGCACGCCCTATCCCGAGGCTGCGCGGCAGTTGCTGCGCGAGACGCTCTTCGGCGCCGCCCGCGATCAGCTGCAGAGCAAAGCCTGGTCGGAGATCACGATGTCGAACATCGCCGAGTCCGCCGGCGTCAGTCGCCAGACCCTCTACAAGGAGTTCGGCAGTCGCGCCGTGTTCGGCCAGGCCTTCGTCATCCACGAGGGCGAACGCTTTCTCGACGGCGTCGATGCGGCCGTGCGCCAGCATCTTGACGACCCCCGCGCCGCCGTCGGCGCCGCGCTCGAACTGTTCCTCAGCTCCGCCGGCGAAGACCCGCTGGTCCGCATCCTGCTCAGCGATGACGGCACCGGCGGCATGCTGCCCTTCGTCACCACCCAGGGCATGCCGGTCGTCCAGTGGGCGACGGCGCGCCTGACGACGACGATCGAAGAGGGCTGGCCGCAAGCGCCTGCCGCCAAGGTGAGGCTGCTCGCCGAGTCCCTCGTCCGCCTCGCGATCAGCTACATCACCGCTCCGAGCGATGACCCCGAGACGACCGCCAGCAAGGCCGGCGAGCTGCTCGGTCCCTTCATCGACGACGCGCTGGGACGGGCCTAAAGGCTGCAGTGGCAAAAAAATCCGCCCGTACCATTGTGCGAAACGATAGGTTTCCCGTCAATGTCCAGTGGGGGGGAGGGTCTTGAGCCGCTTTGGCGGTCGGTCGAAAGGACCAACGAAGGACCCGTTGAGGACCGTGACTACGCGCTCCTGGTCTGGTACATGCGCTACGGCTTGGCGATCGACGAGGTAGACGCCTACGAGCACGTCTTCGACGACGATTCGGTGGTCGACGGCTGGGCGACCATCGAGGCCACGAACAGCGACACCCCGGACGCTCTGCTGCTGTTTGGCACAAAGGCCGAGCGAAATCCCAGCCAGCCCTTGCGGGTCGATGCGATCAGGCGATTCGCCCGACAGGTCAAAGGAACCTCGTTTTCAGACCTGGGGCCGCAGGCCAGGGTGGTGGCCCAGAGGCACGATTTCAGCGAGCGCCTGGCGGCGAAAGAACTCCGCCCCCAGCTGGTCTATGTGACCACCGCGAGGGTGACGCAGTCCGTGCGCGAAGCCGCTCGGGAAAGCGGGGTGGAGCTGCACGCACAGGAGGAGCTGGTGGATCTCGCCGGGGCCCTGGACCAGGCAGAGCTGCTGGACGAGGTGATCACAATTCCCTCCGGCCCGCAGAAGAGATTCGTCTCCTATATCGAGGCCGGGAAGATCGCGATCTGCGAGGTGCCGGCCGCCGATATCGCCAAGTGGCCCGGTATCGACAACCGGTCTCTGTTCGGACTGAACGTACGGTACGAGCTCGGCGCGGGACGGGTGCGCCGGGAGCTCGACGCGGCGATTCAGCGAAAGGCCGACCACCCCAATTTCCTCGCCTTTCACAACGGCCTGACCGTGCTCTGCCGGGAGATAGAGGAGCAGGAGAACGGAGACCTGCGTGTTTCAGGCCTCTCAGTGGTCAACGGCGCCCAGTCGGTCATCGCCTTCAACCGGAACAGCAAAGCCATAACCAAATCTCTTCACGTCCTCGTCAAGTTCGTCGAGGCGGGGGACGATCCGGACCTCGCCGGCGAGGTCGCTCGTCGCAGCAACACCCAGAACCCGGTCAACCCACGCAATCTGCGCGCGCTCGATGGTAGGCAACTGCTGCTCCTGCAGCAGTTCGAGCAGCATCCGAAATTCAAGTACGTGGTGAGGCCGGACGTCCGTCACTCTGGTGACGACCGAACCCCGATCAACAATGATGACGCAGCGCAGTGGTTGTGTTCGCTGTACCTCGCCCGGCCATGGCTCGCCGTCAAGCGCACCGAGCTGTTCCGGTCTCCGTCCTACCAGCTGATTTTTCATCGCCAGATATCTGCCGACGACGTGATTTTCGCCTGGCGGGTGCACGAGGCGGTCAAAAGCACCAGGGAAGACCTGCCCGAGCCGTACAGGAAAAGCTGGCGCCTGGTGACGGTGGTTGCGATCTACCTTGTCGGTGAACTGCTGCGCGCCGATGACGTGGATCTATCCGATGCGCGCAAACTGCTTTCACGCAGCGACCTTGAGGGCACGCTCTCGGCGGTGGCCCAATTTACGGGCGACGAGCTCTTCCGGCATCACGAAGACGAATCCGTTAAGGGGTTTGACGACTTCAAGGTCGACTTCAAGAACCAGACTGCGCTGCGTGAACTCGCCAACAAGGTGCGCGCCGAGTGGAGGCGACAGGGAGATGGTCACTAGCAGTGGCGGGTCGACGAAGCGCGCTGGTGGTCGGCATCGACGCCTATGTGCCTCATTCCCCGCTTGAAAGCTGCGTGGCAGACGCTGAGGCCGTGGGGGACATCCTTGAACGGCACGAGGACGGCCGCCCCAACTTCGACGTGATCAGGATGCTGGGAAGCGAAGCGCGCAACCCCACCGTCACCCGGCAGGCGCTGCGGCAGGAACTTGCCAATGCCCTGGACCAGGCGCTCGACCATGACTTCGTCTTCTACTTCTCCGGCCACGGCGAAGTCCACCAGCAGTTCGGTGCCGCGATTATCACCCAAGAGGGCGAAGAGGTAGCGATGGACGAGATCCTCACCTTGCTCAACAACGCCAAATTTCTGCAGGCGACGGTCGTTGTCGACACCTGCTTCGCGGGCAGCCTGGGTCAGTTGGCGGGGCTTGCGGGAAGAACCTTTCTAAAGAAAAACGTGGCCATCATCGGCGCCTCCAGGGACGATCAGGTAGCGATGGCGAGCAGCGCCCTGAGCCCGTTTACCGAGGTCTTGATGGACGGACTGCGGGGCGGAGCGGCTGACCTACGCGGTCACGTCACCGCGGCCGGCCTCTACGACTACACCGCGCAGAGCTTCAGCGCCACCCAGCAATCCCCGGTCTTCCGGGCGAGTATCGATCTCGGAGAGCCGCTCCGAGAGGTGGCGTTACCGGTCAGGGCCAATGTGATGCGGTTGATACCGGCGATTTTCTCCAGCGACGACGACAACTACAGGCTGAAAAAGACTGATGCGGAGACCGGCCGAAGATCCCCACGGCGCGACCGATTCAAGGCGCTGAGAGAGTTGCAGGCAGGAGGATTGGTCGCCTGTGATGAGGGTGAAGACTTGGCCGGGGCGGCTGAGTCCGCGGGCGAGGTACGGCTGACTCCACGTGGCCGCCAGGCCTCGCGGCTCGTTCGTCAGAACCTGATCTGATCTCTACGACAGGTCCAGTTGGAGAGGTAGGTGAGCCTCGCCGGCACGGTGGGTTCCCCGCTGGCCGTGATCGACTCCACCGGGGAGCCGGCGTCGAGGAAGGATCTCGCGTCAGGTTGACCACGACTTTCGACTACAGCCGAGCCGAAAGACGTGCCGGGCGAAGCCGGTCTCGTCGCGGCTGTCGCGCGTGGCGATTCGTTCGTAGCCGAGCGACTCATAGAGGCGGTGGCCGGCGACTTGATAGGGCCGGCTCCAGAGGACGATGGCCGGCCAGCCCTCGTTCCGCGTCAGCTCGGCGCAGCGCTCGACCAGGGCGCGGCCGATGCCCTGACGGCGGGCCGTGGAACTGACGACGAGGCGCGCCAGTTCCGCCTCGTCGTCCAGGGCGATCGCGCGGGTGGGCTCGTCGGGGGCGAGCAGGGCGACAACGCCGACCACGGCGCCGTTGTGCTCGGCGACGAGCAGGTGCGCCGCGGCAGCCTTGGTCTCTTCGAAGTCGGAGCGGGCGTAGGGGGTGTCCCGGCCGCCCTCGCCTTCGCTGAAGTAGGCCTCGGTCCAGAGCGCGGCGATTGCCTCCGCGTCCGCGGGTGAAGCGGCTCGAATCACAGCTCTTCGCTGACCAGTCGCGTGCCGATATCGAGCTCGGGAAGGGTGCGCAGGTGGCCGTGCTTTTCGTCCCAGTGGCCGCTCTCCAGGTCGGCGCGCAGGCGCTCCTGTCCGCGCTCGATCACCTTCGGATCGAGCCGGTGCCAGAGCGAGCTGGCGCGCAGGGTGGCGGGCTCGAGGAACATCTCGGGCCGGTCCCAGAGAGCACTGGTGAATTCATCCCGGCAGTCGTTGGGCATTGGCACGGCCTCAATCGTCGCCCTGGGCAAGCTCGCTTCGAGCGAGGCGATCGAGGGCATTGCCTCTTCCTCCAGCGCCATTGCCTCGGGGAAGTACTCGGCCAGGGTCCAGATTTCCGAGTTCTTCGCCGCGTCGATCGTCAGCAGCACGATCCGCCTGCGGGCGACGCGGCGCATCTCGGCCAGGCCCGCGTCGAGGTCACTCCAGTGGTGGACGGTGAAAATCGCCATCGTGGCGTCGACGCTCTGATCGTCGAGCGGCAGCGCCTCGGCGACACCCTCAAGCGCGGGCGCCGCTCCCGGCGGGCGCTTGGCGATCATCAGCGGCGAGGGCTCGACCGCGATCACCTCGCGGTCTTGAGGCTCGTACGAGCCGGTGCCGGCGCCGACGTTGACGACGCTGCGGGCATCTCCCAGCGCCGCCCAGACCCTCGCCTCGATACGGGGGTCAGCGCGTCGGAAGTCGGAGTAGTTGACGCCGAGCTCGTCGTAAGCGGCTCGGCTCATTGCGCGGCTCGCTCGCGCAGCATCGAGACCAGCAGCTCGACGAAGTCGCCGTAGAGGTCGTCGCGCACGGCGTCGGGGCTGACCAGCGCTTCGATTGCCAGCCCGATCCCCAGCGCGCGCAGGATCATGGCCAGGTCAGAAGGGGGGAGAGGTGCCTTGGCGCCTTCCTCCTCCTGCTGGTGGGCGATGAAGGTGGCGATCGTCTCGCGCAGGGAGGCGGAGCGCTTGCCGAAGCGCTTGGCCAGCTCGGGCTCGCGGCGGCTGGCGGCGAGGAACTCCAAGTGGAGGAGAAAGGACTCGCGGTCGTCGGCGAAGCGCTCCATCCACTGGTCGGCGAGGGCGCGGGCGCGGATCTCGAGCGGTGCGTCACCCTCGATTCCCGCCTGCGTCGCGGCCAGCTCCTGCGCCCGGTCCGCCATGTACTGCTCGAAGACGACGAGGAAGAGGTCGGACTTGCCGGCGAAGTTGGAGTAGACGGCGCCGTGCGAGTAGCCGGCCTGCTCGGCGATCTCCTCGACCGAGGCGCCCTCGTAGCCGCGCTGGGCGAAGACGCTGGCGGCGGTGGCAATCAGCTCGGTGCGGGTGCGAGCCTGCTTCTCAGCCCGAGTCTCGCGTTTCGAAATTTTAGATTGCGCTTGCAATTTGAATTATGCTACCAATCCAGTATGCCATTGGTCTTCAAGTTTGGAAGTGCCCCCCTTTCACTACCTCAGGGGTGGTCAAAGGGGGGCTGGTCGTCGTGATGATCGAGCCCCTGGCGCTGCTCGATCGCTGGCTATCGGAAGCACGCGAAACTGGCGCTCCGACGCCGACGGCGATGAGCCTGGCGACCGCCGGCGCGGGCGGTCAGCCATCCGCGCGGGTGGTCTCGCTCAAGCGCCTCGACGGTGAGGGCCTTGTCTTCACCACGGCGCTTTGGACCCGCAAGGCGGCGGAGCTGCGCGCCAACGCTCGCGTCGCCGCCGTTTTTCACTGGCCTGCCCTGGGGCGGCAGGTCCGGATCGAGGGTCGTGCGGCGATCGCCGAACGCGAGCTGGCGGAAGAGCTCTTTGCCGAGCGCCCGCGCGGCCATCAGCTGCAGGCGCACGTCGCGAGGCAAGGCGAGGAGATCGAGGGCCTGGATCATTTGCGCGAACGGCTCGAGGAGCTGCAGGCCGAGCTGGGGGAGGGCCCGGTGCCGTGTCCGGAGGACTGGGGCGCGGTGCGGCTGACGCCCGATCGCATCGAGTTCTGGCAGGAAGGCGAGGATCGCTTGCACGACCGCCAGCTCTACGAGGCGAGCGCCGACGGCTGGCGCCGCTCCTTGCTCGCGCCCTGACTCAGACCTCCAGCGTCAGCGTCACCGGGCCGTCGTTGACCAGGGCCACGCCCATGCAGGCGCCGAAGACGCCCTTGGCGGCGCCGAGGCGCTCGCAGAAGCGGTTGTAGAGCGGCTCGGCCTCGGCCCCCGGCGCCGCCTCCATGTAGCTGGGCCGGGTGCCCTTGCGGGTGTCGCCGTAGAGGGTGAACTGGCTGACGCAGAGGATCTCGCGCTCGCCCAGCGGCTCGTTCATCCGCCCCTCCTCGTCGTCGAAGATCCGCAGCGCTCGCACCTTGTCGGCGAGCCGGTCCGCCTGCTCGGCCGTGTCGCCGCGCCGCACCCCGAGCAGGACCAGCATCCCGGGCCCGATCTGGGCGACGCGCTCGCCCTCGACGTCGACCGCGGCCTGGCTGACGCGCTGGACCAGTGCTCTCACCGCTTCCTCCTTATGAAAATGAGTCTCATTTCTGGTTTACTCGTCTCGTGCTCGAGCCCTTCCAGCTGCCCTTCGTCCAGCGTGGGCTGTTCGAGATCTTGATTCTGGCGATCCCCGCCGGGCTGCTCGGCACCTGGATTGTCCTGCGCGGCCTCGCCTTCTTCTCGCACGCGGTCGGCACCGCCGCCTTTCCCGGCCTGGTCCTTGCTGACGGCCTTGGCTTCGCCGCGCCGCTGGGCGCCTTCGGCGCCGCCGTCGTCTTCAGCGCCGGCAGCGCCCTGCTCGGCCGCCGCGAGGAGGAGGCGACCGACAGCGCCGTCGCAATTGTCCTGGTCGGCTGCCTCGCCGCCGGCACGATTCTCGCCAGCGACGTCTTCGGCTCCGGCGCCAATATCGAGACGCTGCTCTTCGGCAGCCTGCTGCTGATCGACGGCAGCGACCTCGTCCTGGCCGGGGTGGCGGCCGGGCTGACCCTGGTTGTCTCGCTGCTGCTCGGCCATCGCTGGCTTGCGCTCGGCTTTGACCCGGCGGCGGCAGCGCCAGGAGCGGGCGGTTGGCTCGACCTGGTGCTTTTCGGCCTGATCGCGCTGGCGATCGTCGCGGCGCTCTCGGTCGTCGGCGCCCTGCTCGTGACTGCGCTCTTCGTCGTGCCAGCGCTGACCGCACGGCTCTTCGCCGAGCGGATGCTGAGCTGGCAGCTGGCCAGCGTCGCCCTGGTCGCGCTCGAGGGCACGGTCGGACTCTGGCTCTCGGTCAAGACAGACGCGCCGCCGGGGGCGACGATCGCGGTCGTCGCCGGGGCCGTCTTCGCGCTTGCCGCCGGCGCCCGGGCCCTGGCGCGGGCCCGTCGCCGGGCACCGGCACTCGCCGTTGCGGCGCTGATCGCGGTTGGCGCCCTGCTCGCCGGCTGCGGCAGCTCTGGCGCCGGCAACGGGCAACTGCAGGTCGTCGCCACCACCACCCAGATCGGCGACTTCGTCCGCCAGGTCGGCGGCAACGCGGTCTCCGTCGACCAGATCCTGCAGCCCAATACCGACCCGCACGAGTACGAGCCGCGGCCGAGCGACGTCGCCGGGGCGGCGGAAGCGAAGCTCGTCTTCGCCAACGGCGACGAGCTCGACTCCTGGGTCGAACAGGTCGTCTCCGACAGCGGCAGCGACGCCGAGGTCGTCGACCTCGGCGCGATCGTGCCAGAGCGCCGGCCCGGTGAGTCCAGCGGCGCCGAGTCTTCGCGCTATGACCCGCACTGGTGGCACGACCCGCGCAACGCCGAGGCGGCCGTGGCTGCGATCGAGCGCCACCTTGCCGCCGCCGATCCGAGTCATCGGCGCGAGTTCGAGCGCAACGCCCGCGCCTACCAGGCCAAGCTGCGCGCGCTCGATGCCGGCATCGCCGGTTGTATGAGCGCGGTCCCAGCCGGCCACCGCAAGCTGGTTACCGACCACGACGCCTTCGGCTACTTCGCCGATCGCTACGGGATCGAAGTCGTCGGCGCTGTCATTCCCTCGCAGACCACGCAGGCCCAGCCCTCGGCCAAGGACCTCGCCGCGCTCGCCAAGTTGATCGAGCGTGAGCGGGTCAAGGCAATCTTCCCGGAGAGCTCGCTCAGCCCCAAGGTCGCGGAAGCGATCGCCGACCAGACCGGCGCCTCGGCCGACCACAGCCTCTACGGCGACACGCTCGGGACGGAAGGCTCCAGCGGTGCCACCTACCTGACGATGGAGGCGGCGAACGCGAACGCGATGGTGCGCGGCTTCACCGGCGGGAGGCGGGGATGCCAACCGCTGCGCTGATCGAGGCCGAGGGGCTGGCCGCCGGCTATGACGGCGCCGTGGCGATCTCCGGCGTCGACTTCTCGCTGCAAGGAGGGCAAACGCTCGCCCTGCTCGGTCCCAACGGTGGTGGCAAGACGACGCTGTTGCGGGCCCTGCTCGGCGAACTGCCGCCGCTGGCCGGGACGCTCCGTGTCGCGGCGACCTGCGGCACGGTTCCCCAGACCGAGCGCTCGCGACTCGACTACCCGGTCTCGGCGCTCGACGTGGCGACGATGGGGACGCTGCCGCGGTTGTCCTGGTGGCGACGCCCCGGTCGCCGTGAGCGCGAGGCGGCGGCGCAGGCGCTTGACCGGGTCGGACTGCGGGCCCTCGCCGAGCAGACCTTCGGCCGTCTCTCCGGTGGCCAGCGCCAGCGGGTCCTGATCGCCCGGGCGCTGGTCCAGGATGCCGGCGTGCTGCTGCTCGACGAGCCCTTCTCCGGTCTCGACCGGCCCAGCGCCGAGAGCCTGGAAAGGCTGATCGCGGAGCTGGCGGGGGAGGGGCGCGCCGTGGTCATCGCCACCCACGACCTCGAGCAGGCACGGGCCTGTGACCTCGTCCTCTGCATCAACAAGCGCCAGGTTGCCTGCGGCGAGCCGGCGGAGGTGCTCGAGGATCTCAGCGTGCTGGAAGCGACTTACGGTGGCGCCATCGTCGAGATTCCCGGCGGCGGTGGCCGCGCGATCCTGCCCCCACACCATCACCACCACTGACCATGTTCGAGCCCCTGCAAGAACCGTTCATGCAGCGCGCCCTGGCCGAGGTCGTGCTGCTCGGCGTCGCCGGTGGGGCGCTCGGCTGCTGGGTCGTCTTCTACGGCCTCTCCTACGCGGCGGAGTCACTCTCGCACTCGCTCTTCCCGGGCCTGGTCCTGGCCGCGATCGCCGGCGCCCCGCTGCTGCTCGGAGCCGTGCCCGCGATTGTCCTCGCCGCCGTCGCGATCGCCTTGGCGGCGCGGGTCGCCGGAGTGAGTCGCGACGCCGCGGTTGCCATCGTCGTCACCACGATGTTCGGTCTCGGTGCTCTGCTGGCGCTGGCCCCGGCCTCGCCACCGGGGATCGAGTCCCTGCTCTTCGGTGACGTCTTCGGCGTCACCGATGGCGACCTCGCGACCGCGGCGGTCCTGGTCGTCGGGGTTGGGGTGGCCCTCCGCCTGCTGCACGGCCGCCTGCTCGTTGCCGGCTTCGACCGCGGCACCGCTCGCTCGCTCGGTGTCTCGCCGGCGCTGGTCGACGCCGCCTTGCTGCTCCTGCTCGGAGCCGGCATCGTCGTCGCCGTGCAGGGTCTCGGCAACCTGCTCGTCGTCGCCGTCTTCGTCGGTCCGGCGGCCGCGGCACGCCGCCTCAGCAACCGCATGCTGCCGATGATGCTGCTCGCCGCTGGCCTTGCCGCGTTCGCTGGTATTGCCGGTCTCTACCTCTCTTATTACGCCGGTACCGCCGGTGGTGCCTCGGTAGCGCTGGCGATCGTCGCGATCTACCTGCTCTCGCTGCCGGCCGGTCACCTGCGGGCGATCCGCCGCCCCGCACCGCTCGCCGCCGGGGCTACGATCGGCTGATGCGCACCAAGACCGACAAGGCCTGGGCCGATCATGCCCTCGCCGCCCTGCAGGAGGCTGGCTTCAAGCGCGGCGGCGCCCGCACCGCGGTGGTCGAAGCCCTCGCCGGGCACAGCTGCGCGGTCACCGCGCTCGATCTCGACGAGGAGCTGCGCCGCCGCAAGCCCGCCGTCGGCCGGGCCAGCGTCTACCGGGCGCTCGAGCAGCTCGAGCAGCTCGGCCTCGTGCAGCGGCTCGAGGTGACTCGCGGCACCGCCGGCTACGAGCGGGTCGAGCCCGATGGCGAGCATCATCACCACGCGATCTGCCGCCACTGCGGCCGCATGGTTCCCTTCGAGGACTCCTCGTTGGAGCGGGCGATCGCCAAGCTCTCGAAGGAGATGAGTTTCGAGGTCACCGACCACGATGTGGTCCTGCGCGGCCGCTGCGAACGCTGCGCGAACTGATTTAGGTAGAGAATGCTCGCCGGGTGAGCGATCTCGGCACGATCTTCTTTCTCTCGCTGTTGGCGATGTTCAACCCGACCCTGCTCGCGGCGGTCACCCTGATGCTGCTGACCGAGCACCCGAAGCGGTTGATGCTGGGCTACCTGCTCGGCGCTTACACGACCAGCATCACGATCGGCCTGGCGATCGTCTTCGCCCTGCACGACTCCAACGCGGTCAGCACCAGCAAGCGCACGATCGGCCCGGGTGAGGACATCGTCATCGGCTGTCTGCTGCTCCTGATCGCCTACGTCCTCGGCAGCGATCGCGACGCGCGCCTGCGCGAACGCCGGGCGCGCCGCAAAGAAGCCAAGTTGGCGAAGCAAGGGGGAGAGAAGAAAGAACCGCTGCCGATGCGACTGCTCGGCCGCGGCTCGCCGCGGATCGCCTTCGTCGTCGGCATGCTGCTCAGCTTCCCCGGCGTCTCTTACCTGACCGGGCTCAGCCACATCGACAAACTCGGCGCCGCCGCCGTGCCGACCGCACTGCTGGTCGTCGCCTTCTGCCTGATCCAACAGCTGCTGCTCGAGGTGCCGCTGGTCGGCTACATCCTCAGGCCGGACGGGACCCAGCATGCCGTCGACGGTTTCCGCGCCTGGCTCGGCCGCAACGGCCGCCGCGCTGGCATCTGGGTCGCCGTCGTCCTTGGCGTCCTCCTGGTCGTCCGCGGTATTGCCGGGCTGGTGAGCTGATGAAGAAGTGGGGGGTGCTCGTTGTGCTCGGCGCGGCCCAGTTCCTGATGGTGCTCGACCAGGCGGTGATGAACGTGGCGATCTCCCAGTTGGTCGAAGATTTCGACACCACGGTCACCACGATCCAGGCCGTGATTGCCTTCTACGCGCTGGTGATGGCGGGGTTGATGCTGACCGGCGGCAAGCTCGGCGACATCTGGGGGCGCCGCCGCGCCTTCACAGTCGGCACCTGCATCTACGCGGTTGGCTCGGGCCTCACCGCCGCTTCTTGGAACGTGCCCTCGCTGATGCTCGGCTGGTCGGTGCTCGAGGGGATCGGCGCCGCGCTAGTGATCCCGGCCCTGATTGCCCTCGTGGCGGGCAACTATAAGGGCACCGATCGGGCGATCGCCTACGGCGTGCTCGGCGGCGTCGCCGGTGCCGGCATTGCGGTCGGGCCGATCCTCGGCGGCTGGGCGACGACGGAGCTGAGCTGGCGGGTCGTCTTCGTCGGCGAGGTCGTCGTCGCGATCGGGATCCTGATCGGCACGCGGCTGATCCGCGAGCCGGAGCGGGAGGGGCCTCCACCGGTGCTCGACTGGGTCGGCGGTGTGCTCTCGGCTTCGGGACTCGCCCTGGTTGTCTTCGGCGTCCTGCGGGCGAGCAACTGGGGCTGGCTGGCGCCGCGCAGCTCTCCAATCGAGCCCTTTGGCTTCTCGCTGACACCCTTTGTGATCGCCGCCGGGGCGCTGGTGCTGGCCGGCTTCGTCGCCTGGGAGCGGCGCCGCGAACGGCTCGGCCAGGACCCGTTGGTGCACTTGCCGCTCTTGCGAATCCCCTCGCTGCGCGGCGGTGTCGCCATGTTCCTCGCCCAGAACCTGATTCTGATGGGGGTCTTCTTCACGATCCCGCTCTTCCTGCAGGTGGTGCAGGGCCTCGATGCGCTCGAAACCGGCGTGCGCATGCTGCCCGCCTCGGCCGGGCTCTTCTTCGCTGCGATCGCCGGCTCGGCGCTGGCCAAGCGCTTCGCCCCGCGGCCGTTGGTGCGGGTCGGGCTGGTTACCGTCTTCGTCGCGATCCTGTTGCTGCTGACCACGATCGAGCCCGAACTCGACAACGCCCCATTCCTGATCGCGATGGGGATTCTTGGCATCGGCATGGGGTTGATCGTTTCTCAGCTCGGCAACGTGGTGCAGTCGGCGGTCGGCGATGACGACCGCAGCGAGGCCGGCGGCCTGCAGAGCACCGCGCAGCAGCTCGGCTCCTCGCTGGGCACGGCGCTGCTCGGCGCGATCGTGATTACCGGCCTGATTGGCGCCTTCACCGCCAACGTTGCCGGCGACGCGCGCGTCTCGGCCGATGTCAGCAAGCAGCTGGAGGTGCGCCTGAGCGCAGGTGGGAGCTTCGTTGCCGCCGACGAGGTGCGCGCTGGCGCCGAGGCGGCGGGGCTCGATGAGCCAACGACGAGCGCCTTGATCGAGAACTACGAAGACGCTCAGCTGAAAGCGCTGAAGACCGCCTTCCTCTTCGCCGCTTTTCTCACCCTGGCTTCCTTCTGGTCCACTCGTCGCCTGCCCGATCAGCGCTTCGACCAGATGGCGGCTGGGCCCGATCCGCCTCAGCTCGACCCCGAGCCGGCTACGGTCTAAGCATGCTCGACCGCCGCGCAGACGATCGCACCCCGGCCGAGCGCGCCGCCGCGGGCAAGGCTGCGCGAGAGGCAGCGCCCCGCGCCAGCCACGCCGAGTGGGCGCCGGCTGCCGATCGCGCCGAGCCGGTCGACCTGCTGGAGCAGCAGGCGGGCACGCGCGTCGGCCAGCTGCTGCCGCTGCGCTACGGGCGCATGCTGGTCTCGCCCTTCACCTTCTACCGCGGCGCCGCCGCGATCATGGCCGCCGATCTCGCCGACACACCGCGCAGCGGGCTGACGGTGCAGCTTTGCGGTGACGCTCACCTCTCCAACTTCGGCGCTTACGCCTCGCCCGACCGCGAGCTCGTCTTCGACGTCAACGATTTCGACGAGACCCTGCCGGGGCCGTGGGAGTGGGACGTCAAGCGGCTCGCCGCCAGCTTCTCGGTGGCGGGACGGGCGAGCGGATTCCGGGGGCGGGAGCGACGCGCGATCGTCGTCGCGATGGCGGCCGAGTACCGGGCGGCGATGCGCCGCTTGGCCGAGCTCGGCAACCTCGAGGTCTGGTACACGCAGGTGGACGTGCAGACGGTCGCTGAACGCTGGGCGAAGGCGGCGGGGGAGAAGGAGGTCAAAGCTTTCCAACGCAACCTGGCCAAGACCCGCGCCAAGGACCGCATGCGGGCGCTCTCGAAGCTGACCCATGAAGTAGACGGTCGGCTGCAAATCGTCAGCGAACCGCCGCTGATCATTCCCCTGCGCGAGCTGACCGACCACAAGCCGGAGGAAATCGAGGCGCGGGTGAAGGAGGTCCTCGCCGACTACCGCGAGACCCTGCCCGCGGATCGCCAGGTCCTGCTCGACAGCTACCGCTACGTCGACGCCGCCTTCAAGGTGGTCGGCGTCGGCAGCGTCGGCACCCGCGCCTGGATCGTCCTGCTCCAGGGCCGCGACGAAGGCGACCCCCTCTTCCTCCAGATCAAGGAAGCCCAGTGCTCGGTGCTCGAGCCCTATGCCGAGCCGACCGTCTACGGAGAACAGGGCGAGCGCGTGGTGCAGGGCCAGCGCCTGGTCCAGGCCGCCAGCGACATCCTGCTCGGCTGGGTCAAGGCGAGGGGCCTCGACGATGAGAAGCGCGACTTCTACGTGCGCCAGCTCTGGGACCAGAAGGGCTCGGCCCGGGTCGAGAACATGGACCCGCCGGCCCTCACCGCCTACGCCCAGATCTGCGGCACCACCCTCGCCCACGCCCACGCCCGCAGCGGCGACCGCATCGCGATCTCCGGCTACCTCGGCAAGGGTGACACCTTCGACAAGGCGATCGCGACGTTCGCGGAGACCTACGCCGACCAGAACGAGCGCGACTACGAGGCGATGAAGGCGGCGGTCGACGCCGGCAGGATCGAAGTCGCCGAGCTGCCGGCCTGAGCCGAAACGCCGACAACCGCGGCGCGAAGACGCGCACCCCCGCCCAGGCGGCACTCGTCCTCGGCGCCCTCGGCGTCGTCTTCGGCGACATCGGCACCAGCCCGCTCTACACCGTCCAAACGGTCTTCAACCCCAGCGATCCACACCCGGTCACGGCGACGAGCGAGAGCGTCTTCGGGATCATCTCGCTGATCTTCTGGTCGGTGACGATCATCGTCACCCTCAAGTACGTC
This sequence comes from uncultured Solirubrobacterales bacterium, assembly GCA_963795765.1. Taxonomy (GTDB): domain Bacteria; phylum Actinomycetota; class Thermoleophilia; order Solirubrobacterales; family 70-9; genus VRUE01. The sequence continues at coordinate 29,062 of CAWCJW010000008.1, forward strand.
CTGCTGGTGATGCGCGCCGACAACGAAGGCGAGGGCGGCATCATGGCGTTGATCACGCTAATCCGGCGGATGGGGGTGAGCGGCGGGCGGCGGACCAAGCTCACCCTGGCGGCGCTCGGCATCTTCGGCGCCTCACTCTTCTTCGGCGACAGCATGATCACGCCGGCGATCTCGGTGCTCTCCTCGGTCGAAGGCCTGAAGGTCGTCGAGCCCTCGCTGGAGCACCTGATCGTGCCGATCACGGCGGCGATCATCGTCGTCCTCTTTGCGACCCAGCGCCTGGGGACGGCTGCCGTGGGCCGCATGTTCGGCCCTGTGATGGTCGTCTGGTTCTTGGTGATTGGCGCCTGTGGAATCTCCGGCATCGCCCTGCACCCGGAAATACTCAAGGCGCTCTCGCCGAGCTACGCGCTCGGCTTCCTCGTCGGCCACTTCTCGATGGCCTTCTTCTCGCTGGCGGCCGTGGTGCTGGCGATCACCGGCGCCGAGGCGCTCTACGCCGATATGGGTCACTTCGGCCGGGCGCCGATCACTCGCGCCTGGCTGGCGCTTGTCTTCCCCGCCCTGATCCTCAACTACATGGGCCAGGGCGCGTTGATCCTCGGCAACCCGAGCGCCAACATCGCCAGTCCCTTCTTCCTCCTGGTCCCCCACTGGGGGCGGCTGCCGATGGTCTTCCTGGCGACCGCGGCGACGGTGATCGCCTCGCAGGCGGTGATCACCGGCGCCTTCTCCGTCGCTCACCAGGCGGTTCAGCTCGGCTACCTGCCGCGGCTGCGGATCACCCATACCTCTGAAGACACGGCGGGCCAGATCTACGTTCCCTGGATCAACTGGGTGCTGATGGTCTCGGTGCTGATCCTCGTCTTCGCCTTCGAGACCTCGGCGGCGCTCGCCTTCGCCTTCGGCATGGCGGTGACCGGCACGATCACGATCACCACCTTGCTCTTCTTCTACATCGTCCGCCACCAGTGGGGGAAGCCACTCTGGCTGGTGGCGCTCGGCGCTGGCGCCTTCCTCGTCGTCGATCTCCTCTTCCTCGCCGCTAACGCGACCAAGATCACCCACGGTGCCTGGCTGCCGCTGTTGATCGGCGTCGCCGTGTTCACGGTCCTCACCACCTGGCAGCGAGGCCGCGAGCTGATCACGGCGCGCCGCGAACGGATCGAGGGATCGCTACGCGAGTTCGTCGCCGAGCTGCACGAGCGGCGCCCGCCGCTGCAGCGGGTCCCCGGCACCGCGGTCTTCCTCAACCGCAACATGACGACGACTCCGCTGGCGATGCGGGCCAATGTCGAGCACAACCAGATCCTCCACAGCCACGTCGTGATCCTCTCGATCGAGACGCTGCCGGTGCCACACGTCGAGCGCTCCGAGCGGCTCGAGATCGACGAGCTCGGCTTCGCCGACGACGGGATCGCCCACATCTGCGCCCGCTTCGGCTACATGGATGAACCCAACGTCCCCGGCGTCCTGCGCCTTGCGGTCGAGACTGGCCTGGAGTGCCCGCTCGAGGTCGAGGAAGCCTCCTACTTCCTCTCCACGATCGAGCTCCGCACCGGCGATGCTCCTGGCATGACTCGCTGGCGCAAGCGCCTCTTCGTCGCTACCTCGCAGATCGCCGCCGACGCCGCCGAATACTTCGGCCTGCCCCGCGACCGCACAGTGATCATGGGCTCGCTGATCGAGGTTTAGTTGCCGGTTCGCCTGGCGCGGGCCCTCAGCCTTCGCCCGGACCGTCGAGAAAGCGCAGCACCGCCAATACCCGCCGGTGGTCTTCGCTGCTGTTGGTCAGCTCGAGCTTGGAGAAGATTCCGGTCACGTGCTTCTCGACCGCGCGGTCGGTAACCACCAGCTCGGCGGCGATTGCGGCATTGGAGCGGCCCTCGGCCATCAGGGCCAGGACCTCGCGCTCGCGTGGGGTGAGCTCGGCCAAGGGATCGTCGCGGCGCTGGCGGCCGAGCATCTGGGAGACGACTTCAGGATCTAGGACCGAGCCGCCGCTGCCGACCCGGTGCACCGCGTCGGTTAGCCTCGTGACGTCCGCCACCCGGTCCTTAAGCAGATAGCCAAGGCCCTCGGCGCTCTCGGCCAGCAGCTCGCGGGCGTAGGCGACCTCGACGTACTGGGAGAGGACGAGCACCGCCACCTCGGGCAGCTCGGCGCGGATCTCGCGCGCCGCGCGCAGGCCCTCGTCGGTGTGGGTCGGCGGCATTCGCACGTCAACGATTGCCACGTCGGGCTTGTGAGCGCGCACCTTGCGCATCAGCTCCTCGGCGTCGGCAGCCTGGCCGACGACCTCGATCTCGGCCTCCTCGAGCAGCCGCACCACGCCCTCGCGCAGCAGGGTCGAGTCGTCGGCAACGACTACTCGCACGGGATGCTCGCCTCCACCGTTGTGCCCTCGCCGGCGAGGCTGCGCACGCTGAAACGTCCTTCCAGCGCCCCGACCCGGTCCTCGAGCCCGCGCAGACCCGTGCCGGCGTCGATTTCGGCACCGCCGATGCCGTCGTCGCGGATCTCGACCTCGACCGCGCCGTTGCGCCGCTCCACCCGCACCGTCGCCACCCCGGCCTCGGCGTAGCGGGCGACGTTGGTCAGCGCCTCGGCGACGACGAAGTAGGCGGCCATCTCGATCGGCGCCGGCAGCCGCTCGGCGGGCGTGGCGAGCAGCTCGACCGGCACCGGAGAGCGTTCGGCGAGGCCACCAAGTGCCGCCCGCAGGCCGCGTTCGCTGAGCAGGACGGGGTGGATGCCACGGGCGAGCTCGCGCAGCTCGGCGGTCGCCGCCGCCAGCTCATCCATCGCCTCGTCGAGCAGCTCGCCGGTTGCCGCCGGATCCTTGTCGAGCTTGTCGCGGGCGAGGCGCAGGTTCATCGTTAGCGCCATTAGCCGCTGCTGGGCGCCATCGTGGAGGTTGCGCTCGACCCGGCGGCGCTCGGCGTAGCCGGCCTCGACGATGCGGGCGCGGGAGGCGCGCAGCTCCTCGACCTTGGCCCGCAGCTCGGCGTTCAGCTGCTCGTTCTCGACGCTGAGCGCCGAGCTCAGCTCCTCCGCCCGCCCGACCCGCGAGCGCAGCAGGCCGAGCAGGAAGGCGAAAGGAAGGCAGGCGAAAACGACGACCGCGGCGATGTAGGCGACCCGTTCGACCGCCTCGGAGACGCCGGGCTGTATCGCCAGCTGAACCAGCAGGATCAGGAAGGCGAAGCCGCCGGTGAAGATCACGGGGGAGAGGGCGTGGCGGCGATTGGCGTCGCTGCGCCGCCAGCGGCTGAAGAGAATCGCGACCGCGACCGCGATCAAGACGATCGCCAGCCCGACCTGGATCACGTTGATCGCGTTGCTGATCCCTTCGTGGCCGGCGATCAGCACCGGGTTTTCGGGACAGCCGGGACAGCCGTCCTTGGCCGGCACGGTGAAGAGGAAGCGGGAGAACTGCAGGACGATCGTGTCGAAGTAGGTGAGGGCGACGACGCTCTTGCTCAGCCGCCCTTCCAGCTTGCCGCCCGGAAAGCAGAGCAGCAGGTGAATCAGGATCGCGTAGGGGAGGGTGTTGCCGACGACGCCGATCGCGTAGATCACTTCGCTGCCGGAGAAGGTGAGGGCGACGAAGAACCAGGCGAAGCCGACCGCGGTCATCAGCGGGCCGATGTTGTTGTCGGGCCGGCGGTCCCAGGCGTAGAGGCCGGTGCCGATGAAGCTCCAGGCGGCGGAGAGGATTAGCGCCGTCGCCAGCCCGCGCGAGCTCTCGTGGGGACTGGTCAGGATCAGCGCCGCGGCGCCGACGCCGGCCAGGAAGGCGAGCGCGGCGAGGGCCAGCAGCGCCCGGCGCAGGCTCGTCATCCGCTCAGCTCCGCCAGGGTCGTCCCACTCAGCTCGCCCTTGGCGATGAAGCCGGCGGCGGGGCTCTCGGCGAGGGCGTCGCCGAAGTCGGCGCGGTCGCGGCTCGAGGTGAGGACGATTGTTGGTGCGCTGCCACCGGCCTGCAGCCGAGCGGCGACCTCGAAGCCGTCGATTCCGGGCAGCTGCACGTCGAGCAGGACGAGGTCCGGCGCGAGCTCATGGACAGCGTCGAGCGCTG
>CAWCJW010000009.1:0-69867 GCA_963795765.1 uncultured Solirubrobacterales bacterium
GCGACCGCAGGCGCTCGTCACCTACATCGAGTCGATGCGGGAGACGCGCGAGATGCCGGCCGAGATCGTCCTCTCCGGCCACGGCGAGCCGATCACCGACCACGCCGCCCTGATCGACGACCGCATCGCCAAGCACGAACGGCGCAAGGAGAAGATCTACAAGCTGATCGCCGAGCAGCCCCGCAGCGGCTTTGAGATCGCCCAGGCGATCTGGGGCAACGTCGCCGTCACCCAGGCCTTCCTCACCCTCTCCGAGGTGATCGGCCACGCCGACCTGCTGGTCAACGAGGGACGGGTGCGAGAAGTCGAGAGCGGTGACGTGGTCCGCTACTCAGCGATTTTTTGAGCTAATAGCCCCAAAAAGCGCTCAGGAACCTGGACAAAGGTTCAAAAACGCCTTACCGGGCCTCAAGCTCCTGCTCATTGCATCCGATAGCTCCGTTACAAAGTGACGTGGGTTAACGAAAGGGTGAAGGATCAATGACCATGCTTGTCGTTTTGACAGCACTCGGGGTCGTTTGGGCAGCGGTAGTTCTGCTCGTCCTCACCCTCTGCGTCATCGCCGCCCGCGCCGACGCCCCACCAGCGTCAGCGGCAAATCAGAGTCCGCGGCGCCCGAGTACGTGGGGCACCGTCCGCAAGAGGATCTTCACGTCGCCCCAAAGCGACCAGTTGGCGACGTACAAGTAGTCGATCGCCACCATCTCCTGTAGCGGCACTCGCGAGGGCCCGAGGATCTGCCAGGGACCCGTCATTCCCGGCATCAGCTCGAGCCGGCGCCGGAACCAGCCCCTCACGTGTTCGTCCTCGTCTAGGACCAGCGGGCGCGGGCCGACCAAGCTCATCTCGCCGCGAACGATGTTGAGCAGTTGCGGCAGCTCGTCGAGGGCCGACTTCCGCAGCAGCCGCCCGACTCTCGTCACCCGGGGGTCGTCGGCGATCTTGAACAGTCCCTCAGACTCGTTGCGATGCCGCAACGAGTCCTTTAGCCGATCGGCGTCGGGCACCATCGTCCTGAACTTGTAGAGGCCGAAGTGCTCCCCGTGCTTTCCAACCCGGCGCTGCCGGAAAAGGACGGATCCCCGCCCCTTCGATTCGAGCTTGATCGCGAGCGCGATCAAGAGCATCAGCGGCGCGACGGCGAGCAGGCCCAGCAGCGCCACGGCAAGATCGAAGCCGCGCTTGACGACAGCGGATGAGCGACTGAGGGCGAAGTGGCGGACGCCCATCAAATTCATCCCGTCAAGGTCGTCGAACTCGACCGAGGACCCAACCACCTGCAGCAGCCGCGGCAGCACGCTGACCTTTACGTCAACCGCCTCCAGAGTGCAAATCAAGTTCAGCATCTCCTCTGGCTCGAGGCCGTCGGGCGCAACGATTGCCCGATGGATGTCGAGCGAGCGGACGAGATTACGAATCTCGGTCAACCGCGGTGTCGAAAGCGCGTCGGTCGACCAGCTGGGTATTTCTCCGGGGTCGACCGAGCCCACCAACTCAGCCTTGAAGCCCTGGTGACCGGTCAGCTTCGACTCGATCAATGCCGCCGAGTCGGCATCACCGATGAAGAAGCAGCGCTCCGCGGAGACCGCTCGCATCGCCAAGGCCCGGGCGCTGGCGCGGAACAGGACGAGGAAGATGAGGAGCAAGAGCCAAAGGACCAAGACTTCCTCGCGGTCGAGGTTGCCGCCCGAGACCACGAAGCCCCCGGCCAACCAGGCGCAGAGGGCGCCCAAGGTGGCGATCTGGAACAGCTTCGGCGCCTCGTCGAGGGTTGTCTTGTGAAGCAGGGTCTGGTCGCGATCGTAGAGCCCGATGATCTTGGCAACGACAAAGAGTCCGACGAAGCCGCTGAAGCTGAGCAGAGTGAGCTTCAGCGAGTGACCGAAACCAACTTCGAGCACCAAAAAGGCGAGCAGAAAGGAGACCAGGTCCGCGACGGCGAGCGAGCGGCGGAAAACCATGTCGCGATGCAGGTTCGTTCCACCCGTGCTCTGCACCGGCACCTGACTTGCCACCCCACCCCGGAGCGCCCTCAACCGGTAGCTAAAGACCTCCATATCGCGTCAGCACCTCCCCCCTCAGCCAGCCCGATCCCCACCTGCAGCTACCACATGAAACGAACCGCAGCTCAGGGCTTGCATCGGCAGTGTAGCCATTGCAAGCCGCTCCGACCTTGGAGATTTCCGCTTGCGGGTGGGAAATTCCGCCAATCTTCACTCAGCTAAAGCCTCGCCCCCTCGGTCCCGGCGCCTTCACCTTTTGCCGACAGCCGCGATACACGCGCGAGTGTGCGCGCCTCTCCCCCAGCACGGTGATTGCGATCACCTGAACCTTGAACCTGCCTTCCGGCAAAGCATCGAGGAACACTCGTTTACGAAGGCGCTTGCTGCCCTTGACGTCGGCGACCTTGACGCCGTTGAACTTGATGACCAGCCGCGCCAGCGGATCGTATTTGAGCTTGCGAGGAAGGATCGTCAACGAGCGGCGGCAGGAGCCCGAGGGCGACGCGGCGGGCAACGTCACCAGATCGTCGAAGCCGACCTTGCCCCCCGGCCCCGAAACGGGTGCGAGCGGGTCCGATTCAAGGCAACCGTAGGTCGCTTCGGTGACGCTGCCATCGGCTGCGATCTTCGGCTGTTTGCGTTCTCCGGGTTCGCTCAGACAAACGATCAGCGCCTTTGTGCCCTTCGCCGTCTGCACTACTCGCCAGGCGGCGAGACCGGGGCGAGGGTCGAGCTCGCAATCGGCGCCGCGGTACCACTGGTGCCTGCCCCAGTAGGAGCCGTTGGGCCGTTCGTTCATGTCTGTCCACATCACTTGCCCTACGGGATGTGGGCAGACCGCGAACGTGGTCTGTTCAACGACCGTCCCCCGCAGGACACCATCGTCGCCTTGCTTGATCGCGACGGCGCCACCGCCGAAGGACCAGACGCCTTCGATCGGCTGCTCCGCGGCCGCCGTGCTCGCGAATACCCAAGAGAGCGCAAACGCGGTAATCAGCGTCAAAAACAGCGACTTCGGCGTGATTCGGCCTGCCCTCAAGTGCGGCAGGATAGTCAGACGGCCGAGAACTTCAATACCTGGGATGACAATCGTCGCCGAAATTCATCCACTGAGAAGCGTCTTGCATTGGCCATCGCCCGCTCGGGCTCGAAGGAGATCGAGTCGACACGGCGCATCGCCGCGGCAAAGGAATCAGCATCGTCGAGCCTCGCCAGGCAGCCGGTCTCGCCATCGACGACGGTCTCCAGGGCTCCCCCCGCGGCGGCGGCAACCACCGGCCGTCCGGCGGCCTGGGCCTCGACCGCGGTGATCCCGAACTCCTCGCGGCTGGGGACGACGACGGCAAAGGCCTCCGCGTAGAGGCCGACCAACTCGGCATCCGACATTCGCCCGAGGAACTCCGCCTCGGGATAGGCCTGGCTCAGCGCGGCTAAATCGGGGCCGGTGCCGACGATCTTGATTGGCAAGCCCGCCCGCCGGGCGCCCTCCAGGGCGACGTGGACGCGCTTGTGGCGAACCACCTCGGAGACGACTAGAAGCGACGTGCCGGGGGAGCCCAGATGGAATCGCTTGGTCTCGACCGGGGGATGGACCACTACCGAGTCGCGTCCGTAGCAACGCCTCAGTCGTTCTCGAGTCAGCTCTGAGTTGGCGATGTAGTGATCGACGCGGGTACTGGCGCGGCGGTCCCAGCGCCGCATCCAGCGCAGCTGCAGCGCCAGCGCCGGGCGCAACGGCGCCGGCACCTCGCTGAGCGCCCGCGCCTGCTCGTACCAGGCGTAGCGGAACGGGGTGTGCGAATAGCAGACGTGAACCGTCCCCTCCGGAGCCCGAATCCCCTGACCGAAGGCGCTGCTGCTGGTCAAGAGGATCTCGGCGCCGTCGGCCTTGAGCCGTTCGGCCGCCCAGGGGTAAAGCGGCAGCAGGCGTCGAAATGAGCTTTGGTCGATCGGCAGCCGTTGCAGCGGCGAGGTGCGGATCGCCCGACCGGCGAAGCGGCCATCCGTGGCCTCCTCGTCGTAGAGCAGGGTCAGGATCGGCGCCTCGGGATAGAGGTCAGCGATCGCGGCGAAGGTGCGCTCCGCCCCCCGCATCACCAGCAGGTAGTCGTGGGCGAGCGCGATCCCCTCGGCAACCCCGTCCGGCTCGGCGCCGGCCTTCATCGGAGCTTCACCGTCCCCGTTGCCGTTCCGATCAGCCCGCTGTCGTCGCTGACGTGGAGGACCACCGAGCGCACACCGGGGCGGCCGTAGCGAACGGCGAGTCGCGGTCCCGATCGGAGCGGGCCGCCTTCGACGCTCCAGGCGTAGTGAATGACCCGACCGCTGATCGGGTCAAAGGAGCGCGAACCGTCCCAGGTGACCCGCCAGGCATCGCCGACGCGCGCCGTCTTCGACACGATCACGGCGGTCGGGGTCGGGCAGTTGCGATTGAGCAGGTAATGACCGGCGCGGCCCGGGCCAGCGTAGGACTTCGGCAGGCAGCCCGGGGCGTCGAACACCTTCTGCCCGCTTCCCGGCGCGGTTCCCATGTCCGTGGCGACGGCGACGACGAAGACCCCGGCGACACCCACGGCGGCTATCGCAAGGCTGAGCAGAACGGGAAGCGAAGGCCTCAAGACGATTCGCATCCTGACGCAAGCAGCGAGGATGCGCAGGTAGCCTGACGCCGGATGAGCGCAAGCGCCCTGGCCCTCACAGGGAAGATGCGGCACGTCAGCCTGGCCGGACTGCTGGCTCTGCCGCCGGCGCTGGCCGTCTTCCTCGCCTTCAACTCGGGTGGCATGTTCGAGCTGACCACCGCCTTCGCTGCCCTGCTCGTTCTCGCCGTCGCTGGCCTCGCCGTGGCGATCGCCCGCAGGCCGCTGGCGGGCCTCTCGGGGCTGGGGGCGAGCGCCTTCCTCCTGCTTGCCCTGTTCGCCACCCTGACCCTGCTCTCGGGCCAGTGGTCGGGAGCCGAGGGCCGCGCCCTGATCGGGTTCGACCGGGTCTTGCTCTACCTCGCGGTCTTCGGCCTCTTCGCCTGCCTGCCCCGCTCGCCGGAGCGCTTCCGCTGGCTGCTACGCGGCCTCTTGGCGGCGATCGCGGCGGTTGCGCTAGCGGGGCTGATCAGCCGCCTGCTGCCAGAGCTGTGGCCGACGAGCACCGGCCTCGTCGCCGACCGCCTCAGCTTTCCGATCACCTACTGGAACACCTTCGGGCTGCTGGTTGGCATGGGTTGCATCCTCGCCGTCCATCACACCTGCGACACGCGTGAGCCGGCGGCAGTCCGGATCGTCGCCGCCGCTCTACTGCCTCTGCTTGCCGCGGCGCTGCTGTTGACCTTCTCCCGCGGGGCAATTGCGGCGACGGTCGTCGGCCTCGCCGTCTACCTCCTGGTCGCCCGTCCCACCGGTGCGCTCGGCGGGATTGGCGCTGCGGCGCCGCCAGTCGCCCTCGCCCTGATCCAGACCTATGCGGCGGAGCAGATCCACGAAGGACTGCCGCTGACGCCGGGTGCCATCGCCGAGGGCGAACATCTGGCCTTGGTCCTGGCGCTCTGCGCGGCCGGCGCCGCCGCGCTCCGCCTCCTCGGCCTGGCCGTCGATGCCTGGGTCGTACGGCTGCCGCTCACCTCCTCGGCCTGGCGCCACGGCACTCGGATCGCGGCGCTCGCCGCAGGGGTGCTGGCGCTGGTCGCCTTCCTCGCCGCCGGCGGTCCCGGCACGCTGCAGCGGCAGTTCGACAAGTTCGTCGACAACACCCATGAATCGGCGCCGAGCGGCGGCCAGCGCGAACGGCTGCTGGAGATCGGCAACGACGGTCGCCGACCGCTCTGGAAGGTCGCCGACGAGAGCTTTCGCGAACAGCCGCTGCGCGGGAGCGGCGCCGGCACCTTCCAGCTGCAGTGGGAACGCCGCCGGCAGGATGGCCCACCCCGGGTTTACGCCTATTCGCTCTACTTCGAAACCCTCGCCGAGCTCGGCCTCCTCGGCATCGTGCTGCTGGTCGGGGCCCTGCTGACGATCCTCGTCGGCATCGCCCTCAATGCCCGCGGGCCGGGCCGGCCGGCGTACGCGGCCGCCCTGGCGGTGGTGCTCTGCTGGGTCCTGCACGCCGGCGTCGACATCGACTGGCAGACCCCCGCCCTGGGCGTCCCCGTCTTCGCCCTCGCGGGCTTCGCCCTGGCCCGACCGCGCGAGCGACTCAAATACGACGCCTCCCGCCGCGGCCCCGGCGCCCGGCTGGTTCGCTTCACCTCGGGGGCCGCCAGACCGGCGCTGGCCCTGGCCTGCCTGGCCCTGGCCGTCGTCCCCGCCCTGATGACCGTGGCCCACGCACGCCTGCGCGACAGCGTCGAGGCGCTCGATGCCGACGCTTGCGGGCGAGCCCGTGACGAGGCCCGGGGATCGATCAACGCGATCGACGCCGGGCCGAGGCCCTACGAGGTGCTGGCGATGTGTGCCGCCCGGGCCAGGGAAGCGGCGACCTCGGTCGAGTTGGCACGGGCGGGAGTAGCGCACGATCCCGACTCCTGGGAGCCCCACTACGCGCTGGCCCTGGCGCAGGGCGCGGCGGGACGTGACCCGCGGCGGCAGGTCGCGGTCGCCGCCCGGTTGAACCCGCAGATGCCCTTGCTGGAGGAAGCCGCTGCCGCGGTCCGCGGCGGCGACCCCGAGCGCTGGCGCCGAGCTGCCCGCTCGCTCCCCTTCGCGCTGGAATGAGCGTGGCTGATCGCTTGCGGGAGAACTCAGCTCTCGTGGCTATCCTGCCGTGCCCGGTTTGGGGGCCTCTATGCGGATAGCCATGTACCACTTCAGCCTGCCGCAGCCGGGACGCAAGCCGGGTGGCGTCGAGGTCTTCGTCGATCGCCTCGCCACCGCGATGAGCGGACGTGGACACGAGGTCGTCGTCTTCACTTACTCGCCAGCTCCCGCCGAAGCGAGCTACGAGATCAAGCGGCTGCGTCCACACGCGACCGAGCACCGTCGCCTGCTGCGTCAGTACGGCTCGCCATGGCTGCTCAATCTGCAGTCGTTCGACGGCTTTGACGTCGCTCACTTCCACGGCGACGACTGGTTCTTCTTCCGCCGCCGGTTGCCAGTGGTTCGCACGTTCCATGGCTCCGCCCTGCTCGAGGCGACCAGCGCGACGTCGCTCAAGCGCCGCCTCGACAAGGGCCTGATTTTCCCCTTGGAGCTTCTTGCCGGCCACCTGGCGACCGCCAGCTACGGGGTCGGGGTCGACTCGGAAGCGATCTACCGGACCTCCGGCCTGCTCAACCTCGGCGTCGACCGCGCCGCTGCCGCCCCCCGCCCCTCCCGGCGTCCATCGATCCTCTTCGTCGGTACCTGGCAGGGGCGCAAGCGCGGCGCTTTCCTCCGCGACGTCTTCCGGCGCGAGGTCCTGCCCGCCCTGCCCGAAGCGGAGCTATGGATGGTCTCCGACTTCTGCGAGGAGTCCGAGGGGGTGCGCTGGATCCAGGCCCCGAGCGACGCCGAGCTGAGCGAGTTGATGTCGCAGGCGTGGGCCTTTTGCCTGCCGAGCAGCTACGAGGGCTTTGGCATTCCCTATCTCGAAGCGATGGCACACGGGGTGCCGGCGGTCGGCTCTCCCAACCCCGGCGCCCGGATGCTGCTTGCCGACGGCTGCGGGGTCCTCGCCGAGGACCCCGAGCTGGGCCAACGCCTGGTCGAGGTCTTGGGCGACCGGGAGCTGCGGGCCGCGCTGGCGACCCGGGGGGCCGAGCGGGCGCAGGAGTACTCGTGGGAGCGGATGGGCGAACGCCACGAGGATGCCTACCGGCAGGCGATCGAGAAGCTGGAGCTCTCGCCGGGCCGGCAAGCTCAGCGACTGACCCGCTCGATCACTGCCTCCAGGCGCCCGCGCATCTCCTCCGCATCGAACTTTTCGGCGGCGATCTGCAGCGCCAGGCGGCGGCGCTCCGGCTCGCCTGCGGGGTCCAGGCGCCAGGCTTCGATCGCCGCCGCCAAGCGCCCCGGGTAAGAGGAGTCGACGACACCGGTGTAGCTCTGGGTCCAGCCGTGCGGGCCCAGCAGGGCCGCCCCTTCACCGACGTGGGTGGCTATCACCGGGCAGCCGCAGCTGAGGTAGAGCGGCAGCTTGCCGGTGGTCCTGACCCTGCCGACGATGTCGTTGGTCTGGGTTGAGATCGCGGCGTTCATCAGGCTCACGTAAGCGTTGACCCGCTCCGGCGGCACCCGGCCGACGAAGCGACAGCGCCCGGCAACGCCGAGGGCCTGCGCGCGCCGGCGCAGTGGCTCCAAGCCGCTGCCGTCGCCGACGATCAGGGCGACCACCGAGTGGTCCGTCATCGGCAGGGCCTCGATCAGGTCCCAGCCGTAGCTGATGCCGTGCCGGGGGGAAGCGATCAGGCTCCCCACCAGGCCGACGACGAACGCCCCGTCCAGCTCGAGCTCGGCGCCGAGCTCGTTGGCCTGGACCGGCCTGGCCTGGACCGGCGCCAGGTCGGGGATGTGGGTCGCCGGTCGGGGCACGTGGGCGGCGTGAAGGCGGCCGCGGACGACGACCTCGTCGGCGCAGCGCAAGGCGAGCTTCTCACCGGCCCCGACCAGGGCCAGACCGGCGAAGCCGCGCTCGCCCAGGGAACGGGCGAGGGCGTAACCGGCGTCGCCGGTGTCGACGATGACCCGGCGACGGCTGAGCCGGCCGGCGGCGGCCGCGACCGTAGTTGCCTTGCCGACGTCGACCAGGTAGATCACCTCGGCCTCGGTCGCGAAGACGGAGCGCGCCGCCGCCAGCGCCCCGCGCAGTCCGGGCGCCGCAACGATCACCGCTGTCTCGCCGGCCCCGTGCCGCAGCTGTCTGGCCCGCTCGGCGGCCGCGGTCGACTGGCAGACGCTCAGCACCCGGACCGGCTGGCCCGCCGCCGATAGCCCCCGAACCGAAGGCGATCCGCGCTGGGTGCTGAGCGCGCGCAGGCGACCGGACGCGTTGCCGCGGAGAAGATCCCACCTCCACCCCCCACCGCTGAGCGCGGTCACAATCGCGGCGACGACGCCCGGCGAGGCGCGCGTGCCGACCCCGAGCGCCCAAGCGAGATGGGCGACCTTGCCGGCGGGCGGCAGGTGCTCCAACATCGCCAGGGTCTCGTTGTGGGCAGCGTCCGCGAGGTCGCGCTCGCCGCGCTCCCGGTCTTCGGCAACCCGCGGCTGCGGTCGGTGGTCGACGGCAATCGCCGGGTCGTAGACGACCCGCCAGCCCCGTCGGCGCAGCGCCAGGCACAACCCCAACTCCCAGTGGTGCTCGGTGGTGACGGCGCGCAGGCGGCGGTCGAAGCCGACCTCGCGGGCGAGATCGCCGCGGATGCTGAGGTTGACCCCCTTGAGCACGTCGACGTCGCGCGCCGGGCCGCTGCCGAGGTGGTGGTTGCCGGTGGTGCGACCGAACCAGCTGACCAACCCGACCCGGCTCTCCGCTCCCTCCTCCAGGCGCTCTCCGTGAAAGACCCAGTCCCGACCGCCGACGGCTCCGACGCGCGGGTCGAGCTCAAAGATCCGTGCGATCCGCGCGATCCAGTCCGGGCGGGCTTCGGCGTCGTCGTCGGTGAGGCAGACGACCTCGCCCGAGGCGACGGCGACACCCGCGTTCAGCGCCGCCACCACCCCCGGGGAGCCGGTCGGAACGTCGATCGTGACGATGCGAGCAAGCGGAGCGTGGGCGTGGGCGACGCGGTGACTTGCCTCGTCCTCGCGACGGGCCACGACGATTACCTCGTCGGGCGCTCTATCCTGCCGCTCTAGAGCCGAAAGACAGCGGCCCAAGACGTGGGGACGGCGGTAGGTGGGGACGACGACGGAAACATGCATCGCAACATCGTCGCACCGGGTCAAATTGTCGAACAAGCTAACTTCCTCAGCCACGTTCCTATGACAGCAATCCCGGCCACGGATGGAGCGCCAAACAAGTGAACGAGACCTCAGACGCCACCGAGATCTTCGCCCCCCTCTGGAAACGCAAGTGGCTGATTCTCCTCGTCGGGGTGCTGGTCGGGGTCGCAACCTATTTCTACTACGACCACCAGCCCAAGGTGTACGGAGCCTCGACCGGCGTCTACCTAGGCAGCGGCTCCGAAGTTCAGGCGCTGCTCGGCAACGGCCAGGCCACCGCCACCGAAAACGACCGCAGCATCACCAACCAGGTGGTGCTGATCAACTCCAGCGTCGTCGGAGCCGCCGTGCAGCGGCGCCTGCTCGAGGAAGGAAACAGCGAGGCGGCCAGCGGCAGCGTCACCGCCGTGGCGGCCACAGGCAGCGACTTCATCTCGATCACGGCAACCGCCGGCAGCGGTCAGGCCGCCGCGGACCTGGCCAACGCCTACGTCCGGACCTACCTGCGCCTGCGTGAAGCGAGCTACCGCAAAAACGTCAAGATCGCTCTCGCCAGCACCAACCAGCAGTTGCGGGCGACCGAAGAATCGGTCACCCCGACCGCATCGGAAACCCTGCAGATCCAGAACCTGGTCGATCGCATCAACGAGCTGCGCTCGCAGCTTTCGCTGGGCGCTGCCGGCAACCGGCAGATCAACCCCGCCGTCGCCAGCGCCGTGCCGCTCTCGCCGAAGCCGAAGCGAAACGCGATCTTCGGCTTCGTCCTCGGCATCGTCCTCGCCGCGATCGGCGCCTACGCGCTCAGCCGCTTCGACCGCCGCCTGCGCTCCCTGGCCGACATCGAGGAGACCTTCCAGGCCCCGGTGCTGACCACGGTCCCGTCGATTCGCCGGCCGATCGTCAACCAGCAGGGCGAGGTGATGCCGGCGGCGGCCCTGCGCGAGCCGCTGCGCCGGCTGCACACCACCCTGCAGTTGCGCAACATGGCGGACCCCGACCGAGGCCCGGCGCCGCGCTCGCTGCTCTTCGTCAGCGCCGACGCCGGTGACGGCAAGTCGACGCTGCTGGCCAGCCTGGCGATGGTGCAGCGGGAGGCCGGCGAACGGGTCGTGATCCTCGAGTCCGACCTGCGGCGCCCGATCCAAGCGGATCTGTTCGGCATCGACGGCTCGCAGGGGCTGGCCGAGGTCCTGGCGGGAGCGGTCCCGGTCCAGCAGGCGACCCAGACCGTCGTCGCCTCCCCATCCACAGACCCCGCCGCCCCGTTCGATCTGGCCGAGGGGGTCGCGACGGTGGCCGAGCCGCGCGTTGGCGGCTCCCTTTCGATCCTGCCAAGCGGTGGCACGGTGGCCAACCCCCCGGCACTGCTCGCCGGCCGAGCGATGCCGATGCTGCTCGGCTCGCTCGGCGAGGAATTCGATTACGTCCTGGTCGATGCCCCACCCCCGCTCGAGGTCAGCGACGTCCTGCCGCTGCTGGCGATGGTCGACGCGATCGTGATCGTCGCCCGGGTCGGTCACACCGGCGAGACCTCGGCGCAGCGCCTTCTCGACCTGCTCTCGCGCGCTCCCCATGCACCGGTGATGGGGGTGATCGCCAACGACGCATCGGAGTCCGACGTGGAGACCTTCGGGCTCTCCTTGACGGATTACGGGCGCGGCAACAGCTTCCGGTGAGGATGAAGCCCTCACTTGCTGGGGTGCCGCCAGCCCCGTGGAGAGCTCATCCCGCAATCCTCGGCCGCCGCAGACAGGAGCTGCTCGCGGGCTTCCTCGCCGCGGCTATTCCCCTCTTCCTCGCCCTGGCGATCGCGGTCAAGGTGCCGGACCCGAACTTCTTCCTCGCCAGCGGGGTGATCTTCGTGATGCTGGCGCTGGTGGCCTTTGCCGCCAGCACCCGCTACGAGGTGACCCTGACGATCCTCGTCCTCTACTTCGGGCTCCTCGACGGCGTGATCAAGCTGGAGACCGCCAACCAGCTGGTCTCCAGCTTGCGCGACCTGATGATCATGGCGCTCTGTGCCGGCGTCCTGGCGCGGGTCGTGATCCGTCGCGAGAAGATCGAGTTGCCGCCCCTCTCGGGCTGGGTCATCGCCTTCGTCGTCATGGTCCTGGTCGAGGCCGCGAACCCCAACACCTTCGGGATCCTCAAGGCCGTCGGCGGCTTTCGCCAGCACCTGGAGTGGATCCCGTTCTTCTTCGTCGGCTACTACCTGATGCGATCCAAGCATCGCTTCCGCAACCTCTTCCTCCTGCTCGGCGTGATCGCGCTCGCCAACGGGGTGGTCAGCACGATCCAGACCCAGCTCACGCCCGAACAGCTCGCCTCTTGGGGACCTGGATACGAGGAACGGATCAGCGGCTCCGGCGACGTCTCGGGTCGCGTTTACACCGACAACGAAGGCACCGAGCGGGTGCGGCCGCCGGCCCTGGGCTCCGACCTCGGCTTCGGCGGCTTCCTCGGCGTGCTCGCCCTGCCGGGGCTGCTGGCCCTGCTGGGGGCGCGGGGGATGCGACGGCAGCCCTGGGTGGTGTTGCTCTGCCTCGGCGCGTTGCTTGCCATCGCCACCTCGCTGCAACGCGAGGCGGTGCTGGGAGCGGTGATCGCCGCGATCGCGCTGGTGACGCTCTCGGCCAGCGCCGGGCGGCGGGCAACCAACGTGCTGGCCGGCCTGCTGGTGATCGCGACGCTCGGCTTCGTCCTCGCTTCGGCCCTGGCGCCCCACGCCGGCGAGGGTGTCTTCTCGCGCTACGAAAGCATCACCCCCGACAAGGCGGCCAACACCTCGGTCGAATACCGTCAGGCGACACTCGCCCAGATCCCGGCGGTGGTCGAGAAATATCCGCTGGGCGCCGGCCTCGCGGTCGCCGGCGCGGGCCGGAGCTTCGGCGGCACCAACCCGCCGATCATCGACGGGCACACCGCCAGCGCCGAGTCCCAATACAACTACGTGACGCTCGAACTCGGCCTGCCCGGGTTGATCCTCTGGGTCGCGCTCTCGGTCACCTTGATCGCCCTGGCCGTGACCGGGCTGAGGCGGATCGGCGACCTCGAACTGCGGCTCTTCCTGGCTGGAGTTTTCGCCACTGTGATCGCCTTCACGATCATGGGCTTCGTCGGACCGACGATGTCGAACCTTCCGTTCGGGCCGTACTTCTGGTTTGCGCTCGGCGTCGCCGCCTACTGGTTCAAGACCAATCCGGCGCAGGGGCGCCTCGCACCGCGATGAGCCCCGTCGCCGCCGGCTCGAGGACGCTCGACGTCTCGGTCTGCATCTGCACCCGCAACCGGCCCGAGGAGCTGCGCCGCGCCCTCGACAGCGTCGCCGCCTCGAGCCTGCGGCCGAGCCAGGTGATCGTCTCCGACGACGGCGACGAAGCCGGCACCGCCGCCCTGGTAGCCGCCCATCCGCTGCCAATCCTCTACACGCAGGGCCCTCGTGCCGGCCTCGGCGCCAACCGCAACCACGCGATCTCGCTCGCGACCGGGGACTACCTCCTCTTTCTCGACGACGACGGCACCCTCGGCGAGACCTTCCTGGAGCAGGTGGGGGGCGTTCTGGGCGAGCTGGATCCGGCGCGACGCGACCGTGCCATCGTCACCGGCGCCGACATCGAGGACGGGCGCCTCGTCGTGCCCAACGACCAGGGGCTGCTGGGCTTCCAGTCGCGGCCCTACGAGGCAGGGGCGCCCCTGCACACCGTCGTCATCAACGCCGCACTCTTCCCCCGCCGGCTCTTCGAGCAGGTGGGTTTCGACCCCAACCTCAAGTACGGCTTCGACGAGGTCGACGTCACCACCCGAGCCGTGGCCATGGGCTTCACCATCATCCCCTGCTTCGAGGCCGTCAACTACCACTTCCCGTCGCCCGTCGGCCGGGGCGAGTACCGCCAGCAGGCCAGCGCCGCACGGCTCTACGTGACGCTGAAGCGGAGGCGCTGGACCGAAGGCTCGCGCCTGCGCGGCTGGTCCGGCTTCGGCCTCGCGGTCGCCCATCTGTTCGCCGCCTCGGTCAAGCGCCGTGGGCGGGCGGGGATCGGCGAGGCCCGGCGCTCGGTCGGCCTGGCCCGCGCTCATTACGCGGCGTTCCTCACCGCCGGGGACGGCGCGGACCGGTGATCGACCGCGCTCGCAAGACCGGCGAGGGAGCACCGCCCGGCTCGGCGTCGGTGCGGCAGGTGCAGCCGCTGATCGGCAACCGCCGCGGGCCGATCGTGGCCCTGGCGGCGGTCTCGGTCCTCTCGGGCCTGACCGAAGCCGTGATCCTCGCCGTCGTCGCCCAGGTCGCCGCCAGTCTCGTCACCGGCGATTCCGCGGTCAACGTCAGCATCGGCGCTCTCGACGTCCACACCACCGTCGACGCCCTGCTGATCGCGGCGGGGGTGCTGGCCGTAGTGCGCCTGGCGCTGCAGGTGCCGATCTCTTGGCTGCCGGCAAGGATCGCCGCCGATGTCCAGGCCGGGCTGCGCCGGGACCTCTTCAACGCCTTCACCCGCGCCTCCTGGGGCGTGCAATCGGACGATCGCGAGGGGCATCTGCAGGAGATGCTGACCAGCCAGGTGGTCCAGGCAACCCAGGGCGCCCAGCAGGTGACGATCTTCCTCACCGCGCTGCTCTCCTTTCTGGTCCTGATCGTCTCCGCCCTGGCGCTCAACTTCTTCGCCGCGATCGTCGTCCTCGGCGCCGCGGTGGCGCTGTTCGCCCTGCTGCGACCGATGAACCAGCTTGGGCACCAGCGCTCGCACGCCCTCTCCCAGGCCCAGATGAACTACGCGAGCGGGGTCGGCGAGGCGGTTCGGGTCGCCGAAGAGACCCACGTCTTCGGCGTTGCCGGCGCCCAGCGCGACCGCATCGACAACCTGATCGCCACCTCGCAGGACCTCTTCTTCCGCACCCAATTCATCGCCCGGCTGGTGCCCGGGCTCTACCAGAGCCTGATCTTCCTCGTAATCGTGGTCGGCCTGGCCGGCCTCTACACGGCCGGCATCGGACAGGTGGCCTCACTCGGAGCGGTGGTCCTGCTCTTGATCCGCGCCGGCACCTACGGTCAGCAGTTGCAGAGCTCCTACCAGCTCACGCGCCAGGCGCTGCCGTTCATCGAACGCCTGCAGGAAGCGGAGCGGCGCTACGGCGAGAGCGACCCGCCGACGGGTAACCGAGAGATGGCGCCGCTGCGGAGCCTGAGCCTGGAGCGGGTCTCGTTTGGCTACCGACCGGCCCAGCCGGTGCTTTCGGAGGTCAGCTTCGAGGTCCGAGGCGGGGAAGCGGTCGGGGTCGTCGGTCCTTCCGGAGCGGGCAAGTCGACGTTGGTGCAACTGCTGCTGCAACTGCGGGTGCCCGACAGCGGCAACTATCTGCTCGACGGAGTCGCCGCGACTGAACTCAGCCGCGAAGATTGGCACCACAAGGTGGCGTACGTGCCGCAGGAACCGCGGCTCTTACATGCCTCGGCGGCCGAGAACATCCGCTTCTTCCGCTCGCTCGACCAGGCCGCGGTGGAAGCGGCGGCGCGGATGGCTCGGATCCACGACGACATTCTCAGCTGGGACGACGGCTATGACACGGTCATCGGCCCCCGCGCCAACGCCGTCTCGGGCGGCCAGCAGCAGCGCATTTGTCTGGCCCGGGCGCTCGTGGCGAAGCCGCAGATCCTCGTGCTCGACGAGCCGACCAGCGCCCTCGACCCGCGCTCGGAGGCGTTGATCCAGGACTCGCTACTCGGCCTCAAGGGTGAGCTGACGATCTTTGCCATCGCCCACCGGATCTCGACCCTCGACATGTGCGACCGGGTAATCGTCATCGTCGACGGCCGCCTCGACGCCTTCGACACCACCGCCAGCCTGCTGCGCAGCAATCCCTATTACCGCTCTGCCTCCGGCCTCAGCGAGAGCGCCGCCGGGGAGACCGTTCCTTGAGCGTCCCGGACTTCTTCATCGTCGGTCACCCGAAGTGCGGCACCACCGCGCTCTTCGAGATGCTGCGGGCCCACCCGCGGATCTACATGCCGGGCTGCAAGGAGACCTTCTACTTTGCCGACGAGCTGCAGATTCCGCTCCACCGGCGCCGCGCCGGCGGACCACCGCAGACGCTGGACGAATACCTGCCGCTGTTCGCCGCCGCCCGACCGCAGCAGCGGGTCGGCGAGGCCTCGGCCCTGCACCTCTGGTCCCGTTCAGCCGCGGGAAACATCGCCGAGCTGTCGCCGGACGCGCGGATAATCGCTCTGCTGCGAGAGCCCGCCGCTTTCCTGCGCTCGCTCCACCTGCAGTACGTGCAGTCCCAGGTGGAGACTGAGAAGGACTTTCGCAAGGCCCTTGCGCTCGAGCAGAGCAGGCGCGAAGGGAAGGACCTCCCCCCCTTCCGCTCGTCCCTACAGCTCCTCTACTCGGACTACGCGCGCTACGTCGAGCAGCTGCAGCGCTACGCGGAGTCGTTTCCGGCGGGGAACATCCTGGTCTTGATCTACGACGACTTCCGCGACGACAACGCGGGGTCGGTTCGAGAGGTGTTGCGGTTCCTCGATCTGGAGGAGGACTTCGCGCTGGCTCCCAGCGAAGCGAATCCGTCGGTTCGCGTTCGCTCCCGGCGATTGAACAAGCTGCTCTACGACGTGACCATGGGCCGCGGCTCCGGCGCGACAGCAGTGAAGAAAGGGGTCAAGGCGGTCGTTCCGCAGCGGGCGCGCCGGCGGGCTCTCGACGCGGTTCAGCGCCAACTCGTCTTCGGCAAGCCGGCCCCAGCTGACGAAGCACTGATGACGGACCTGCGCCGACGGTTCAAGCCAGAGGTGGAGGCCGTAAGCGAATACCTCGGCCGGGACCTGATCGGCCTCTGGGGTTATCGATGAACGCGCCCGGGAGCAATGAGGAGCCGATGACCGTCAGGCGGGTCGGCAGGGCGGTCCGACGCCGGGCCCGTCGCCTGCCCGCAACGGCGCGGCGGCGACTGCCCTTCGGAGATCGCTTCCGCCTGGCGCTCAAGGACCCCACCGCCCCCCTTTGCAGTGACATGAAGGTCGACTCGGGCACGCTGCTGCTCGCCTTCGGGGGAATGAAGGGAAAACTCGACATCCCCCCATTTGAGTTCTTCGGGCTGACCGGCGAGATGCCGATCAAACGCCTCTTCGTGCGAGATCTGAAGCAGGCTTGGTACCACCGCGGCGTGCGGCGCCACGGCGCGACGATCCCCGAGGTCGCCAAGCATCTCGAGCGGATCATCGCCCGCCAGCAGATCGAGCGGCTCGTCGTGGTCGGCACCTCAGCGGGCGGATACGCGGCGTTGATCTTCGGCTCACTGCTGGGGGCTGATCGGGTGCTCTGCTGGGGACCGCAGACCACCCTCGACCTGGAGCTCCTCGGTCAGATGGAGGATCACCGCTGGGACGACAAGATCGCCCGTCTCGTGTCGGACCACCACTTGGACGAGGAGTGGACCGACCTGCGACGTGCCCTTCCCGGGGCTCGCGTCGCCCAGACCCAGTACGAGCTCTTCTTCGACGACTCCTATCTGCCCGACCGCCTCCACGTCGAGCGACTCGTCGACGTCGACGGAGTGCAGCTGCGGCCGGTCGCCGAAGGGGAGCACGAGGTGGCGCGCCAAATGCGCAAGACAGGTGAACTGGAGCAGGTATTGCGGAGTGCGCTCGGTGTCTGACGGGAAGCTTCCAGACGGCTATCGGCGCATTCATCATTTTCATGTCCGCAAGACCGCCGGCTCGAGCCTGGATGCGGCATTTTGGGCTCTCGGCGGCCCGGAGGCCGCGGAAACCCCGAAAGTCCAGGCAGCTGGCAGGACGGTCACTGGCAACGGCCTGAACTTCGTCTTCCACGACGCCAGCTTGATCGCCAAGGGCGATTATTTCTATGCCAGCTCCCACGCTCCCACCTATCAGCTGCGCATTCCGGCAGGCACTTTCACAGTCACAATTCTCCGTGACCCGCTAGCGCGGGCAGTTTCCTACTACCGGTATCTGCTCTGGGCCAGATCCAATCCAGATGCCTACGATGCCGAACCTTTCATCGAGAGCCTGCTTCGGGAGAGCGGCTTTCTCGACGGAAGGATTCGCCATTTTCGGAGGCAGCTCTCCCGCCACCGAAGTGAGCACCCTCTGCGCGCGCTCGGATTGAGGCGTCGCAAACCCAGAGGCGTAACCGCGACCTTTGCCAATTTTCTCACTCTGACGCCCGACCGTCATCTGCTCACCCAGCTTCATATGTTCTCGCCAAGCCTGGACCCACGGGAGGCAGCAGACAACGCTCTCTCCTGCTCGATGGTCTGTTTTACCGAGACCTTCTCCGCCGACCTCGAACGTCTCGGGTCACGGCTGGGCCTGGATCTTCAGCAAAAACGAGAGAAGAGCTTCGTCGGGAAGACCGAGCTCTCCCAGAGAGAACTTCAGCTCTTGCGTGCTCGCCTCGAACCCGAATACGAAATGATCAATCGAGTCCGGGCCGGACTGGGCCGCTAGCCGAAGCCCCCGGACTCTCTGGTTTGGCCGCAGGACATCAGCCGCGGTAGACGAGACCCGTGCCGGCGGCAAGCAGGTCTTTGACCAAGGCCTTCCTGCCCAAGGAGCCGGCGGCGCGAGCGGAGTAGCCCCCGGCCCGGATTGCCCCTGTCAGACAGCGCGACCGGTCGATCGCCGAGGCCCCGGGGCGATACACCCCCGCTCGCTGCTCGAGTAGGACGGCGAAATGCAGGTGGGTTGCTTCGAGCCCGTGCAGCGCTTCGCGCCGGCGACGATCCAGGTGATCTCCGGCTGCGAGCCAGCGCAACACCGCTGCCTTGTCCTCGACGGCAGCCTTCGCCTCCAACAGGCGATCGACGTCGGATTGCCGGCGGCGTCGCAACAGATTCGACGCTTGGCCCTGCTCATAACCACTGACGTTGCCGCCATGGCGGCGATACAAGGCCAGCGGCTCATCGAGC
This sequence comes from uncultured Solirubrobacterales bacterium, assembly GCA_963795765.1. Classification (GTDB taxonomy): domain Bacteria; phylum Actinomycetota; class Thermoleophilia; order Solirubrobacterales; family 70-9; genus VRUE01. Next base: position 18,782 of record CAWCJW010000009.1, read on the forward strand.
AGATAAAGGCCGTTGTCCGCTCCGGCCAGGAGCACGAGCAAGGTGTCGTGTCCGTAAGCCAAGGCTGTCTCCGCCGGCAGCGGTGGCTCGCGCAGGTAGTCGAGCAGACCGCGCTCGAAGCACATCGCAAATCCCGGACCACCGATGAACGTCGGGTAATCCCGCGGCCGCAGCCTCTGCTCCTGGCGGATGTTCGGGTGCAGGGTCCCGGTTGGGTTCAACCGCTCATCGACGACCCGGGCGGCGTGCATGACCAAGCTGGGTCGATCCCCAGCAGTGAGAACCGCTTCGCAGCGAGCCAATTTCCCCGGCAGCCAGACGTCGTCCTGGTCGCAGAAGGCGATCAAGTCTCCACTGCATCTGGAGCCTGCCTGCAGGAAGTTGGCGAACCAGCCGAGTTGCGATTCGTTGTGGTGGATCCGAACCGCAAATGGAGCCGACTCGGCAAAGCTGGCGAGGATCTCGGGCGTGCGGTCCGAGGAGCAGTCATCGCAGACCACCAACTCATCCGGCAACCTGTTCTGAGCCAGGATCGAGTCGAGTTGCTCAGCGAGGAAACGCGCCCCGTTGAAGGTGCCCATTGCGATTGAGATGGTTTTGGTCATCGAGAGAAGCGCGCCAGTGTACGCCTCGCCCGCCCTCAGCCTCCGCTGTAGTCGATCGTCAGCAGCCGCGGGTAGTTGGTCGCGACGACTTCGAAGACGGCTTCCCCACCCCGGCGGGAGACCAGCCGAGCCGGGGTCTCGCTGTCGCGCACCGGATCGTAGGCCGCCACCGTCGGCGGCTGCGCCTGCGACGGCAGGTTGCCGAGGGTGATGCGGAACCTCTCGTCGGGCAGGTCGAAGCGGTTGCCGGGTTCGCCGTAGACCGTGGTCAAGTTCGGCGTCATCACGTAGACGGGGATCACGAAGCGGGTCGGCGAGGACTGAAAGGGGAAGACGGCGAGGAGATCGCGGTCGTAGAGATCGGGGTGAGCGGCAGTGCCGTCGCCGCTGAACTCGGCATGGTTCCCTTCCTGCGCGATCGAGCGCAGTTCGAGCTGGCGGGCGGAGCCCGACGGCCCGGGGCCGGCGAAACGGGACAGCAGGTTGCGCACCGCGTCGGTCGTGTACCCACCCATCTGGTCGCCGGGATAGACGCTCGGCGAGGCGCTCAGCGCATCGATGAAGCGGTCGCTGATCAGGCTGTAGCCTTCGGCATGGGCAGCCGCGTAGAAGTAGACGCGGGACATTCCCTTGGCGGTCATCGAGACCAGGCTGCGCAGGACGATCTTGGCCTGCAGTTGTTCCTTCTCCTCGGCCGAGGCGGTTCCGATGTACTGGTCGGGTTCGTTCTGGCCCAACGGGAAGAGGGTGTTGGTGTTGAGGTTGTACTCGGTCATCCAGGTTTGCGGCGGGCTTCCTCCCGCCGGGCCGACGGCCCGACCGTGGGGAGCCCCGTAGATCGAAGTGGTGATTGGCGCCAGGTCGCGGACAACCGTCTCGGTCTGGGTCGCCGTGAGGAAATACTCCGGCAACGCCGAGGCGAAGCTGGGCGTGAAACGCGGGGAAAAGGGCGCTCTTTCGGTGGTCGAGTCGGAGCCCCCGAAAGCGTTGAGCGGCTTGATCGTGTTGACGTCGTCGTTGCGAGGGAAGTACCGGGGTCCCCGGTAGAGGTGCTTGCTGAGGGCAGTGGTGCCGGCCGGCACCGAGCCGCCGGAGGCAAACGGGGTCTGGCTGGCGAATCCATCGCTGATCCCCACCTGCGGCGAGATACCGTTTTCGGGATCGCGTAGGTGGGCAACTGTTTCCCGCAGGAGGGCGTCGGTCACCGACCCAGAGCCTTCGACCCGTCGCGGTGAGTAGTAGTTCCCTTCGTCAAGGAACTGCGAGCCAAAGCTGAGCTCGTTCCATAGCTCGAGGTCGTAGCCGTCAGCGCCGAAGACTGAGGTTGCCTCGCCGGTAACGGCATCGACGTATTTGAGCCAGCCCGCCAGCGTTCGTTGGAATTCCGGATTGGGATCGCCGCTGGCGAGCCGCGGTGGGCCGAAGGGCCCGTAGCGCAGGGTGCTTCCCGCATGGGGCCCCGCGTTGAGGGCAGCCGGAAGTGGGCGCGACAGAGTAGCGATGCCGGCGTCGTCGACGGCGGTGATCAGAAGATCGGGATTGCCTCCAAACGAGAGTCCGGCAAAGCCGGTCCGGCCGGGAACCACCGCATCCGCGGAGGATTGGTCGAGCTGGACCGAGCGGGCGCCGGCGGGCGCCGGCGCGGCCGTGGTCAAGGTCACCGGCACGGCGGGGGTCGGGCCACCGCTGTTCGCGTTCAGCAGGATCAACGGGCGCAAGCCATGGTCGCGCAGGGCCACCAGCTTCTTGCGCAGGCTCGCCTCGTTGGCGAACTGGTCCGGGTCATCGTAGGAGAGCTGGTTCCAGCTGATCTCGACCCGGGCCAGGCGAAAGCCACTCGAAGCGAGCAGGCGTGCCGTCGCCTCGGCCTCGGTCGCGGTGACGTTGAAGTTGATCCCCAGCGCATCGCCGAGGCGGCTGGCCGGCCAGGTGTCGAGGTAGGAGCGCCAGGGCTGGAGCCAGAACGAGCGACGGCCGAAGGGCACCCGCGTGAGATTCGCCGGATCGATCGGGTCGGTGAGCACTCCCCCCGCGCTCGGCGCCGCCGCAGCGACGTCAAGGGTCTCGGCGCCATCGGCGCTCGGGCAACGGACCTGCGCCGGCATCGAGCCGCCCGGCACGAGCTCGAGGCGCACTTCATCCTGGCCCGGGCCAGGGTCGAAGCCGCCGAACGCCATCGTCTCGCCGGCGGTAGAGATCCCGACGCAGCCTTCGGTATCGGCAACGGAGAGACCGGCCTGCGACGCCAGCAGAACCGCAGCCGGAGCGCCGGCGAAGTCTTCGCCCTGGGCCACGACGCCAGCCGGCACGCCGGGATCTTCCGAGCTCGGGGGTTCCCCGTCTTCCGGCGGCGTTTCACCTTCTTCGGGTGGGGGCGTTTCGCCTTCTTCCGGCGGTGGCTCTTGTTCTTCTTCCGGCGGTTGAACTTCTTCTTCCGGCGGTGATTCGCCTTCTTCAGGCGGTGGCACTAGTTCTTCTTCCGGCGGCGCCACTTCGTCTTCTTCAGGCGGCAGCTCGCCTTCTTCGCGCCCGGGTGAGCCTGCCGCCGGAAGAGCCCCTCCCGCTGCGGCGGGAGTCGCAGCGGGCGACGGGGACGGCCCCCCTCGAGAGGGGGCGACGCCGGACTTCTCCCCCGCCGCCGACTTGCGCGTGCAGTTCAGGGTGCCACCGCGGTGGCGCGACCGGGAGAAGCGTGCCTTCTTCGTCGTCTTCAGCACGCAGGTCTTGTGCGAGCGCTGCGGCTTGTCCGGCAGCGTGCGGGCAACGGCAACCACCACCAGCAGGCAGGTGAACATAACAACGAGAAGCCAGGTCCTTCGCAGCAACGATGACATCGCCCTCCTGTATCGGCCGCCACCGCGTTAGGTGAAGAAGCCGCAAGAATCTGGCCACTTGGCCGAAGCCCGTGCCCGTTTTTCCGACTGTGAGAACGACGCCTTGCACTACCGTTCCCCAAATGTGCGGCATTGCAGGCAGAACTGATGACCCTGAGGGGCGCTCAACCCGGGCGATGCTGGCGCGTCTGCAACACCGCGGTCCCGACGACGAGGGGACCTACACCGATCCAGGCCACGGGCCCAGCATCGGCGTGCGGCGCCTGGCGATCCTCGACCTCGAGGGCGGCCACCAGCCGCTCGCCAACGAGGACGGCTCGGTCTGGGTCGCCTTCAACGGCGAGATCTACAACCACCCCCGCCTGCGCGAGCAGCTGCGCGAGCGCGGTCACGCTTTCGCCACCGACTGCGACACCGAGGTGCTCGTCCACCTCTACGAGGAGTTCGGCGATGGACGATGGTCCACGCGCTCGAGGGGATGTTCGCCTTCGCGCTTTGGGACGAGCGGCGCGGCCGCCTGCTGCTCGCTCGCGACCGCTTTGGCGAGAAGCCGCTGTTCGTGCACGAGCGAAGGCGGCAAGATCGCCTTCGCCTCCGAGCTGACGGCGCTGCTCGAGGCCAAGCCGCAGCTGCGCGAGCTCTCGACCCGGAGGCGGTCGACGCCTTCTTCGTCTTCGGCTACGTGCCCGGTCCGAAGACGATCGTACGCGGCGTGCGCCAACTCCCGCCCGGTCGCTGCTCACCTGGGAGCGGGCGGACCGCCGCATCGAGGAGCGTCGTGGTGGACGCCGCCGCAGAGCCCGGTCGCTTGCACGAGCCGCGTCGCCGTGCTGGTCGCCGAGGCGAGCCGGCTCTTCACCGATTCGGTCCGCAGTCGCATGATCGCCGACGTCCCGGTCGGGGTCTTCCTCCGCGGCGGCATCGACTCACCCTCGTCGCCAGCGCTGCCGCCACCGCGTCCTCGCGGCGGATCAAGACCTTCACGGTCGGCTACGACGTCGGCTACCTTCGATGAGACCGGCGCAAGCCCGCGACGTCGCCCGGCGGCTCGGAACCGAGCACCACGAGGTGATCGCTCACCCAGGGCGAGGTCGCGGAGCGAGCGCCGAAACTGCTGGCCGACATGGACCAGCCACTGGCCGACCAGGCGCTCGTATCGCTGCACGCCCTCTCGGAGTTCGCCCGACCGCTGGTCACCGTCGCCCTTGGCGGCGAGGGCGCCGACGAGCTGTTCGGCGGCTATCCCCGCTATCGCTGGATCGAACGCGGATCGGCCAGGCCGGCGCGGTGATGCCGGTTGCGATATCGCCGCGGCTCCAACGCTACTGCGGCGCGCTGGGACCGCCGCCCGCGGCTGCTCGAGCGCAGCGGGCCGGCGCCGATGCTGGAGCGCAACCTCGACTGGGTGACCGGGGGCAGGCGCCACCACCGGAGCGGGCTCTACGGTCCGCGCCTGCCGGAGTCAGACGATGACCGGATCGTCGCCCGAGCTCGTCTCCCGCTGCCGGGCGAACGGACGGGGAGGCAACTGGCAGGCAGCTGATGCGGCTCGACCAGGTCGACTACCTTCCCGACAACGTTTTGGTCAAGACCGATCGGGCCGGCATGCTGGTCTCGATGGAGATCCGCACCGTCTACCTACAGCGAGAGCTTGCCGAGTTCGCCGCCTCGGTCGACACCTCGCTCCACCTCGGCGGCCGCGGCAAGTCGCTGCTGCACTCGATGCTGCCGCCGGGAATGGACACGCGTAGGACGAGGCGCTTCCGCAAGGCCGCATTTGCCGCCCCAGCGGCGGAGTGGCTGCGCGGGCCGCTGGCTCCGACGCTGCTCCAGCAACTCGAGCCCGGCACGATCTACGAGAGGGCTGGTTCGACCGGGCGAGCTGCCAGGCGGCTGGCGGCGGAGCATCTCGCTGGCTCCCATGACCACAGCGACCTGCTCTGGCCGCTGCTGGCCTTCGGCCTCTGGAGCGACAAGCTGCTTGGGGCCGATGCCGCCTAAGCCGCGGCTCCTTGTCCTGACACCGGACTTCCCGCCCGCCCGGGGCGGGATCCAGGTGCTCTCGCACCGGCTCGTCGCCGGGATCGAGGGCTTCGAGACCCGGGTCGTCGCGCGGCGACGCCCCGGGCGCTGAGGGTTCGACGCGACCGCGGGCTCATCGTTCGCCGAGTCCGAACCGACCCCCGCCGGGCGCGCCCGCAATCTCCTGCTCAACGCAGCGGCCGTTGCGATCGCGGCGCAGGTTCCGGCCCGCGGTCACACTCAGCGTCCACATCGTCGCCAGCCCCGCCGCCGCGGCGATCCATCGCGCGCTAACCGGCGCGCCTACCGTGCAGTACTTCCACGCCAAGGAGATCGGCGCCAAACCGAAACTGGCGGCGTTCGCCGCGGCAAGCGCGCATGCGGCGGTCGCGGTCAGCGACTACACCGCCGATCTGATCGCTGCGACCGGGGTCGCCGCGCTTGACATCAGGTTGATCCCCCCGGGCGTCGATCGCCCGGCAGGCCGCTCCCCTGCTCGAGCGCGCCGACGCTGCTGACGATCGCCCGACTGGAGGACCGCTACAAGGGCCACGACGTGATCATTCGCGCGCTGCCGTTGCTGCGCGCGAAGGTCCCGGACGTGCAGTGGGTCGTGATCGGCGACGGGCCGTTGCGTCCAGGCTTGGAGCAGCTCGCCGCGCGCGCACGGTGTCGCCGACGCCGTGCAACTTCCTCGGCGCGGTCTCCGACGAGGTGCGCAACTCCTGGCTGCGCCGGGCGAGCGCGCTGGTGATGCCGAGCCGCCTCCCGTCCGGCGGTTCGCCGGCGAGGGCTTCGGCATCGTCTATCTCGAAGCCGGCGTCTTCGGCAAGCCGGTGGTTGCCGGCAACGTCGGCGGCGCGCTCGATGCGGTGGTCGACGGCGAGAGCGGACTGCTGGTCGACCCGACCGACCACTGGCGGTGGCCGATGCGCGCCCGCCGAAGCTCGAGCGACGACTCGCTGCGCGCCTCGGCTGGGCGGACGCGGGCGCCAGGAGAGCAGCAGGACCTGTCGCCGGCCGCAGCCGTGCGACCGAGCAGTTGCATACGTCGTCCGGCTCCTGGAGTCCTCGTCCGCTGTGGCGTAAGACCCTTCACGCTGCAACGAGTTCTCTATGTCAATCACACGGCCGAGGTCAGCGGAGCCGAGCGCTCGCTGCTCAGCTTGTTGAGAGCTGCCCGCTGCGGTGACGAGCGCTGGCGACGCCGCCCGGGCAGCTCGCCAGGATGCCGCGCGGGCCTCGGACGGGCGAGCCGATCCCCGGCACCGCCGGCAGCCTGCGACTGCACCCGCTGCACACCCCGCGCGCACTGGCCGAGATGGGGGCGGCCGCGCGGCGGGCTGCGTACTGCGGCCCGGCAGCAGCCGGCGGAGTCGAATGATGCACGCCAACTCGATCCGCGCCGGGATCGTGCTCGGGCTGGCTCGCTGTGCGCCCGCGCCGACGGTCATCCACGTCCGCGACTGCCTGCCGCCCGGCGCCGGTGAGCGCCGGCCACGATGCGCTTGGTGGCGGCGACCGCGACGACGGTCGTCGCCAACTCCCAGTACACGGCGCTGACTCGGTGTCGCAAGTGCGCCGGGCGCGACGGTCGAGGTCGTCCACAACCCGGTCGACCTGAGCCGCTGGAACCCCGCGCGGATCGACCGCCTCTGCGCCCGCGCCACGCTGGGCGAGGCCGGCGAGCGTCAGCTGTTACTTGGCGTCGTCGCCCAGCTCACGCCGTGGAAGGGCCAGGACACGGCGATCGAGGCGCTCGCGGCTGCTGTGCGAGCCAGGGCGTCGACGCGCATCTGCTGTTGATCGGCTCGGCGAAGTTCGTCGCCGCGGCGACGCGGTTTGACAACCGGGCTTACGTCGAGCGGCTGCGAGCGCGGGTGGCCGGCCGCACGGCTCGAGGACCGCGTCTCGTGGTTGGGGGAGCGCGAGGACGTGCCGGAGCTGGTCAGCGCGCTCGACGCGCTGCTGCTGCCCTCGTGGGAGGAGCCGTTCGGGCGGGCCTTGATCGAGGCGATGGCGATGCGACGTGCCGGTCGATCGCCACCAACGTCGGCGGTCCGGCCGGAGATCGTCACCGACGGAGGCGGCGGCTTCCTCGTCGAGCCGCGACGACCCGAGGCCTGGACGCGGGCCGTCAGATACTTCGCCGATCACCCGGAACTGGGTCGCGAGATGGGCCTGGCCGGTCGCCTCAAGGTCGAGCGCGAGTTCGGCAGTCGAGCAACACCTGGCCGCGATGCTCGGCGTCTACGAGGAGGCGTTTGAACGCGCCTCGGGGCGAGGCGGATGAGCGAGGCGCCCCCAACGAGCTGCTCTGGAGCATGCTGGCTTTGCGCAACCTCGCGATCGATCGCCTTGCGGCCTGGACCGCCGCCCTCTTCGCCGGCGCTGGAATCGAGAGCGCTGGTGCTGAAGGGGCCGGTGCTGGCGGCCTGGCTCTACCCCGGCGAGGTCCGTCCCTACGGCGACGCCGACCTGCTGGTCGCCCCCGAGGGCTGGGGCGACGCGGTCGCTGCCCTCGAGCGCGAGTCGGCTTCTCCGACCGGCTCGGCCCAATGGCGCACCCGCGGATGGAGTCCTTCAACTCGACCGCCTTCCTGCGGGGCGAGGAGAACCTCGACCTGCACTGCGCCATCCACGGCCTCGAGACGGACCCGCGGCGATCTGGAGCTCGTTCTCAGCCGGTTCCGCCAGCCAGGAGATCGGCGGCGCGACGTTGCGGGTCCCCGGCCGGCCGGCGCTGCTCCTGCACGTCGCCCTCCACGCCGCCCACCACACCGAGGCAAAGCCGCTCGAGGACCTGCGCCGGGCCCTCGCGATCGCCGACGAGGAACTCTGGAAGACGGCCTGGGCGCTGGCCGGGGAGCTCGGCGGCGCCCCGGTCTTCGCGACCGGCCTGCGCCGGCTGCCCGAGGGGGGTGCGCTGGCGAGCCGGCTCGGGATCGGCGCCGACGTGCGCTCGCCCCGGCACGACATTCGCCATGACCGCGTCCCCACCGCCGAGGGGATCGACGAGCTGCTCGCACCGGGGCTCAGCTTCGCCGAGCGGGCGCGCACGGTCGGCGGCGAGCTGTTCCCGCGGCCGGAGTTCATGCGCTGGTGGCTGCCCCTGGCGCGCCGCGGCCGGCTCGGACTCATGCTCGCCTACCCCTGGCGCTGGATCTGGCTCGCCTGGCATGCTCCCCGCGGACTCCTCGCGGCCCGACGGCGACGCAGCTGAGAGCCTCACCCCAGCTCGGGCAGGGCCTCCTCCGAGGAGATGCGCAGGATCCCCGGTCCGAGACCGCTCTCGTCATCGAGAATCAGCCCCGCGGCGGCGCTGCGGGACTTGACGCCCAACTTGGCAAAAGCGGAGGAGAGGTGATTCTTGACGTTGCTTTCGCTGAGAAAGAGCTTCTGCGCGATCTCGGCGTTGGAGAAGTCCATCACCACCATCGCCAGGATCTGGCGCTCACGGGGCGAGAGCTGTGGCCGGTCGACGATCTGGCGCAGGGCGTGGGGAACGACGCACTGGCCGGCGGCGACGGCGTCGAGGGTGGGCAACAACGCCTGGTCGAGGTCGGCGAGCAGCACCGCCCCCTCGAGGCGAGCGGCGATCGCCCGGGCTCCCCGGGCGCCGGGAAGCTCCGCGATCACCGCCACCACCGGGCCCGCGTGACGCTCCCGCAGCTCGGGCAGGCGCGCGATCTCGGCTCGCTTGGCCGCTGTCCAGCCAACGATCCCGATCTGGCAGTCCGCCTCCGCGCCCCCCGTCGGCGCCAGCTCCGCCTCGACCCGGGGCCACAACGAAGCGGCGTCGTCGAGCAGCGTGACAGCGTAGGACTTGGGCTTGGGCATTGGCAACCGGGGAACGACAACGACAATACGCCGGCCACCCCAGACTGGGATGACCGGCGTATGTCAAAAGCTGCTTCGAAGCTTTACGGCGTGGTCAGCGTGATGTCTTCGAACGGCGTACCGGCGGGAAACGTCGCGTCGAGCGAGTGGCCCGTTTTTTTGCCGGCGGTGAGCTCGGCGAGGTCGCCGTGGTCCTCGATCTTCGGCGTCACGTAATCGGTGATCTTCTCCATTTGATGCCTCCTTTCCACACGCAAAGAATATGGCTCACAGCGCGGGCCACAAGCCCTGAAAAAGTACTGCCCGCTCAGCCAGCGCTCAGCGAGCGCAGCCAGAGATCGGCGATCCCGACCCGCCAAAGCCGCATCTGGCTCGCCCCCGCGAGAGTAGAAACGCTGGCCAGGGATCGGTCCAACGCGGCGCCCGCGAGATAGGCGCGGATCGGCGCCCCGGGCTCGGCGAGGCCGGCGAGCAGGCGCCTCCCCTCCTCCCCCGCCAGCGCCTCCGCCAGCAGCGGGTTGAAACGCGCCTTGGTGGTGCGCTGGCGAACTGCCTCGGGCACCTGCCCTGCCAGCGCCTCGCGCAGGAGGGGGCGGTCGCGAATCGGGTCGAACCCGAGCTCGGGCGGCAGCCGCAGCACCGCTTCGACCAGCTCGAGGTCGAAGAGGAACGGGTGACGGCGCTCGACCCCGCCGTCGGCCTCCTCGCGACGCAGCTGCGCGGCCACGTCGAGCGCATCGACGTCGCTCAGCGTGGCGAGGAGGCCACGCCACCAGAGCGGCCCCTGCGGCGATTCCGAATCGGACTCGAGCCGCGCCTGCTCGACCCGATCGGCCCCGCTCAGCAGCGAGCCCGCGTCTTCGGCCCGGGCGCGGCGGAGACGACGGTGGCTGCGAACCCCCGCGGGGAGAAGCGGGACGAGGCCGAAGCGCCGCAGCGCCCGCAGCCGCAGGCTCCGGGCCGGCTCGGCTCCGACCCCGGGAATCCGCCCACAGAGCTCCCAGGCACGAGCGAGGCGGCCGCGGCGCAGCATCTCGCCGATCAGCTCCGGCGCGGTCCCAAAGAGCTCATCGCCGCCCTCGCCGTCGAGCATCCTCGCCACCCCGAGCTCGCGAGCGCGCGCCATCAGCGGCTCCCAGAGGAAGAGGTTCGGGCTCGCCGGAGGCAGCAGCCAACGCTCGATATGGCTGCGCGCCGCCGGCAGCAGACGCTGGCCCGGAGTGAAGGGAATCTGCTCCACCGAGAGGCCGAGGTGGCCGGCAGTGGCCTCGATCAGCTCCCGCTCGTCGGCCTCGGGGTGGCCCGGAAAGATGAGCGAGAGGCCCAGGCCCGGCCCGGCGGGCGGGGTGCGCGCCCGCAGCCCAGCAGCGACCGCGGCCGAATCGAGGCCGCCGCTCAAGCGAACCGCGGTAACTCCCTGACCGGCCGCGGCACGCCCGACCGCCGCGAACACCTCCCCCCGCAGCCACTCCGCGATCTCCCCCCGCTCGCCCGCAAGCGTTCCGGCGAAGCTTGGCCGCCAGTAGCGCTCGGGAGCAACCGAGCCGTCGCGCTCGACCAACCTGCAACCCGGCGGCAGGCGACGGATTCCCTCGAAGAGGGTTCGGCCCGGCGGCAGGGCTCCGTACTCGAGCCACGACTTGAGCGCCAGCGGGTCCGGAACGGGCGTCGCGGGCAGGCGCGCGATCAGCTCGTGCTCGTGTTCGGCCCAGACAGCAGCCCCGCCTACCTCGGCGTAGACGAGGGGTCGCCGGCCCAACGGATCGCGGCGGACGAGCTCCCTGGCGAGCCCGGCCACCTCAGATCTCCAGCAGGCGCTCGTAGCCGGGATCGGCGTCGGAGAGCACCGCCTGGCCCTCGACCTCGATCCAGGCGTGGGCCGCGAACGGCTGCGGCCGGACCGCGATCACAAGCTGCTGTGGGATCCCCCGGCGCTCGAGCATCGACATCAAGGTCAGCGAGCGGAACAGGCAACGGGTATCGCTGGGGAGGTTCAGAAGCACCCTGCGGGTCGCCCGCGCCAGCCTCCAGGCAGCGACCAACCCTTCGCCTTCGGCATCGAACGCGACTGGGTCGCCACCCGCTCGCTGACGGATCCGCCGCACCGCCTCCTCGGCGTCATCGCCGCGCATCACCCAGCGGACCCGCAGGTAGGTCGAGACCACCTCCGCGCTCAGTCGCGCCTTCGCCCAGGGCGAGAGCCGATCGAGGTCCCGCGGGGTCGCGGCGCTCATCCGCGCCCTCCGGCCAGATAGCTGCGGACCGCTGCCGCCGAGCCGGTGGCATCGTCGCCCGGCCGGATGCGCAAGCGGTGGACGCGGCCGCCCTCGGCCAAGGCCGCGACCAGATCGAGCTGACGGCTGAGGCGAGCGGGCGTACGAACCGAGAGGTTGAAGGTCGCGGCGAGCAGCTCGAAGGGGTCGACCTGAGCCAGCGACTCGATCGCCGCACCCCCCTCGGCGCGCTCGAGCAGGAACAATGCCGCCAGCGGCGCCGCAGCGCTGGTCGGCGTCGCGTAGCGCTGGCGGCCGGCGAAGGCGCTCGCCGCGCCGAGGCTCTCGCGCTGCTCGGGCGAGAGCCGATCGCGCTCGGCCGGGCGCAGGTAGAGAGAGGCCGCGCCTGGATGGGCGAACAGCGTCCCCTCACTCTCTTTGAGGGCGATCGCGTCATCGCCGAGCAGGCCCGCCCCGTCGCGCACCAGTGCCGCGGCCAGCGAGGACTTGCCCGCCCCCGGATCGCCGGCGAAGAGGACGGCGCCGCCGTCGAGGACCACGCCCGAGGCGTGCAGCAGCTCGAAGCCGCGCAGGGTCGCCGCCAGCGGCAACGCCTGGGCGGAGAGGATGAAGGCCCAGTCCGGTTCTCCCGGGTCGGGGTCACAGAGCAGCTCGTCTCCTTCAGGAGATACAAGCACCCGGGCCACATCAACTGCCTCAAGCAGGTATCCGGCTGGCTCGGCGAAGTCGACGCTCAGCAGGGTTCGCTCCTCCGCTTTCAGCTCTCGCGTGCGTTGCGCGACGGCGGCGACGGGGCTCCAGCGCCGCTCCACATCCCCGGCATCGAGGCGGACCCGCGTCGTGCGTCCCGCCCCTTCCTCCGCCTCGCTTTCGCCGCCGATCCCCGGCACCTCGATCGCCGGCTCGATCTCCAGCGCCAGCCCGAAGGCGGACTCAATCGGCGGCATCCTCAATCTCGATCAAACCGCGCTCGAGCAGGCCGCGACAGAGGGTGAGAAGGTCGGTCCGGATCTGCTCCTCGTCAACGCCGAACTCAGCCGCCAGCTCCGCAACCGAGTCGTCCACCGTCGGCGCGGACTCGAGCACCTCGAGCATCCGCCCGGCGGTGACGTTGAGGCCGTGGTACTTGCCGGTACGAAGGTTCAGGACCACCGTCTCGGCGACGAAGCTGCGGTGGACGACGTGCTGCGGCAGCCGCGCCCTGGCGGCCAGCAGCGTCTGATCGGTTGGCGATGTCATGCGGAGAGTCCGTTCGGCCTTCGCGTCAGTACTCGGCGATCGTCCCGGTGCGCTGACCGTAGCGGATCGAGGCCCGCAAGCCAGCGATCGCCACCGGGAAGAGGACCACCGTGAAAGCGACGAGCTTGCCCAGATCTAGCGCCGCCGAGTGTTCCAGCGGGGTGTCAACCAAGAGGTGGCGGAGCAGGTCGGTGGCCGGGGTGAACGGCTGCACTTCCGCGGCCCATTCGATCCAGTCCGGCAGCAGCGCGATCGGGAAGTAGAGGCCGCCGACGATGGCCACGGCGGTGACAAGAAACTGGGAGGCGCTGGATACCTGCTTGAAGGCAATCACCATCGCGACCAGGATTAGCGCGAAGGGCATGAAGGCGAAGGTGCCGAGCAGGGCTACCGGGATCGCCAGCACGGCCGTCGCCGCCAGCGGCAGGCCGAAGATGACCGCGGCGAAGATCAGCAGCAGGGTGCCGCTGAGGAGCGCGTTGAGCAGCGGGAACAGCATCGTCCCGAAGATCCCGTTGACCGGGCCGTGGGCGCTGACGAGGAAGCGCTCGATCGTGCCGGAGACCAGTTCCTGGCGAATCGTCATCGGCATCACGCCGAGCGAGATCGTCAGGATCTGGATGATCGCCAGCCCGATCACGACGTAGCCGAAGTAGCCACCGGGACTTTCCACCGTGTTGTTGGTCAGCAGCTTGCTGATGTAGTAGAAGACGACCAGCGAGAAGAGCGGGCCAAGGACCTGCGAGGCGAACTGGGTGCGGTAGGAGACGAAGAGGATCGCGTCGCGGCGCATGATCCCCCACATCGCGTCGAACCAGGGCCTCATACCGGCACCAGCTTGCCATCTTCGAGCGAGTAACTGGCGTCGCACTCGATCACCCGGTCCTCACCGCGGGGAGAGCACCAGAGGATCGTCGCCCCGCGAGCGGCGGCAAGCTCGCTCTGGGTGGCCAGCAGCGCGTACCCCTCGTCGTCCAGCGAGTTGCGTGGCTCGTCGAGCAGGATCACCTGCGGCTCGTGCAGGAAGGCCATCGCTAGGCGAATGCGCTGTCGCTGACCCATCGACATCCGGTCTACCCGCCGATCGGCGAACTCGACCAGGCCGAACCGCTCCAGGTTGAGCGCGACCACCTCGGGGCGACGCTTGGGATCGACGTAAGCCAGCCTCGCCCAGTAGTCGAGCTGCTGGCGCACAGGCATCCTCGCCTGCAGCCCGCGGTCGCCCGCTGAGAGGAAGCCGATTTTGCGCTGGTAAGTGCCGCGTGCGTGCGAGGGGAGATCGCCGATGTGGACGCTGCCCCGCTGCGGCAGCAGGATGCCGGCCGCCAGCCTCAGCAGGGTCGTCTTGCCGGCGCCGTTGCGACCGCCGACCCAGGTCACCTCGCCCTCGCCCAGCGCCAGGTCGACCCCGTCCAGGATCGGCGGCTTGGGCCCTTTCCAGCGGTGATACAGGTCGTCGATCTTCAGCAGTGGTTGACTCAAGCTCGGCGCAGGTTAGTGGCGGGGTGGCCAGCTTGGAACTCGGCCGCCGTAAGCAGCTCCGCCAGGTGGGCGGCCGGGACCATGGGCTCGGCCCGCAGCTCCCAGACCGGCACGCCCGCGGCAACCGTCGCGGCAAGCTCGAAACGGGAGCGCTCGCGCTCGGGGGTGCGCGGGAAGCCGAGCAGCATCGGCAGCAGGGCCGTGAACGGCGTCGCCAGCGGAAGCAGTGCTGTCTCTGTTCCCGCTCGCCGGTTCAACAACACCACCGCCGCCAGCGGCCGCGCCTGCGCAGAGACGGGCGTCGCCAGCCAGCGCTCCTCGCCGATCACCGCCAGCTCCTCGCCCGGCAGGGAGGGAGCCGCCGCCGGGACCGTCATCAGCGGCGGGCCGGGATGGGCGATGACCGCCTTGCCCTCGTTCGCGAGCGCGACGACGTCATCGGCGAGCAGCTCGAAGCCGGCGGCGAGCAGCGCGGTCAGCAGGGTGCTCTTGCCGCCCCCCGCGGCGGCGGCGATCGCGATCGCCCCGCCGTCGCCGACCACCGCGCCGGCGTGGAGGGCCTCGAGGCCGCGCAGCAGGGCGACGCTGAAGAGCACGGAGTCGAGCACTATCCGCCAGCTCGCCAGATCCTCGCCGGCCGTGTTGCGAAGCAGCGTGGCGCCGGCGACGTCAAGGTGGCAGACGGAGCGATCTCCGTGCAGGAAGAGGTGGTCGGCGCGAACGCCGCGCTCGACCCGAAACGGCATTCCATCGATCAATGCTTCCCAGCCGATCGAGTCCGTCCCCGACCAGGCCGCGCTCAAATCCCCCGGCGAGACGTCGCGCACCAGCAGCGCGGGACCGCGGCCCGTCGCCTCCGCCCAGGCCCCCGGTGGAGGCTCGCCCTCGAAGCGCAGAGAGAGACCAAATGCCTGGGTCCGCACGCATGGAGTCTCCCTAATCGTCGGGCGCGGCGGGAGCGGAGTCCCGAAGGCCCAATCGCAATACGCTCTGCGGGCCGGGCGCACCGAACTGAATGTCAGCAAAGATCCTCTCCAGAAAACCCAGGAAATCCGCCAAGAAGCGGATGCTGATCATCGTCAACCCCTACGCGACGACGGTCTCCGACCGACTGAAGAACCTGGTGGTCTACGCGCTGCAGGGGCGCTATGAGGTGGAAACGGTCGCGACCGAGGCGCAGAACCACGCGACCGAGATCGGCCGGGAGGTGCGCGACCACGGCTACGACGTCGTCGTCGCCTTCGGCGGCGACGGCACGCTGAACGAGGTCGTCAACGGGCTGGCCGGGACCGACGTGCCGGTCTCGGTGATTCCCGGCGGCTCGACCAACGTCGTCTGCCGCACGCTCGGGATCCCCAACGACGTCGTCGATGCCACCGAGCACCTGCTTGCCGTCGCCGATGAGTGGCAGCCGCGGCGGATCGACCTCGGCATGGCCGACCACCGTTACTTCGTCTTTTCCTGCGGCGCCGGCATCGACGCCACCGTGGTCAAGCGGGTCGACGCCCACCCGCGCTTGAAGTCCGCGGCCGGGCCCTACTACTTCACCTGGGCCGCGGTCTCCGCCTTCTACCGTTCCTACCTGCACAACGCCGTTCGCCTGCGCGTGCAGATCGATGGCGAGAGCGTCGAGGGCGTCACCGCCCTGACTCAGAATTCCGATCCCTTCACCTACTTCGCCAGCAAACCGGTGCGGGTCTGCGAGGACGTCGCGATCGACGACGGCACGCTGGCGCTCGGCGTGCTCAAGCGCGCCGCGCAGCGCGACATGCCGACCCTGATCTCGCGCATCTTCAGCGAGAAACGCAGCGCCGCGCAGCACCGCCAGATCGAGCACTTCGCCCATATCAATGGGGCGACGATCAGCTCGATCTCGGAGACCAAGGACGGCGTCACCCGGCCCTTCCCGGTCCAGGTCGACGGCGACTACATCGGCGAGCGGACCGAGCTCGAGCTCAAGGTCGATCCGGGCGCGCTGACGATCGTGGCCTGAGCTTCAGTCTGCTGCGCAAGCGAAGGCGGGTCCGCAGCCGATTTATCGCCTGCCGCGTCGATGACGACGGCCGGTGGGCAAAGAGCTCCGGGTGAACCAAGGGCAGGACGGTCTCGGTGGGCTCGAAGGGGAACGTCGCGGCCCGCTCGGCGGCCATGTAGACGATCAGGTTCTGCCGGTACCAGAACTCGACCTTCGAGTTGAGCCATATCCTCGGCCTCACCAGGTCAAAGGCGAGGTAGTTCCGCTCGGCAAAAAGGCCGCTCCAGTAGTCCGGCCACTGCTCGTTGACGTGTTCCGTGCCGCCCTGGGCGGGGATCGCGGCCGAGAACGCCACGGTGTCCCCCAGTTCGGTCAGGTACCTGACAAAAGACCGAGCCGACGCGGCGGGGAGGTGCTCACCCACCTCCAGCGAGGTGACGAGGTCGAAGCGGCGGTCGACTTTCGGCGGCTGTGTGAGGTCGACTGCCTCGAAGCAAGCCGGGTCGATACTGAGCCGCGCGGGGTCGACCCAGGCGCCATCGCAGCCGTGCAGATCATCAACTCCGTTGCGGCCGAACTCCGACAGCCACTCGCCAGTGCCGCAGCCGACGTCGACCACCGAGCCGGGAGTGAGCAGCTCGCAGAGCAGCGGTACGACGACCGCCGCCGAGCTGCCCGACTGCGGGCCCATGTCCTGGAAGAACGTCTCCGTGTAGGCGGCGTAGGACGGCGACCGCTCGCGTTGCTCAGCCAACGGGATCTCCGATCTTTGCCGGGGACGGCCCGGCAGAAACGGGCGACTCGCCTTCGAGTGCGCTCAGCAGCCGGCCAGCCACCGCCGCCCAGCTGAACAGCCGCGAACGCTCTTTCGCCGCCGCGCCCATCCCCTCGGCGGTCTTCGGGTCAGCAAGGCGCAACATTGCCGCAAGCAGCTCCTCGTCATCACCGGGATCGACGATTACGCCGCCCTCACCGATCAGGTACCCCGAGCCCCCAGCGCTGGTGCCGATGCTCGGCAGCCCGGCCGAGGCGGCCTCGACGTAGGCGATCGCCGAGGCCTCCGAGTGCGACGGCATGACGAAGCAGGTGGCCTCGGCAAAGAGCCGCTCGAGGCCCTCGTGCTGCTCGGCAATATCGAGTCGGAGGATGCCGTGCCCCGTCACGCCCGCTTGTGAGAGCGACGGGTGGCCGCCAACCAAGTCGAGGCGAGCGCCCGGCACCTGCTCACGCAGGCGAGCAAAGGCGCGCAGCAAGCCGTCGCCGTTCTTACGCTCCCAGTCGAGGCCGACGAAGAGGAAACGTGGCTCGCTCCAATCCCTCTGTACCGGTGGCGCGGTGTGGTTGCAGCCGATCCCGACCACGTGGACCTTCTGCGGCGCGATGCCGTAGTCGTTCAGCACCGATTCGGCCGCCCAGGGACTGGTCAGGCAGCAGGCGCGAGCCTGTTCGTAGGCGCGCCTTTGCCGCGCCATACGGGAAGCAAAGGAACGGCGGGTAAGCAGGTCCCAGCCGACGTAAGGGTGGGTCTTGGTTTGCGGAATCGTCATGTCCTCGTAGGTGGCTATGGGGATCCCGCCGGGCAACGTGTAGCCGGTGCCGATCTGGATGATCCCGTCGAGCCGACCCGCCCGTCGAAGTGCCTTCGGAGCCGCCTGGCTGTTGAGCCAAGCGACGCCGGCGGAGGTCCGCGCGGCGGCACGAGCCTGCTGCACGGCCACCCTCGGACTCCGCTGTGGACGCAGGTAGGTGGCCGCGATCGCGTTCGAGCCGGCCGCAAGCAACAGTGGCGGCGGCTCGACTCGGACCGGGACGACCTCGATCCCCGCGGCTTCCAGGCCGCCGGTCAGACCGAAGGGAATGCCGGACCAGGTCGCCTTATGGCTTGGGTCCCCGGGAAATGCGATGCCGATGCGCTTCATCACTGGTCAAACGTCTGTCGCGCGACTCAGCTTCCGAACGGCGCGTCGCCGTGGATCACGGTGCTCAGGGCGGCGCTGGCGCCGAGTCGTTGTGGGCTCTGCCGCCGCCCGCGCAGCGAGTAGAGGCCGATGCGCAGCGCGTAGCGCAATCCCATCGCCCAGCGATAGTCGGCCGCCGCGTCGGGGAAGTTCTTGCGGGCGAACTGCATGCGGGCATAGGCAGCCTGCGCCTCCAGCTCGGCGCTGCCGCGTCGGTCATCCTCGAAGTGACAGATCGTCATTTGCGGTAGGTGAAAGACCTCCCAGCCGGCGCGCTTGATGCGCCAGCAGAAGTCGGTCTCCTCCGAGTAGAGGAAGAAGCGCTCGTCGAAGCCGCCCACGTCCTCCAAGGCCGCTCGACGGACGAACATGAAGGAGCCCGAGGTCCAGTCGCAGGGACGCCGGCGCTCGTACTCGCGCGGATCGAGCTCGCGCTCGCCGAGGAACCGTCTGGCGCCAGGGATGCGCTCGATGCCAAGCGCTTCGCCAAGCATGTGCAGGGCCGAGGGAAAGCGCCTGATACTTGGCGCCAGCGAGCCGTCGGCACGCAGCTGCCGGGCGCCGGCCAGCCCGACCCGCGGCCATCGATCGAGCTCGGCGACCAGGTCAGCCAGGTCGCCCTCGAGGACCTCTGTGTCGGGGTTGATGAAAAGCACATAGCGGGCGTCGGCAATCTCCAGCCCGCGGTTGTTGGCGTGGCCAAAGCCGCGATTTTCGCAACGCACGGTGCGCACCTCGGGAAAGCGCTCGCGCGACGTAGCCCGCCGAGTCGTCGGTGCCGTTGTCGACCAGCGACCACGTCGAGGTCGATCTCGCCAGCGTGGGCGTAGAGGCTGCTCAGCGCGGTATCTAGCCAGCGCTTGCCGTTGTGGGAGACGACGATTGCGCAAACGTCATGCATCGCCGCGTCCTCCGTGCTCACACATATATGGAGAACGGCTTACGCGGCGTCGAGCTTGCGCCCCGATCGCCGCTAGCATGCCGCCGGTCATCGAGCCGAGCAACGACAAACGAGCCGCGGCGTAATGGCCGGCGGCGCCCTGCGGCCCTCCGACCGCGCCCCCGGGCTGCTGCTCGGTGAGGGCGTCGAGATCGGCGAGGACGTGCTGATCGGCGGACACGTGGTGATTCACGCCGGGGTCAAGATCGGCGACGGGGCCCGGGTCGGCGACCACGCCCAGATTCGGGACGGCGCCCAGATCGGCGCCGGGGCGACGGTCGGCAGCCTCAGCTCGATCGACCCGGAGGTGCGGATCGGTGACCGCGCCAGCGTGCAGGCACGCTGCTATCTCTCGGCCGGCACCGTGGTCGAGGAAGACGCCTTCATCGGGCCGGGCGTGACGCTGGCCAACGACAACACGATGGACCGCCACGGCCCAGAGATGAGCCTCGAAGGGCCCTTGCTGCGGCGCGCCTGCAGGGTCGGCGCGGGTGTCGTCGTCTGTCCGGCGATCGAGATCGGCGAGGAGTCCTTCGTCGCCGCCGGTGCCGTGGTCGTCACCGATGTCGCCCCACGCAGCGTCGTCATGGGCGTCCCCGCCCGCGCGGTACGCGAGGTGCCCGACGAGGACCTGCTCGAGCGCTGGCGCTAGATCAGCGCCCCTTCGACTCCTTTTAGCTCAGACGCAAGCTTTCACGGTCCCGCGCCGTTGGATTTGCATGGCTGTCCTCAGTGAGCAATCCAATGGCGCCCGCAGCGCTAGCCCCAGCGCGGCCGAGCTCAGCGTGGTTCTCTGCGCGGATTCCGCTGCAATGCGCAGGCGCATCGTCTACGCGATGACCGAGCACGACCTGCAGGTCTCGCTGACGGAGGTGGACGACCCGCAGCAACTTGCCGAGCTCGAGGACATCGACGCCAGCTCGATCGTCGTCTTCGCCTGTGATGTCGACGAGCCGCGCGAGATGGCCGCACTGCGCCGACTGCGGCGCGAACTGCGCGAGCCGGCTGTCGTCGCCGTCTCGCCGATGGCGACCGGCACCGGTGTGCGCCGGGCGCTGGACGCCGGTGCCGATGGTGTCGTCTTCGAGTCTGAGCTACGAGTCGACCCTGGCGGTGGCGGTCCGCGCCGTCGCCAGCGGTCAGTCCGTGGTCCCGCGAAAGCTGCGCGCCAGCGTCGAGCGGCCGGCCTTCTCCCATCGTGAGCGGCAGGTGCTCTCCTTCGTCTCCCGCGGGCTCACCAACGCCCAGATCGCCGACAAGCTCTTCCTCTCCGAGAGCACGATCAAGAGCCACCTCTCTTCAGCCTTCTCCAAGTTCGGCGTGCGCTCCCGCAAGGAGGCCGCCGCACTCTTCCTCGAGCTTGAACAGACCAGTGGTGCGTTGCCAACCGGCCCAGAGCCGGCCTTTGGCGCGCACGTCATGAAAGGGGCAACCACGTGAGCACCGCAACCCAGTCGAGCACCGCGCTGCCACTGGCGGCAACCGAGGGACGCCGAGTTCCCTTCATTCGCCTTGACGCTGCCCATCCCGAGCTAATGGCGGAGCTGCTCGAGGTCGTCGAGCGGGTCGCCCACGACGCCGCCTTCACCCTCGGCCCCGAGGTCGAGGACTTCGAGCGCAACTTCGCCGCCTATTGCGAGACCGAAGAGGCGATCGGCCTCTCTTCCGGAACGATGGCCCTGGAGCTCGCCCTGCGCGCGCTCGGGATCGGCCCCGGTGACGAGGTGATCGTGCCGACCTACACCTTCATCGCCACCGCCGAGGCGGTCAGCACCGTCGGCGCGACCCCGGTCCTGGTCGACATCGATCCGGACTCGGCGACGATCACGGCCGAGATCGTCGAGCAGGCGCTGACAGAGCGCACCCGTTGCGTGATCCCGGTGCACCTCTTCGGCCGCACCGTCGACATGGACCCGATCCTCGAGCTCTGCCGCCCGCGCGGGATCGCCGTGATCGAGGACGCCTGCCAGGCCCACGGCGCCCGCTACCGCGGCCGCCGGGTCGGCTCACTCGCCGACGCCGGCTGCTTCAGCTTCTACCCGACCAAGAACCTCGGCGGCTGGGGCGACGGCGGTGCTCTGGTCACCAACAACGCCGAGCTGGCCGAGAAGGTCAAGCTGCTGCGCTCGCACGGCGAGTCACCGCGCCACCACCACCAGCTGGTCACCGGCACGCACCGGCTCGATGCGCTGCAGGCCGCGATCCTCGACGTCAAGCTGCGCCACCTCGACGATTGGAATGCGAGTCGCCAAGCTGCCGCCGCCAAGCTCGCCGAGGCGCTTGCCGGCACCGACGTGACGCTGCCGACCCCGCCGGCCTCCGACGGCGACCACGTTTACCACCTCTTCGTGATCACCACGCCCGAGCGCGACGCCCTGCGCGATCACCTCGACGCCCAGGGTGTCTCCAGCGCCATCCACTACCCTACCCCGGTCCACCTCCAGCCCGCCTACGCCGACCTCGGCCTCGGCCTCGGTTCGCTGCCAGTGGCAGAGAGCCTGGCGAGCGAATCCTGCTCGCTGCCGGTCTTCCCGGCGATCGAGGACTGGCACATCGCCGAGACCGCCGCGGCAGTGCAGAGCTTTGGCGCAGCCGGCAACAGCTGAGCGCCAGGCGTCAAGCGGGCGTCACAGCCTGCGCGTCTGCATGGTCCATTACTCGGACTTTGCGGTCGACTCGCGGATCCAGCGCCAGGCACGGGCACTGGCTGAACGCGGTGACCACGTCGACTGCGTCTGCCTGGGCGAGGAGACCGAGATCAGCCTCGGCGAGGGCAGCATCACCACGCACCGGGCCGCGGAGGACAAGCCCCGCGGCGGCGCCCGCGCCTACCTCGAGGGCAACGCACGCTTTCTCGCCGGCGCCGCCCGCAAGGTCAGCGCCCTCGATCGCGGCAGCCGCTTCGACCTGGTCGAGATCCACAACATGCCCGACGCCCTGGTCTTCGCGGCGCTGCGGCCCAAGCTGCGCGGCGTGCCGCTGATCCTCAACTTCCACGACACCTTCCCCGAGCTCTTCGCCACCCTCTTCGATCGGCCGGCGAACCACCCCCTGGTTCGCTTGATCCGCGCCGAGGAGCGAGTTAGCGCGGCGATGGCCAACGGCCACATCTTCGTCACCGAGGAGGCGGGCGAGCTGCTGCGTGGGCGCGGCATCGAAGCCAAGCGCTCCCAGGTGGTGATGAACACGCCCGACGAGCGCGTCTTCGGCGAGCGGCGCGAAGCGCGCACGCCGCCGAGCCAGGGCGAGCTACGGGTCGTCTACCACGGCGGCCTGGCGGATCGCTTCGGGGTCGAGACCCTGGTCCGCGCCGTGGCGCTGCTGCGCAGCCACGGCGAGCCGATCGCACTTGACGTCTACGGCTCCGACGCCGAGGCCGCGGCTCGGCTCGCCGCCTTCGCCTCCGAGGTCGCCCCCGAGGGCGTGCGGATCGCCCCGCAGCCAACCCCGGTCGGGGAGATTCCTGCCCGCGTGGCCGAGGCTGACCTCGGCGTCGTGCCGACCCTCCAGGACGACTTCACCGAGCTGCTGCTGCCGGTCAAGCTGCTCGAGTACGTGCACATGGGCCTGCCCGTGGTCGCCTCGCGCCTGCCAGTGATCGAGCGCTACTTCGGTGACGACCTCCTGCTTGCCGAGCCCGGCGACGCCGCCTCGATCGCCGCCGCGATCGAGGGCGTACGCAGCGACCCGGTTGCCGCCCGCACCCGGGCCGAACGAGCCTCCCATCGCCTCGCCAAGATCGAGTGGCGCCAGCAGCGCCAGGGCTACCTCGAACTGGTCGACGGTCTGGTCGCCGGCGCCCGGAGCGGTTGAGATGGCCGAGATGCTGCTGATCACCCCCGCCCGCGACGAGGCTGCTCATCTCGAGCGCACGATCCGCGCCGTGGCCGCGCAGACCCGGCGACCCGACCTCTGGCTGATCGTCGACGACGGCTCGACCGACGCGACCCCGGAGATCCTCGCCCGGGCCGCGAGCGAACTGCCCTTCCTGCGCGTGCTGCAGGCCCCGCAGGGCACCGCGGCAAACCCGGATCGGCTCGCCGTGGCGGCAGAGGCGCGGGCCTTCAACTGGGCCCTCGGCGGCCTCGACCTCGACGACTACACCCACGTCGGCAAGCTCGACGCCGACATCGAGCTGCCCGCCGAGTACTTCGAGCGACTGATCGACGGCTTCGAGCGGGAGCCCCGGCTCGGAATCGCCGGCGGCGGGCTGCTCGAGCGTGGGCGCAACGGTTGGCAGCTGGCCAAGGTGCCCGACTACCACGTGCGCGGAGCGCTGAAGCTCTACAGCCGCGAGTGCTTCGCCGCGATCGGCGGCATCGAGGAGCGCCTCGGCTGGGACACGATCGACGAGACCTACGCGCGGATGAACGGCTTCACGACCCGCTCGCTGAACCAGGTCGCGGCCCGCCACCACCGCCCGGTCGCCACCCGCAACGGCACCCTGCGCGGCCGCGCCCGCCACGGCCAGTGCGCCTACATCCTTCGCTACGGCGGCTGGTGGGTCGCCCTGCGCTCGCTCAAGGTCGCCTGTTCGCGGCCCTACGGGCTCTCGGGCTTCGCCTTCCTCTACGGCTACCTGCGCTCCGCGGTGCGCGGCGACGATCGGGTCGAGGACGAGCGCTTCCGGCGCTTCGTGTCTGCCGAGCTGCGCAACCGGGTCAATCCGATGAAAGTTCCTGCGTTTTTCACCCGTTCATAGGCCAATGGCTTTCGTAGACACGATCAGACAGCTCTGGCAGCGCAAACTCCTCGTCGGCTTGGTGTTCGTTCTCGCCGTCTTCGCTGCGATCCTCACGGCCTACCAGGTCAGCATCTCACCGCCCGGCCTGCACAAACGGACCCTGCAGGTCTCCGTGGCCTCGAGCCAGATCCTCGTTGACTCGCCGAAGTCGACGCTCATTTCCGGCGGCTCAACGGACACCTTCGACGCGCTTGCGACCCGGGCCAAGATCTACGGCCAGTACCTGAGCAGCCTCGAGGCGCGTCGCCAGATCGCCAAGAAGGTCGGCGTCCCGCCCGGGACAATCGCCACGGCCGGTCCGTACAGCCCCGAAACCGGCCAGACGGCCTACGAAGCGCAGCCCGCCGGCGAACGAGCCAACGAACTGCTCAAGGAAGGCGCGGTCAACCGCCTCGTCTTCACCGCCCAGGAAGGCGTGCCGATCCTCTCGGTCAGCTCGCAGGCGCCGACCACCGAGCGCGCGGTCGCGCTGGCGAACGCTTCCTTCCAGGTACTCGAGGACTACGTCGCCAGCCTCGAGGCCGAAGACAGGCCGGTCAGCGACGGGGTCAGCCTGCGTGAGCTCGGCACGCCGCAGGGCGGCACGCTGGGCAGCTCCAACGGCAAGATCCTGATGGCGCTCGCCTTCCTTGTCGCCTTTGGCCTCGGCTGTGCGGCCATCCTGCTGGTGCCGGGCTTTGCCCGCCGCTGGCGCGCCCTCGATGACGTCGACCGCGCCCACGCCGCCGAGCCCTATCCGCAGCCGGTTGCCGATCCCGCCGACTCACAGGCCGCTCACGGTTACGACGCCACCCCGCGGGTCGACGGCGACCCGATCGAGCCGCTGACTCGGCACCCGGCGCAACACCTGGGCTAATGGAGGCCTCGGCCGGGGTCGGCCCGTTCGTCGGGCAGCCCTCCAGCGCAGCACCGACGGCACCCAGCCGCTCCCGGCCCCTACCCAAGAGCCGGCTCGGCGACTGGCCGGACACGAACCGCCTTTTGCCCTGGGCCCTCTTCGGCTTCGTCGCGATGCTCTGGGTGATCCCCTTCGACAGCATCATCCTGCCGATTGGAACGCCGGTCGACGCCAGCCTCGATCGCGTCTTCCTGGTCGCGATAGCGGTGATCTGGCTGATCAGCGACGGCGCCCTGCGCCGCGATCGCTCGGTCCTGCGCAGTCCGGTCCACTGGTCCTTTGCGATCTTCACCCTGATCGCCCTGCTCTCGGTCCTGTTCCACGAGGAAACGCTGGTCCGGGTCGGCGGCCTCGACCTGGCGATAAAACAGCTGGCGCTGCTCGCCTCCTACGGAATGTTCTTCGCCCTGGCCGCCTCGATCATGCGGCCCGGCGAGATCCCAAAGCTGATTAAGGCGATGCTCGCCCTCGCCTCCTTTACCGCGGTAGCGGTGATCATCGAGTACCGGTTCGGCATCAACGTCTTCCACGACTACATCGGGCCGCTCTTCCCCGGCTACGCGCGCCCCGAAGGGATCGGCACCTACGACGCGATCGGGCGCAAGCTGCTCTACGGCCCCTCGGTGCAGCCACTGGCCGTCGCCGTGATGTTCTCCCTAGCGCTGCCTTTCGCCTTCGCTTGGCTGCTGAAGGCAAAAGAGCGGCGCGATCGCATCATCTACGGCGCCGTCGTGCTGCTGCTGATCGGCGGCGCCGTGGCAACGCAGAAGAAGACGAGCATGGTCGGCCCGCTGACCTGCATCCTGGTCTTCTGCGCCTACCGACCGCGGGCGATGGTGCGACTGGCGCCTTGGCTGATCGTCCTGGTCGGCGTCGTCCACGTCTTCGCGCCTGGCGCCTTCGGTGCGGTGATCGACCAGTTCTCACCGGGCACGGTGACGAAAGTCAACACGACCCGGGACCGGCTCAGCGACTACAACGCGATCAAGCCCGACCTCGCCGACAACCTGCTGATTGGGCGCGGCTACGGCAGCTACAACCAGAAGCAGCACCGGATCCTCGACAACCAGTACCTCACGCTCGGGATCGACGTCGGCCTGATCGGCCTGCTCGGCTACCTGGCGATCTTCGTCACCTCCTTTCTCAGCGCCCACCGGGTCGCCCGTTGCGGCGATCCCGACCGGGCGCCACCCGGCCTCGCCGCCGCCGCCGCGATCATCGTCACCCTGGTCGCCGGGGCGATCCTCGACTTCCTCGCCTTCCCTCAGCTGCCCTATCTCTTCTGCTTCATCGCGGCAATCGCCTTTGTCGCCGGGCGCGACCGCGCCCAGAGAACCGCCTCCAACTGACCCCGAACGCCGGCGTCAGAGAGCGAGCGCGAGGTCCAGCACTTCGGCGCTGCGGGTCGCCCAGGAGTTGCGGGAGATGAAGCCTTGGCGCTCGCTCTCACTCACCGGTCCGGTGGCCAGCGCCTCGCGGACGCCGGCCACGAAGTCGCCGCCAGGAGCGACGCGGATGACCGGTGCATCGGCGCGGCGCACCGGCTCGAGGTCGGTGGCCACGGTCGGCGTGCCCGAGGCGAGGTACTCGTAGAGCTTCAGCGGACTCATCGCCTCGGTCAGCGGCGTCTGGCGGTGCGGCAGCAGGCAAACGTCCGCGGCATGACAGAGGGCGGCAACTTGGTCGCGGGGCACGGAGTCGTGGGTGATGACGTTGGGCTCGGCCAGCGCGGCGGCGAGGTGGTCGGGTTCGGTGACGGGCCCGACCAGGACTACCGTTCCGTCCGGCCAGGCCCGCGCAACCGAGCGCAGGGCCTCGGTATCGATGCGGCTGTCGATGGTGCCAACGTAGAACAGCCGCGGCCCGGACAGACGCTCGAACCAGGCCGGCGGCGCCCCCGGCGCGAGCCACATCCCCGCGTCGACCCCGTTGGGCACGACGGCGGCCGGCCCCCGGGGCGATACCCGCTCGACGATCGCCTCGCTGACCGCGCAGAGGCGGCGCCCGTCGCGCGCCACCCGCCCGTAGGCCTCGAGCAGGCTGGGGCGCCAGCGCTGGTAGTCGGGGTGGGCGGAAAGGTCGTCGTTGGCGAAGAGGGTGACGGGGCCGGCCCACTCGAGCGGGGCAAAGGCGGCAACGAAGGGCTGAACCGTGATCACCGCCGGGCGCTCCATGCCGTGGCGCTCGGCGACCCGGCGCAGACGGCGGTCATAGGCGCGGTAGACCCGTTCGAGGGCGGCGATCGAAACCGGTTCGCGGCGGCGCCAACGCAGGGGCTGCCAGTGCCCATCCCTAAGGCTCGAGTTGAACTTTAGAGGACGCTCGATCAGGTCCTTTGCCAGCTTGATCGGGGCACTTCGCGGGCGGTCGCAGATCAGCACCCGATCGAGCTCTGGGTCGGCGAGCAGGGCAAGGGCCAGCTGGTCCTGTGGGGAGAACATTTCCCGCGCCTGGGCGGCGGCCCAGGTCAGGTCGTCGAAGCTGAAGATGACCTGCCGGGCTCGGTCCGAGGCCCGGGTTTGCGGCTTGTTCGCTGGCAATTCCATGGCTCGGACCGGCATTCAATCTACAAACGACGTCGGTGTGACCCGCCTTGCGGCGCAAGTTGCCAGGCACAGGGGGCGTTTGTCCCCCGAATGAACGACCAGGACTTCGCCCGGGAGGAGCTCTCATCCGAGCAGCTCAAGGACGCCGCTGTCGCCGGTGTGCGCTGGACGACCGCTGCCCGCGTCGGCATCGAAGTGATCACCCTCGCCTCCGCCGTCGTGCTCGCCCGCCTGATCTCTCCCTCGGGCTTCGGCCAGGCGGTGGTGCCGCTGATCTTCGTGCCGCTGGCCGTGATCCTCACCTTCGAGGGCTTCGGCAGCGCCCTGGTCCAGCGCAAGGAGATCGGCCGCGTCCACGTCGAGGCGGCGATGCTGGCGAGCCTGCTCACCGGGGTGATCCTCACTTCGCTCACCCTGGTCCTGGCCGAGCCGGTCGGGAAGCCGCTCTTCGGCTCCGACACCGCTGAGCTGCTGATGATGATCTCCCCCGTCTTCCTCCTCGCCGGCCTCTGCGCGGTATCGCGCGGCTTGCTCTGGCGGCGCCTCGACTTCCGCCGGGTGAGCCTGATCGAAATGGTCGCCCTGGCACTTTCCGCCGTTGCCGCCGTCGGGCTCGCCGTCGCCGGCCTCGACGCCGAGGCGATCGTGCTCGCGGCGCTCTTTGGCTCCGTCGTCACCGCGCTGCTCCTGCTCGCCGCCGCGCCGCCGCCGATGCCCCGCTGGCACCACGGCGCGCTGGGCGAAATCATGGGCTTCGGGGTGCCGGCTTCGGCCGCCGGCCTGACCTCGGTTGCGATCACCAACGCCACCCTCGCGGTTGCCGCGGTCCGCCTCTCACCGAGCCAGGTCGGTCTCTTCTGGCGCGCCTTCCAGCTCGGCGTGATCTACCAGGAAAAGATCAGCGGAATCATGATCCGGCTCGCCTTCCCGGTCTACTCGCGCACCACCGACCTGAAGGAGCTCTGCCACTTCCACGAGCGGGCGACGCGGATCCACGCGGCGGTGTTGCTGCCACTGCTCTCGCTGCTGATCGTCACCGCCCCGGACCTCGTGCCCTGGCTCTTCGGCGAGCGCTGGGCGCCGGCGGTGGAGCCGGTGCAGATCCTCTGCGTCGCCGGGATGATCGCCGCGATCCTCACCGGATACGCGCAGATAATGCTCGCCGCCGGCAAGCCCCGAGTGCTGCTGGTCTTCAACGTCTTCTTGCTGGCGCTCTACGTGTTCGCCTCCTGGATCGCGGCGCCCTATGGCATCACCGCGCTGGCGATAGCCGTGGTCGGCGTGCACGTGGTGCTGCTCGTCTCGGTCTACGCGGTGCTCTTTAAGCGCGTGCTCGGGATTCCGATCCGACGCCTCGTCACCGACCTCTTCCCCGCCGTCGCCAGCAGCGTGCTGATGCTCGCTGTCGCCAACCCGGTGGCCGAGCTGCTGCGCAACAACGGCGCCCCCGTCTTCCTGCTGCTGCTCAGCGTCGGCATCGTCGGCGCCTGGGCCTACCTGGCAGCGCTGTACAGCCTCTTCCCGGCAATCTGGAACGACATCGCGCAGCTGACGCGACGCGTCCTGCCGGCCAGAACCACCCCAATCAAAGCATTGATCCTGCGGCGTGCCGTGGAGGGAGCGAGCTAGTGAACTCGATGTGTGACCTTTTTTCGGCCTTTGCACCGGCATTTCGCTGGGAGAATGCGAGCGTGCCCAAATCACTGCCATCGACTGCCCGCCGCAGCGTAACTCGGTCATTTCAGGTGACGGTTGCGCTCTCCTTCGCCGCTCTCCTCCTGCTCGTATTGATGCGGCCGACCGAGGCGAGCGCCGCCGTCGTCTGCCCGAATCCCGTCCCGGTCGTCAACGAGAACCAGTGCCACACCGGCACGGCTTCGTGGTCGGTCGACGACTACAGCCAGGACCTCGGCGGCTTCACCACCAAGACGAGCGTCAACCTCGGCGAAAGCGTGACGCTGAAGATCGGTCGCAACGGTCCCATCTCACCGACCAAGACCATGAACATCTCGGTCTACCGAATGGGCTACTACGAAGGGCTCGGCGCGCGCCTAGTCAGCAGCGCGAGCAACGTTGCGATCAACAACACCTTCGAATGCGAAGCGATGGATCCGGCCACCGGCAAAGTCTCCTGCAACAACTGGAAAGCGACCTACACGATCCCCGGCAGCTCCTTCCCCGCCTCCGGCGTCTATCTCGCCAAGCTGACAGCCTCGACCGGCGACGAAACGCAGGTGGTCTTCACGGTTCGCGACGACAGCCGCCAGCCGAGCTCGGAACTGCTCTACGTCCTGCCGATCGACACATACCAGGCCTACAACACCTTCGGCGGCAAGTCCCTCTACTACGGCACCGAGGGTGGCAACACCGCCTCCGGCACCGACCGTGCGGTCAAGGTCTCCTTCGACCGCCCCTTCGCCCAGGCCGGCGCCCACCTCAACTGGTTCACCGGCCCCGACTTCGACCTGCTCGCCTGGCTGGAGAAGCAGGGCTACGACGTCGCCTACACCGACGACGTCCAGGTCGCCACCCATCCGGGGGAACTGCTCGACCATGAAGCCGATGTCGTCTCGGGCCACTCTGAGTACTGGACCGAACAGCAGTTCAAAGCCTTCATGGCGGCGCGCGAAGCCGGCGTCAACCTCGCCTCCTTCTCGGCCAACACGGCGTACTGGAAGGTGCGCTACGAGGACGGCAACCGCACCCTGGTCTGCTACAAGACCGTCCAGGGTCAGGGCTCGACCGGCAGCGGCTCGATCAGCGACAACGATTGGGGCCCCGACGGAATCAAGGGCACCGCCGACGACGCCCTCGGCCTCGACGGCAAAGCCGGCACCGCCGACGACAACCCGCAGAACTCGACCACCACCTTCCGCGACAACGGCGCGCCACCCGGCGACCCCAGCGCTCCCCCCGGCGGTCGTGTCGGCCCCGACATGCCCGAGAACCAGCTCTTTGGCGTGATGTACGTCGGCGACAACGACGCGCACAACTTCCCGCTCACCGTGCCGCCAGGCAACGCCAACGAAGAATTCGCCTCCAACCGCATCTGGCGTAACACCGGCATTGCCGAGAACTCGAGCACGGACATCGGCTCGCACATCGTCGGCTGGGAGTGGGACGCGATCCCGACCCAGGCCCAATACCTCTCGCGCGAGCCAAGCGGCGTCAAGCGCATCTTCGCGACCAACGTGCAGACCATCAACGACAACTCGTGGCTGCTCGACGAGGGACGCCTGCGCAACACCGAACCACCCCCCGGCCAGCCGGGCACGGTGGGCGGCGTCACCTTCAACGCCCCGAGCGGTGCGGAGGTGTTCGCCAGCGGCACGATGGAATGGGCTTACGGCCTCTCCAGCGATCCCGACGAACGCCTCGAGCAGGCGACCTACAACATCTTCTCCGACATGGGGGTCCAGCCGAACACCCCCGACGAAGAACTCAACCTCGACCCGGCCGGATCGAACCGAGCCCCCAACGGCGGTTTCTCGATCTCCCAGAACCCGGCGAAAACCAACACGACCCTCACCTTCGACGCCTCGGCCTCCCACGACCCCGACGGCACGATCGCCAAATACGAATGGGACCTGGACGGCAACGGGACCTTCGAGACGAACAGCGGCAGCAAAGCCACGACGACTCGCAGCTATTCCGCCGAGGGCGAATACACCGTGCGCCTGCGCGTCACCGATAACGGCGGCGCCACCGATACGGCCGTGCGCACGCTGACCATCATCAACAACCTGCCGCCGACGGCGAGCTTTACGACGTCGCCTACCTTCGTCAAAAAAGGCGAACCGATCAGCTTCGACGCCTCGAGCTCCAAAGACCCAGACGGCAGCGTCGCCAAATACGAATGGGACTTCGACGGCAACGGGACCTACGAGACCAGCGGTGGCAGCAACCCGGTCATCTCGCACAGCTACGCGACCCCCGGCACCTACACAGTTGGACTGCGGGTAACCGACAACGGCGGCAAGACCGCCACCACGACGCGCTCGGTGAGCGTCAACAGCGGCGAAATCAGCAAATACAGCGACTCGGTGCTCGCCACCGCGGGCCTCGTCCACTACTGGCGCATGGGTGAGACCACCGGCGGCACCTTCTCCGACAGCAAGGGCTCGAGCCCCGCCACGACCTTTGGCGAACCGACCCTCGGCGTCACCGGTGGGGTCAGCAACGATCCCGACCGCGCGGCGGAGTTCGACGGCAGCAACGATGCTGCCAAAGCCTCCATCGACCTCTCGGGAACCCATGCGGCGACGGTCGAGTTCTGGCTCAAGTGGGACAACTTCACCAACGACGATCGTCTGGCGATGGAGTTCACGCCAAACTTCAACGCATCTCCCGGCGGCTTCCTGGTCGATCCCAACGCGCCCCAGCTCGGCGGCACCTTCGGCGTCGGCATCGGCAGCGGCACTTCACGCAACACCGTCTACTTCGAACGCCCGAGCGCTGGCCAGTGGCACCACTACGCCTTCGTGCTCGACTCTTCAGCGCCGGCAGCGCAGCAGATCACCCCCTACGTCGACGGTAAAGCGGTCAGCTACCAGAAGATGGACAGCGGCACGGGCGCCGGCAACTTCGCCAACTCGACGCTCAACTTCATGTCGCGCAATGCCAGCGAACTCTTCGGTGCCGGCGACCTCGACGAGCTGGCGATCTACAAACGCACCCTCGGCCCGACCACGATCGCCGACCACTACAACGCCATCGTCCCGACCGGCGGCGGCGAAGGCGGTGAAGAAGGCGGCAGCGGCGGTGAAAAAGAAGAAGGCGGCGGCAAAGAAGAAACCGGCGGCGGCGGGACCGGCGGCGAAGGACCGGCGACGTACTCCAAATCGGTGCTCGGCACCCCCACCCTGCTCAACTACTGGCGGATGGGCGAGGCGACCGGACCCACCCTCGCCGACAGCAAGGGCTCCAGCCCGGCGACGGCCACCGGTGGGCCGACCTTCGGCGCGCAGGGCAGCCTCAAAGGCGACGCCAACACGGCGGTGCGCTTCGATGGCATCGACGACTCCGCCAGCGCCGCGGTCAACCTCTCGAGCCGCTCGGCGATCACGGTCGAGTTCTGGCTCAAGTGGAACAGCTACGCCAACGACGACCGCCTGGCGATGGAGCTGACCAACAACTTCAACGAAACCGCGGGCGGCTTCCTGGTCGATCCCAACGCGCCCCAGCTCGGCGGCACCTTTGGCGTCGGCATCGGCAAGGGGGCCTCGCGCAACAACGTCTTCTTCACGCGGCCGACTGCCGGCCAGTGGCACCACTACGCCTTCGTGCTCGACACCGGCGCTGCGGCCGACAAACAGATCACCCCCTACGTCGACGGCAAAGCCATCGCCTACACCAAGCTCGAAAGCGGCACGGGTGCCGGCAACTTCGCCAACTCGACGCTCAACTTCATGTCGCGGGCCGGTGGCCTGTTCGGAAGCGGCGAACTCGACGAGGTCTCGGTCTTCGGCAGCGCCTTGAGCGCGACCACGGTTGCCAACAACTTCAGTGGCATCGTCCCCGAAGGCGGCGGTGAAGAACCCCCCAAAGAAGAAAAAGAAGAAGGCGAAAACCGGGCCACCTACTCCGAAGCCGTCCTCGGAACTCCCGGCCTGACCGACTACTGGCGGATGGGCGAGTCCAGCGGCTCCGTACTGGCCGACAGCGTCGGCCCAAGCCCGGTGAACACCTCCGGTGAACCGACCCTGGGCGTCTCCGGTGCCCTCGGCGGAGACGCCAACACGGCGGTGCGCTTCGACGGCACCAACGATGCCGGCAGCGCCGCGGTCGACCTCTCCGGCAAGACCGCGATCACGGTCGAGTTCTGGCTCAAGTGGAACAGCTACGCCAACGACGACCGCCTGGCGATGGAGCTGACCAACAACTTCAACGAAGCACCCGGTGGCTTCCTGATCGATCCCAACAGCGGCTACGGTAGCTTCGCCGTCGGCATCGGCAGCGGCGCCTCGCGCAACGTCACCCTCTTCGCCCGCCCCTCGGCCGGCCAGTGGCACCACTACGCCTTCGTGCTCGACACGACGGCGCCGGCGGCTGAACAGGTCGTGCCGTATGTCGACGGCCAGCCGGTCACCTACACCAAGGGGGCAAGCGGCACCGAAGCACCGCCGTTCGCCAACTCCTCGCTCAACTTCATGTCACGCGCCGGCTCATCTCTGTTCGGCGCCGGCGATCTTGACGAGGTGGCGATCTTCGGCCGCGCTCTCAGCGCCGGCACGATCGCCGGTAATTACGCAGGGATCGTCACCAACAAACGCCCCGCCGCGTCCTTCACCGCACCCCTGGCGGCGAAAGCGGGCGAATCGGTCAGCTTCGACGCCTCCGCCTCGAGCGACCCCGACGGCACGATCGCCAAATACGAATGGGATCTCGACGGCAACGGGACCTATGAGACGGACACGGGAACGACCCCGACGACGAGCCACACCTTCCCGACCGCCGGCAACGCCGAAGTCGGACTGCGAGTGACCGACAACGGCGGCGCGACCGCGACGACGACGAAGGCGATCACGATCGAAGGCGAAGGCGGCAGCGGCGAACCAACCACCTACAACAAAGCCGTCCTCGGAACTCCCGGCCTGACCGACTACTGGCGGCTGGGCGAGTCCACGGGTTCGCTGCTCGCCGACAGCGTCGGACCGAGCCCGGCGACGACCTCGGGCGAACCGACCCTCGGCATCCCCGGCAGCGTCTTCAACGAACCCGACACGGCGGTGCGCTTCGACGGTGTCAACGATGCGGCTAACGCCGCGGTCGACCTCTCGGGCAAGACCGCGATCACGGTCGAGTTCTGGATGAAGTGGAACGCCTGGGCCAACGACGACGCCCTGGCGATGGAGTTCACCAACAACTTCAACGAAAACGCGGGTGGCTTCCTGGTCGATCCCAACAGCAGCTACGGCAACTTCGCCGTCGCGCTCGGCATCGGCGGCTCACGCAACATCACGCTCTTCTCCCGGCCAACCGCCGGGCGTTGGCACCACTACGCGTTCGTGCTCGACACGACGGCGCCGGCGGCTGAACAGGTCGTGCCCTATGTCGACGGCAAAGCGGTCGCCTACAGCAAGGCCGGCAGCGGCACCGAAGCACCGCCGTTCGCCAACTCCACGCTCAACTTCATGTCGCGTGCCGGCTCGGCCCTGTTTGGCAGCGGCGACCTCGACGAGGTGGCGATCTACGACCGCGCGCTGCCTCCGGCAACGGTCACCGGCCACTACGCCGTCGCCGCCCACAACAACCCGCCCGCAGCCTCTTTCACGGCGTCGCCGAATCCCGCCTTGACCAATTCCACAGTCAGCTTCGACGCCTCGGCATCGACGGACCCCGAAGGTGCCGTAGCCAAATACGAATGGGACCTCGACGGCAACGGCACGTTTGAGACGAACACGGGCGCAACCCCAACCGTCACCCGCTCTTACTCGATCCCGGGGGACCGGTCTATCGGCCTGCGGGTCACCGACAACGAAGGCGGGACGGCAACGACGACGCGGACCCTGACGATCCAGAACCAGCTGCCCGTCGCCTCCTTTAGCGCTTCCCCCAACCCCGTCCTCAGCGGAGTGAGCACAACGCTGAACGCCTCCGCCTCGAGCGACCCGGATGGCACGATCACCAAATACGAATGGGATCTGGACGGCAACGGCAGCTACGAGACCGACACGGGGACGACCGCATCGAAGGTCACCTCCTACGCGACGCCGGGAGAACGCCTCGTCGGCCTGCGGGTCACCGACAACAGCGGCGCGACGACGACGACCACCCAGGCGGTGACGGTCGAAAACCGCGCGCCTTCGGCTTCTTTCACAGCCACTCCCAACCCGGTCGTCAGCGGCGCCACGGTCTCCTTTAACGCGTCGGCATCGGCAGACCCCGACGGCACGATCGCCAAATACGAATGGGATCTGGACGGCAACGGCAGCTACGAGACCAACAGCGCCGGAGCGACCACGACGACCTCATACGCGACACCGGGCGAAAGGACGGTGGGCCTGCGGGTCACCGACGACAGCGGCGCGACTGCAACGACAACGCGCGCGGTGACGGTCCAGAATCGTGCCCCGAGCGCCTCGATCACGGCCACGCCGAACCCCGTGGTGAGCGGATCGAACGTCACCTTCGACGCCTCGGGCTCGGTCGATCCAGACGGCACGATCGCCAAATACGAATGGGATCTGGACGGCAACGGGACCTATGAGATCTCCGGCGAAGGAAAAGCGACGATCACGGCCCCCTATGCCCAGCCGGGAACGCGTACGGTCGGGGTGCGCGTCACGGATAACAGCGGCGCCACCGCAACGGCAACCACGACGTTGACGGTCCAGAACCGGCCGCCGAACGCCTCCTTCACGGCAACGCCCAACCCCGTCTCCCCCAACGCCACCACGACCTTCGACGCTTCGGGCTCGAAAGACCCCGACGGCACGATCGCCAAATACGAATGGGATCTGGACGGCAACGGCAGCTACGAGACCAACACCGCGACTAAAGCGACCGCGACCCGCTCTTACACCAGCGAAGGCACGGTCAACGTCGGCCTCAGGATCACCGACAACAGCGGCGCCACGGCGACGACCACGGTTCCCCTCACGGTGAAAAATCAGGCACCCACAGCATCCTTCACGGCGACGCCAAACCCGGCCAACACCAACGCGACGGTCAGCTTCAGCGCCAGCGGCTCAGTTGACCCCGACGGCACGATCGCCAAATACGAATGGGATCTGGACGGCAACGGGACGTATGAGACGAACACGGGCACGACCAAAACGACCAGCCGGGCCTACACGACCCCCGGTGAAATCACCGTCGGCCTGCGCGTCACCGACAACAAGGGTGCCACCGGGACCACGACCAAAGTGATCACGGTCCAGAACCAGCTCCCCGTCGCCTCCTTCACCGCCACCCCTAATCCGACAACGGCGGGCTCGACCGTGACCTTCAACGGCTCCGCCTCGAAAGATCCCGACGGCACGATCGCCAAATACGAATGGGATCTCAATGGTGACGGGACCTACGAGACAAGTACGGGCACGACGGCGACGACGAGCCTCAAATACGCCACGGCGGCAGAACCCGTGGTCGGACTGCGCGTCACCGACAATCGCGGCGCGACCGCGACGACGACCAAAGCAGTGGTCGTGCGCGGCCCCTACAACAACGCGGTCAGCGCCACCTCGGGCCTAATCGACTACTGGCGCCTCGGCGAGCCCTCCGGCACGAACCTCAACGACATCATCGGCGGGCACGACGCGACTGCCCTCAACGGTCTGACGCTCGGCACGGTCGGCAACCTGACCCTCGACCCGGACACCGCGGCGACCTTCGACGGCACCAACGACGCCGCCCAGGCCTCGGTCAATCTCTCGGGCACCTCGAAACTGACAATCGAGTTCTGGCTCAAGTGGACGGCCTACGCCAACGACGACCGGCTAGCCCTCGAGTACACCTCGAACTTCAACAACACCAGCGGCGGCTTCCTCGTCAATCCTGACTCCTCCACTTCCGGAGGCCAGTTCGAAGTGGCGATGGGCCGCAGTACCACCCGCAACAGCATCTCCTTCGCGCGGCCCTCGGCCGGCGTCTGGCACCACTACGCGTTCGTGCTCAACGCCGCGACGCTCAGTCCGTCGATCACCCCATACGTGGATGGCAAAGCCGTCTCGTTCAGCAAAGGATCCAGCAACTTCGGCGGCGGCAACTTCGCCAACTCGACACTCAACTTCATGTCGCGCAACGGCAGTTCGCTGTTCGGCAAAGGTAGCCTTGACGAGGTGGCGCTCTACAACCAAAACCTGACGGCGACGCAGATTTCCCAGCACTTCGCCGCCAGGTAACTTCGCCGCCAGACGGCACGATAGGCTCAGGTTCGAAATCCGACCCAGATGGGTAGGGTTTCGTTCGGGGAATGGCAACTAACCGGCATCTGAAATCCGGGCTCGTTGTGGCACTTGCCATTAGCTTGCTGCTGGCCGGTGTCGCTTTCGCAACTCCACTGCTGCAGCACTCGCGAGTGGCCGTGACCTGCGTCAACACCGGGCTGGCCCAGAGCGCGCAGTCCCATCGCTTCGCCGGGCCCTCTCAGCGCCAGCCCTGCAGCGGTCCGCGGCACAGGCGAGCGCTCGACGCTCGGGTCGCGGTCACGCGAGTTCCTGAGATATCGACGCCCGTCCCCCCCATCAACCAGGGACAGGCAGGGACCAATGCGCCGGTCGCAGTAGGCGGCGCGGCGGTCGCTCAGCCACCCAGCAAGGACCAGCCACCCGAAGACGAATCCCCAGGCGAAGAAGCTCCGGGCGAAGGCGAACCCCCGGGCGAAGAAGCACCCCAAGACACCACACCTCCCGAAACGTCGATCTCGGCGGGACCGTCGTCGATGACCGGGTCCACCTCGGCGAAACTCTTCTTTGCCGCCACCGAGGAAGGGTCGAGCTTCGAATGCGAGCTCGACGGCGCCGGTTGGAGCAGCTGCTCCTCACCCATAACTTACGCGGGCCTCGGCCTCGGCTCACACCAGTTCTTGGTTCGCGCCAAGGACTCGGCCGGCAATCTCGACGCGACCCCGGCAACGCGGCAATGGACGATCGAAGACACCTCTGAACCGGAACCGCCGGTAGACAACACGCCACCCCAGACATCGATCGTGCGCGGGCCCGCCAAGAACACCACTTCCACCATCGCCAACTTCGCACTTTCCTCGACCGAGTCAGAATCGACCTTCGACTGCAACCTCGACAGTGAAGGCTGGGAACCCTGCGCGGCGACACCAACCTATTCCGAACTTGAAGCGGGAGAACATGAATTCTCCGCTCGGGCGATTGACGCAAACGGCAACGTCGACCCAACGCCGGTAATACGCGACTGGACGATTGAAGAACCGCCGCCCCCACCTCCACCCCCAGGCGAAATCGCCGACTGCACCACCACGGTCAGCAGCGTCAGCGCCGCCAGGTCCGCCGTCTCCGCCGCCACCGCCGGATCCACAGTCTGCCTCGCCAATGGCTCCTACGGTGAAGTCACCCTCAATGCCACCAAGGCGGCGCCAGGCGTCACCCTGCGGGCCCAGAACCCCGGCCAGGCGACGATCGAAGGCGCCACCGTCGGCGGCTCTCACCTCACCCTGGCGCGCTTCCTCATCACCAACGGCGTCTCGATCCCCGGTGGCACGGTCGCGCCGACGATCGAACACAACCGGATCACCGGCGGTGGTCAGGGAATCGACGCCTGCACCACCACCACTACCTGGTGCACGGAAATGCGGATCATCGGCAACCAGCTGGTCGGTCCCTTCGGCGAGGACGCGATCCACGCCAACCGCTACCACGGCCTCTATGTGGAAGGCAACGAGATCACCCAGGTGCGTGAGAACGGCGCCCACTCCGACTGCCTGCAGACGGTCTGGCGCGGTGATCACATCTACTTCAAGCGCAACTACCTGCACGACAACCGCTGCCAGGGGTTCTTCATCAAGGACCAGACGATGAGCACGCCGGAAATCCCCGGTGGGCCGATAGAAGGGGTCGTCGTCGAAGACAACCTCTTCCTGCGCAACAAGGAACCGTGCGGAGCACCCCTCGCTCCAAGCGCATGCGGGCAGCCGATCTACTTCCAGCCGGTCGCCCCCTTCACCGGCTTCGTGATGAAGCGCAACACGATCTGGGGCGACGGAGTCGACTCGATCGCCGCCTTCCGCGGTGAAGGCGCCGTCGGCTCGGACACGCTGGTGGAAAACAACGTGATCTACCGGATCTGGACCGACTGGAACATGACTCCGGCAACGCTGCGCAACAACACCGACTGCATGCGTGAAGCCGGCGGCGCCGGCGCTTGGTCGACGGTAACCGGCGAAACCAAGGCCTGCAGCCTCAGCTTCGCCAACACCGCCGCCGACGACTACCGCATCGCCGGTGAACGCGGGGTCGACTGGGCGCCGGCTGAAGTTCACTTCGGGCCGTAGTACCAGCTGTAGTAGTTCCCTCCAATTGATTCAGCGGCGCTGAGACGGGTAGCCGATATACGCACCGGAACACAGGGACTCCGGTGCGTAAGAGGACGGCGAATGCCGACCTAGCTGGCGATGCCGCAAAGGAGACCGAATGCAATCCAGTCACCAGGCGCGCTCTCTCACCGTGCTCTTCATCGGGGGCGCAGCAATGCTGCTGCTCGTCTCACTTGGCACAAAGGCTCTCGGTGCGTCGGCGGATACCACCCCGCCGAACACCTCCATTGTCCGGGGGCCGCTCTCCACCACCACCGCGACCTCGGCCATCTTCTCCTTCAAATCAACCGAGAGCGGCTCCAGCTTCGAATGCAAGCGCAACAGCGTCAACCAGTTCAGGCCCTGTTCTTCGCCCTTGGGCTATGCCGGCTTTACCGTCGGCGCCCATCGATTCTTTGTTCGTGCCGTCGACGCAGCGGGCAACGTCGACCCGACACCGGCAACTCGGAGCTGGACCGTGCAAGCCGTCGCTCCACCGCCAACCGAAGAGAAACCCCCAAGTCAGTGCACCACCACCGCCAGCAGCACCTCCACGGCCCAGTCCGCGGTCTCCTCCGCTTCGCCCGGATCGGTTGTCTGCTTGGCAAACGGCTCTTATGGGAGAGTGACGCTGAGTGCCACCAAGGCGGCGCCAGGCGTCACCCTGCGGGCCCAGAACCCCGGCCAGGCGACGATCGAAGGCGCCACCGTCGGCGGCTCTCACCTCACCCTGGCGCGCTTCCTCATCACCAACGGCGTCTCGATCCCCGGTGGCACGGTCGCGCCGACGATCGAACACAACCGGATCACCGGCGGTGGTCAGGGAATCGACGCCTGCACCACCACCACTACCTGGTGCACGGAAATGCGGATCATCGGCAACCAGCTGGTCGGTCCCTTCGGCGAGGACGCGATCCACGCCAACCGCTACCACGGCCTCTATGTGGAAGGCAACGAGATCACCCAGGTGCGTGAGAACGGCGCCCACTCCGACTGCCTGCAGACGGTCTGGCGCGGTGATCACATCTACTTCAAGCGCAACTACCTGCACGACAACCGCTGCCAGGGGTTCTTCATCAAGGACCAGACGATGAGCACGCCGGAAATCCCCGGTGGGCCGATAGAAGGGGTCGTCGTCGAAGACAACCTCTTCCTGCGCAACAAGGAACCGTGCGGAGCACCCCTCGCTCCAAGCGCATGCGGGCAGCCGATCTACTTCCAGCCGGTCGCCCCCTTCACCGGCTTCGTGATGAAGCGCAACACGATCTGGGGCGACGGAGTCGACTCGATCGCCGCCTTCCGCGGTGAAGGCGCCGTCGGCTCGGACACGCTGGTGGAAAACAACGTGATCTACCGGATCTGGACCGACTGGAACATGACTCCGGCAACGCTGCGCAACAACACCGACTGCATGCGTGAAGCCAGCGGCGCCGGCGCTTGGTCGACGGTAACCGGCGAAACCAAGGCCTGCAGCCTCAGCTTCGCCAACACCGCCGCCGACGACTACCGCATCGCCGGTGAACGCGGGGTCGATTGGGCGCCGGCTGAAGTTCACTTCGGGCCGTAGAGGCGAAGTGCGGTCTGGCTTGCCGCGGACTAACACGAGTTACATAAGCCATTTTGATCGGTTGTCCAGCCGATGTCTCGAACATACGTCTGCAGTTGGGAAAGCGAGGACGGCATAGGAGGCGGGCCTGCCGACCTATCTGGCAATGCCGCAAAAGGAAGCCAGAACGCCGACCGGCCAGCGGGCTCAGCGCCCCTTTCACTCGTTCATGGCGTGGGGGGCGGTAGCCCTTCTGCTCATGGCACTTGGGACGACAAGCGCCCTCGCCTGGGGCGGCGGAAATCTACTGCGGGGGGTTCATCACGCCAAAAAGACCCATCGCGCACGCGGCATAGCCCTGAGTCCCGGGGCTCGCGTGAGTCGCCTGCGGATTCGCCGCCAGCACGAAACGCCGGGGCCCTCTCTGCTGCCGACTCTCGTATCGCCGTCTGCCACGCCGCCGTCTGCCACGCCGCCGCCGCCTGACACCACTCCTCCCAATACCTCGATCACCAGCCACCCGGCATCGAGCACGACCTCGACCGCGGCGAGCTTCGGCTTCACCTCAGGCGAGAGCGGCTCCTCCTTTGAATGCAAGCTGGATGCGGGCAGCTACGCCACCTGTACTTCGCCCAAGTCCTACTCCGGCCTGGCGGTGGGCGCCCATCAGTTCTCAGTGCGCGCCACGGACGGGTCCGGCAACGTCGACGGGAGTCCCGCCACGCAGAGCTGGACGATCGAATCGCCTCCACCCCCGTCTGACACGACTCCTCCTGAAACAACGATCACGGCGGGCCCGGCCACATTCACCACCTCGACCTCGGCGAGCTTCTCGGCCTCCTCCAACGAGCCGGGCTCGACCTTGCAGTGCAAGCTGGACAGCACCAGCTGGTCCGGCTGCACCTCGCCGAAGGCCTACTCCGACCTCGCTGTTGGCACTCACCAGTTCTCGGTGCGAGCGATCGATGCGTCCAACAACGTCGACCCCACTCCGGCAACACAGAGCTGGGCGATCGAATCCCCCCCACTGCCACCCGACACCACCCCGCCCGACACCTCGATCACCAGCCACCCGGCATCGAGCACGACCTCGACCGCGGCGAGCTTCGGCTTCAGCGCGACCGAGTCCGGCTCGAGCTTCGAATG
Source organism: uncultured Solirubrobacterales bacterium (assembly GCA_963795765.1). Classification (GTDB taxonomy): domain Bacteria; phylum Actinomycetota; class Thermoleophilia; order Solirubrobacterales; family 70-9; genus VRUE01. The sequence goes on from CAWCJW010000009.1 coordinate 60,777, forward strand.
CGAGCTCGACGGAGCGAGCTGGGCAGGCTGCACCTCGTCCAAGCCCTACTCCGGCCTGGCCGTCGGCTCCCACCAGTTCTCCGTGCGTGCGACCGACCCGGATGGCAACGTCGACGCCTCCCCGGCCGGCTTCAGCTGGACGGTGGAAGCCGAAACGCCACCACCACCGCCGCCACCGACCGAATGCACCACCACCGCCAGCAGCACCTCCACGGCCCAGTCCGCGGTCTCCTCCGCTTCGCCCGGATCAGTTGTCTGCCTGGCAAACGGCTCCTATGGGAGAGTCACCCTGACCGCCAACAAGGCGGCGCCAGGCGTCACCCTGCGGGCCCAGAACCCCGGCCAGGCGACGATCGAAGGCGCCACCGTCGGCGGCTCTCACCTCACCCTGGCGCGCTTCCTGATCACCAACGGCGTCTCGATCCCGGGGGGCACGGTCGCGCCGACGATCGAACACAACCGGATCACCGGCGGTGGTCAGGGAATCGACGCCTGCACCACCACCACTACCTGGTGCACGGAAATGCGGATCATCGGCAACCAGCTGGTCGGTCCCTTCGGCGAGGACGCGATCCACGCCAACCGCTACCACGGCCTCTATGTGGAAGGCAACGAGATCACCCAGGTGCGTGAGAACGGCGCCCACTCCGACTGCCTGCAGACGGTCTGGCGCGGCGATCACATCTACTTCAAGCGCAACTACCTGCACGACAACCGCTGCCAGGGGTTCTTCATCAAGGACCAGACGATGAGCACGCCGGAAATCCCCGGTGGGCCGATAGAAGGGGTGGTCGTCGAAGACAACCTCTTCCTGCGCAACAAGGAACCGTGCGGAGCACCCCTCGCTCCAAGCGCATGCGGGCAGCCGATCTACTTCCAGCCGGTCGCCCCCTTCACCGGCTTCGTGATGAAGCGCAACACGATCTGGGGCGACGGAGTCGACTCGATCGCCGCCTTCCGCGGTGAAGGCGCCGTCGGCTCGGACACGCTGGTGGAAAACAACGTGATCTACCGGATCTGGACCGACTGGAACATGACCCCGGCAACGCTGCGCAACAACACCGACTGCATGCGTGAAGCCGGCGGCGCCGGCGCTTGGTCGACGGTAACCGGCGAAACCAAGGCCTGCAGCCTCAGCTTCGCCAACACCGCCGCCGATGACTACCGCATCGCCGGCGAACGCGGGGTCGATTGGGCGCCGGCTGAAGTTCACTTCGGGCCGTAGCAAGAGAACCCGAAAGTAACCCGCAGGTCCCGGCCCGCTGTGAGAAACAGCGGGCCGGGCTCGTTATCTATTCGTGAGCCTTTCCCACAGCCTGGCCAGGACAGCTCTCCTTGCCCTGAGCGCCATCGCCGCCCTGGCCAGTGTTTTGTCAGCCGTCGGCTGCGGCGGCGACTCGAACGCGCCGGCGGCGGTCGATTCCTCCACCAGCGTCAACGCGCCCTGCTCGCGCAGCTTCGCCAGCCTCACCGAAGTGCAGGAAGCGGTCGGGAAGGCGGCGCCCCACGCGGTCATCTGCTTGATCGACGGCGACTACGGCAAGCTCAGCCTCGACGCCGGCGCACGGCCGACCCGGGTAACCGTCCGCTCGGAAAATCCCGCCGGCGCCACGATCGAAGGAGCCGAACTAGCTGGCGACAACCTCACTCTCGCCGGCTTCGTCTCCACCGAGGGCATCCAGGTGATGCCCGGGGCAACCGGGGTCACGGTCGAACACAATCGCGTCACCGGCGGTGGCCAGGGCATCGAAGCCGGACCGACCGACACGACGACGGTCAACGACACCAGGATCGTCGGCAATCAGCTGATCGGCCCCTTCGGCGAGGACGCGATCCACCTCAACCGCTACCACGACTCCAACGGCGACGGCATCGGCATCCTGATCGAAGGCAACGAGATCACCCAGGTGCGTGAGAACGGCGCCCACTCCGACTGCCTGCAGACGGTCTGGGTCGGCGACCACATCATCTTCCGCCGCAACTACCTGCACGACAACCGCTGCCAGGGGTTCTTCGTCAAGGACCAGGCCAGCCTCGGCGGCGTCTCGGGGCCGATCCACGGACTCAGGGTCGAAGACAACCTCTTCCTGCGCAACCACGAACCCTGCGGCCCGCCGCTCGGCCCGAGCGAATGTGGCCAGCCCCTCTACTTCCAGGTCGTCGGCCCCTACACCGGCTTCGTGATGAAGCGCAACACGATCTGGGGCGACACGGTCGACTCGATCGCCGCCTTCCGCGAAGGCACAGGAGCCGACACACGGATCGAAGACAATGTGATCTACCGCCTCTGGACCGACACCGACATGAGCCCGGCCACCCTGCGCGACAACACGATCTGCGAAAGCGAAGCCGCGCCGCCGGGCGGCACCTGGCCGCAGCCGAGTGGCGAGACGGTCGACTGCAACCTCCACTTCCCGAACACAGCCGCTGATGACTACCGCCTCGGCGGCAAGCGCGGCGTCGACTGGGCCCCCGCCGAAGAGCACTACGGACCTTGAACCCCTGCTCGCTGGTCGTCTACAGCGCCATGGCCCTGCACGCGGCGCTGGCCCCGGCGCCCCCCGGCAAGGTGATCTGCCTCGGTAACGGCCACTACGGCAAGCTCGAGCTCTCGGCCGAGAAGCGAGCGCCCGGGGTCACGATCCGCGCCGCGAACCCAGGGCGAGCGACGATCGAAGGCGCCGAGCTCAGCGGCTCCAACCTGAAGCTTGCCCGTTTCAAGATCGACGACGAAGTCGTGATCGAGCCAGACTCGCGCAAGATCTCGGTCCTCCACAACCGCATTTCCGGCGGCTACTTCGGGGTCGAAGCCGGCCCCACGACGAGCACCAACATCTCCAACACGACGATCCGCGGCAACCTCTTCGCCGGCCCTTTCGGCGAGGACGCGATCCGCCTCAACCGCTACCACGACAGCGCCGATCGCGATCCGTACGGGGTGTTGATCGAAGGCAACGAGATCCGCGGCGTACGCGAGAACGGCAACCACAGCGACTGCCTGCAGTCGGTCTGGGGCGGCGATGGCCTCTACTTCCGCCGCAACTACCTGCACGACAACCGCTGCCAGGGCTTCTTCGTCAAGGACCAGCCGGCGCCGGTCGCCCACGTGGTCCTGGAAGACAACCTGATGCTGCGCAACGAAGCTCCCTGCGCACCGGCGGTTGTCGGCTACTGCGGCCCGCCAGAGATCGTCCAGATCGTCGGTCCGACCCGCGGCGTCCGGCTCAGCTCCAACACGATCTGGACCCCCGGCAACGACACTCCGGTCGGGTTTCGCGCAGGTCCCTTCGGCCGAGTCACGGTCACCGGCAACGTGCTCTTCAAGGCGTGGAGCGACTGGCCGGGGCCGTTCACCCGGTTCATCCAGAGCGGCAACCTCGTCTGCCAGTGGGAAGGGACCCTGCCACCCCTTGGAGACAGCTCGGCGACGAGCTGCAAACCCAGCTTCCTCGACCCCTCCGTCGACGATTACCGCCTTGCCAGCGGCATCGGGGTCGACTGGGCGCCGCGGGGCCAGCACTACGGCCCTTGAGTCACTCAATATTTTTTCGGCCGATCGCGGCGACCTAAACAAGTATTGGACCGACTCGCGCCGTTGTACAGATATATGGACGCAACTGCGGCCGCACCAGCCAGCTACTTCCCTGCCTGAATTCGGGGATCACCGCGAGGACCTGCGCGAGAAGCACGCTCACGCCGGCGTGGCGATGGCGATCGCGACCGTGGCGATGGGCCTCACCTCGGGTATCCAGGCGCTGCTCTACCTCAACTCCTTCGGCATCGGCGGCCGCACCGACGGCTTCTTCGTCGCCTTCGCCCTCTACTCGAGCTTCGGCGTCTTCAGCCAGAGCATCCGCGTCACCTCGGCGCCGCTGCTGGTCGGCAACCGCCCCCGCCTGACGCCGCGCGAGCTGGCGGTCGCCCTGGTGGCTATATCCGTGCCGGTGGCGATCGCGACGATCGCGCTGGCGGGGCCGATGGCGAGCGTTCTCGCCCCGGGCCTCGGTGACGCCGGCCGCGGGGTGACCGAATCCGCCCTGCCGATCCTCGGTCTGGCGATGATCCTGCAGCTCTGGGCGGCCGGCGGAGCAACCTTGCTCGCCGTGCGCGACCGCTTCGACCGCATCGCCTTCGCCTACATCGCCGGCGCCGTCAGCGGGCTGGTCGTCTACCTGGCGGTCTCGGGTACCGCCGGCGAGCTCTCGCTCGGCTGGTCGATGCTGGCAATGGCCGTGGTCACCTGCGCCGCGATGCTCGACGGCGTGCGCACCAGCCGCGCCCCGGCTGAAGCGACGGATCCGCAGCGACCGAGAGGCATCCTGCGCCGCTTCTCCCGCTGCTCGCTGCTGGTCCTCGGCAGCACCGCCATCTACCTCGCCTTCAACGCCCTCTACGTGATCACCCTCGCCTTCGCCAGCAACTACAACCATGGCGCCGCAACCGTGCTCTCCTACGCCTACCTCTTCGCCAGCTACCTGGTGGCGGCGACCGGCTTTGCCCTCGGCATGTCGCGCATCGCCGACATGCGGCGCGGCGCCCTCGCCGACTGGCGCGAGGTGATCGCCGACACGGTCCCGGCCGGCTTCCGCTACTCGATGCTGCTTGTCTCGCCGGCCCTGGCCGCACTCGTCGCCGGCGGCGCCACCTTGATCGGCGAGGTATTGCCGAAGAGCTTCAGCGCGGCCGACGTTTCACAGCTGCGCACTTTCTCGGCCCTGCTCGCCGCCTGGACCGTGGCGGCGCTGTTGGTCAACCTGCTGCTGCCGGCGCTGTTCGCGCTCGGCCGCTCGAAGCTGGTCAACCTGCTGGCGCCGGTGATCGTCGTCCTCCACATCGCGGTCACGGCACTGGGCGGCGTCCTATTTGGCGCCGAGGGCGTCGTCGGCGCCTTCTTCGTCGTCCCGCTCGCCTTCGCCGTGGTGCTGCTGATCGCCGGCGCCGGGCGCGAGAGCGGGCCGATCGCGCAGGAGCTGGCCAAGGACGGGCTGCGCTTCGCCCTCCTCGCCGGCGTCAGCTTTGGCATCGGCGCCGCGATCGGCGACACCTTCACCAGCGGCATCGCCGCGCCGCTGCTGACCCTCGCAATCGGCTCGCTGCTCTACGTCTCGCTCGGCCTCCGCCTCGCGGGCAGCCAGATGCGGCTGCTGCTCGGCGCCGTGCGACCCGCGTCGGCATGAACGTCGCGGTTCGCTCCGAGACGGCGCGGGAAAGCTGGGGCGAGCGCCTTGGCGCCCAGGCGCGTCGCCTGAGCGCCAACGCCGACGTCCGCGCGATTACCGGCCTGCTCCTGTTCTTCGCCCTGCTCGCCGGCCTCTCCTGGCGCGCCTGGGGAGTGCCCTCGGTCGACGCCGGCCACGAGCTCAACGTCGCCAGCACTCTCGCCTCCGGCGGTCATCCCTACAGCGACATCCGCTACTTCTACGGCCCGGTCGGCCTCTACGCGCTCGGCGGCGCCTTCGCTGTCTTCGGCGCCAGCTTCACCACCGCCTTCGCCTTTGGCCTGCTGCAGGCCGCGGCGATCATCGGGGTCTTCTACGCGCTTGCCCGGCAGCTGCTCAGCGTCACCCCCGCTGTGATCGCGGCCGCGATCGTCGCCGCGATCGGCTTCTCCGGCACCGCCTTCAACTTCGTCCTCCCCCACACCAACTCAGGCACCTTCGGCATCCTCTTCCTGCTGCTGATGCTGCTGGCGCTCAAGCGGGAGCACCTCGTCCTCGCCGGCCTCGCCGCTGGGGTCGTAGGTCTGACCAGGCCCGAGTTCGTCGCGGTCGCCGGCCTCGCCGGCCTCGCCTACGTGGTCGGCGTCGCTCGCCAGCACGGCGTGCGCACTGCGCTGCGGGCGCTGCTGCCGCTCGCCCTGCCCGCCGTCCTCATCGCCGGTGGCGTGCTGGCCCTGCTGGCAAACAGCGTCGGCGCCGAGCGACTCTTTGCCGAGAACCTCTGGCCGGTCGACTTCCTCCGCATCGCCGGCTTCAGCTCACAGCACTCCTGGGCGCCAATGGACCTCGAAAGCGTCGCCGCGACGCTTGCCCGGGCCGGCATCTACTGCACGATGCTCGCCGCTGCCGTCGGCGCGGGGTTGCTCTTCTCCAAGGCCACGGACCGCAGGGGTCATCTGTTCGCGCTTTGGCCACTTCTCGCCGCCGTCATCGCCCTGCTCATCGTCGACATCGCCTGGAAGGGCGTCGGCATCTGGGCCCCCGCCCAGTCAGCGGTTCAGCACGAGGCCACCCACCTGCTGATCGGGATGAGCTGGCTGCCGGCGCTCGGCTTTGCCGCCTGCGCCGTGATCGGCGTCCGCCTGTTGCGCGGCGGCGCCCCGCTGATCTCCGATTCCTGGGGCTTCGACCTCGCCTTGGTCGTCGCTGCGGCGGCGCTCGGCGCCCGCGCCTATGACGCCTTCACCGCCGAGGCCTCCTACGCCCCGTACTACGCCGCGCCGCTGGTGCTGCTCCTCGCCGTCCTTCACGACCGCCTCAGCCGCCGCTTCCCCGAGGCTCGCACGGCCCTCTATGGGGCCCTGGCCGCGGTCGCGATCGGGCTTACCGCCTACGCTCAAATCGCCCTCTACCCCGACAGCAGCGCCGCCGTCAACACGGAACGGGGCAGCTTTCTCACCGCGCCGGCATCGGCGCCGGTCATCCAGGAAACGGTCGACTACATCGACTCGCACACCGCTCCCGGTGAAGCGGTCCTCGCCGTCCCCTCCGATTCGGGCCTGAACTTCATGACCGACCGCCCGGCGCCGCTCTACGACGCGATGTTCCTGCCCGGCCTGCTCGACTCCCACCAGGACGAACGCGAAGCGATCGCCCGGCTCGAAGCGGAGAACGTGCGCTATGCCGTCGTCGACAATCGGCGCTTCGTCGGCTACCGCTACGAACACTTCGGCAGCGACTACAACCGCATGTTCGCCGCTTGGATCCATCGCAACGGGGCTCCCGTGGCGACCTTTGGCAACACCGGCGCCGAACCTCCCGGCGGCACCAACCCGCCAACCTCTTTCGAGATCTACCGGGTCGACCGATGAGCGGCGCCGGCCCAATCGCGGTCGGCGTCACCCCGGCCCAGCAGCTCGAGTCGCGCCCACGCCTCTTCGCCGCGCTCGAAGCCGCCATGCCGGTTCGCTTCGAGGGTCGGAAGACGGATGCGCTGGCTGAACTCGACGCACTGCTGATACTCGGCGGCACGACCGGCGCCACCCCCGGCGGCCTTCCCACCCTGGAGCTGGCGGTCCTCGAGCCGGGCGATCCAGGCAGGCCCCGCGACAACGTCCATGCGGAGCTGGAGCTGTTGGACGGGCGCCTGCGCGGAAGCAAACTGCCCGATGACCGGCTGGAAGCGGCCCTGAGCCACCGCAGCGTGAGCCTTGGCGGCGCGGACGCCGTGATCCTGGCGAGCTGCGACGGCGTCCCGACCTGGACCCGCAGCGGCAAACGCGAGAGCGCGCTCCTGATCCCGGCCGAGCTCGGCCCTCGTGAGGCCCTGCGCGACCGGCTCTGCGGCGAACGCAGCGCCGCCCTGCTGCCGCTGCTGCACTTCCTCCGCGCCCAGACCGAGGCGATCCGCTGGCAGCCCCCGGCCCCCCGCGCCTCCCTGCTCTTCGACGACCCCAACCTGCACTGGCCCTCCTACGGCTTTGTCAAGCTGGCCGAGCTCGGCGCCCACGCTCGCGAGCATCGCTACCACGTCGCCCTGGCGACGGTGCCGCTCGACGCCTGGTTCGCTCATCCCACCGCCCTGCGGGCACTGCAGGAAAGCGACGGCACGATCTCTCTGCTCGTCCACGGCAACGACCACGACGGCGGCGAGCTGGGCCGGGTGGCGAACGAGGCCGATGCGGTCTCGCTGGCCGCCCAGGCCCTGCGCCGGGTCGGGGCCTTCGGCCGCCGCACCGGCGTCGCCGTCGACCAGGTCATGGTCCCGCCCCACGAGGCCTGCTCGCAGGCGACCCTGAGTGGGCTGCGGCGCTGCGGCTTCGAGGCGATCACGATGACCAGGCCTTACCCCTGGGTCGAGTTCGAGCCCCACTCCTGGCTCGCCCGGCCCGAGGACGCCGGTGCCCTGGTCGGCTGGGGCCCAGCCGAGTTCGTCGAAGGAGTGCCGGTCCTGCTGCGCCACCCGATCGCCGGCCGCTCGAGCGCCGAGCTGACCCTGCGCGCCTTCCTCGACCAGCCGCTGATTCTCTACGGCCACCACGAGGACGTCCTCGGCGGCCCCGGGGCCCTGCTCGAGGTGGTCGAGGAGGTCAATCGCCTCGGACCGACCGACTGGTGCTCGCTGAGCGAGATCGCGGCGACCAGCTTCGAGACCCGGCAAAGCGGCTCGCAACTCGCAGTCCGCCTGCTGACGAGAAAAGCCAAGATCGAGATTCCCGCCGCGACCGATGAGATAACCGTCGAGCTTCCGGCGACCGGGATAGAAGCCGATCGGCAGACCCTGCGGATCGCCGGCGAGGAAGCCAATCCAGGCGAGCCGCTGGCGGTCAAGCCAGGCAGCTCAATCGAGATCACCCTTTCGCCCATCGACGCAATCGACCCCGCCGCCGTGGCCTCACCCCGCCGCCGGCCGCTCGCCGTCGCCCGCCGGCTCGCCAGCGAGGGCCGCGACCGCCTGCGCCCCCTCGCCGCCCGGGTCGGCTGAATCACCTTCTGATCGATTGATGACCCTATGGGGAGGTCAATCGATCAGAAACCGCCGGAGAGCCGCACCGGCGAGCTCGCGTCGCGGACCAGCAGCTCCGGTTCGCCACTGCCGTCGGCCGGCACCGTGTAGACGTTGGGGCCGTCGGAGTAGGCCAGGGTCTTGTCGTCGAGCCACTCGGCCTGGTCGTCGATCGAGTCGGTCTCGGCCAGGCCGTGGTCTTTCAGCGTGGCCACGTCGAGCACACGCAGATGCCAGCGGTTGGAGTGGCCGATGCGGCTCTTGTAGGCGATCCGCTTGCCATCGGGCGAGAGCGAGGGGCACTCCACCCCGTCGCGCAGGACTTTCATCTCACGGCCCTTGACGCTGCCTTCGACTAGGTAGTGGTGATCGCCGGTGCCCAGCGTCGCGTAGAAGCGATCCGAGTCGTTCGGGTCAAAGGTCATCC
>CAWCJW010000010.1:0-40924 GCA_963795765.1 uncultured Solirubrobacterales bacterium
AGCTCACGATCGGTGGTCGATCATGCCAATCACTTCAGATGGAGCGGCGCGTTTTTGGGCGTCTTCCGCGCAACTTCCGGGGTATTCGGGAGGGCTGCGATCTCGGGAGGGGTTCCGCTTAACTTTTTCGGTGAAGAGTGGCTGGCTGACGCCGCTAGGGATCGCCGAAAAAGTGCAAGACGCTCCACCCCTCTCGAGATCGCAGCTCAGCCGCAGACCCAGGCGCTGGGGCCGGAGTCAGCCCAAATTTCCCCGGCTATACGGTCCTGTTCGGCCTTCGGGGCGTTCTGTGGCTCCCCTTGGCCGCCATAGAGTTCCCAAGTGGACGGGAGGATCTGGTAGGCACCGCCGGCTCCCGATGAAGGGTTCAAGGCGCCGTAATTGCCGCCGGACTCGCACATCACGATGTAGGCGGGGATCGAGAAAGGGCCACCGAGCCAGCGTTCGACTTCGGTTTCGGCTTCTTCGGCGCTGATCCGTTCGGCTTCGGCCGCCCTGGCTGCCTGGATGTCGCTCGTCCACTGGCCGATCTTGTCCTTGAGGGTAGCCAGCGCCGCCGAGCGCGCCGCAGCCACCGAGTGCAAATGCGATGCGGCCGCCTCGGCGTCTTCGCGCACGCCGGCGACTTCGCGGCGGGCCGCGGCGAGGCGTTCGTTGTAGGAGTCGACGCGGGCCTTGAGCGCGGCGACGCGCTGCAGTGCGGCGGCAACGGTACGGCGGACCTGGGCCACACGACCGGCCAGATCGGAGTCGGATTGCTGGATTCGCTCCAGGTATTCGGTGCGGGTCGCCAGTTCGTCGATGCTGTCGGAGGCGAGGATGATGCTGGCCGTGCTGGGCGAGCCGCTCTCATAGATCGCGACGAGGCGGGTGGCGAGCGCCGCCCGGGCTCGCTGCAGGCGCCGCTTTTCAGCTGCCAGACGGCGCTTGGTGCGCTGCACTTCGGCGGCCAGCCGGGCTGCCTTTTCTTCGCCGGTCGCCAGCAGCGTGGTCAGCTTCTTCTCGCGGGCACTGGCCGCGGCCGCTTCCTGTTCCGCCGCGGCAAGTTCGCCCTGCGCCGCCCGCAGTTGGCCGGCCAGCGACCCGGCTTCGTCCCGTCCTGCGGCGACCTGCTGCTGCAGGGCCGCGATGTCGGCCGCCGACGCAGGCGCAGCCGCGAGCGCGGAGAGCGCCAGCAGTGCAGAGAGGAAGGCGACGAGGAGCGTGCGGCTCCCCGCCTTTGTCACAGGCGTTCGCGCCACTAAGACTTCGAGGCTACGCTAGCCCTCGGGAACGTTGCGCGTCGCGGCGTAAGCCGCAATCGCCAATGCAAGCGCCGCTGCGCCCGCACCAATGCGGATCTGGCGCCGGTAGCGCCGCCGCACGTACTTGACCGCGAAACGAATCGCGGCCTTGCCCAGCTTGTCGTAGGCCATCGTTACTCCTCCTCCCCGCGCTGGCGAATCCGGTGCGCCATCCGCGACTGCAGCGACCAGAGCTCGATGAAGCCGGGTGAGGCGGTCTGCGAGAAGAGCCCGCCGGACTGGGTGAAGGAGGCGAGATCGGCGTCGTAGACGGCGTTGGGCGAGCTGCGGGTGACGACCCGGACGCTGCCCTTGAAGAGCTTGAGGCCGATCGTGCCGGTGACCTGCGCGTTGACCGCCTCCATGTAGGCATCGAGGTCGGTGCGCAGCGGCTCCCACCAGAGCCCGGCGTAGACCAGGTAGGCCCACTTGCGGTCGAGCTCGGGCTTGAACTGGTTCTGGTGGATCGTGCCGACCAGCTTCTCCAGCTCCTGATGAGCCGGCAGCAGGATCGCCGCCGCCGGAATCTCGTAGATGTCGCGCACCTTGAGCCCGACGATGCGGTCCTCGATGTGATCGACGATGCCGACGCCGTGGCGGCAGCCGACCTCGGCAATGCGTTCGAGCAGCTCGACCGGGGCCAGGCGCTCGCCGTTGAAGGCGACCGGGATGCCGGCCTCGAACTCGACCGTGACCGTCTCGGCCTCGTCCGGTGCCAGCTCGGGCCGGGTGACCAGCTGGAAGACGTCGTCCTCGGGAGCGTGGTCGAGGTCCTCGATCCAGCGGCCCTCAGAGGAACGCCCCCAGAGGTTGTCATCGATCGAGTAGGGCGCCACCTCGGTGCCGCCCTTGACCGGGATGCCGTGCTCGCGGGCGTAGGCGATCTCCTCCTCGCGGCCCATCTGCCAGGAGCGCACCGGGGCGATCGTCTTCAGCTCCGGCGCCAAGGTAGCCACCGTCGCCTCGATCCGCACCTGGTCGTTGCCCTTGCCAGTGCAGCCGTGGGCGATCGTGTCGCAACCGCTGCGGCGGGCGTAATCGACCGCCAGCTTGGCGATCAGCGGCCGGCCGAGCGCGGTGAAGAGCGGGTAGCCGCCGCCGTAGAGGGCATTGGCCTTGATCGCCGGCAGCACGTAGGAGTCGGCGAACTCCTCGCGGGCGTCGACGACGTGGCACTCCAGCGCGCCGAGCCGCTTCGCCTTGTCCTCGATCACCGCGTAGTCCTCGCCGGGCTGGCCGAGGTTGACGGTGAGGCAGACGACCTCGGCGTCGTAGGAGTCCTGGATCCACTTCAGCATCACGCTGGTGTCGAGGCCGCCCGAGTAGAGCAGCAGGACGCGACGGACCTCGGCGGGGTCAGCCTCGTAAGAAGCCGTGCGGACGTCTGCGGGCGAGCCCGAAGCCACTAGGGAGCGCCGATGCCGCCGCTGCCGTTTTCTTCTTCGGGCGGCGTCGTCGTGGTCGTCGTTTCTTCGGGCGCGGTGGTCGTCGTTTCCGAGGTCGTCGTCGTTTCGGTCGGCGTCGAGGTCGTGGTCTCGGTGCTCGATCCGGTTGTCGTCTCGGTGCTGGAGCTGGTTTCGCTCGGAGTCGTGGTCACGGTCGAGGTCGAGCCGCCGCTGTCGCCGCTGGAGGCGATCACGAGGACGGCAATCACCAAACCGACGATCACCGCGATCAGGCCGGCGATCAGCAGCCGCATGTTGCCGTGCGGGCGCTGCTCGTCGTCGGGCTGGCGCATCATCCGGGTCGGGTCCTCGTGCATCAGCTCACTCCTCGGGTCCGAGTATCGCGTCGAGTATCTCGCTGGTGTCGTCGATGTCGAAGCCGCTGCGCAGGCGCTCGGCGATCTCCTCGCGGCTGCTGCCGGAGACCGCCATCTGGGTGGCGAGCAGGCGGGCACCGGCTGAGCCGGAGCGCGGTCCGATGGGCGCCTGCGGCTCGGGAACAGAGGCGACGGGCTTGAGGTGCGGCTCGCGTGGACCCGTGGAGACGGGCGGATCGAGCTCGTCGGCAAGCGCCCGCAGGCGTTCGGCGACGATGCGATCGGCGCGAGCGCCGGCCTCGGAGAGCTGGCGACGCGCCTGCTCCTCAGCGTCGTCGATCACCTTGGCGGCGGCCTGCTCGGCGGCCTCGACGATCGCGGCGAGGCGCTCGGCGGTGCCGCTAGTCAGCGCGCGAGGCTCTGTTGGGCGCTTTCCGGAACTCATTGGGGCGCGTAGCTTAGGAGCGCGGCCGCGATCGTGGCGACGGCCCGCTCTACCTGGTCCGAATCGACCGTCAGTGCCGGCAGCAGGCGCAGTGTCCCGGGCTCGGGCACGTTGACGATCAGGCCGCGTTCGAGCAGGTCGGCGCCGATCGCCACCGCGTCGATATCTGCCGCGAGGCCGACTCCCAGCATCAGGCCGCGGCCGCGCACGGTCTCGACCCCGTCGAGGGCGAGCAAAGCGTCGCGCAGCTGCGCCCCCCGCTCGCGCACACCGCGCAGCAGCGAGGCGTCATCAGCGATCTCGAGCACGGCGAGGGCGGCGACGCTGGCGAGCAGGCCGCCGGCGAAGGTCGAACCGTGATCGCCGGGCTCCAGCACCTCGCTGGCCTCCGGGCCGGTCACGCAGGCCCCAATCGGTATGCCGCCGCCGAGCGCCTTGGCGCTGGTCAGCACGTCGGGGCGGACCGGCGTCTGCTCGTAGGCCCAGAGCGAGCCGGTGCGCCCGACGCCGGTCTGGATCTCATCGAAGATCAGCAGCGCGCCGCTCTCGTCGCAGGCCTGGCGGGCGGCAAGCAGGGTCTCTTCGGCGAGCGGGTAGATCCCCGCCTCGCCCTGGATCGGCTCGATCAGCACCGCCGCGGTGTTCTCGCCGACGGCCGCTCGCAACGCCTCCGGGTCATCGAAGGGCACGGCGCGGAAGCCGGGAAGCATCGGCGCCAGGGCTGGGTTAGTGGCCAGGGCCGGCGTCGCCGAGAGCGAGCCGTAGGTGCGACCGTGGAAGTCGCGCTCGAAGCTGACGATCTCCGGCGCTGAGACGCCGCGCCGGTGGGCGTGCTTGCGGGCGATCTTGATCGCGCACTCGTTCGCCTCGGTGCCCGAGTTGGAGAAGAAGACCCGCCCGCCCAGGCTCGACTCCGCCAGCCGCTCGGCAAGCCTGACCATTGGTTCGGTGTAGAAGAGGTTCGAGGTGTGCATCAGACGCTCGGCCTGCTCGCGCACGGCCTCGACTACGGCCGGGTTGCAGTGCCCGACCGAGCAGACCGAGATGCCGCCGAGAAAGTCGAGGTACTCCTTGCCCTCGGCGTCCCAGAGCAGGGAGCCCTCGCCGCGCACGAACTCGACCGGAGCCCGCTTGTAGGTGCGCATCAGGTAGCGCTCCTCAAGCGCTTGCAGGTCGGTCAGGTTCACGGCGTCACCATCGTGCCAATGCCGGCATCGGTGAAGAGCTCGACCAGCAGCGAGTGCGGGCGGCGCCCGTCGATGATGTGGGCGGCGCCCGCGCCACCTCTGATCGCGTCGGCGCAGGCCTGCAGCTTGGGCCGCATGCCGCCGTCGATCGCCGCCAGCTTGCCCTCGACCTCCTCGACCGTGGCACGCGCGATCAACGAGTCGGTGTCGGCGGGGTCAGCCAGCCAACCCTCGACGTCGGTGAGGAAGATCGCCTTGTGGGCGCCGAGCTTGGCGGCGACCTTGCCAGCGGCCTCGTCGGCGTTGACGTTGTAGGACTGGCCCTCGCGGTCGGAAGCCGAAGAGGCAATCACCGGGATGTAGTCGGCGGCGATGTGGTTGAGCACGTCGACGTCGACGTGCTCAATCGAGCCAACGAAGCCGACCTCGTCGGCGTTGGCAACCGGCGAGACGCGAAAGAGGCCACCGTCCTCGCCAGAGAGGCCAACCGCCGGCTGACCGTGGGCGTTGAGGCGCTGGACGATTTCCGAGTTGAGCTTGCCGACCAGGACCATGCGCGCCACCTCGACCGTCTCCGCGTCGGACACGCGCAGTCCCTCGTGGAAACGCACCTCGAGGCCGAGCCGCTCCATGTACTGGCTGATTTCGGGCCCGCCACCGTGGACGACGACCGGGTTCATGCCGACGTACTTGAGCAAGACCACGTCGGTGGCGAAAGCCTCGCGCAGGGCGTCCTCGCGCATCGCCGCGCCGCCGTACTTGATCACGACTGTCTGGCCGTGGAACTGCTTGATGTAGGGCAGCGCCTCGAGCAGCGTCTCCACGTTCACCCCGGCCGCCCGCGACTGTGGCGCCTGCTCGGTCATCGGCCTCCTCCGTTTCTCACGTCGTGTACTCGGCGTTGATCCGCACGTACTCGTAGCCGAGATCGGAGAACCAGACGTGGGCGCTGAACTCGCCGCGGTCGAGGCGCAAGCCGATCTCGGCCTCGGCGACGTCGGCGGCGAGCTCGCTGTTGTCAATTGAGTCGCCGCCGATCTCCTCCAGGTCCTCGCCGGCTAGGGCCATGCCGGCGGCCTGGGCGATCCGGCCCCAGTTCTGGTCGCGGCCGAAGAGCGCAGTCTTGACCAGCGGTGAGTTGGCGATCGCGCGGGCAACCCGCTCGGCCTCTGCCTGCGAGGCGGCACCGTCGACCTGGATGCGGCCGACCCGCGAGGACCCCTCGCCGTCGGCGACGACCTCCAGCGCCAGCTGCAGCAGCACCGCCTCGAGCAAGCCCTCGGGCAGTGGCTTGCCGGTGGCGCCCGTGGCCTGCAGCAGCAGGGTGTCGTTGGTGCTCATCTGACCGTCGACCGTGATCCGCTCGAAGGAAGCGTCACAGGCGGCACGCAGCGCGGCATCCGGATCCTCGACCACGGCGTCGGTCTGGACGAAGCAGAGCATCGTCGCCATGTTCGGCTGGATCATGCCGCCGCCCTTCGCCTGGGCGGAGATCGTCACGCCCTCGGGCGTGCGCAGCGTGCAGCGCTTGGGCCAGCGGTCGGTGGTGAGGATCGCGTCGGAGAAGGCCGTCCCGCCCCCGGGCGAGAGGTTCCCGGCTGCGTCGCCAATCCCGCCGAGCACAGCCTCGATCGGCAGCGGCACACCAATCACGCCGGTCTCGGCGACAGCTACCGCCTCTGCCGGCAGCCCCAGCTGCCCGGCGGCGACGTCGCACATCGCGACCGCGTCGGCGTAGCCCTGCTCGCCGGTCTCGGCGTTGGCGTTACCAGCGTTGACCACGGCAGCACGCAGCCCGGCTTGGTTGCAGCGATCGCGGCAGACCCGGATCGGCGCCGCCGCGGAGGCGTTGCGGGTCAGCAAGATCGCCGAGCTGACCCGCTCGGCGTCGCAGACCAACAGGCCGATGTCGGTCTTGCCGCCGCCCTTGAGCCCGCAGTGGGCGCCGCCGGCGCGGAAGCCGGGGGCGAGCTGCGCGGGATCGAGCTGCTCGATCCCCGCCGGTGGCTCGACCCAGCGCGATTTGAAGAAACCGCTCACCACATCACCTCGCGCCCAAATCGCCACGGATTCGAGCACCCGGAAGTCACCGTGACGATTTGAGCGCTCACAGCAACCCCATGGTCTCGTCGAGACCCAGCATCAGGTTGAGGTTTTGCACGCCCTGGCCGGAAGCGCCCTTCCAGAGGTTGTCGATCGCCGAGAAGGCGAGGACCCTCCCCCGCTCCTCGACGGTGACGTAGACGTGGCACTCGTTGGTGTCGCGCACGTCGCGCAGGCCCGGCGGGCCGTCGACGACGCGGACGAAGGGCTCGCCGGCGTAGCGCTCGCGGTAGAGCGCCTGCACCTCGTCCTTGGAGATCGGCTCGTTGGTCTGGGCGTAGCAGCTGGTCAGCTCGCCCTGGTCGAGCGGCAGCAGGTGCGGCACGAAGGTGACCGGCGCCGGAGATCCCAGCGCCGCCAGCTCCTGTTCGATCTCGGGCCTGTGCCTATGCCCCTCGGTCTTGTAGGCGAAGGCGTTCTCGTCCATCGAGACGTAGTGCATCGCGTCGCCCCCGCCCCGCCCGGCGCCGGAGACACCTTGCTTGGCATCGATGACGACGTCGCTAAGCAGGCCGCGCTCGGCCAGCGGCGCCAGCGCCAGCACGCTGGCGGTCGGGTAGCAACCGGGGGTGGCGACCAGCTCGGCGTCACGCAGCTGCTCGCGGTAGAGCTCGCTGAGGCCGTAGACGGCGCCCGCGAGCAGCTCCGGTGCGCCGTGTTCTCCGTACCAACGCTCGTAGGTGGGTAGGTCGCGCAGCCGGAAGTCGGCGGAGAGGTCGACGACGAGGGCACCGAGGCCGCGCAGCGCCGCCACTGCAGGGGCCGAGGCGCCGTGCGGGTAGGCGACGATCGCGGCGTCGATCTCCTCGATCTCGTCGAGATCGAGCTCGCTCAGCTCGAGCGGCACCCGGTAGCGCGGGTAGAGGCTGTCGAGCCGCTTGCCGGCGTCGCTGCGCGAGGTAACCGCGACCAGCTCCAGCTTCGGGTGGCGCCAGACGATCTGCGCCGCCAGCGCGCCGGTGAAGCCGGAGGCGCCGGCGATCAGCACCCGGGCCGTGGGATCGCCGTCGAGCGGTTGGGTAAATGGATCAGGCACGCAGCGACCCCCCGATCTTCTCCAGCGCGGCCTCGATCGCGACCCGCTGCTCGCTGACCTCATCATCGGTGAGGGTGCGATCGGGGGCGCGGAACTCCAACCGCAGCGCCAGGCTCTTGCGCCCCTCGCCGACCTGCTCACCTTCGAAAAGGTCGAAGACGTCGGCGGCGTGCAGCAGCTCGCCGCCGCTGGCCAGAACCGCTGCGCGCAGCTCGGCTGCCGGCAGCTCGACGGGGACGACGACGGCGAGGTCCTGGTAGCTGGCGGGGAAGGTGGTCACGTCCTCGTAGGTCTCATTACCGGCCGAGGCGGCGGCGAAGAGCGTCGCCAGGTCGATTTCAAAGCCGACCGCCGCCTCGATGTCCCAGGCCCGACCGACCAGCGGGTGCAGCTCGCCGATCCAGCCGGCCGCGGTCTCGCCGACGCTGATCACTGCCGAGCGGCCCGGGTGCAGGAACGGCTGCTCTCCGGGCTCGCAAGCGATCGTCGCGCCGAGCTGCCCGGCGAGGGCCTCGACCACGCCCTTGAGGGCGAAGAGGTCGGCCGGCTCGCCGCCGCCGCGCCATGACTTGGCCGTCAGCGGTCCGACCGCGAGGCAGCCGATCCGGTGCGGCTCGCGGTCCGGCGCAGGCCGCTCGCCCGGAAAGTCGCCAGCGAGAGCATCGAGGTCGACGTTTTGCATGTCAGGCATGCCTTTCTGCGGTCTCGTTTCGTCGGCGGCCAGGTAGACGCGGCCGGACTCGAAGAGGGCGACCGCGTCGGCGCCACGGGCGAGGTTGCGCTGGGCGACGTCGAGCAGTGAGCCGAGCACGGTCGTCCGCATCACCGATTGATCCTCGGAAAGCGGGTTGGCGAGGACCACGCCTGCGGCCCGCTCGTCACCCGGGGGAACCCGCAAGCGTTCGGGCTGCCCCGGGTCGGTAAAGCTCCAGCCGACGACCTCGTCGAAGCCGAGGTCCCGCATCGCGTCCTCGGCCCGACGGCGCAAGCGCTGAGAGCGGCTGAGGCCGCCAACCCGACCGGCCACCGCAGGCAGGGTGTTGGGCAGGTGCTCGTCGAGACCGTGAATGCGGCCGACCTCCTCGATCAGGTCGACCTCGCGGGTGACGTCGCCGTGGCGATCGGCGGGCACGGTCACCTCGAGGTCCTCGCCGCCCACCTCGACCCCGAAACCGAGCCGCTCGAGATAGGCGACCTGGTCGCTCTGCTCAATCCCCATGCCGAGCAAGCCCTCGACCCGCTCACCGCGCAGGGTCAGCCGCCGCGGTGCGGGCGCCTCGGCGGCGACGTCGATCGTGCCCGGCACCAGCTTGGCGCCGCAGAGCTGGATCAGCAGCCGCGAGGCGATCCGCTGCGCCCGCATGCAGAGCTCTGGGTGAAGCTGCTTCTCGAAGCGTGAGGAAGCCTCGGAGCGCAGCGAGAGCATGCGTGAGCTGCGCAGGATGTTGGTGCCGTTCCAGTTCGCCACCTCGAGCAGCACCCGCGTCGTCTGATCCGAGACCTCGGAGACCTGGCCGCCCATGATTCCGGCGATACCCGAGGGCCCGTTGCTGTCGCAGACGAGAACCGTCTCGGCGTCAAGGCTGCGCTCGACGTCGTCGAGCGTCACCATCTTCTCGCCCTCGGCCGCGGTACGCACGGTCAGCGCCCCGTCGGGAACCTTGTCGAGGTCGAAAGCGTGCAGCGGCTGCGCGGTCAGCAGCATTACGTAGTTGGTGATGTCGACGACGTTGTTGATCGCCCGTTGCCCCGCGGCGGCGAGCCGTGCCTGCAGCCAGGCCGGCGAGGGGCCAATCGTCACGTCGGTGAAGACGCGGGCGGTGAAGCGGGGGCAGAGATCGGGCACCTCGACGGTGACCGAGGCGTAGTCGCCCACCTCGCCATCTCCTTCGGCGGCGGCGTCCTCGGCCCAGGGCTCCTCGGCCAGCGGCGCGGCGCTGATCGCGTGCACCTCGCGGGCAACGCCGTAGACGCCGAAGCAATCGACCCGGTTGGGCGTCACCTCCAGCTCCAGCACCGGCTCGGCGATCGGCAGCACCTCCGAGAGCGGCGTTCCGGCGGCGAGCTCACCGTCCTCGAGCACGAGGATGCCCGGCGGGCCCTCGCCCAGCTCGAGCTCGGAGGAGGCGCAGATCATTCCCATCGACTCGACCCCGCGCAGCTTCGCCTTGCCGATCTTGTGGCCGCCAGGCAGCACCGCCCCGGGCAACGCCACCGGAACCGTCTGTCCGGCGCTGACGTTGGGGGCACCACAGACGATCGTGCGCTCGCCGTCGCCGGTGTCGACGGTGCAGACCCGCAGCCGGTCGGCGTTTGGGTGTGGCTCGGCGCTCAGCACCTTGCCGACGACGAAGCCATCGGCCGACGGCGGGCCGACCGTGCCGACCCGCTCGACCTCGGTGCCGGTCATCGCCAGCCGCTCGGCCAACTGCCCCGGCTCGACGCCGGGGTCGCAGTACTCGCGCAGCCATGAGTAGAGCACCTTCACGAGAACTGCCCCAGGACGCGCACGTCGTTGTCGAAGAAGCGCCGCAGGTCGGGGACGCCGTGGCGCAGCATCGCGATCCGCTCGACCCCCATGCCGAAGGCAAAGCCCTGCACCCGCTCCGGGTCATAGCCGTTCGACTCGACGAAGCCGAGCACGTTGGGGTCGACCATGCCGGCGCCGCCGACCTCGATCCAGCCGATCCCCTTGCAGAGATTGCAGCGGCCGTCGTCGGCGAGCGTGCCGCTGCCCTCGCACTGGAAGCAGGAGACGTCGAACTCGACGCTGGGCTCGGTGAAGGGGAAGAAGTGCGGCCGCATGCGCGCCTCGCGACTGCCGCCGAAGATCGAGCTGAGCATCTCGGTCAGCGTGCCCTGCAGGTCGGCGAGCGTGATCCCCTCGCCGATCGCCAGGCCCTCGACCTGGTGGAACATCGGGCTGTGGGTGGCGTCGGAGTCGCGCCGGTAGACCTTGCCGGGGGCGATCATGAAGATCGGCGGCGGCTGGGCCTCCATGCTGCGGACCTGCACCGGCGAGGTGTGGGTGCGCAGCAGCACCTCGGGATCCGACTGCACGTAGAAGGTGTCCTGGAGCATCCGCGCCGGATGCCCGGGCGGGTGGTTGAGCGCGGTGAAGTTGTAGTAGTCGTGCTCGACCTCGGGCCCCTCCATCACCCGGTAGCCGAGGCCGACCATGACGTCCTCGATCTGGCGGGTGGTGCGGGTGATCAGGTGGGTGTGACCGACCGAGCGAACCGGCGTCCCCGGCAGGGTGACGTCGACACGATCACCGGCAAGCCGGGATTCGAGCTCACCGGCGTCGAGCGCCTCGGCCCGCGCCTCAATCAGCGCCTCCAGCTCCTTGCGCGCCTTGTTGGCCCCGGACCCCACCGCGCCCCGTTCGGAGGCGGGCAGATCGGCGATGCCGCGCAGGATCGCGGTCAGCTCGGCCTTGCGGCCCAGGTAGCGAACCCGCAGCCCCTCCAGCTCCGCCGTGCCCGGCGCGGCCTCGATCGCAGCCGCAGCCTCAGAGGAGATCGCCTCGATCCGATCGATTCCCTCAGGCATTCTCGGCAGCCTCCGGCATGGCGAGCGACGATATCCGCTCGGCGCAAATTGCGGCCACCGCCGCGACGTTGAGCGACTCGGCGCCGCCGGCGCGCAGGGGGATAGTCACCCGCGAATCGCAGGCCGCAAGCACCTCCGCCGGCAGTCCCTCGCGCTCGGCGCCGAGGCAAAGCGTCGCCGCTCCGCTGAGCGTGGAGAGGGGCTCGCCGCCGTGGGCGACCAGCGCCGCCCGTGGCGAGGGGGTGTCGGCAACCGCGCCGCGGGCGACCGGCTGAGCGAAGATCGAGCCCATGCTCGCCCGCACCGCTTTCGGCGAGAAAGGATCGGCGCAGTTGGGGCCGAGGACGACGGTGCCGTCGAGCAGCGCGTGCGCGGTGCGGATGATCGTGCCGACGTTGCCGGGGTCACCAACCCCGTGCAGATAGAGGCAGGGCGAGCCGCCGGGCTGCGCCCACTGCTGTGGCCAGACCGCGATCGCCCGCGTTCCCGAGCCCAGGCTCGAGGCGGTGGCGAGCAGCTCGGGCTCGACCTCCTCGCCACCGAGGCCGCTCCCCGCCGCGGTGAGCAGGAATCGCGGCTCGGCGCCGGCGGCGAGCCCGGCCTCGACCAGGTCCTCACCCTCGCTGAGGAACGCGCCCTCGCGCTCGCGCTGCTTGCGCTCGCGCAGCTTGCGGACCAGCTTCAGCTTCTCGTTCTGTGGGCTTTCGATCATCTGATGGTTTTGGTGGTCTCTTCGAGTGGACTTTCTGGTCCGTCGTTTCTTCTCCTGGAACAAAAAAGCGGGCCGTGAAAACGGCCCGCCCGGGAAAGTGGAGTGACTGGCTGCGACTAGGCGGCCGCACCCTCCCGGGCTAGCTCCACAAATCGGCGAAAAGCATCGCGGTCGTTGACCGCGATCTCGGCAAGCATCTTGCGGTTGACCTCGACCCCGGCCCCGTTGAGGCCGTGGATCAGTTCGGAGTAGCTCATGCCCTCCAGTCGCGCGGCAGCGTTGATGCGGGTGATCCAGAGCCGGCGGAACTCGCGCTTGCGGTTGCGCCGGTCGCGGTAGGCGTACATCCCCGAGCGCTGCACCTGCTCTTTGGCGAAACGGTAAGAGGAGTGCTTGCGGCCGAAATAGCCTTTCGCTTCCTTAAGTACTTTGCGCCGCTTCTTGCGGGCGTGAACTGAGCGCTTGACCCGGCTCACTTGCCGCCCCCAAGCAGGTGCCGCACCGTCTTCGTGTCAGACGGGGCGATCTCCACCGGCCGCGCCATCCGCCGCTTGCGCTTCGGCGACTTCTTCTCGAGGATGTGACTCGAGTAGGCCCGCCGACCGCGCAACTTGCCCGTCGCGGTCTTGCGAAAGCGCTTCTTGGCGCCGGAATGAGTTTTCATCTTGGGCATCGGGTCCGCTATTGAAGCAGACCAGGCCCCTTTGGCGCCTGAGCGTCCCTGTCTGACAGACAGCGTGGGTACTGTGGCGCGGGCATGCGCATCGTCTACGTGGTCGGAACCCGGCCCAACTTCGTCAAGACCGCCCCCGTGATCGCCGCCCTGCGGGCGCGAATTCCGCAGGGACGCCACGCGATCGTCCACACCGGTCAGCACTACGACCGGCTGATGTCCGAGGTCTTCCTCGAGGAGCTGGGCGTGCCCGCTCCGGACCACATGCTCGAGGTCGGCTCGGGCAGCCACGCCCAGCAGACGGCCCGGGTGATGGAGCGCCTGGAGCCGGTCCTAACCGAGGAGCGCCCCGACCTTGTGGTCGTCCCCGGCGACGTCAACTCGACCGTTGCCGCGGCCCTGACCGCGGCCAAGCTGCAGATCCCAGTTGCCCACATCGAGGCTGGCCTGCGCAGCTTCGACCGCACGATGCCGGAGGAGCTCAACCGGATCGTCACCGACCAACTCGCCGATCAGCTTTTCATCCACAGTCCCGAGGCCAACGACAACCTGCACGCCGAGGGAGTCCCCGCCGAGCGGATCCACTTGGTCGGCAACACGATGATCGACACCCTGGTGGCGCTCGAATCGCGCTTCCGCGCCGCCGGCGCCGCATCCAGGCTCGGCGTCCAGTCGGGCGAATTCGTCCTCGTCACCCTGCACCGCCCCGCCCTAGTCGATGGGCCACTGCTTGGCGAGACGATCGGGCAGCTGGCGGCCCTGGCGCGGGAGATCCCAGTCGTCTTCCCGGTCCACCCCCGCACCCGCTCGATGATGGAGTCGATCCGGTCCGAGCACCCCGGCCTGCTCCTCTGCGACCCCCTCGGCTACCTCGACTTCCTCTCCCTGCTCGCCGACTCCCGCGCCGTCCTCACCGACTCCGGCGGCATCCAGGAGGAGACGACCTACCTCGGCATCCCCTGCTTCACCCTCCGCGCCAACACCGAGCGCCCAATCACCCTCACCGCCGGCACCAACACGTTGTTGGGCCTGGACCCTGCGGCGATCGCCCAGATCCCCCTAGCTCTAGCGCAGCGTCCCGCAAGGCCACCTGCGCCCCCGCCCCTCTGGGACGGCCACGCAGCAGAGCGCATCGCCGACATCGTGGCGTAGGAAGGGCGTCGGGGACGAGGTCCCCGGGAACTCCCGGCGAAGCCGGCCCGGGGACCTCGTCCCCGACGCCCCTAGCTAGGCCGCGGCGTCGTCAGCCGTTTTCTCGGCTGAGTCAGCCACGCTCTCAGCCGGAGCAGCCTCGTCGGCCGTGCCCTCGACGGGTGCCTCGGCCGGTTTGGCCTCGGCGTCCTCTTTGGCCGCCTCTTTGCCTGGCGCCAGCAGCATGCTCATGTTGCGCCCTTCCTGCAGCGGCTGCGACTCGATCACGGCAAGCTCGCCAAGGTCCTCGAAGAGTCGTTGCAGCAGCGCCCGGCCGCGCTCGGGGTGGGCCTGCTCGCGGCCGCGGAACATGATCGTCACCTTGACCTTGTCCTGGTGGCGCAGGAAGCGCTCGACGTGACCCTTCTTGGTCTCGTAGTCGTGCTGGGCGATCTTCGGCCGCAGCTTGATCTCGCGGATGTTGACCTGCTGCTGGTGCTTGCGCGCCTGCTTTTGCTTCTGCTCCTGCTCGTACTTGTACTTCGAGTAGTCGAGCAGGCGGGTCACCGGCGGTTTCGAGTTGGGCGCCACCTCGACCAGGTCGAGGTCGGCATCCTGGGCGCGTTTGAGCGCCTCGTTGATCTCGACCACCCCGAGCTGCTCGCCGTCCGCCCCGATCAGGCGGACTTTGGGAACGCGGATCCGCTCGTTGATCCTGGTCGTGTCGCGCTCTGGTGGGCGCCGGTCGAACCTACGTGGGACCGGCACTATCTAAGTGAGGTGTGGAGCTTCAAGCGGACGAGAGGTTGGATCGCTGGCACGGGACGCTCAGCGGCGCGGGGTGTTTGGCGTGCCTGCAATCAAGTGCCCGGAGTATAGACAGAGCGCACGCGCTCGGCGAAGGCGGCCACCGGCATCGCCCCCAGCTCGCCCTCTTCGTGGGAGCGCACGGCGACCGCGCCGGCCTCCTGCTCGCGGTCGCCGACGACGAGCATGAAGGGGTAACGGCCGAGCTCGGCGTCGCGGATCTTCTTGCCGACCGACTCGGAGCGATCGTCGGCCTCGACCCGCACGCCCGCCTCGCGCAGCTCGGCGAGGACCTTGCCGGCGTACTCGTTGTGGCGATCGGAGACCGGCAGCACGATCGCCTGCACCGGCGCCAGCCAGACCGGGAAGCGACCGGCGTAGTGCTCGATCAGGATGCCGGCGAAGCGCTCCATCGAGCCAAGCAGGGCGCGGTGGATCATCACCGGGCGGTGGGCGGCGTCATCGGCGCCGACGTAGCTGAGGTCGAAGCGCTCGGGCATCTGGAAGTCGAGCTGACAGGTGCCACATTGCCAGGAGCGGCCGAGTGCGTCGGTGACGTGGAAGTCGATCTTCGGCCCGTAGAAAGCACCGTCACCGGGATTGAGCTCGTACTCGCGGTCCTGGCGGTCGAGCGCCTCGGTCAGCGCCGCCTCGGCCTTCGCCCACTGCTCCTCGGAGCCCATCGACTTCTCCGGTCGGGTCGAGAGCTCAACCCGCACATCCTCAAAGCCGAAGCGAGCGTAGAGCTCGTCGATCGCCTCGCAGATGTCGGCGACCTCATCGGCGATCTGCTCCTCGGTGCAGTAGACGTGGGCGTCGTCCTGGGTGAAGGCGCGCACCCGCAGCAGTCCGTGCAAGACGCCCTCGCGCTCGTTGCGCGAGACCCGCCCGAACTCGGCCAGGCGCAGCGGCAGCTCGCGATAGGAGTGGCGCTCGGCGTCGAAGACGAGGCAGGCGCCGGGGCAGTTCATCGGCCGCAACGCCAGGCGCTTCTCGTCGGACTGCATGAAGTACATGTCGTCGCGGTAGTTGTCCCAGTGCCCGGAGCGGTGCCAGAGCTCCTCGTCGAGCACCTGCGGCGTGGCGATCTCCTTGTAACCGCGCTTACGCAGCTGGGCCTGCACCTCGCCTTCGATCAAGTGCAGCAGGGTCGTCCCGTTGGGCAGCCAGAAGGGCATCCCGGGTGCCTCCTCGCGCAGCATGAAGATGCCGAGCTGAGGGCCGAGGCGGCGATGGTCGCGCTTCTTTGCCTCCTCAATTCGCTCCAGGTGCTTGTTCAACTCCTTCTTGGAGAAGAAGGCGGTGCCGTAGATCCGGGTCAGCATCTGGCGCTTCTCGTCGCCGCGCCAGTAGGCGCCGGCCAGCGAGCTCAACTTGATCGCCTTGATCCGGCCGGTCGAGGGGCCGTGTGGGCCGCGACAGAGGTCCTCGAAGGGACCGTTGCGGTAGAGCGAGACGGTCTCGACTCCTTCGCTCTCGATCAGGTCGCGAATCAGCTCGACCTTGTAGTCCTCGCCCTGCCCCGTGAAGATCTCGATCGCCTCGGCGACCGGCACGTCGCGGCGCTCGAAGGCCTCGTCGGCCTCGATGTGGGCGCGCATCGAGGCCTCGATCTTCTCCAGGTCGGCGTCGCTGACCTTCGCATCTTCGGGAAAGTCGAAGTCGTAGTAAAAGCCGTTCTCGATCGCCGGGCCGATCGTCACCTTGGCGCCGGGGTAGAGCTCCTGCACCGCCTCGGCCATCACGTGGGCGGCGTCGTGGCGGATCAGATCGAGCGCCTCGGGGTCGCGGTCGGTGAGAATCCCGATCTCCGACCCGTCGGGCAGTGGCGCCGAGAGGTCGCGCAGCTCGCCGTCAACACGGATCGCCAGCGCCGCCTTGGCCAGCCCCGGCCCGATCGCCGCCGCGGCGTCGGCACCGCTGGCGCCCTCGCTCAGCTCCAGCGGGGTGCCGTCGGGGAGCTTGACAGTGATCTTTTGGGTCGCCGCCTCGATCCGGCCATGCTACCCACGGTGGCGCCAGCGCCCGGGTCAGCGCGGAGCGCCCTGGCGTGCCTGGCGGACAGCAATCAAGGGGCAGGGACTGTGGCCGGCAACCGGCGCAGCCGTTTCCCAGAGCACATAGGGCTGCGCAGTCAGTACACGGCGCAGGCCGACGAACGGTGGTCCGACCTGGCTCGATTCCGAGATGACAAAACGGACGCCGCGAGGCGGACGACTGCCAGCTTCTTCCGTCGCAGCGATACAGACCCGGCCGCCACGTAGCTCCCAGGAGATGTAGGGGGTGCCGTGTTCGTCTGCCAGCAGCTGCCGCGAGGCGAGGACCAGGGTCGGCCCTTCGCCGACGTCATCACGCAGGCCGGTCAGGGCACGCGAGTAGGAGCTCGGACCGACCGGCGCGTTAGCGAGCGCCAAGAGCGAACAGCCCGCGGCGGCGAGCAGATACAGCCAGGCCACCGGGCGTCGCAACAGCGGCAGCACGATGACCAGCGCCGCCAGCGGGGCGCCAACCTCGATCGCCTTGGCGGCGGTGTACGGAGTGCCACCGAGACGGGCCGCTGCATAGGCGAGCGCGGCGGCGGCAAGGCCGGCAATCAGCGATGACTCGCGGCGGCGCCAGCAGAGCACCAAGCCGTAGAGCAGCAGGATCGTGGCGAAGGCAGCGCCGGCGTAATAGCCCAGCGCCGGCACAGCCCCGGCCCCCGGTGTTAGGCGGAAGTCCCCGGAGGGCCAGATACCGAAGCCCTCGAAGGGGGAGATCTGGCCGAACAAGTTGCCGAGTCCGGGACCGTTGGGGTCAAAGGTCTCGAAGCTGTGGAAGTCGACCATACGACCGATCTCCGGGGCAATCAGAACGGCGAATGGGAGGACGGCATAAAAGACGGGGCGCCAGGCGGCGGGTCCTGTCGACAGGCGCAGTCGATTTATGCCGAACTCCAGTAGCGCCCAGATGGCGGCGGCGCCGACCAGCCAGATCAGGCCCGGGAAGCTGTAGGTGTAGACGGAGCCCACTGCAAGTAGCGCCGCCGGGACGAAGCGGAGAGGGAGCTGGCGCCATTCGGGGTTGCGGGACGACTCGCGCAGGGCAAGGACGAAGGCGAGAAAGAAGAGGGCTTGCATCGTCTCCTTGAAGGAGCCTTGGGCGTAGTAGGAGGCAACCATGTAGGTGAGGCCGACCACTAGCGCGGCGGGGATTCGTAGCGGCCAGGGCTGTTCGCAAAACGCGGCCAGGGTCGTCAGCGAAGCAAGCACGGCCACCGCGACCATCAGGCCGCTGAAGCCCTGGACGAGGCCGACGCCGAGGCTGTTGTTGAGGGCGACGACGATCGAGTGCGGGCCGAGCGGATAGCCCTGGTGAAGCAGCTGCGAGGACTGGCCTTCGGCGAGCCGGTCGGCCGCCAGCAGGTGCTGCGACATGTCCGGGTTGAAGCTGGTGCCGAGGATGCCGAAGTGGCCTTCAGCGAGGAAGGGGATCGCGGTCGCGAGCAGCGCCAGCAGGGCGACCGGGGCGCCGACCCGCAGCGCCTCTCCCCCGTCCTGCAGGCGACCCCAGAGGTAGGCAACCGACCCCAGGACCAAAAGGAGGACCAAGACGGCGGAAACCACCCCGTGGCCGGGCAGGCGCACCGTCCCCCAGCAGATCGCACAGAGCAGCGCCAGGCCGACCGGCGGCGCCAGCCACGACCAAGCCCGCAGGCCGCAGAGCGCGATCGCGGCCTGACCCAACGCCAGCGAGGCGCCGCAAATGAACAGCACGGCTGCATAGGTCCCGACCACGAGGCCGCGAGCCTAGACTGCGGAGATGGCGTTCGTTCCGCCGGCCCGTCACCTCCTCCGCGCGAGGGACCTCGCCGACGCCCGTTACTTCGAACCGCTTGGGGTCGATGACCTGGCGGCCTCGGCGGGTCTTTCGCGGGCGCACTTCAGTCGCGAGTTCAAGCGTGCCTTCGGCGAGTCGCCGCACGCCTACCTGCTGACCCGCCGGCTCGAGCGGGCAGCGGCGCTGCTGCGCACGACCGACCGCTCGGTCGCCGACATCTGCCTCTCGGTCGGGCTGCAGAGCATCGGCTCCTTCACGACGAGCTTCAGCCGCACCTTCGGCTGCTCGCCGACCGCCTACCGCGCCGCCCACCCGCCGGCGTCACGTACCGCGCTCGTGCCCGGCTGCGTGGTCCGCGCCTACGCCAGACCGCAACACCGCACGTTTCGAGAAGACAGCTCACCGGTCCCGACCTAGCATCGCCGCCGACCTTTCCGTTCCAACCGAAGGAGACGACGATGATCAGGATTGCCAACGCCCAGCTCTGGGTCCACGACCAGGAGGAGGCGCTCGCCTTCTACACCGAGAAGGTCGGCATGGAGGTTCGCGCCGACGTGACCCTGCCGGAGATGGGCGACTTCCGCTGGCTCACGGTGGGCCCGGCCGGACAGGAGGACGTCTCGATCGTGTTGATGGCGATTCCCGGCCCACCGGTCATGGAAGAGGAGACGGCTGGACAGGTCCGCGAGCTGATGGCGAAGGGCTTCGCTGGCACCGTCTTCCTCACCACCGACGACTGCCAGGTCTCCTACGAGGAGCTGCTGGCGCGCGGGGTCGAGTTCAGCGAGGCACCCGAAGAGCGCCCCTACGGGGTCGACTCGGGCTTCCGCGACCCCTCGGGCAACAGCATCCGCCTGACCGAGGTTCGCCTGCCGGCCGAGGTCTGAGACCTCGGGCCGGACATGGGCGCTACTGGGCTCGAACCAGTGACCTCCAGCTTGTCGAGCTGGCGCTCTCCCAACTGAGCTAAGCGCCCGGGGGACGTGAATCTAGCAGCGGCGCGCGGGCCGGCGAGGCTCGCGCGCCGCCCTCAAGTGCACCGTTGCAAGAGCCGATGCAAGTTGTGCAACTTTTCAGCTAACTCGGTGTTTCTATTGGCAGCGACCGATTAAGGCTTGAGGACTGACGAGCCAGGGAAACAAAGTCTCGCTGGTGGCACGTCCTTCGGAAACAAAGGGCCCCGAAAGGGGCCCTTTTCCGTTCCCCCAGGCGTGGGCGTTGAGAAGCTGGCCAAATGTTGGACGCACTGGCGCAAAAGTGCCCCGGCTCCCACTCGTTTCCTTACCGTGGCCACCGTGAGCGAACAGCGACAGCCCCTCGTCGGTTTTCGATCCACCCGCCCGGCCGAGCCGGAGCGAGATGCCGCAGCCGACGCCGGCGCCACAGCCGATGCCGGCGCTACAGATAAGCGGCGAATCTTTCGCCTGCCCTTGCGTCGTGGCCGCTCTGCGGAGAGCGTCACCTCGCGAGACGAGCGCGCCGAGCTGAAGGAGCGCGAAAAGGAGCTGAAGTCAGTCGAGGCGGCCAAGGAGGCCTTCTTCGAGACGCCAGCGGGAAGGGCGCGGCTCGCGTACAAGCGCGGGCATCGCCTCTTTCAGTACGAACTTGAGATCAACGAGCTCAGCCCGACGATCGTCCCCGGACCCGTCGGCTCACCGGCCCGGGAGACCACCGATCCGGTCGACATCCTCAACGCGGTGACGGTCGAGGGCTGGAAGCTGGTCACTGGCAAGTTCATCCACTCCGAGATGCGCAACGGAGTCGTCGGCTGCTACCTCTTCAAGCGCTCGCAGAAACGGCGCTTGGCGATGAACAACCCCTGGCAGGCCCCCAGCATCACCGACTGAGCGCGGTTCGCCCCGCTCAGGGATGGTCGCTGGGGACATGCCAGCGGTGCGGTGCAAGCAGGGCGTCGGTCGCCTCCGGCCCCCACGATCCCGGCTCGTAGACCTCGACCGGCGGCGGTTCGCGCACCACCGGATCGGCAATTTCCCAAAGGCGCTCGATCGCGGCCGAGGTGGTGAAGAGAGTGCGATCGCCGACCATGACGTCGTAGATCAGCCGCTCGTAAGCGTCCAGCGCCCGCTCCGGCCCGCCGAAGCTGTCGGCGTAGCTGAAGCGCATGTGGGCCTGGCCGAGCTGCATCTTCGGGCCCGGCACCTTGGCCAGAAAGGAGGCGGAGATCGAGCCGGGATCGCCGAGCTCGAAGCTGAGGTGATCGTGGCCGTACTCCTCGGCGACCTGGCTGCAATCGATCGGGAACATGCGCCGCGGCGGCTCCGAGAAGGCGATCGTGAGCAGGTGGTGGGTGTCGGCGAGCCGCTTCCCCGAGCGCAGAAAGAAGGGGACCCCCTCCCAGCGCCAGTTGTCGACGAAGGCGCGCAGGGCGACGAAGGTCTCGGTGTCCGAGTCGGCGGCGACGCCCTCCTCGTCGCGATAGCCCGCGTACTGGCCGCGGATAACGTCCCCGGGCTCCAGGGTCTTCATCGCTTCAAAGACCTTCTCGCGCTCGGTCATCAGCGATTTGGCGTTGAGCGAGACCGGCGGCTCCATCGCGACGAAGCTGAGCACCTGGAAGAGGTGAGTGACGATCATGTCGCGAAAGGCACCGGTTTCCTCGTAGAAGCCGCCCCGCATCTCGATCGAGAGCGTCTCCGGCACGTCGATCTGGATGTGGTCGATGTGGTTGCGGTTCCAGACCGGCTCGAACATGCCGTTGGCGAAGCGCAGCGCCAGCAGGTTCTGCACCGCCTCGCGGCCGATGTAGTGGTCGATCCGGAACACCTGCTCCTCGTCGAAGACGGAGTGGACGAGTGCGTCGAGCTCTCGCGCCGAGGCGAGGTCACGGCCGAAGGGCTTCTCCATGATCACCCGTGAGCCCTCGCCCAGCCCGGCGCGGCCGAGTTGCTCGATCACCCCGGCGGCAGCGGCCGGCGGCAGCGCCAGGTAGTGCAGGAGCTGCGCATCGCGAAGCTCCTCCTTGGCCGTCGCGATCGCCTCCCCCAGCGGCGCGAAGCCGTCACCGGTCGAGGCGAACCCGAGCGACTCGGCAAAGCGGTTCCAGGACTCGCCTTCGAGCGGGCGGCGCCCCGAGCCGCAGACCGCCTCGCGGGCGAGCTCAACGAACTCCTCATCGGAGAGCTCGCTGCGCGAAGTCCCGATCAGGGCGAACCGCTCTGGCATCAAGCCCGCCTCGAAGAGATGGAATATCCCCGGCAGCAGCTTGCGCTGAGCCAGGTCCCCGGTCGCCCCGAACAGCACGATCACCTGGTCGCTTGGAACGGGCGACGCTGCCGTGGTCGGGGCCTCCAGCGTTTCGACTGCCATCGCTTCAGCCTTGCAGAACGAGCCCGCCTGCTCGCTGCCGCGACTCAGAAGCCCGTGTCGAGCTTCGCTTCAAACGCTTCGCCGGTCAGGCCCAGGCGCGGGGCACCGGGGTATGAGACCGAGAGCGGGCCGGTCCAAGTGGTCGTCCCATCGGGGGCGGCGCTGTAGTGACCCTTGCCCCGGAACGGCGCCGGCGGCGCGATCGTCGCCTCGGTCAGGGCGTCGTTGATGTCGAAGGCCTTTTTCGAGGAAGCAGTTGCCAGCGCGTAGCGAATTCTCGCCATCGAGCCCAGGCTTTCTTCGTTGATCGCGGCGAAGAGGGTCGTATCGCCGATGCGGAAGGTGATCAGCTCGACCGCCGAGACCGCGTGGCGCCAAGTCGCGGAGAGAAAGGCGAGGTTGAAGGGCCGGCTATTTGGCACCTGCCGCGCCCGCGAGCTGGCGGCGAAGGCGGACGACGGCGAGCTGCAGTGGAGATGCAGCGGGGTGCGGATCCTTCCTTTGACCCGATGCGAGCGCACCGCCACGTATTGCTTCTCGCCGCTGAAACGGACGCCGCCGACAAAGACCCCGAGCTTGCTGGTGAAGTGGTCGGTGCCTTGGCAGCGGTGGCGTGGTGGCGACTCGACCACCTGACCCGAGGGCCGGAAGCGCACGTCGACCGAGCCGAACTGGCCGAAGGAGGCCGCGATCCGGTGTGGCGTCACGACCCCGCGCGCGACATACGCAGTCACGGCCTGTTTGACGCCGCTCAGCTTTTCTGGCCCGTTGTCCTTGTGACTTTGAGGCGCCTTGCTTACCTCGACCGCGACGATGTCGCCCTCCCCCACCACCGAGACCACGTATCCGTGCTGCGCCGGCAGGTCGAAGCGTGATTCGAACCCGTTGCGCGGCGGCGGCATCTGCAGCTTGGCCCGCAGCAGGGCCCGAAACTGGGGCGGCGCAGCGGCGGGGATGTCGAGGGCGCCGGCCAGCGAGGAAGACGGCAGCGCCAGGACGCAGAAGACCGTGAGCGCGAGGGCGATCTGGCTGCGGCGGATCACTTCACGTGCCCCGCGCGGTGGAAGAGGCGACCGACTTCCTTGCCGAAGTAGGCGCCGAAATCGGTGTCGGGATCGTCGCCGTAGCCGTAGTTGGTGACGCTGTTGAGAACTTTGCTGCCGGAGATCGTCCAGCCGCCGCCCGAGGCGCCGCCGGTGACGTTGCAGTCGACCGCGAGGTTGAGCGGCCCCGGGGTGAGGAAGGAGCGCGTGTCGTGGCCGAGGAAGGGCGTCCCCGCGCAGAGCTGCTGCGTTTCGCCATCGAAGGGTTCTTCCACGGGATAGCCGTGGACATCGAAGACCTGCCGCGTTTTAAGGCCCCAGGCGATCCCGGTCCCGCCCACCGCTTTGGCCAGCAACTGGCCGCTCTGGTTGCGGCCGACGACGGCGGCGCCGACGTCGAAGTTCTCGCTGCCGGTCGTGCGCCACTGGCGCGTCGTGTCGATCCACTTGGCCGGGAAGACGCCGAACGGGCGCTGACCGTAGCGGTAACCCGGCACGAAGACCCAGCGGAAGTCCATCCAGTGCCCGCGCGGCCCACCGCTGTTGATGCAGTGACCAGCGGTGAAGACGACGCTGTAGTTGGGCGCGTTGACCGAGGTCCCCGAGCAACGCCCGAGCCCAAAGGGGGTCTCAATGAAGATCGCGCCGTTGACGCGGGTGTCGGCCAGGGTCGGATCGGGCACCGGTTCGAAGGCGGAGCTGGCGCTCGCCGGCTCGCTGAAGGCAATCTTTCCCTGGCCCGGCAACTGCACATCGAGCGGTTTCGCCGCTTTCATCCGGGCCGGCGTCCAGAAGCGCAGTGCTTCCTGGGCCTGACCGCCAGGAGCGGTCAGGGCGGTGGCCAGCGCGGGCCAGGCAAGCAAAACCAGGAGGACCGCTGCGGAGGCAAGCAGCGCAGCCGAACGCGAGGCCGTAGGGCGCGCCTCCCCGCCACGAACATCCATTACGAACAGCTTACTTATGAACAATCATGCCTTCCGGTATGGAGACGAGGCGTCGGCGACTCAAGCGTCCCCCATACCCGCTTCGATGCCGTCGAGCAGGCGCTCGAGACCACGCTCGAAGCGACCTTCGCTGAAGATCAGCTCGGCTACCCGGTCTATGCCCTCAGCGGCGTCGGCGCCGAGGAACTTGCCGATCAGCGGGTAATCACCGCTGTCCAGTTCGCGCTGGAGAAACTCGACCACCTGCGGCGGCCAACCGCGGCGATGCTCGTCGAGCTCCTGCGCCTCGCGCAGGGCGAAGCCGAAGACGTAATCGTCGATCAGCCCGATCAGCTCGAACTTCTCCGTGTCCGACAACGGCGCCGCGGCGAGCGCCTGCAGGGACTGCTCGAAGTGGCGCATCCCATTTGGTCCGGGGCGACCATCGCCAAGCCGGTCGAGCGACCAGCGGTGACGCTTGAAGGCGTCCCGCGTTCGCTTGGCGATCTGCTCAAGCGCCGGGCGCCAATCGCCGCTCAGGTCATGCTCGGGAACGAGCACCTCGCCCATCACCTCGTCGAACATCAGGGTGATCAGCTCGTCCTTGTTGCGCACGTAGTAGTAGAGGGTCATCGTGCCTGCCCCGAGCCGCTGGGCGACGCGCCGCATCGAGACCGCATCGAACCCCTCCGCGTCCGCGATCGCCAGCGCCGCGGCGACGATCTCGGCCCTCGTGTGCGATGGGCGCCGCGCCCCCGGCTCCTCGCGAAGCCAGATCATCGCCGGCTCTTTACGAACATCGGGCGCCATTTCGTACATCGTACTGCTAGTCTGCACGTACACCGTACTAATGCAACGTACGAGGTACGACATGCACGCATATATTCATCCAATCGCAATTGCCACCGAGGGACTGGGCAAGCAATACGGCGAGCAGTGGGCGCTTCGCGACTTCGACCTCGAAGTCCCCGCCGGCTCGGTCCTCGGCCTGCTGGGCCACAACGGCGCCGGCAAGACGACCGCGATCCGGATCCTCACCACCCTCGCCCAGCCGAGCGCCGGCCGTGCCTCGGTCGCCGGCTTCGACGTCGTCGCCGACCCAGCCGCAGTGCGCGAGCGCATCGGCCTGACCAGC
Source organism: uncultured Solirubrobacterales bacterium (assembly GCA_963795765.1). Classification (GTDB taxonomy): domain Bacteria; phylum Actinomycetota; class Thermoleophilia; order Solirubrobacterales; family 70-9; genus VRUE01. The sequence goes on from CAWCJW010000010.1 coordinate 24,939, forward strand.
CAGACCGCCACCGTCGACGGCCTGATGAGCGCCCGCGCCAACATCGTGATGATCGGCCGGCTCTACCACCTGCCGAAGGCAACCGCACGGCAGCGCGCGGACGAGTTGCTCGAACGGCTCGACCTCGCCGAGGCCGGCGATCGCCTCGTCCGTGACTTCTCCGGCGGAATGCGCCGTCGGCTTGACCTCGCCGCCAGCCTTGTCGCCTCGCCGCCGGTGCTCTTCCTCGACGAGCCGACCACCGGTCTCGATCCCGAGAGCCGCAACGAGCTCTGGGCCCTGCTGCGCGAACTGGTTGACGACGGCACCACCCTGCTGCTCACCACCCAGTACCTGGAGGAGGCGGACCGGCTCGCCGACCGAGTCGTCCTGCTCGACCACGGACGCGTGGCCGCAACCGGCGCACCCGCCGAGCTGAAGGCACGCCACGGTGGCGAGCGGATCGCGGTCGCCGTCCCCGCCGCCGAGCAGCTTCAGCTTGCCGCGGCCGCCCTGGAGCGGGTCGCGGCTGGAAGCGCCGAGATCGACGAGGAGAGCTCGGTCGTCAGCGCTCCTGCCAACGAGTCGACCCGCTTGATCGAGGTCGTCCGCGCCCTCGACGAGTCCGGCGTCGACGCGACCGACGTCCACCGTCGCGAGGCGACCCTCGACGACGTCTTCCTCTCCCTTACCCGGCCCGACCAGCGCCAGGAGGCCCGCGCATGACTTCTCTTGCTTCATCCACCACACCCCCCGGAGCCGGCCGCCTGCGCTGGCTATTGGGCGACTCGCTGACGCTGACCGGCCGCAACCTTGCCCACGTGCGCCAGGTGCCCGAGAAGCTGATCGACGTCACCCTGCAGCCGCTGATGTTCGTGCTGCTCTTCGCCTTCGTCTTCGGCGGCGTGATCGAAGTCCCGGGCGGTGGCGATTACCACGAATACCTGATCGGCGGGATCCTCGTGCAGACACTGGCCTTCGGCATGATGGGCCCCGGCGTATCGATGGCAACGGACCTGGGCGAGGGCATCATCGACCGCTTTCGCTCGCTGCCGATGATGCGCCCCGCCTTCCTGCTCGGTCACCTGACCGCCGAGTTCGCGGCCTCGATCCTGGCGGTCGCGATCATGGTCGCCAGTGGCTTCCTCGTCGGCTGGCGGATCAACAGCGATCCGGCCGAAGCGCTCGGTGGGTTCGCCCTGATCGGACTGCTCTCGATCACGATGCTCTGGCTGGGGACGCTGATCGGCGTGATCGCGCGAACCCCCGACGTCGTCCAAGGCATCGCCTTCCTCGTCATCTTCCCGCTCACCTTCGTCGCCTCGACTTTCGTCCCGGTCGCGGGCCTGCCCGCTGGCCTACGAGGGTTCGCCGAATTCAATCCGGTCAGCAGCTGGGCGACGGCAGTGCGAACGCTCTTCGGCAACCCGACCGCTACCCCGCAGGACGCGAGCTGGCCGTTGCAGCATCCGGTGCTCGCCTCGGTCCTCTGGTGCACCGCGATCCTGGCGGTGGTGGTGCCGCTCACCCTGCGCGCGTACCGCCGCCGTACGAGCGGCTAGAGGCGCCCACCGGAATCGAACCGGTGTAAACGGCTTTGCAGGCCGCTGCGTAACCACTCCGCCAGGGCGCCGAAGCGAGTGAAGGGTAGCGGCGTTGGGTTCGCGACAGGCGCTAGGCGGCGCGCTGCTCGGGACCTGGATCGTCGTCGATGTCGAGGATCAGGTTGTCGTCGGCGCTGCGGCGGACACGGAACTCGAGCGGTGAGCGCTCCTCGAGCTCGCGCAGCAGCTCAACCGGTTCGTTGAGGCGCATCGAGAGGGTGGCGCGACCCTCGGAGAAGCGCTCGACCGAGATGTCCGAGGTGGCATCGATCTGGCCGGCGGCATCCTCGAAGCCAACCAGCTGTGAGAAGTCATCCAGCGGGCCGATCTCGACTTTAACCAGACCTTCGAAGAGGTTTTGTGCCGCTTGCTCGATCGGGCCGGGCTCTTTTGCGGCCGGCGAGGCGCCGTTCGCTCCGGCCTCCACCTCGTTTAGCTCCTGGGCGCGGCGACCGACCTCTACCGCCTCGCGCAGGGCCTTCATCCTGATACGGGTCGCCTGGCCGCGGGCCTGGGCCTGGATCTCCCCCAGCTTCGAGGAGACCGTCTCCAGCGAGGCGATGCTGCGATCGTGGCGTTCGTTGGCCTCGATCAGGCGCTCGTGCAGGCCGCGGATCTCGCGCTCGCGCTCGATCACCATGGCCGAGAGTGCAGAGAGCTCCTCCTCCGCGCCGGCGGCGATATCCGTAGCCTCGCGCCAACGCTTGAGCGCCTCCTCCGCATCGCGCTCGAGTGCCCAGTTACGGGCGTCACGCGCCGCGATCGCCGCCTCCACATCGGAGGGGCGGTAGCCGAAGAGCGCCCGCTTGAAGCTACCCATGCGCGGCACCGTAAAGGTGCCCTCGGACGCCATCCTCCGGCGCCGGAAGCTCGAGCCGCGGCGCCTCGCGCCAGAGGTCCTCGAGCGCGTAGCGCTGCCGCGCCTCCTCGGTGAAGACGTGCAGCACGCAGTCGAGGTAGTCGAGCACGATCCAGCCGGCGGTCTCCGCCACCTCCGAACCGCTCGGCAGCAGCCCCTGCTCCTGCTTGAGGCGCAGCTTCACCTCGTCGGCGATCGCCCGCGCCTGGCGCTCGTTGCGCGCCGTGCAGATCGCCAGGAAGTCGGTATAGGAAACGAGCTCGCGCATGTTGAGGACGACGATCTCGCTCGCTGCTTTCGAATCGGCGAGCTCGGCCAGGCGCCTCGCCAACGCTTCACTGCGTGCAACTTTGTCGCTCTCACTCATCGATAGATCCCCTTCTCTTCGATGAAGCGTGCCACGGACTCGGGAACCAGGTAGCGCAGCGGTCGCGCCTGCGCGGCGCGCTCGCGGACGGCGGAGGAGGAGACCCCGAACTGCGGCATCTCCAGCATCGTCGCCCGGCCCTCGGCCCCGAGGCTGCGCAGGACGGCGGCAACGTCGGCGTCGGAGATGCCGGCGCGACGGGCCACTGCGAGGCGGGCAAGCTCGGTGACCCGCTGCGGCTCGCGCCAGCTCTCCAGTCCCACCGCGGCATCCGCCCCCATCACGAAGACGAGCTCTCTATCGCCTCTGTCCTTTGCAAGTAGCTCCAAGGTCTCATACGTGTAGGACGGCCCCTCGCGCTCGACCTCCAGGGTCGAGACCGAGAAACGCGAGTCGTCGGCAGCGGCCAGCCGGGTCATCGCCAGCCGCAGCTCACGGCCGGGATCGTCGGCGATTCGCTTGTGCGGGGCGCTGCCGGTCGGCATCAGGATCACTTCCTCGAGGCCAAGCTGCCAGAGCGCCTCCTGGGCCAGCGCGAGGTGGCCCAGGTGCGGCGGGTTGAAGGCCGAGCCGAGGACGCCGATGCCGGCGGGCGCGGCGCTACTCACGCACTTGGCCGTCGCCGTGGACGACGTACTTGTAGGTCGTCAGCTCGCGCAGCCCGATCGGCCCGCGCGCGTGCAGCTTCTGGGTCGAGTTGCCGATCTCGGCGCCCATGCCGAACTCGAAGCCGTCGGTGAAGCGGGTCGAGGCATTGGTGTAGACGACGGCCGCATCGACGCCAGCGCTGAAACGCTGCGAGGCATCGTCCGAGGCGGTGACAATCGCCTCGGAGTGGCCGGTGCCGTGGGCGTTGACGTGATCGATCGCCTCCTCGAGTGAGTCGACGACCGCGACGGCAAGTTTGAGGTCGAGGTACTCGCTGTCCCAGTCCGCCTCGCTTGCGGGACCGACCTCGACTCCGCCGGCGTGCTCGCGCACTCGCTCATCACCGACCAGCTCAACCCCGGCCTCGCGCAACTCGGCTAGGGCAGTGGGCAGGAAGTCGCTGGCGATGTCGGCGTCAACCAGCAGCGTCTCGGCCGCATTGCAGACACCGGGCCGCTGGGTCTTCGCGTTGAGCGCGATCCTCCGCGCCATCTCAAGATCGGCGTCAGCGTGCACGTAGACATGGCAGTTGCCGGCAGCGGCGAAGATGACGGGCACCGTCGCCACATCCTTGAGCGCGTTCTTCAGCCCCTCCCCACCACGCGGGATCAGCAGGTCAACGTTGCCCTCCTGCGTCGCCAGCTCAGCCAGCTCATCGCGATCCCCGCTGGCAAGCAGCAGCACGGCGTCCTCGGGCAACCCCGCCTCAGCCAGTGCCTCGCGCACAACAGCGGCCAGGGCGCCGTTCGAGCGTTCCGCGTAGCTCGATCCACGCAGCACGATCGCGTTACCGCTCTTAATCGTCAGCGCCGCGCAGTCGATCGTCACGTTGGGCCGCGCCTCGTAGACAACGGCAACGACACCGAGTGGGACCCGCAGCTTGCGCAGGCTCAGGCCACTAGCAAGCGTTTTGGCTTCCAGCTCCTCGCCGATCGGGTCACCCAGCCCAGCCACCGCTCGCACGCCCTCGGCCATGGCAGCAATGCGATCCGCGGTCAGCGTCAACCGATCCCGCAGCGCCTGGCTCAATCCGACTGCCCGATCATCAGCCAGATCCGCGGCATTGGCCTCGAGGATCTCGGCAGTCCGCTCGCCCAAGAGCCGCGCAGTCGCCTCCAGCGCCGCATCCTTAGACGCCGCTGACGCGCTCCCCAACTCCCTGGCTGCACGCTTCGCGGCAACGCAGCTTTCCTCAACGCTCCTAGTCGTGATCGCCATGCCGTTTAGGTTAGCTGTGAGGGCCGGAGCCCCCTCCCAAAACACTCAAGAGCGGCTCCTGCCGCTCGTTTTGGGAGGGGGCTCCGGCCCTCAGACCAACACAAACCGATCTCGGTGAATCACCTCATCAGCAGCGCCCGGCAACCGCTCACGCACGTCCGCGCTCTTAAGTCCGAGCACTTCCGGCAACTCCCGCGACGAGTAGTCGGTGATCCCCTTGCCGATCACATCACCGTCGAGAGCGATCTCGACGGCGTCGCCCGCGTCGAAATCGCCATCCACCGCGGTGATGCCGACCGGTAGCAGGCTGGAACCGCGCTCACGCAGCACTCGCGCCGCACCAGCATCGACCGTGAGTCGTCCGTGGACCGGCTTGGCGTACTTAAGCCAGAGCTTGAAACTCGACGCCTTCGAACTCTGTGCGGAAAAGCGGGTGCCGACCGATCCCGCTGCGGCCGCCGCGGCGAGGGTGCCAGCAGTGGTGCCGTTGCAGATCGTCGCCGGGATCCCGGACTCGCTCGCCATCTCGGCAGCAGCGACCTTGCTGCGCATGCCGCCGGAGCCAAAAGCGGAGGTGCGGTCGCCGATATCGAGGCTTGCCAGTTCGGCGAAGTCGGTTATTTGCTCGATCCGCTCGGCCCCGCTGTCGAGCGACGGATCGGCGGTAAAGAGGCCGTCGGTATTGGTCAGCAGCACCAGCAGACGGGCGTCGAGCAGGATCGCCACCTGGGCGGCGAGGAAATCGTTGTCGCCAAAGGTGATCTCGTCGGTGGCGGTGGTGTCGTTCTCGTTGACCACCGGCACCACGCCCCAGGCAATCAGCCGCCGCAGGGTCTGGCGCGCGTTGAGGTAGTTGGTGCGGGCGGCGATGTCGGCGGCGGTGAGCAGGACCTGGGCGGCGCGGGTGCCGTGCTCGGCGAGGCGGCTCTCGTAGGCGCGGAAGAGATCGCCCTGACCGACCGCGGAGGCGGCCTGCAGCTCGTCCATCGCCGTCGGGCGCCGTGGCAGTTCCATCAGGCGCATGCCGCGGGCAATCGCGCCGGAGGTGACCATCGCCACCCGCTCCCCCCCTTGCTCCAGAGCGGCTACCTGGGCGCAGACCGAGTCGAGCACGTCGGTGCGCAGGGCGCCGTCATCGGCGGCGACGATCGATGAACCGAGCTTGACGACGAGAGTCATTGCGGCCAAGTGTATGAGCCGTCGCTGCCATCAACGGCCGCCGTCTCTCACGCTCAAGGGCGCGCTGTAACACTGCCGAAGACCTAGTCATGAGCCGACCGCAGGACAGTCGCCTGCCCTACCTGCCCGGTATCGATGCCCTGCGTGCGATCGCCGTGCTCGCGGTCTTCCTCTACCACGCCGGGGTCGGCTGGATGCCGGGCGGCTTCCTCGGCGTCGATGTCTTCTTCGTGATCAGCGGCTACCTGATCACCTCGCTGCTGCTCAGCGAGCAACGCCGCACGGGCAAGGTGCGGCTCGGGCAGTTCTGGCTGCGACGAGCGCGGCGGCTGCTGCCGGCGGTCGGGGTACTGATCGCGGTGACGATGATCGTCGCCGCGATCGTCGAGCCCGACCGGCTGGTCGAGCTGCGCGGTGACGCGATCTCCTCGCTCGCCTACGTCGCCAACTGGCACTTCATCTCCGTGCATCAGTCCTACTTCGACCAGTTCCAGCGCCCCTCGCTCTTCCGCCACCTCTGGTCGCTCTCGGTCGAGGAGCAGTTCTACCTCTTCTGGCCGCTCGCCTTCGCCGCCGGAATGTCGCTGCTCGGCCGCAAGCGCCTTGCCCTTGGCGTGCTCGCCGGGGCCGCGGCGTCTTTGGCGCTGACCTGGATCCTCTTTGACCCCAGCGACGCCTCGCGGGTCTACTACGGCACCGACACCCACGCTGCCGGCCTGCTGATCGGCGTCGCCCTCGCCCTCGTCTGGGCGCCTTGGCAGCTGCAGCGAGCCAAGCCGGGACGTTGGTGCGGGCCGGTGCTCGACGCGGTCGGCGTGATCGCCCTCGGCTATCTCGCCCTCAGCTTTCTGCGGGTCCACGATTACGACCTGGCGCTCTTTCACGGCGGCTACCTCTGGCTGGCGCTCGCCAGCGCTGCCGTGATCGCCGTGATCGCGCACCCGGCGGCGCGGCTTGGCGGCCTGCTGGCGCGCCCAACGCTGGTTTGGCTCGGCCTGCGCAGCTACAGCTTCTACCTCTGGCACTGGCCAGTGCTGGCGCTGACCCGGCCCGGCCTCGACGTCTCGCTGCCTCGCGGCGTGCTGATCCCGCTGCAGCTGCTCGTCGTCCTCGCCCTCGCCGACCTCTCCTACCGCTTCGTCGAGCTGCCCTTCCGCGGCAAGCGCAAGCTGCCGGCGATGCCGGAGAACTGGCTGCGGGTGGGCCGCCCCGCCCTCGCCTTCGCGGTGGTCGCGATCGTGGCGCTGATCGGCTGGGGCGGCATCTTCTCCACCGGCGGCAACCACCTCCAGGGCGTGGCCGCCGCCTCAACCGCGGAATTCGCCAAGGTGACGGTCAAGCCGGAACCTTCTCGACAGACGATCGCCGACCACGGTCGGCACTCCACGCTGGCCGAACCACATGGCAAGCCGCCCCGGGTCGTCGCCTTTGGCGACTCGGTGATGATCGGCGCCAAGGAAAAGCTCGCCGCTCGCTTCGGCCGCCGCTTCTCGATGAACGCCAAGGTCGGCCGCCAGGCGGACGAATTCGTCAAGCTCGCCCGGCGGCTGAAACGCCGCGGCGGCCACATCGACGCCCTGATCATCCAGATGGGCAACAACGGCCCCCTCTACGGCGACGAAATGGAAGCGCTGCGCAAAGCGACCTTAAACGTCGGCGAGCTCTTCCTGATCAACGACCACGCCCCGGTCTCCTGGCAAGGCGAGTCCAACCAAGCGCTCGAGGAAGCCGATGAAACCTGGCCCCACACGACCCTGATCGACTGGGCTCCCGTAGCGGCTGCCCACGAAAACCTCCTCTGGGACGGCATCCACCTGACCCCCGGCGGCGCCGGCGTCTACGCGCGCCTGATCGCCCGCAGCGTGGATTCGGCGCTCCGCTGAGTTCAGGGATACAACTCGAACTCGTGCTCGCCGACCCGAACCTCGTTACCGGGCTCGAAGCCGGCAGCCCGCAGTGCGGCGACAACGCCGATCTCGTTTAGTCGCTGCTCGAGGTAAGCAAGGGCCTCTTCGTTGGCGACGTCGTGGCGCTCGAAGAGCAGCTCGACGCCGCGGCCGGTGACGCGGTAGGCGCCGTCGTCCTCGCGCTGCACCGAGTAGCCGCCCTCGCCAACCGGGCGGTAGACGCGGTGCTCGGCCTCGAACTCAGTGGCAGGCTCGGCGCCACGCTCTGGCCGCGCGGTCGGCAGCTCTGGGAGAGCCGAGAGGATCCGCTCGCGCAGCTCGCCGAGGCCCTCGCCGGTCGCCGAGGAGATCGCGAGAACGTCCAGCGCCGCCTCGCCAAGGCGCGCGCGCCACTCTGCCAGCGCTGCCTCGACCTCCTCCGGCGGCAGTAGATCTCGCTTCGAGAGCAAGACCAGCTCCGGCAGCCGATCCAGGCCGCCGCCGTATGACGAGAGCTCGGTGCGTACCGCCTCATAGTTTGCCGCGGGCTCTCCTTCCAGCGGCGCCAGCTCGACCAAGTGGACCAGCATCGCGCAGCGCTCGACGTGGGCGAGGAACTCGTGCCCCAGGCCGGCGCCCTCCGCGGCCCCTTCGATCAGCCCCGGAATGTCGGCGACGATCGCCTGTCGATCGTCGCTCTCGATCGTCCCCAGCACCGGCGAGATCGTCGTGAAGGGATAGTCCGCCACCTTCGGCGCCGCCCGCGTCAGCCGTCCCAGCAGCGAGGACTTGCCCGCGTTCGGCAGTCCGATCAGCCCGACGTCGGCGAGCAACTTCAGCCGCAGCTCGATCCACCCCTCCTCACCACTGGTCCCCTTCTCGGCAAACCGCGGCGCCTGCCGGGTCGAGTTGGCAAAGCGCTTGTTCCCATGCCCACCTCGCCCGGCATGCGCAACCACAGCCCGCTGCCCCGCCTCAACGAGGTCCACTCGACTCCCATCCACAGCTTCCGCCTGGGTCCCAGCAGGGACCAGGATCTCCTTGTCGTCCCCACGGCCACCGTGGCGATTGGAGCCTTCCCCATGCTTCCCCCGACCGCCCCTGAAGTGCTTGCTCCCCTTCAGCGCCGCCAGATCCCGCTTAGACGAATCGCAAACGAGCACCACGTCCCCCCCATGCCCGCCGTCCCCACCATCAGGCCCACCTCTGGGCACATGGGCCTCCCGGCGGAAGCTGATGCAGCCATTGCCACCGGCGCCACCCTCAACCCAGATCTTCGCCTTGTCGTACATGGAGATCTGGAGAGTAGTGGCGAGTTTGTTTCGCTATCCGGAACAAACTCGCCAGTCGCTGGGTTCTGGGACTCCCGATGGGAAGGGCGAGGAGGCCCTTCCCAAAACACTCAAGAGCGGCTCCTGCCGCTCGTTTTGGGAAGGGCCTCCTCGCCCTTCCCGTCGGGAGTCTTAGGAGTCCTCGCGAACGGTGATCGTCCGACCCTTGCGGGACGGCTTGAAGTCGACGGTGCCAGCACGAGCGGCAAAGATGGTGTGATCGCGGCCAAGGCCGGTGCCCTCACCGGGCCAGAACCGCGTGCCGCGTTGGCGCACGATGATCTCGCCGCCGGTGACCTTCTGGCCGGCGAAGACCTTGACCCCAAGCATGTTGGGGTTGGATTCGCGTCCGTTGCGGCTTGAGCCGAGTCCCTTCTTATGAGCCATCGTCAGAATCCTTTTTAGCAGCCGCTTTATCGGCGGGCGCTTTTTTGGCTTTCGCCGGTGATTTTGCTTTCTCAGTGGCTTTTTTGGCCGGAGCTTTTTTCGCAGCTGGTTTTTTGGCGGTCTCTTTTTTCGCCGCCGGTTTTTTCGTCTCGGCGGGTTTTTTCGCCGCTGCTTTTTTCTCCGCCGGTTTAGCCGCTTTCGGGGCCGCCTCTTTCTTGGCCGGCTCCTCTTTCTTCGGCGCCACCGCTTTGCGACTTCCGAGGCTGATCTCGGTCACCTCGAGCTTGGTCAGCTCGGAACGGTGGCCGGCGCGACGGCGGTAGCCCTTCTTGGCCTTGTATTTGAAGACCTTGATCTTGGGGCCGCGCAGGTGCTCGGAGACGGTCGCCTCGACCTTGACTTTCTCCAGCTCTTTACCCCCGGCGACTACTTCTTTGTCGCGGAACATCACTGGGCGCAGGGTGACCTTGTCGCCCTCTTTGGCGCTGAGGCGATCGACGAGCAGCGAGGTGCCCTTCTCGACCTTGTACTGCTTGCCACCGGTCTCTATGACTGCGTACGTGTTCATTCGTCCTTGCCGCTCTGTGTTGAGCGCGACCGACCGCGACCACCCCTGCGACCACGACGGCGACTGCGCGAGGCGGCGGATTCTAGCTGGGAGCCGTTTTCCTCGCCGCCAGCGCTCTCGCCGGCGCCGTTGGTCGCCTCTCCCTCGGGCAGCGAGGCCACCGCGGCGGCCCGCTCGACCCGCTCGATCCGGACCAGTTTGCGCTGGCCGACGAAACGACCGCCACCGGTGACGCTGACGATGTAGGAGTCGACCCGGGCGACGGCGTCATCGGCGTTGTACATGTGCGGCTCGTCGATTTTGACCAGCACCTCCTCGCCAACCTTGAAGGGCAGGGCTCGCTCCTCGATCTCAGCCCGGCTGCCGGTTTCGACCACCTCGAAGGTGGCGATCGGCAGCGCGTCGCCGCCCTCGAAGTGGAACTGCTTGCCGCTCTCGGCCTCGAGCTCGGCGAGGCCGCTCTCGGGCTCGATCAGCTCGGCCGCGACCTTGGGGTGCACCCGGACCAGCAGCGCCTCGGCCTCTTTGGCCCCGGCCGCAACATCTGGCAGGCGCCGCATCGCGTCGAGCGCCACCGTCTCGGCCGAGAGCACGACGCCTTCGCCCTCGCAGGTCGGGCAGGGCACGGTGAGGATCTCGCGCACGCCGTCGGTGACGTTCTGTCGAGTCATCTCGACCAGGCCCAGCGGCGAGACCTCGACCACGTAGCTCTTCGACTTGTCGGCGTCGAGCGCTTTGCGCAGCGTTTTCAGCACTTTGTCGCGGTTGCGGGCCCGCGCCATGTCGATGAAGTCGATGACGATGATGCCGCCGATGTCACGCAGGCGCAGCTGCCGCACGGCCTCATCGGCCGCCTCGGTGTTGACCCGGGTTATCGTCTCCTCGAGGCCGCCTTTGCCGCGGCCGGTGAAGCTGCCGCTGTTGACGTCCATCACGGTCAGCGCCTCGGTGTAGTCGATGATCAGGTAGCCGCCGGAGGGCAGGTCGACGCGCTTGCCCAGGGTCGACTCGATCTCCTTGTCGATGCCCCACTTCTCGAACAGCGGCTTGCGCTCCTCGTACAGTTCGACCCCGTCGACCAGCTCCGGCGCGGTGCGCTGGAAGAAGCTGGTCACCCGTTCGAACTGCTTGGGCGAGTCGATGATCGCTTTTTCGAAGTCGCTGAGGAAGACGTCGCGCAGAACCCGCACCGGCAGGTCAGCCTCCTGGAAGACCAGGTCGGGCGCCTCGATCTGCTCGGTACGCCGTGCCAGCACGTCGTTGAGCTTGTGCAGATAGCCGATCTCGCGCACGAAGTCGGCCTTTTTGGCGCCGTGGGCGGCGGTGCGGACGATCAGCCCGCCCGGGCCTTTGTAGGTGCGGTCGACCATCTTGCGCAGACGGTCGCGCTCGGAGTCGGCGAGGCGACGGCTGACGCCGACACCGCTGCCCTGCGGCGCGTAGACCAGGTAGCGGCCGGCGATCGAGACGTTCATCGAGAGCCGCGCACCCTTGGTCTTGAGCGGGTCCTTGACCACCTGGACGACGATCTCCTGACCGGGTTTGATCAGCTCGTCGATGCGGCGGCCTTTACCGGTGCCACGGCCGCGCTTCGGCGCCTGTTCCCCATTGGGCAGGACGATCTCGTCGACGTGGAGGAAACCGTTGCGCTCGAGGCCGATGTCGACGAAGGCGGCCTCCATGCCGGGCAGGACGTTGTCGACCTTGCCCTTGTAGATGTTGCCGACGATTGAACGTCGGCCGCGGCGCTCGATGTAGAGCTCCGCTACGTCGCGTTTGCCGCCTTTTGTTTTTGACTCGAGGACGGCGACGCGGGTCTCGCCACGATCGGCAGAAACCAGAATTGTCTTTTTCATTGTGAGTTAGCTCAGTTCAGAGTAGGTACGCACACTGGGTCCCTTCAAGGGATCACCAGGTGAACCTGCCTTTCTGGCTGAGCCGCGCTTGCATGTGGATGCTCTGGAGGATGCCCACCGCCAGGAAGGTCGACAAAACAGACGACCCGCCGTAGCTCATCAGCGGCAGGGGAATCCCGGTGATCGGCATGATCCCCAGGTTCATCCCCACGTTTACGAAGACCTGGAAAAGGAGCATGCCGGCGATACCGCCGGCGACCAGGGTTCCGTAAGAGTTCTTCGAGAGCGTCACAATCCGCAGCGCCCGCCAGATAAGCAGGGCGTATAGGGATAGGACCAACGCGGCGCCCATGAATCCGTAGCGCTCACCGATCACGGCGAAAATGAAATCGGTGTGCCGCTCAGGGACAAAGTTGAGCCGCGTCTGTGTAGCCCGATCGCCGCGTCCGGTCTTCTCCCCGGAGCCAATGGCGATCTTGGCTTGATTTTGCTGGTAGCCCGCGTCGCTGGGGTCCGCGCTGGGATGCAGGAAAGAGGTAAGCCTCTGCTCCTGGTAGCCCTTCAGAACCGGCGTCCCAACTGCGGGCGCCAGTACGAGAACCGCCACTGTCAAAGCGACGAAGGCCGCGCCGATCACCGCGAAGTGCGTCCAGCGGACGCCCCCCACGTACATCACGGCGAGGGTGATTGCCCCGAACACCAAAGCGGTGCCGAGATCCGGTTGCATGAAGACGAGCGCAGCCGGGGCCAGGCCGAGGCATAGGTAGCGCACCGTGCGCTGCCAGTCGGAGCCACTCCTGGCGCCATCGATGACAAACCCGGCAAGGGCCAAGACGAGAAGGACCTTGCCGAGCTCCGATGGCTGGAAGCTGAAGAAGGGAAGTTCGAAAGAACGCCGCGAGCCGCGCGCGGCGAAACCGAAGACGAAGACGAGCGAGATGCTGACGCAGAGGAAGGTGTAGATGCCGACCCGCAGCTCGCGGAAGCGTGAGTAGTCAATGCGGGTCAAGAGGTACATGGCGACGATCCCGAGCACGCCGTAGATCGCCTGCCGGTCAACGTAGTAATAGGGATTGCCGGGGACGTCGTGCTTCGTCGCCTGGGCCAGGGTGAAGACGCTGAAGGCAGCGAGGGCGGCGGCGGAGAGCGCCAGCATCCCGTCCATGTAAGGCAGGCCAAGGCGCTCGGCGATGCCGGGATGGAAGGCGAAGGGCTCTGGCCGGGCGCGGCGTGCACGGGTGGCGTACATCGTCGGGCCTAGCCTTCGGCTTCTTCTTCAGGGCTCGCTTTATGAGCGAGCTGATTGGCGAAATACGCTTCCAGGATCTTCCTTGCTGCCGGCGCGGCCGATTCTGCGCCGAAGCCGCCTTCCTCCATCGTAACGAAGGTGACGATACGCGGATTGGGATAGGGAGCGAGGACGCCGTACCAGGACTGGTCGGCGTGAGGCGGGCGCTGAGCGGTACCGGTCTTGCCGGCAACGGGGATCGGGAAGTTGCCGAAGACTTCGAATGAGGTCCCGGCCCCGTTCTGCGCCGCGTCGTGAAGGCCTTCGAGGATCGACGCCCGGTAGGCGGGGTTGATGCGGACGTGACGGCGCGGCTTGGGATCGAATTCCTTCAGCACCCGCCCGGCGGCGTCGGTCACTTCCTTGCCGACGTGCGGGGTGACCACGGTGCCGCCGTTGGCAAGGGTCGCGTAGGCGATCGCCATCTGCAGCGGGTTGGTCTGCAGGTCACCCTGCCCGGTGGCGAGCTGGATGTTGTCGCCAGCGGACCAGGGGCGATCGGTGCCGCCTTCCTTGAAGAGTTGGTTGCGCCAGTGCTTGCTGGGCAGCAGCGTTTCGTTCACCAGCGGCAAGTCGATCCCGGTTGGCCGGCCGATGCCGAGCGCATGCGCCCAGTGCTGCAGCTGACCGCTGTCCCACATGCGGTAGCCGAGGGTGTAGAAGAAGACGTCAGATGAGACTTCGAGCGCAGTGACGAGGCTGACCGAGCCGTTGACCGCTTCGCCCGCGTTTTTGAAGACCTCGCCGCCGATTTCGAACTGGCCGGGATCGTTGATCACTTCGTTCAGCTGCAGGTTGCCGCTTTCGAGGGCCGCAATCGCGGTTATGAGCTTGAAGGTCGAGCCGGTCGGGTACTGCCCCGCGATCGCCCGGTCGGTAAGCGGGGCCGCCGGGTTGCGGTAGGTCTCGTTGACCTCCGCCTGGGTCAGCGGCCGGGTGAAGAGCGCCGGTTCGAAGGTCGGGAAGGAGCCGAGTGCGAGGATTTCCCCCGTGTGCACGTCCATGGTGATGAAGCCGCCCGGCAGCCCACGTTCGGCCATCGCAGTTTCGCCGGCTGCCTGCACACTCTGGTCGATCGTCAACTTCAGGTTGTCGCCCGGGGCCGGCGGCTTTGAGACAAGCCGCCCGTTCGGAGTCGGCTCGCCAAGCGCGTCGACCTGGATCCGGGTCAGGCCGGGGCGCCCGCGCAGGTATCGATCGTAGGTGTCCTCCACCCCTTCCTGGCCGATTTTGTCGCCCGGCTGCAGGCCCTTGTATCGCGGCTCCTTCAGCTCTTCTTCGTCGATCTCACCGACCGAACCGAGCACGTGGGCGGCAAAGGCCCCGTCCGGGTAGGCGCGAACGAAGACCCGCTGCACCTCGACCCCCGGGAAGCGGTCCTGGTTCTCCTGCAGGTAATAGACGAGGTCGTGGCCCACGTCTTGGCGCAGGGTCACCGGCGCCGCCGGTGCCAGCTTCAGTTCCTTGTGCATGGTGCGGCGCACCCTGGGCAAGGTGCTGTGGGTGAGTTCGGCCAGCCTCGCCAGCTCGGCATGGCGCTGCCGAATGTCGGCGGGCAATTTGCGCGGGTTGACCTGCAGGGCGAGGCTGGTCCGATTGGCGACCAGGACCTTGCCGCTGCGGTCGAGGATTTTGCCGCGCGGAGCGCTCGTGAGGAAGGAGCGAGTGCGGTTGTTCTTCGCTTCGGCGAGGTACGTTTCGCCGTCGAGGACCTGCAGCAACCAGAGGCGCAGGAAGAGGATCGCGAAGAGGGTGACGGCAACGCCGCCGAAGATCGCCAAGCGCACAGCGAGGCGCTTGTTCATCGCCGGACCGCGCTCGTCTGACCGCAGGTACATCGCCTACGCCCCCATAACGCGTGGCTG
Source organism: uncultured Solirubrobacterales bacterium (assembly GCA_963795765.1). Classification (GTDB taxonomy): domain Bacteria; phylum Actinomycetota; class Thermoleophilia; order Solirubrobacterales; family 70-9; genus VRUE01. The sequence continues at coordinate 39,974 of CAWCJW010000010.1, forward strand.
GCGACGGTGTTGGACCTTCGGCTCCTCGACCAGGGCCGGCCGCAGCGCCCGTCGCACGATCAGGTAGATCGGCCAGCCGAGGAAGAATGCGTAGACGCTCTTCAAGAGCAGGTCGCGGACGACCAGGAGGCTGACCGGGGCATCGATTCCAAGTAGCAGTTGAATCGCGGCAAAGCCTAGCTCGGCCGCCAGGGTCAGGCCCATGCAAAGTAGGGCCGGCGTCAGTGAGCTGTGGAGCCCGAAGCGCTCGCGGAAGAGGCCGGCCGCGTAGCCGACGCTGAGCAGGACCAGCGAGGAGATCCCCAGTGCCTCGACCAACAGGCAGTCGACGAAGAAGCCGATCGAGAAGCCGGCGACGGCGCCGGTGAGGCTGCCGCCGAGCAAGGCGAGGCAGACGACCAGCGCCGGCAGGATGTCCGGGCTGACGTGGAACAGCGTCACCTGAGAGAAAAAGGAGAGCTGTAGGAGGACGCCGAGCAGGCCGATCAGGGTGATGCGGATGACGATCTTCGGCGTCAGGATCACCCGCGTGAGCCTCCCGTCAACACCTGGACCAGATCGAGGTTGGCGATGTCGGCAAAGGGGCGCACATCGGCCTGTTCCTTTGCCTCCTGATCGATGATCGAGGCCTTGGTCACTTCACCCAGCGGCAGGCCGGGCGGGAAGAGCGAGGCGTAGCCCGGGACGCGCCAGCCGGCGGTGACGACGGTCTGCCCGCCATGAATGAGCTTGGTCGAGTCGATGAAATCCAGGATCAGGTGTTCAGGATTGCCGACTTCGGGCTTGACCACGCCCTGGGCGCCGGCCGGCACCACCTTGGCGGTAACCGCGCTTTCATGATCGGTCAGCAGCATCACCTGTGAAGAACCCGGCTCGACCGAGGCGATGCGCCCGACCAGGCCGTCGCCGCTGATCACCGGATCATCGACGTGGACCCCGTCGCCGCTACCC
>CAWCJW010000011.1:0-14454 GCA_963795765.1 uncultured Solirubrobacterales bacterium
AGCTCTGGGGGCCGGCGCCTCGGCGGCCGTGGTCCTGCACGCCGGCCCGGCGCTGGCACCGATCGTACCGGGGCTCGGGCCCGCCCTTGGCGTCGAGATGAAGCTTGGCGGCGGAGACGCCGTCGCCATCACCTTTGATGACGGCCCCCATCCGCAGGGAACCCCGGCGATGCTCGAGTGCCTGCGCGAGCGCGGTGCGACGGCCACCTTCTTCCTGGTCGGCGAGCAGGTGGTCCGCTACCCGGCGCTGGTCGCTGAGATCGTCGCCGCTGGCCACGGGGTCGAGCTCCACTGCTTCCGCCATCGCAATAACTTGCGGCTCGGGCCGGGCGGCTTTCTCGAAGACGCGGAGCGGGCGCTGGCGGCAATCGAGGAGGCAAGTGACCGGACCGTCACCTGCTACCGCCCGCCCTACGGGATCTTCAGCGCGTCAACCCTGCGCGCCGTGCAGCGACGTGACTGGCGACCCGTTCTTTGGTCGCGCTGGGGGCGCGACTGGGATCGCAGCGCGACGGCCGAGTCAATCACCCGTCGCTCGAGTGCCGGCATCGGCGCCGGCGACGTGGTGCTGCTGCACGATGCCGACTACTACAGCGCCCGCGGCTCCTGGGTGCGTACGGCGGCGGCGCTGCCGCTGATCCTCGATGAGATCGAGGCCTGCGGGCTGAAGACGGCCTCGCTGCGCCGCTGAGTCGGCGGGGCGAGTGTCCACTGGTCGCAGCCGGCAAACGCTTCGTCAAGGCGTCGCGCCATCGTGCTCCGCGGCCGGTCCTGATCGAAGATTTCCCTAGGCATGACTCTCCGTCCTGTCGGGGGCGTTATGGAACCTTCGCCCCTCGATCGGACGAAAAACATGCAAGTAGCGAAAAAGAACGCGCAGCTTGCGAGTTTTGCCTCAGTTCTGTTGGACGAACGTCGCGATCTCGTCAGCCAAGCGGGCTGGTTGATCCAGTGAGACGAAGGTGCTCGCGTCGGGGATCTTGATCAGGCGCGCGTTCGGCGTCTCCTTCTCCAAGCGCTCGGCATAGGAGATCGGGAAGAACTTGTCGCCGGGCGCCCAGGTGAGCAGCAGCGGCAGCTGGGATTCGCTCAGCCGCTCGGCGGCCTCCAGCGTGTAGCGCTTGTTCATCCCGGCGGTCACCTTGGTCGCGTCGTGCTTGATGCCGGGATCGCTGAGGCTGGGTCGCATCCAGGAGGCGACCAGCTCGGGCGGGATCTCGCTCTTGGCGAAGGGCTTAAACGCGGTGCGGGCAAGGGCGCCGATGCGGAACGGGGCCGAGAGCACGGTCATCCCGCCGGGCAGCTTCGCCAACGGCGGCATCGCCTTGAAGATGCCGGGCGGGAAGTTGTCGTGGGTGTCGCAGTTGGTCAGCACGAGCCTGCCGATCCGCTCCGGGTGCTTGGTGACCAACACCTGCGACATCGCGCCGCCGGAGTCGTTGCCGACGATCGTCACATCCTCCAGCTCAAGCGCCTCGAGGAAGCTGGCGATCAACGCGGCGATGCCGGGAGGGGAGAGGTCGGCATCGGGGTTCATCGCGACCTGGTGGGCGGCGATCGGCCAATCCGGGGCGATGCAGCGGCAGCGATCGGCGAGCTGGTCGACGACACCGTCCCAGAGCCTGCCGTCAACGAGGAAGCCGTGGACGAAGACCACCGGCTTGCCCTCACCGGCTTCGCGGTAGCGAATGCGGCCCGCCGGAAGCTCAATCTCCTTGCGCTCGCTTGTCGTGGTCACGTGCTTTCCTCCTCGTCGTGAACTTAAATGTTGTCGTCAACGAATGTAACATACAGACTGTATGAATGTCAAAAAGAACAGTAGCGAGACGACGCGGCGCACCCAGGCGGAGCGGACGGAGGCGACCCGCACGGCCCTGATCGCCGCCGCGCGGCCGCTGTTTGCGCAGAGCGGCTACGCCGGTGTTGGCACCGAGGAGATTGCGCGGGCAGCGGGGGTTACCCGGGGCGCGCTCTACCACCACTTTGACGGCAAGCGCGAGCTCTTCGAGGCCGTGTACGAGCAGATCGAGGTCGAGCTGGCCGAGCGGATCGCCGCCGGGGCCCTGGAGGCCAACGCCTCCTCGCCGCTGGGGGCGATGCGAGCTGGCGCCGAGATGTTCCTCCGCGTCAGCACCGAGCCGGAGACGCAGCAGATCGTGTTGCTCGACGGACCCTCGGTGCTGGGCTGGGACCGCTGGCGCGAGATCGCCACCGAGCATGGTCTCGGCCTGATCGAAGCGACGCTGCAGGCCGCGGTCGAGGCGGGGGCGATCGACCCGCAGCCGGTGCGGCCGCTCGCCCACGTGCTGATGGGCGCCCTCGACGAGGCGGCGATGCTGGTGGCGCGGGCCGAGGATGCAGAGAAGATGCGAGCCGAAGTGGGGCAGACTCTCGACGCCCTGCTCGACGGTCTCAGCCGCGGCTAGCCTTGATCGTCGGTTCGGAGCTCGCCGGGCTGGTGACGCCCAGGTCTGGGCGAGTGGCGGCGGTGCGGCGTGACTCCTTTTGCGCGTACATGCGCACGTCGGCGAGCTGCAGCGCCGCGGAGGGATCCCCAGCCTCGGCCGGGATCGTCGCGGCGCCCCAAGACGAGCTGACCTCGACCCCCCGGTCGTGTTCGGTCAGGGCTTCGGTCGCGGCGCGGCCCACCGCCTCGAAGCGCTCCTCGGCGCAGGTGAGCAGCAGGCAGAACTCGTCGCCGCCGATTCGGTAGGCGGACCCGTCGCCCTCGATCGCCGCTTTCAGCGAGCTGCCGAGCCGGTTCAAGAGCCGGTCGCCGGCGGGGTGGCCGAAGGTGTCGTTGTAGCGCTTGAAGCCGTTGAGGTCGAAGAGGTAGAGCATCGCCGGCTGCTCGCTGCTGGCCCGTTCGCAGATCTCGGCCAGCTCGACCTCCATGCGGCCGCGGTTGCCGAGCCCGGTAAGCGAGTCGGTACGCACTTCCTCGAGCAATTTGTGGTTCTCGCGATCGCTCATCGTCAGGCGCACGACCACGGCGGTCATCGTTGCCGCCCAGAGCACGGTCGAGAGCCCGCCCGTGGCGCTGTAGTACTGCATCGCGAAGAGCCCGATCATCACCGCGGCGAAGACGGCGGGCACGATGATCTCGCGCCGGTCGTTTTCATGGGAGGAGGTGATCTCGGCCGCTTCCGCCGGCTGCCAGACGGCGGCGCCGAGGCAGACGGCGGCGATCAGGTAGATCGGGTTGATCCATTCGCCGCCCGGCAGGGCGCCTTCGGTCGACTGCAGGGTGTAGGCGATGTCGGCGATCACCAGGGCCGAGAGGCCGGCGAGCAGCAGCGACCAGGTGCGCCCGGGGCGCCAACCGGTCAGGGCGATCACGCCGACGACCATCGAGAGCATCGCGATGTCGCCGAGCGGATAGGAGAGCGTCGTCAGCTTTTCCAGCGTCGTCCCGGTCGCCTTCTCGGCGACGAAGTCGAAGACGAAGGCGGTGCCCAGCGCGGCGGTGCCGAGCGCGGCGATCAAGCCATCCATCCAGAGCCGCCACTTGATCTCGTGCGCCCGCGCCCGCACCAGCATCGCCAGGCCGACGTAGGAGAGGGGGTAGAAGACGAGGTAACCGATGTCGGCCGGTGACGGGTAAGGGGCGGAGGCGTTGCCTTCGATGAAGGCGGTCCAGTAGACCTCGGCCGCCCCCCAGCAGAGGATCGCGGCCCCGATCCAGAGCCAGGCTGCTTTCTCCTTCGGGTAGTCGGAGGCCCTGATCAGGCAGGCCAGCCCGGCGCCGAGCACCACCGCGTCATAGAGCGCTTCGCTGATCGCGAAGTCGAGGCCGTCGCCGATGCCGAGCCAGTCGTGTAGGGCAACCACGGCAGTGCCGCCGAGCAGCAGCACGGCGAGGGCGCGGCGTAGTTGTCGCCCAGCGCGCGACGGGGCTGTGGCGGTCTCCGTGCTTTCCACTGATGAAGCTATCGGCACGAGAGAGCCGATTCACAACCCCTGGATCGGCCGCTTGCGCGAGTCATCTAGACTGAAGGGCGTGAAAAGCGGAATTCATCCTGATTACACGCTGGCAAACGTGCATTGCTCCTGCGGCAACCAGTTCTACACGCGCTCGACGCAGGCCGACCTGCACGTCGAGCTCTGCTCCGAGTGCCACCCGTTCTACACCGGCAAGCAGAAGCTGGTTGACACGGGCGGCAGGGTTGAGCGCTTCCAGCGCCGCGCTGCCAAGCACGCCAAGGCCGGGAGGTAAGCCGTGAGCCCAGAGCTGGGCTCGCTGCAAACCGAAGCTGCCGTCCCGTCCAAAAACGGGGCGGACCCGCTGCGCATGCCCGACGGCGCGCTTGTCGCCAAGCGCGACGCGCCGGTCGGCGGCCAGGCGGTGCTCGAGGGCGTGATGATGCGTGGCATCTCGGTCTGGGCCGTGGCGGTGCGTCGCCCCGACGGCGAGATCGAGATCAGCTCTGAGCCGATCCGGCCCTGGGCCACGCGCCACCGCCTCTGGCGACTGCCGGTGCTGCGCGGCGTGGTCGCCCTCGGCGAGTCGCTGAAGATCGGCTTCCGCGCCCTCGCGATCTCCGCCAACGCCCAGCTCGAGGAGGACGAAGAGGGTGAGCGGGAAGAAATCGGCGGCTGGGTCTGGGGCCTGACGATCGCCTTCTCGATGCTGCTCGCGGTCGGGCTCTTCTTCGTCGTGCCGGTCGGGCTAACCAGCCTAATTAAGGACAAGCTCGGCTCACCCTTCCTCTTCTGGCTGGTCGAGGGGGTGCTGCGGACCGGCATCTTCATCGCCTACATCGCCGCGATCAGCCGCCTCAAAGACCTGCGCCGCGTCTTCGAGTACCACGGCGCCGAGCACAAGACGATCTCCTGTTACGAGGCCGAAGACGAATTGACGCCGGCCCGGGCGAAGCTCTACTCGCGGCTGCATCCCCGTTGCGGCACCAGCTTCCTGCTGATCGTGATGGTGCTGGCGATCTTCGTCTTCGCCCCGATCGGGCTGCCCGCCTGGTACTGGCTCGTCGTCTCGCGAATCGTCGGCATCCCGCTGATTGCCGGCCTCTCCTACGAGGTGATCAAGTGGGCCGGCAGGAACCGGCGCAAGCGTTGGGTGCGCGCGATCATGTGGCCGGGCCTGATGCTGCAGAACCTGACCACCCGCGAGCCCGACGAAGAAGAGCTCGCGGTCGCGATCGCCTCGCTGGAGGCGGTGCTGGCCCGCGAGTCGCCCGAGGACGCGGCCAAGCAAGAACACATCGAGATCGTCGCCTAAGAGGGCCTCTTAGCGGTCTCCCCAGCCCCAGAGCGCCGCGATCGAGACCTTCCAACTGCCTTCGATCCGCTTCAGCACCAGGTAGGGGTCGCAGGACTGTTCGTAGTGGGATGACCCTGCTGCGCCGCGGGCGCTGATCTGCCAGCGCTCGCGGGCGAAGGCGACGTCGCCCGAGATCAGCACGTTGCTCTGCTCAACCTCGATCTGGACCCGGCGGGCGATCAGCTGAGCGAGCAGTGGTCGGATGTGCTCGCGATCGTGAATCGCGGTTGCATCCGGGGTCATCAGGCAGGCGTCGCGCGCGAAGCAGCCGGTTGCCGCCTCAAGGTTGCCGGAGCCGATCAGCTTGGGCAGGGCAAGGCAGGCGATGCGCGCGGGCGGCGCGGTGACGAGCGTGTCCGTTTTCATCTCGGTCTCCATTGCAAATCCACGAATCTTCCCGTTGAACTAGCTAGCTATCACAGTAACCCGAGCTATTGTGCTAGTCAACTGGCACACCATCTGGGGCCTGAGGTGTGCCGTATTCGTCAACGCCGATGCCCGTCTATGTTGTGAGCCGTGATCGATTCTCTGGTCGAACAGATCGAGGCGCGCTTCGCTGAGCTCGAGGCGCAGATGTCGGATCCGGTCGTGATCGGGGACCGGGAGCGCTACGCCGAAGTCGGCCGCGAGTACCGCGAACTGCAGCCGGCACAGGTTTTGGCGGTCGAGTACCGCAAGCTGAAGGACGACCTCGAGGGGGCGCGGGAGCTGCTCGCCGAAGCTGGCGAGGACCCCGAGCTACAGACGATGGTCGAGGAGGCGCCGCCGCGGATTGAGGCGCTCGAAGAGGAGATCCGCCTGGCGATGGTCGAGCGCGACCCCAACGACTCGAAGAACGTCCTGGTCGAGATCCGGGCCGGCACCGGCGGCGACGAGGCGGCACTCTTCGCCGGCGACCTCTACAAGATGCTGACCCGCTACGCCGAAGAGCGCGGCTTTGCCACCGAGCCGCTCTCGCAGTCGAGTGCCGAGGTCGGTGGCTTCAAGGAGGTCACCTTTGCGATCAAGGGCGAGGGGGCCTACTCGATCTTCAAGTACGAGGGCGGCACGCACCGGGTGCAGCGGGTGCCCGAGACCGAGTCGCAGGGCCGCATCCACACCTCGACCGCGACGGTTGCCGTCCTGCCCGAGGCCGAGGAGGTCGAGGTTCAAATCGACCTCAACGACCTGCAGATCGATGTCTACCGCTCCTCGGGGCCCGGCGGCCAGTCGGTCAACACCACCGACTCGGCCGTGCGGATCACCCACAAACCGAGCGGCATCGTCGTCTCGATGCAGGACGAGAAGTCGCAGCTGCAGAACAAGGAGCGGGCGATGCGGGTCCTGCGCGCCCGCCTCTACGAGCGCGAGTTGGCCGAGCAGCACGCCAAGATCGCCTCCGAGCGCAAGGCGCAGGTTGGCAGCGGCGAGCGCTCGGAGAAGGTCCGCACCTACAACTTCCCCCAGGGTCGCGTCACCGACCACCGGATCAAGCACACCTCGCACAATCTCGACGGCGTGCTCGGCGGCGAACTGGCCGAGTTCACCGATGCGCTTGCGGCCGAGGAGAAGCGGCAGCGCCTCGAGACCGCCGCGGTCGGGTGATCCGCGAAGCGCTGAGCGCTTCTGTTGACGCTCTGCGCGCCGCCGGTGTCGAAGATCCCCGTCTCGATGCCGAGCTGCTGCTCGCCGAGGCGACGGGATGGGACCGGGCGCGCCTGGCGGCTGACCCCGAGGGGGAGATTCCAGCCGCCGCCACGCGGCGCTTCAGCAAGACGGTACGCCGCCGCCTGCGGCGCGAGCCGGTCGCCTACATCCTCGGCCGCCGTGGTTTTCGCGAGATCGAGCTCGCCGTCGACCCGCGGGTGCTGATCCCGCGGCCGGAGACCGAGCTGCTGGTCGAGTTGGCGCTTGAGCTGCGCCCGCGCAGGGTCCTCGACGTTGGCACTGGCTCCGGTGCGATCGCGCTGGCAATCGCCACGGAGCTCGCCGACGTCGCGGTCACCGCCAGCGACACTTCCGCCGCCGCCCTCGCGGTCGCCACCGGGAACGCCGAGCGGCTTGGCCTGATGTCGCGGGTCGAGCTTTGCGAGGGGACTTTGCCGCTCCGCGATGAGGAATTTGACCTGGTGGTCGCGAACCTTCCCTATGTGAGTGAGGGGGATTGGGGAAACCTGCAGCCTGAGGTGACTGAGTGGGAGCCGCGCGAGGCGCTGCTGGCCGGGCCGGATGGGCTCGACGCCTTTCGCTCCACGGTGCCGTTGCTCGCCACCCGCACCAACGTTCTGGCGCTCGAGATCGGCGCCGGACAGGATGGGGAGGTGGCTGAGATCCTGCGGGCCGCCGGCTTCGAGCGCGTTGAGTCCCGCCCTGACCTGGCCGGGATCGAGCGTCTCGTGATCGGCCGCAAAGAGTCGGTCGCATGACCGTCACGGTCTCGGTCGAGCGCGACGGGGCCGACAGCGCACGCACTGGCCTCGAGCTTTGTATTGCCGCCGGCGGGGTCGCGATCTTCCCGGCTGACGGCCTCTACGGCCTCGCCTGCGATCCGCTCAACCCGGAGGCGATCGAGCGCATCCACCGGATCAAGGGTCGCGACGACGGCAAGCCCTCGGCGGTCCTCTACTTCTCGCCCCTGGCGATGCGGGAGCTGGTCGAGAGCCTCGGCGATCGCACCCGGGCCGCGGTCGGGGCGCTGCTGCCGGGGCCGGTCACCCTCATCGTCGACAACCCCGAGCACCGCTACCCGCTCGCCTGTCGGGAGGACCCGGAGCGCCTCGGTGTGCGCCTGATCGAGGGGGCGCTGGCAGGGGCGATGTGCCCGATCTTCCAGACCTCGGCAAATCGCAGCGGCGAGCCAGCGCCGGCGATCTTCGCCGACGTCCCGCGCCGCATTCTCACCGCCGTCGACGTCGCTATCGACGGTGGCGCTCTGGCAGGATCGCCCTCGACGGTGATCGACGTCAGCTCGCTTGATGCGGGCGGAGAGTGGAGCGTGCTGCGTCAAGGTGGCCTGTCGCCGCAGGATCTGACGGCGCGGATGGCCAGCGTCTAATGCTGTTCTAGTTGACTAGAACAGCTGTCTCGCCTACTGTGTGCTCTGATGGCACAGAGGACGGCGGGCCGCGAAGCTACGCCCTTTTCCACTGATCCCGCAGCTGAGTTGCCAGTCGGCGTTCAGCTCTCCTGGCGCCTGCGGGCGCTGATCGCCACTGGCCGGCTGGCGGCCGGCGAGCGGCTGCCGAGCTTCCGTCGCCTCGCAGAGTGGGGCGGCGTCAACGTCAACACCGTGCGCGCGGTCTACGCCGGCCTCGAGCAGTCAGGGCTCGTGGTCAGCCGCCAGGGTCAGGGCACCTTCGTCGCCGAGCGGACCGAGGCCTCGCCGGAGCTGGAGGAAATCGCCGCCGACGCCCTGCAGCGGACACTGGATGCGGGGCTGGACCCGAGCGACCTCGTGGTGGTCACCGCCGCCTGCGCCAGCATGAGCGAAACCAGCGAGGTCAGCGATGAGCTCCCCGGCCTCGCCGAGGAAGGCGAGGCGATCGAGGTTCGCCACGAGCTGCGCCGCCAGATTGCCCGCCTCGAGATCGAGCTGGCTGCCTACACCCGCGACCTTCCGGCCGACATGCCGACCGCAGCCCGTTTCTCCAAAGCCCACGTCGCCGGCGTCGAGGAGCTCGAGCAGACGCGCGACACCCTGATCGCCCAGCTCTCCGAGGCGCAGCGCGCCGCTGAGCTGCGGGCCAGGCAGGTGGGTGAGGAGCGGGCGCGCCGCAAAGCGCAGCTTTCCGAGAATCAGGCTGAGCCGTCACCACGATCGGGCGGGGGCCCTCTCGGCAGGGCGATGAGCTGGTGGCAGGCGAAATCCTGAGCCGGGCCTTCATACCCGCCAAGTCCGCCTTCGAGCAGGTGGGGGAGATGATGATCCTCACCGCGAAGACGGTTGTCTCGGCGATACGGCCGCCCTATCCCTATGGCGAGGAGCTGGTCTGGCAGTTCCTCTTCGTGCTCAAGCTCTCCTGGTTCCCGCTGCTGATCTCGACCTTCGCGCTCTGCCTGGGCGCGCCGGGGTTGCAGGCGGCGGGCGTGCTCTCGCTGTTCGGGGCGCTCGATCGGCTCGGCGGCTTCTTCGTCCTTACCGCGATCCGCTGGATCGGCCCGCTGGTCACCGCCGTTGTCGTCGCCGGCGTCGCCGGCACCGCGATCACGGCCGACCTCGGTGCCCGCAAGATCCGCGAGGAGCTCGACGCCCTGCAGGTCCTGGGTGTCGACCCGGTCAAGAACCTGGTCGTGCCGCGCTTCCTCGCCCTACTCGTGATCACCGGCCTGCTCGACATCTTCGCGATCGTTTTCGGTCTCTCCGCCGGGATCGCCGCCGAGCTGCTTTACCACCAGTCGCTGGGCGGCTTCTTCGCCACGCTCTTCTCCAACGCCACCGTCACCGACATCTGGGCCTCGGTTCTGATGTGCACGATGTTCGGCGCGATCATCGCCGTCGTCTGCTCCTATAAGGGGATGGCGGCCTCCGGCGGCGCCGCCGGCGTCGGCCGCGCCGTCAACCAGGCGGTCGTGATCGCCCTCGTCGCCGTCTTCTTCTTCCAGTTCGTCGTCACCTCGATCCTGCTCGCCACCAACCCCGAACTGCAGAGCATCCGTTGATCGGCTGGCTCGACGTCCCCCGCGGCTGGCTCGACTCCTTCGGCGAGATCGCCCGCTTCGGCACCCGCGTCGCCGGCCTCGTCTTCAGCGGTCGCGTGCTGCGCTTCTTCGGCGAGAGCCTGCGCCAGGGCGGCATCCTGATCCTCGGCTCGGCCCTGATCATCTGGGCCTTCGTCTTCATCCTCGGCCTGCAGTGCGGTCTGCAGGGCGCCTATTTCAACCGCTCGATCGGCGCTCCCTCGCTGGCCGGTCTCTTCTCCGCCTACTGTGACCTGCGCGAGGGCCTGCCCTACGCCTTCGGCTACATCCTCTCGGCCAAGGTCGGCACCGGGATCGTCGCCGAGCTCGGCGCGATGCGGATATCCGACGAGATCGACGCGCTCGAGGTGATGGGGATCCCGCCGGTGACCTTCCTCGCTGCGACCCGCCTGCTCGGCGCCTGGATCGCGATCCCCTTCCTCTACCTGGTCGGGATCGGCGTCGCCTACTTCGCCAGCTATATCGCCGTGGTCCAGCAGGTCGGTGATGTGTCTTCTGGCGGCTACCTGTTGATCTTCTGGATGTTCCAGAGTCCGCCGGACCTGCTCTTCAGCTTGATCAAGGGGATGGTGATGACGACCGCGATCGTGCTTGTCGGCTGCTACTACGGCTACACCGCCTCCGGTGGCCCGGTCGGGGTCGGCACCGCGACGGCTCAGTCGATGGTGGTCAACATCATCCTGGTCCACATCATCGGCATGCTCGGCACCGTCGTCTTCTGGGGCTCGAACCCGCGAGCACCGATCGGCGGCTAGAGACCTCACATCGCGTGCCTGGCGAGCTGCGCGATGCAAAGTCGTTGCACGCTTGCGCCATAGAAGCGGAAGATCACGGCAGGGTTGCCTGGTCAAATGTTGCTGGCGTCTACGACTCCCCTGACGGACCTGGTTTCAGCGGTAGCGGGCGTGATCGTAGTGTTGAGCGGTGTATTTGCGGGGATCGCCAGGGCATACACGGTTCTCAGCGGCGCGCCTCCCGGCCAGGTCGAGAGAGCTACCGCGATCGGCTTTCTCGCTGGGGCAACTCTTGCTGTGCTCCTCCTGATCGGCAATCTCGCATGGAGGTAAGCTAAGGACATGCTGCGTTCTTGGTCCATCCCCTTCGTCGTTATGGCCGTTGCGATCTTGACCCTGGATGCCCTGTTGAATTTGACGGGGGCCGGAACGGCTGAATTCTTCGCGGCGATAACCGTCTTTGCCATTGTCGGCGGCTGCTACGTCGGCCACCGGGTCACGTCTGAAGGATCCGACTTCAGCAAGGACTCTGGCCACGGCGCTGGCAAGACCTCGTTCTAGTCGGCCCTGCGGCAAGCCTCTTTCTCAGCAGCCGCTGGCGCCACGGTAGGGCAGGTGAACGAGGCGGCGCGAGCTGTTGTCGTGCTCGTTTGACTCGAACAGCAGGCTCTCGGGATCGACGGTCATCACGAAGGCGAAGCAGCCGTGCAGGCCATCGACCTTGATCCACTGCTTGTCGTAGTCGGCTGGGTAGATGTCCGACCAGCCGACCGAGGTGCCGAGTGTGTCGTGGCGGATGTAGGGGTTCTGGTTGCAGCCCGGGTAGTGCCGGTGCTCGGGTGAGCGTTTGCCGGGGCGGGTGCGCTCGAGGTCACGCAGGCAGTAGTTGAGCTTCGGCCCGACCCGGACGCGGTGCAGGAGCCGGTGCTGGCCGTCGACCGACCAGAGCTCGAAGCGGGCCAACTGGTGAACCTTCCAGTAGGAGCCGCCGAAGTAGGCGCCGACCGAGGTGAAGCGCAGCGTCGCCTTGGTCGGCACGTCGACGTGGCCACCGCCGGCTTTGTAGATGCGCTGGCGTACTCGCATCGTGCGCCAGCCATTGCGGGTGCCCCGCAGCTCCATCGGGCCGAGGCCGCGGCTGCGTACGTCGCTTGTCGCGTGCAGCCTCGTATGGCCGCCGGCGTGGTCGACGTAAAGTTCGTGAGGCGCCGCGATGCGGAGGTTCGGGCAGAGCAGGACCTTCGCTTCCGGGCCCTCGCAGGGGTTCTCGCCAATCGGCGCGATCGCCTGGGCGGGCGAGACGCACGCGAGCCCCGCCAGCAGGCAGAGCGCGAGGGCGAGTTGGCTTCGCTTCGGCTTCACTGAGGCCGGATCTATACCCGCTTCCGCTATCGGCGGGCGTTGCTATGGTCGCTCGTCCCGATGACCGAGCTGCCGGAGAACTTCCAGACCGCGCCACTGGGCGACGTCGACCCCGAGATCGCCGCCGTGCTCGAGGCCGAGCTGCGGCGCCAGCAGGGCACGCTGGAGATGATCGCCTCGGAGAACTTCGTGCCGCAAGCGGTGCTCGACGCGGTCGGCTCGGTGTTGACCAACAAGTACGCCGAGGGCTACCCCGGACGGCGCTATTACGGTGGTTGCGAGGAGGTCGACGTCGCCGAGCAACTAGCGATCGACCGCGCCAAGGCGCTCTTCGACGCCGAGCACGCCAACGTCCAGGCCCACTCCGGAGCGCAGGCCAACAACGCCGTCTACATGGCGCTGCTCGAACCGGGGGACACCTTCCTCGGCCTCGCTCTCGACCACGGCGGCCATCTCAGTCACGGGATGAAGATCAACGTCTCCGGCACGCTCTACAACCCGGTCCCGTACCACGTCCGCAAAGACGATTTGCTGGTCGACATGGACGAGGTCGCCGCGCTTGCCGAGGAGCACAAGCCGAAGCTGATCGTCGCCGGCTGGTCGGCCTACCCGCGCCAACTCGACTTCGCCGCCTTCCGCCAGATCGCCGACTCGGTCGGCGCCAAGCTGATGGTCGACATGGCCCACTTTGCCGGCCTCGTCGCCGCCGGCGAGCACCCCAACCCGGTGCCGTACGCCGACGTCGTCACGACGACGATCCACAAGACCCTCTGCGGCCCGCGCAGCGGCATGATCCTCTGCAAAGAGGAGCACGCGAAAGCAATCGACAAAGCCGTCTTCCCCGGTCAGCAGGGTGGGCCGCTAATGCACACGGTCGCCGCCAAGGCCGTGGCACTGCGAATCGCTGCCAGCGAGCAGTTCCGCGCTCGCCAGCGTCAGACGATCGCCAACGCGCAGGCCTTCGCCGCCGGCCTGGAAGCGGACGGCGTGCCGGTTCTCACCGGTGGCACCGACGTCCACCTCGTCCTCGTCGACCTCACGCCCAGCGGTCTCGACGGGCAGACCGCCAAGGACCGGCTCGACGCGGTCGGCATCACCGTCAACCGCAACGCGATCCCCTTCGACCCGAGGCCGCCGATGAACCCATCAGGCCTGCGCATCGGCACCCCGGCCCTGACCACCCGCGGCTTGGTCGAGGAGGACATGACCGAGATCGCCAGTGTCATCGCCACCGCGCTCTCCGATGAGTTCGACGCGCAGAGGGACGCGCTCGCCGAGCGCACCCAGGGCCTGATGGATCGCTACCCGCTCTACCCACAGCTTTCCGCACCAGCAGCGGTTTGATTGCCGATTAGCGAACGTCACGATCTGATTCTTCGTGAGCGGCGCATATGAGGGTTTGGGTCGATTGCACGGCTGCCGCGCACCCGCTTGTCCTGCGCCCGCTGATCGAGCGCTTTGAAGCCAGGGGGGACGAGGTCCTGGTCACCGCTCGCGAGTACGGCCAGACGCTTGGGATCCTCGACCGGCTCGGCATCCCGTACACCGCAGTGGGCAGTCATGGCGGTGCCTCCGCTCTCGGCAAGGGCATGGCGCTCGCCGGGCGCTCGGCGCAGCTGGCGCGACTGGTCTGGCAGCGGCGCCCGCAGTTGGCGCTCGCCCACGGCTCGGTCGATCTCGCCGTCGTCTGCTCGCTCTACCTGATCCCCTCGGCGCAGATGCAGGACTACGAGTTCGCCGGTTGGCAGCGCCAGATTTCCTTCCGGGCGGCGCGCAAGGTCTTGATGCCGGAGTCGATCCCGCTCGAGCGGTTGCGGAAGATCGGCGCCAAGGAGCGCAAGCTGGTCCGCTACCCGGGGCTGAAGGAGGAGTACTACCTGGCTGACTTCAACCCGGACGCGAGCGTCCTCGACGAGCTCGGACTCGACCGCGAGAAGGTGCTCGTGGTCGTGCGGCCGCCGCCGGAGACCTCCGAGTACCACGCCCGCAACGACGTCTACGGCGAGGCGATCCGCCACCTCGCCGCGTCCCCGCAGGTGCAGGCCGTCGTGATTCCCCGCACCGAGCGCCAGGGGGCGGAGGTGCGGGCGATGGCGGCCGCCAACCTGATCGTGCCCGAGCGGGCGATCGACGCCCAGAGCCTGATCGCCTACGCCGACCTGGTCGTCAGCGCGGGGGGGACGATGAACCGCGAGGCGGTGGCGCTGGGCACGCCGGTTTTCACCACCTTTGCCGGTCGCATGGGAGGGGTGGACGAGGATCTGATCGCGGCGGGGCGCCTGCGGGTGCTCGCCGACCCGGCCGAGCTGCCGCTGCGCAAGCGTGAGTCGCCGATCGGCGTCCTCAACCCGCGTGATCCCGAGCTGTTGGTCGAGGGCGTGCTCGGCGCTGTCGCGGGCGTCG
>CAWCJW010000012.1:0-34423 GCA_963795765.1 uncultured Solirubrobacterales bacterium
CTCCGGTAGCTAAAGCTTCCTCGGGGGTGGGCCCCCCTACACCGCCACCCGCGGGAGATGCGCCCCAGGCGGACGCCGTTGAAACCGATCTCGAGGCGCTGCTGGCTGACACTCAGCGGGAGCGGGACGAGTACCTCGACCTGGCGAAGCGGACGAAGGCTGACTTCGAGAACTACCGCAAGCGGATGGCTTCAGAGGTTCAGGCTGCGACGGGGCGTGGAAAAGCTGAGGTGATTCGGGAGGTCGTCGTGGTCCTCGACGATTTGGAGCGGGCTATTCAGGCCGCGGAGTTGGATCCAGAGGGGGACTCCGAGGACGGGCTTTCGCATGGGGTGTTGCTGGTGTTTCGGCGGCTGCGGGAGACCTTGGGTAGGAACGGGGTCGAGACGGTTGATCCGGAGGGGGAGAAGTTCGATCCGACGCTGCATGAAGCGCTCTCGACCGTTGCTTCGGTTGGGGTTGAGTCGGGGACGGTCGTTGAGGTGATGCAGAAGGGGTACCGCCTCGGCGAGCAGCTGATTCGGCCAGCGCGTGTGGTGGTGAGCGAGTAGCTGGTGGCTGAGGATCTCTACAAGGTGCTCGGGGTCCCGAAAGGGGCTTCCGAGGAGGAGATCAAGAAGGCGCACCGCAAGCTGGCGCGCCAGTACCACCCTGATCGCAACCCGGACGATCCCAAGGCAGAGGAGCGCTTCAAGGAGATCCAGGGCGCCTACGACACGCTCTCTGATCCCGAGAAGCGCAAGGAGTACGACGCCGGTGGGGGCATGTTCGGCGGCTTCGGCGGTGGTGGGCCGGGGGGACCCGGCGGAGCCGGTCCGTTCGGGCCGGGCGGTCCTGGCGCGGCCGGTGGCTTCGACGTCAGCGACATCTTCTCCAACCTCTTCGGCCGCGGCGGTGGTGGGGGCCGGCCGCAGGCCCAGCAGGTGCGCGGCCGCGACCTCGAAACCGAGATCAGCCTCAGCTTCGACCAGGCGGTCAACGGCGCCCAGGTCTCGGTCACGGTGCCGAAGGCCGAACGCTGCCCGACCTGCCACGGCAACGGCGCCAAACCGGGCACCAGCCCGGTCACCTGCCCGCGCTGCGAAGGCCGCGGCATCGACGCCCAGAGCCAGGGCTTCTTCTCGATCAGCCAGCCCTGCCCGCAGTGCGGCGGCCAGGGACAGATCATCGAGGACCCCTGCCCCACCTGCGGCGGCTCCGGCCTGACCAAACAGACCAAGCGCTACAAGGTGAACATTCCGGCCGGGGTGAAGGATGGGGCGCGGATCCGCCTCGCCGGCAAGGGCGAGGCCGGCCAGCGCGGCGGGCCGCCCGGCGACCTCTTCGTCGTCACCCGCGTCGCCGCCTCGCCCGTCTTCAAGCGACTCGATGGCGGCAACCTCGAGGTGACGGTGCCAATCACGATCGCCGAGGCGCTGCGCGGGGCGACGATCGAGGTGCCGACGCTGGCCGGAACGAAGAAGATCAAGGTCGGCCCAGGGACCAAGCACGGCTCGATTCAGCGCCTCAAAGGCGAGGGCGCGCCGAAGCCGAAGGGGCGCGGCAACGGCGACATCCGCTACCGGCTCGAGATCGAGATGCCGGAGAAGCTGACCAAAGAGCAAGAGGAGGCGGCCGAGAAGTTGGCCGAGGCCTTCAATGGCTCCGACCCACGGGCCGAGCTGTTGGCGAGGGCGAATCGATGAGCGTTCGGCGCGAACGGATCGAGGTCTCGATTGACTCCGACCAGGGCGTCTTCATGATCTCGGTCGCCGCCGAGCTCGCTCACATGCACCCGCAAACGCTGCGGATCTACGAGTCGCGCGGCCTGATCCAGCCCAAGCGCTCGCCGAAGAACACCCGGCTCTACTCGCAGCGTGACGTCGAGCGGCTGCGACGGATCCAGCAGCTGACCGCCGAAGGCCTGAACCTGGCCGGCGTGGAGCGGGTGCTGGCGCTGGAACGCAGGCTGAGAGAACTGGAAGGAGGCGCTGATGCAACCGGATAGGTTCACCGTCAAGTCGCAGGAAGCGGTAGCTGCGGCGCAGGCCCTCGCCGCCGAGCGCAAGAACTCCGAGGTGACGCCCGCCCACCTGCTGGTCGCCCTGCTGCGACAGGAAGACGGGCTGGTGGTGCCGATCCTGCAGAAGCTCGGCGCCGACTCGGGCGCGATCGCGAGCCGCGCGGTTGCTGCGGTGGAGGAGCTGCCGAAGCTGAGCGAGACCGCCGAGGTGCGCCCCTCCTCCGCCTTCATCGCGACCCTGCAGCGGGCCGAACAGGAGATGGCTAAGCTCGGCGACGAGTACATCTCGACCGAGCACGTGCTGCTGGCGCTGACCGACTCGGCCTCCGGCGTCGCCGACCTGCTGCCCGATCGCGGCTCGCTGGAGCAGGCAGTCGCCGAGGTACGCGGTCCGCACAAGGTGACCTCGCAGAATCCCGAGGACAGCGTGCAGGCGCTGGAGAAATTCGGCCGCGATCTCACCGCCGCGGCCAGGGCGGGGAAGCTCGACCCGGTGATCGGCCGCGACGAGGAGATCCGCCGCGTGGTCCAGGTGCTCTCGCGGCGGACCAAGAACAACCCGGTGTTGATCGGCGACCCCGGCGTCGGCAAGACCGCGATCGTCGAGGGGCTGGCGCAGCGGATCGTCGACGGCGACGTGCCGGAGAGCCTGCGCGACCGGCGCGTGATCGCGCTCGACATCGGCTCGCTGCTGGCCGGCTCCAAATACCGCGGCGAGTTCGAGGAGCGGCTGAAAGCGGTACTGACCGAGGTCCAGGAGGCGGCCGGCCAGATCGTCCTCTTCCTCGACGAGCTGCACACGATCGTCGGTGCCGGCGCCGCCGAAGGGGCGGTCGATGCGGCCAACCTCTTGAAGCCGATGCTGGCTCGCGGCGAACTGCGCGCGGTCGGGGCGACGACGCTCGACGAGTACCGCAAGCACATCGAGAAAGACGCGGCGCTGGAGCGGCGCTTCCAGCCGGTGCTGGTCGGCGAGCCCGACATCAACGACACGATCGCGATCCTGCGCGGGCTCAAGGGCCGCTACGAGGAGCACCATGGCGTCCGCATCACCGACTCGGCGATCGTCGCCGCGGCAACCCTCTCCGAGCGCTACATCGCCGACCGCTTCCTGCCCGACAAGGCGATCGACCTGATCGACGAGGCGGCCTCGCGGCTGAAGATCGAGATCGACTCGATGCCGACCGAGATCGACGAGGTGAAGCGGCGCATGCAGCAGCTCGAGATCGAGCGGGCGGCGATGAGGAAGGAGACCGACGACGCTTCCAAGGCGCGGCTGGAGGCGCTGGAGGCCGAGCTCGCCGAGCTGAGCGAGAGCTTCAACGAGATGAACGCCCGCTGGCAGAACGAGAAGGGGGCGATCGACTCGATCAACGAGGCCAAGGTGCGGCTGGAGGAGGCCGGCCGCGAAGCCGAGCGAGCCGAGCGCGAGGCCGACCTCGAGCGAGCCGCCAAGCTGCGCTACGGCGAGATCCCAGAGCTGGAGAAGGCGGTCGCCGAGCAGGAGGAGCGGATTGCCGAGCTGCACGCCGGTGGCACCTCGATGCTGGCCGACGAGGTGACCGAGGAGGACGTCGCCGAGGTCGTCGCCAAATGGACCGGCATCCCGGTCAGCCGCCTGATGGAGGGCGAGGTCGAGAAGCTGATCCAGATGGAGGAGCGCCTGCACGATCGGGTGATCGGCCAGGAGGAGGCGATCGAAGCGGTCTCCAACGCCCTGCGCCGCTCCCGTGCCGGCCTCTCGGACCCGAACCGGCCGATCGGCAGCTTCCTCTTCCTCGGCCCGACCGGGGTCGGCAAGACCGAGCTCGCCAAGGCCCTGGCCGAGTTCATGTTCGACTCCGAGCAGGCGATCGTCCGCCTCGACATGTCCGAGTACATGGAGAAACACACGGTGGCGCGGCTGATCGGCGCCCCGCCCGGCTACGTCGGTTATGAGGAGGGCGGCCAGCTGACCGAGGCAGTGCGGCGGCGCCCCTACGCGGTGGTGCTGCTCGACGAGATCGAGAAGGCCCACCCCGACGTCTTCAACACGCTGCTGCAGATCATGGACGACGGCCGGCTCACCGACGGCCAGGGCCGCACGGTCAGCTTCACCAACACGGTGCTGATCATGACCTCCAACGTCGGCAGCGACCGCATCGTCGGCGAGCAGGTCGACGAGAAGATCCGCGAGCAGATCGAAGAGGTGCTGGCGGCGACCTTCAAGCCCGAGTTCCTCAACCGGATCGACGACACGGTGATCTTCCACCGCCTCTCCAAGGCCGACATCGGCCGCATCGTCGAGCTGCAGGTGGACCAACTGATCGGCCGCGTGCATGAGCGCGGGATCGAGGTCGAGCTCTCCGCTGAGGCGAAGGCGCTGCTCGGCAACCTCGGCTACGACCCAACTTACGGCGCCCGGCCGCTGAAGCGCGTGATCCAAAAGCAGCTGGTCGACAAGCTGGCGCTGAAGCTGCTCGAGGGCGAGTTCCGCGAGGGCGACACGGTGCGGGTCAGCGTCGCCGATGGTGAGCTCGTCTTCGAGAACGCAGGTGCCAAAGTGCCCGCCTGACAGCGGCGATGGGAACTAAAGCCCATTATTTAGTGTTAAGGGAAAGGTTGGAGAATCCGAAATAAGCTCTCAACCTGACCAATCCATGCTTGGACGCCGTCGTATCGATACCCCTGCCCCCATCCGATCTTCAATTGCCGATGCCGCTTTCGCGGTAGAGGAGCGCTTGGTCTGGGGCGGGGCCGACGTCCTGCGTGGCATCGTCGAGGTAGTCAAGTGGCCGTTTGAGCGGGCGATCTGGGCAATTGAGCGTGGATTCGTCTGGCCGCTGGAGGAGCGCTCCGGGGACTGGAGCGCATCCGTGCGCGTCTTCGGCATCGCCGCCCTTGTCCTGCTCGCCGCTGGCGCCGGCGTCCTCGGCCTCGTCTGGGCCTCGGGCAGCGGCAGCGGCGGCACCCCGGCAGTGCAGGAGGCCGCGGCCCCGGTAACGCCGGCAGTTGTGCACCAAGCGCCGGCGGCAGCAGCCACTGCGCCGGCCCCGGTGCTGCAGGGGGCCAAGCCCGACTTCGCCGATGCACCGCAGGGCAGCGCCACAAAGAGCTCGGGCGCAACTGCCAGCACGGAAAA
The DNA here is from genome assembly GCA_963795765.1 of uncultured Solirubrobacterales bacterium. Classification (GTDB taxonomy): domain Bacteria; phylum Actinomycetota; class Thermoleophilia; order Solirubrobacterales; family 70-9; genus VRUE01. The sequence continues at coordinate 5,124 of CAWCJW010000012.1, forward strand.
CACTGCCACGAGCAGTGGCTCAACCGCTGAAGTCGCGAAATCGACCGGCTCGAGTGCCAAGGCCGAAGCCAGCACCAGCGACACCCCCGTTGAGCCCGCCGGGCCGGCGGCGACAAAGGTCGCCCGCCAGTTCGCCAACGCCTTCGTCCTCTACGAGATCGGTCGCACCACCCCCGAGGTCCACAACGTCTTCAACCAAACCGCCACTCCCCGACTGGCCCACGAGCTGCTGCGGCGGCCACCACGGCAGCCGGCCGGCGTCGCGGTGCCGAAGGCGAAGGTGCTCAACGTCGTGGCCGGGCCCCACCATGGAGACACCTACACACTGAGTGTCTCGCTGCTGCGGGTCGGTGTCACCAGCGAGCTGCGGCTCGACATGGAGCGCAACCCGAAGAGCGGCGAGTGGGAAGTGACGAACTCGCTCGGCTGATGGGTCGCTTGCGCAACACCCTCGCCGTCGCGGCAATCGGCGCGGCGCTCAGCGCCACGCAGGCGAGCGCCGCTGCGCCTGAACAGGCGGAGACGATCGCGCCAGCGCTCGAACAGAACGAAACGCTGTCCGCCGCGCCGGCGACGCCACAACCGAGCGGCGGCACCGCGGTCGAAGCGCCCACCGAAGAACCGGCGGAAGCAACCGAAGCGGCGCCGGAAACCCCACCTGACGCGGGCGCCGTTCCCGCCCCCACTCCCACTGAAATCTTCCAGGTGCCCTCGATCCCGAGCTCGAGCTGCGCCAGCTCCGGCGTGCCGCCGGTGCTGATCCCGGTCTATCAACACGCCGCCAACGCCTATGGCCTCGGACCGCAGGGCGCCGCGATCCTCGCCTCGATCAACGGCATCGAGAGCGCCTTCGGCAGCAACATGGGGCCGTCCTCGGCCGGCGCGATCGGCTGGATGCAGTTCATGCCCTCGACCTGGGAAAGCTACGGCGTCGATGCAAGTGGCGACGGGGTGCGCGACCCCTACAACCCCGAAGACGCGATCTTCGCCGCCGCCCGCTACCTCAGCGCGGCGGGAATGCCGACCGACACCTACGACGCGATCTTCTCCTACAACCACGCCGACTGGTACGTGGCCGAGGTGCTCGCCAACGCCAGCTGTTACGGCTCGCTCGGCGCCGGGGTCGGCAGCGGCTTCGCCCTGACGCCGCAGCTGCCGGTACTGGCCTGCCAGCCGGCGCCGGCTTGGCGCGACCGCATCCCCGCCGACTACATGGCCGCCTTCGAGGATGCCGCCGCTCGCTACGAACTGGGGCAGCGCGGTGTCTGGGCCCTCGCCGCGGTGGCCAGGCTCGAGTCGAACTTCGGGCGGGGCATGGGCGCCAGGCAGATGCGCGAACGCGGCCCGCTCGGCCTCGAACCGAGCGAGTGGAGCAAGTACGCCGTCGACGGCGACGAAGACGGTCACATCCGCCGCGCCGACCCGGCCGACTCGGCGGCGACCCTGGCCCGATTGATTTGGTCACGGGGCAGCCTGCGCGCCGGGATCTTCACCCACAACCAGGCCGAGTGGTACGTGCAGGCCGTGCTCAGCGACGCCGAAGACCTCGAAGGCAAGTGCAAGACCAGCTACGTCGATTGGCGGGTGGCGCCGCTCGATTCCGGCTTTGAAACGCCGGGCTCTGTCGCCGTCCTCGACAACGGCTTCGCCAGCGCTCCCGAAGACGCGCCGGCCGCGGTCAAGGCGGCGATCTCGGCCGCCAACTCGATCGCCACCACTCCCTACATCTGGGGCGGCGGCCACGGCAGCTGGTACGCGTCGGGCTACGACTGCTCCGGAGCTGTGAGCTTCGCGCTCTATGGCGCTGGTCTACTCGACACCCCACTCACCTCGGGCTCGCTCGAGAGCTACGGCGAACCCGGCCCCGGTCGTTGGATCACGATCTACGCGAGCCCGACCCATGCTTATGCAGAGATTGCCGGGCTGCGTTGGGACACGGTTGGCGATGCCCAAGGGACCGGGCCGCGTTGGCATCCTGAGCCTCCTTATCCGGAAGGCTTTGTCGTGCGTCATCCGGCTGGGTACTGAGCCTTCGTTGCAACTCACGGGGCCTCGGGGGTCCCTCCCCAGGCCGCTTCGCGGGAGTTCCTGGGGAGGGACCCCCGACGCCCCTTCAGCCGGGTAACGTAGGTTCGGTCCCCAGCCCCGAGAGGAGATTGCGATGCCGACTTATGTGATGCTGACCAACCTGACGTCCGAGGGTGTGCGGACGCTGAAGAACAACCCCGGTCGGGTGGCCGAGGTCAATAAAGAGGTTGAGCAAATTGGGGCGAAGGTGGTGGCCCAGTACGCGACGCTCGGCCAGTACGACTTCGTCACGATCGTCGAGGCGCCTGACGAGAAGGTGATGGCCAAGGTCTCGGTTGAGCTCGGTTCGCGGGGGACGATGACTAGTCAGACGCTGGCGGCGATGTCGACTGACGATTTGACCGGCTCGCTCTAGGTAGGGCAAGCGCTTGAAGATCCTTGTAGTCGGTGGGGGTGGGCGGGAGCACGCGATTGTGCGGGCGCTGGCCCGCTCGGTCCATGCGCCCGAGCTGCTCTGCGCGCCGGGGAATGCCGGTATTGCCGCTGATGCCGAGTGCCTGCCCGAGATCGCTGCTGATGACGTCGAGGCGATCGTCGCGGCGGCGCGTGAGCGCGGCGTCGACTTGGTCGTGGTCGGGCCCGAGGCGGCGCTGGTTGCCGGCGTCGTCGACGCGCTCGAGGGTGCCGGGGTGCCGGCCTTTGGGCCGAGTGCAGCGGCGGCTGAGCTGGAGGGGTCGAAGGCCTTTGCCAAGGAGCTGATGAGCGAGGCTGGCGTGCCGACCGCCTCGCACCTGCTCCTACGCAGCCACGAGGAGGCACTGGCCCAAATCGCGGCTGCCTCCTACCCGCTGGTGCTCAAGGCAGACGGCCTGGCGGCGGGCAAGGGCGTGATCGTTTGCGCCTCGGAGGCCGAGGCTCGCGCGGCGGTCGACGTCTTCTTCACCGAGCAGCGCTTTGGCGAGACCACCGTCGTGCTGGAGGAGTTCCTCGAGGGTGAGGAGCTCTCGCTGCTGGCGCTCTGCGACGGCGAGAACGTGGTGGCGCTGGCGCCGGCGCAGGACTACAAGCGGATCTTCGACGGCGACGAGGGGCCGAACACCGGTGGCATGGGCAGCTACTCCCCCGTTCCCGGCTTCGGCCCGGCCGAGGTCGAGCAGATCGTCGACGCCGTGCACCGGCCGATCGTGGCGGCGATGGCGCGGCGCGGGCGACCGTTCCACGGCGTCCTCTACGCCGGCCTGATGATCGGCCCCGACGGGCCCAAGGTGCTCGAGTTCAACACCCGCTTCGGTGATCCCGAGACGCAGGCGGTGCTACCGCGGCTGCGCTCTGACCTGGTCGACCTCTGCCTCGCCGCGCGCGAGCCGGGCGGCCTGGCCGGAGCCGAGGCGGAGTTCGCCAGCGAGTGGGCGGTGACCCTGGTCCTCGCTTCTGCCGGCTACCCCGAGTCCTCCTCGAAGGGCGACGTGATCAGCGGCCTCGAGGCCGCTGCGGAGCTTGCTGAGATCACTCACGCCGGCACCGCCGAGCGCGGCGGAGAGATAGTCACCGCTGGCGGCCGGGTACTCAACCTGACGGCATTGGGAGCGACGCCGGCCGAGGCCCGCGATCGTGCGTACGATGCCGCGGGCCGGATCGAGTTCGCGGGAATGCAAATCCGATCCGACATCGCCGCGCGAGCGGTGGACCGCGTCGCCAGCTAGGCCCACCAGTCACATAGAGAGGATCAGATGACCGAGATTTCAGACGAGCCCCAGCCCACCGGAGGCGAAGCCAACGAGCCGCAGGTCGGCGAGGCGCTGGCGATGCCGGCAGTAGAGGAGGCCTTCGAGGAAATCGATGTCGATGAGCCGCTGGTCGGGATCATCATGGGCTCGAAGAACGACAAGCCGAAGATGCAGCCAGCCGGCAAAGCGCTGCACGAGGCGGGGATCCGTTACGAGGTGCGGGTGATGAGTGCCCACCGCGATCCCGAGCTGGTGCGCGAGTACTGCACCAACGCGCGCATGCGCGGGCTAAAGGTGATCATCGCCGGTGCCGGCATGTCCGCCGCCTTGCCGGGCGTGGCCGCCGCCCACAGCGACCTGCCGGTGGTCGGCGTGCCGATCCTCGGCAAATCCCTCGGCGGCCTCGACGCGCTGCTCTCCGCCGTACAGATGCCGCCCGGAATCCCGGTCGCCTGTGTGGCGATCGACGGGGCGAAAAACGCCGGCATCCTCGCCGCGCGGATAATCAACGCGTGATCCCCAGGTACACGCGCGAGGAGATCGGCCAGGTCTGGTCTCCGCAGCGCAAGTTCGAGTGCTGGTTGGAGGTGGAGCTCGCCGCCACCGAGGCCTGGGCCGAGGAGGGCGCGGTGCCGCGTGAGGCGGCCGAGGCGGCGCGGGCCAATGCCGCCTTCACGGTCGAAGCGGTCAACGAGCGCGAGAAGGTGACCGACCACGACGTCGCCGCCTTCGTCGACGTCGTCGCCGCCTCGGTTGGCGAGCACGGTCGCTGGATCCACTACGGGCTGACCTCCTCCGACGTGCTCGATACGGCGCTGGCGCTGCAACTGCGCGAGGCCGGCGCGGTTGTACTGGCCAGCGCCCGTGCCTACCGCGACGCCCTGATCGAGCGGGCACTCGAGCACCGCGAGACGCTCTGCGTCGGCCGCACCCACGGCGTTCACGCTGAGCCGACCACCTTCGGCCTGCGGCTCGCCGGTTTCGCCTTCGAGGCGGACCGCAACCTCGCCCGACTCACCGACGCCTTCGAGCAGCTCGCCTTCGGCAAGCTCTCCGGCGCCGTTGGCACCTACGCCTCGGTGCCGCCGGCGGTCGAGGCGCGGGTGATGGAGCGGCTCGGGCTGCAGCGCGAGGATGTGGCGACGCAGGTGATCCCGCGCGACCGCCACGCCGTGCTCACCTCGCGGGTTGCGATCGCCGGCGCCGGCCTCGAGCGCTTCGCCACCGAGGTGCGCAACCTGCAGCGCACCGAGGTGCGTGAGGTCGAAGAGCCCTTCGCCTCGGGCGCGCAGAAGGGCTCCTCGGCGATGCCGCACAAGCGCAACCCGATCCGCACCGAGCGGATCACCGGCCTCGCCCGCGTCCTGCGCGGCTACGCCCAGACCGGCCTCGAGAACGTCGCCCTCTGGCACGAGCGCGACATCTCCCACTCCGGCGCCGAGCGGGTGATCCTGCCCGACGCGACGATCGGGCTCGACTACATGCAGGACCTGGCGACCAAGGTGGTCAGCGGGATGACCGTCCGCACTGACCGCATGCGCGAGAACCTCGAGCTCACCCACGGCGCCCTCTTCAGCCAACGCGCCCTCACCGCCCTGGTCGAGTCCGGCCTCACCCGCGACGAGGCCTACCGCGTGGTCCAGGAGAACGCCCAGCGCGCCTGGGACAGCGGCACCCACTTCCGCGAGCTGCTCGGCACGGCTGCGCCGGACCTGGATCTCGACGCCGTCTTCGACTACAGCGCCTACCTCACCCACCTGCCCGAGATCTTCGAGCGGCTGGAAGCGCTGCGCGGCTAGGAAGGCCCCGGACTCTCAGACCGGGATCACAGTGAGGCCAGCGACGCCGTTTAGGACGTCGAAGTCACCATCCTGGGTGAGGACCGGGATTTCATGGGCGGCCGCCGTCGCGGCGATCCACATGTCGTTGACTCCCACCTTCCGACCGGAAGCCTGCACATAGGCGCGCATCTGCGCCCACGCCCGCGACACGGCCTCATCGACCGGAAGGGAGACCATGCGGTTCGCGAGCTCGAACGTCATCAGCCGCCGATCGCGGGTCTCGATGTCGACTGCCGCGAAAATCCCCACACGGAGCTCGGCCTTGGTCACCACCGAGATCGCGGTCGTCTCCGGCATCGCCCTGACGCGAACCGGCCTGCCACCCTCGATGGCGATGAGAACCGAGGTGTCGAGAAGACCTCGCGAGTCGTTCCGGCTCACTGCCATAGTCGGTTGAGCCTGTCTTCGTCCGTCATTTCATCAAGGCACTTGAGATCGTCGCGAAGACCCGGATCGGCGGAGTGTGTCTTCAAGAGCTCAACGAGCTCACCGCGCGGCATCCACTTCGGCGCGTCGTTGCGATACGGCGAGAGGGTCGCCACCGGCTTTCCCCGTACGGTGATCACCATGCTCTCGCCCGCCTCGACGCGCTTGAGCAGGTCGGCGGTTTTGTTTCGCAGCTCTCGTGTCGCAACTTCTACAATAGTGCGACGATCGTAGCATCTAGTCAGAACTCGATTAAGACTGCGGAGCTAGGCTCGTAGTGAATGGAGCGACAGGCGCAAGGCGAGATCGAAGCCGACGTCGCGATCGTCGGCGCCGGCCTTGCCGGGCTCGTTGCCGCCCGCCGGCTCCTCGCCGACGGAACGGAGCCGGTCGTGCTCGAGGCGCGCGATCGCGTCGGCGGGCGCCTGCTCAACGAGGAGATCGGCGAGGGCAAGGTGGTCGAGGTCGGCGGCCAATGGATCGGCCCGACCCAGGAGCGGATCGCGGCACTCGCCGGCGAGCTGGGCGTTGAGACCTTCCCGACCTATGACGAGGGACGGCACCTGATCGAGATCGGGGGCAAGCTGGCTTCCTACAGCGGGCCGCTCACCGACGCAAGCCCACGCCTGGTCCGCGACCTCGCGCGAGCGATCTCGCCGCTGGCGCTGATCGACTACGAACAGGCGCGCGTCCGCCTCGACCGAATGGCGCGCAGCGTGCCGCTGGAGCAGCCCTGGCTGGCGCAGAAGGCGCTCGACTGGGATGGGCAGACCTTCGCCACCTGGGTGCGGCGCAACACCCGCACCGCCGCCGCCCGCACGCTCTTCGAGCTCGCCACCGAGGCGGTCTGGGCGGCGGAGCCGAGCGACGTCTCGCTTCTCCACGTGCTCTTCTACACGCGCTCCGGCAGCGGCTTCAACACGCTGCTCGGCACCGATGGGGGCGCTCAGCAGGACCGCTTTCACGGCGGCTCGCAGCGGCTGGCGCTGCTGATGGCCGAGCAGCTGGGCGAGGGACGAGTACGCCTGGCGGCGCCGGTGCGGCGGATTGAGCACGGCCCCGGTGGCGTCGTCGTGCACGCCGACGGTGCTGGTGGCGAGGCGGGCGAGCTGACCGTACGCGCCCGCCGTGCGATCGTCGCCGTGCCGCCGACGCTGGCCGGGCGAGTCGCCTACGACCCACCGCTGCCGGCGCGCCGCGACCAGCTGACCCAGCGCATGCCGCAGGGCACGGTGATCAAGACTATGGCGATCTACGAGCGGCCGTTCTGGCGTGAAGAAGGCCTCTCGGGACAGGCGGCCAGCGACGGCGGGCCGGCGCGGGTCGTCTTCGACAACTCGCCGCCCGACGGCAGCCCCGGCGTCCTGCTCGGCTTCCTCGAGGGTCGCCTCGCTCGTCAGTGGGGCGCCCGACCGGAGGCGGAGCGGCGCGAGGCGATCCTCGCCGGCCACGCCCGGCTCTTCGGCGCGCGGGCGGCTCGACCGGAGCGCTTCATCGAGCGGGTCTGGGGGGAGGAGGAGTGGACGCGCGGTTGCTACGGCTGCTTGATGACGACCGGCGGCTGGACCGAATACGGCCGCGCCCTGCGAGCCCCGATCGGCCCGATCCACTGGGCCGGGGCGGAGACGGCGACCGTCTGGAACGGCTACATGGACGGCGCCGTGCAGTCCGGTGAGCGCGCTGCTGAAGAGGTGCTGGCGGCGCTCGCCGTCTAATCTGTCCGCCGTGCTGCTCTACACCTGTGGACAGAAGACGACTGGGCCAGCGTTCGCGCATCCGTGTGCGAAGGCGGGCAAGGCGCTCGACGCGGCGGGCTACAGCTACGAGCTGAAGGTGATGGGCGGCTACCGGCTGATGCCCTGGACCTGGGGCAGCCGCGACGAGGACCGGGCCGAGGTGAAGGAGCTGAGCGGCACCAACGAGGTGCCGATCCTCGTCCTCGACGACGGCGAGGTGATCTCCGGTTCGAGCACGATCGCCCGCTGGGCGCAGGAGCATCCGGCCGCAAGAGTTCGAAATTAGTACAAATTAACTGTGTGGGGCGCACCTTCGTGAGAGGGTGGCCGGCATGGCGGCGACGAAAGCTCCGGTCCCGACGGAGAGGAAGACCCCCAAATGGGTCATCGTCCTCACCTTCATTGGTGCCGCCGTACTGCTGATAGTTGGTGTGCTGGTCCTTCTCGCCGGCCGTGAGATGTGGCAACACCCCGGCTCTCCGCAGGTCTCTCACCCGACCAAAGCGACCTTTGAAGTGGTGAAGATGCCGGTCAAGGTGGTGAAGAAGCACGGCCAGATCCACCGCAAGCTCGGCACGGCGAAACGAGTGAAGACGGTTGAACGGTTGGGCCAGGGCGGCGGACGATCAGAAGCCGTGGCCATGGCTACCCTGGCCACGGGCGCCGCCCTCCTGCTTGCCGGAGGGTTCGCCGCGCGCCTGACCCGGATCAAACTGCCGGGCGTGGAAATGGATGCCACCGCCGCCTTCGAAGCCGGCTCCGTCGCCGGTGCGGAGGTGGCAAAAGCGGCCGAAGCAAAAGGAACCTCAGACGTTCTGGAGGACAAGGCGAAGCTGGTCGAAGCAGCCAGCATTACCGGGGCCGCAATGGGCGTGAAGCCAGCGCCGCCACTGGAGTCGATCGACGACGCGAAACTGCAGGCGGCGGCGGAGGCCGCTGTACAGACAGTTTCCGACGAAACCTAAGCGGCGACCAGGTCGCGCTCGCGCGCCGGGTGGCGGGCGGTGACGACGACCGGGGTGCCAGCGCGGGGCGAGAGGGTGATGTTGCGGCGACCGATTTTCTCCGGCGCCGGGCTGGCCTTGTGCAGCTCGCAGCGGGTCAGCACCTCGCGCAGGGCGATCCGCATCTCGAACTCGGCGAAGGCGGCACCGATGCAGCGACGGATGCCGCCGCCGAAGGGGATCCAGGCGTAGGTGTCGGGTCCGTCCTCGAGGAAGCGCTCGGGGCGGAAGGCGAAGGGCTCGGGGTAGACGTCGGCGCGGGTGTGGGTGAGCCAGATCGCCGGGGTCACGTCGGTGCCGGCCGGCAGGTGCAGGTTCTCGGTCTCGAGGTCGACGCTGAGGCGGCGGCCGGCGAGCGGCACGACCGGGCGCAGGCGCAGCGACTCGCTGATCACGGCACGCAGGTAGTCGTCCTCACCCGCCTCGAGCGACTCGCGCAGACGCTGCAGCGGGCCCTGGTGGCGCAGCAGAAGGTCAAAGGTCCAGGCCAGCGCCGTGGCGGTGGTCTCGTGGCCGGCCAGCAGCAGGGTCATCAGCTGGTCGCGCAAGTCGGAGTCGCTCATCTCGCTGCCGTCCTCGAAGCGAGCCTGCATCATCAGCGAGAGGATGTCGTCGCGCTCCTCGTAGGCGCCGCTGGCGCGGTGCTCGGCGATCTCGGCGTAGAGCAGGTCGTCGGCCAGCTTCAGCTGCTTTTCGAACTTGGCCCAGGGGCCGCGGCCGCCGAAGCGGCGCGAGGCGAGGCCGCTCAGTTGGGCCACCGGCGAGGCGGTCTCCTCCAGCACCTGGGTGAGGACGCTGCGCAGGCGCTCGAAGCGGGGCCCGTCGGCGACGCCGAAGACGACCTTGAGGATCACCTCGAGCGTGATCGCCTGCATCCGCGGGTGGATCGGGAACTCCTCGCCGAGCGGCCAGGAGTCAATCTCGCGGTCGACGATCTCCTCGACCAGCGGCTGGTAGGAGCGCATCCGCTCGCCGTGGAAGGGGGGCAGCATCAGCTTGCGGTGGGCGAGGTGGTCGGCACCCTTGGTGACCAGCAGCGAGCGCGGGCCGACGATTGGGGTGAGGATGATGTCGCGCCCCGGCGGCAGGCCGTGCGAGCGCTCCATATAGAGGGCCTTGATCGCGGCCGGGTCGGAGATCATCACCATCGGCCGCTCGAAGGTGAGGAATTTGACGCTGAAGTTGTCGCCGTACTTTTCGCGCGCCTCCTGCATGAAGGGCAGCGGCCGGAAGCTCCAGCGCAGCGTCTGCACCAGGGGCGAGCTCTTTGGTTCGGGCGGCAGGGTCACGGCGGCAAGGATCGCACACTGGCTGCCCAGCCAGTGTGAAGGCTCGGTTCAGCCACGCCGCGCTCCTCGCTAGCATCGCGCCCATGCCGCCTCTAACCGATTTGAAGCTCCACTCCTCCGGAAAGGTCCGCGAGATCTACGAGTGGGATGACGACCTGCTGATGGTCGCCTCCGACCGGATCTCGATCTACGACATCGTGATGCCGACGGCGATCACCGACAAGGGCAAGGTGCTCAACCGGATCTCCGAATTCTGGTTCGAGCTGACCGGCGACATCGTGCCCAACCACTTCATCTCGGCCGACGTGCCGGAAGAGGTGGCGGAACGGGCGATGCGGGTGCGGCGGCTGGAGATGTACCCGGTCGAGTGCGTGGTGCGCGGCTACCTCTCCGGCTCGGGCTGGAAGGAATACAAGAACGGCGGCGCCGTCTGCGGGATCGAGCTGCCGCCCAACCTGCTCGAGTCCGACAAGCTGCCGGAGCCGATCTTCACCCCGGCGACCAAGGCCGAGATCGGCGATCACGACGAGAACGTCGACTTCGACCGCGCCGCCGAGATCGTCGGCGACCGGGCGCTGATGGAGGAGCTGCGGCGAATCTCGATCGAGGTCTACAAGCGCGGGTCCGAACACGCGGCCGAGCGCGGGATCATCCTCGCCGACACCAAGTTCGAGTTCGGTCGCCACGCCGGCGCCGAGATCGTCCTCGCCGACGAGGTGCTGACGCCGGACTCCTCGCGCTTCTGGCCCGCCGACCGCTACCAGCCGGGCAGCACGCAGCCTTCCTTCGACAAGCAATACGTGCGCGACTGGGCGACCGAGAGCGGCTGGGACAAGACCCCGCCCGCCCCCGAGATTCCACCTGACGTGGTCGAGCAGACGCGGGCCAAGTACGTCGAGGCCTACGAGCGGATCACGGAGCTGTCCTTCTAGTGCCGCGGGCCCGGGTGCTGATCCGGCCCAAGGAGGGGATCCTCGACCCCCAGGGCAAGGCGGTCGAGCGGGCGCTGCCGGCGCTCGGCTTCGACGGGATCGAGCACGTACGGGTCGGCCGCATGGTGGAGCTGGAAGCCGAGAACCCGGAGCGGCTCGGCGAGCTCTGCGAGAAGCTGCTCGCCAATCCGCTGATCGAGGACTACGAGATCGAGCTAGACGGCACCGCCTGATGCGCTGGGGGGTACTTCAGTTCCCCGGCTCCTGCGACGAGCGGGATGCGCTGGCGGCCTGCGAGCGGACCGGCGCCGAGGCGCGCCTGGTCTGGCACGAAGAGCGCCATCTGGACGGGATCGACGCGGTCGTCGTCCCCGGCGGCTTCTCCTACGGCGACTACCTACGGGCCGGCGCGATCGCCCGCTTCTCGTCGGCAATGGAGGCGGTGAGCGAGTTCGCCGCCGCGGGCGGCCCGGTGCTCGGCATCTGCAACGGCTTCCAGGTCCTCTGCGAGGCCGGGTTGCTGCCCGGCGCCCTCCTCCTCAATGAGAACCTCCGCTTCACCTGCCGCCAGCTCGACCTAATCGAGGAGAATTCTGATCGGTTTCATAGCCCAGAGGGTCATCAATCGATCAGCTTCTCGACATTGTCGATCCCGGCCAAGCATGGGGAAGGGCGGTACTACGCGCCGGATGGGGTACTCGATGCACTCGAGGCGAACGGGCAGGTCGCCTACCGCTACGCGCCGGGGCAGAACCCGAACGGCTCGGCGCGGGACATTGCCGGCGTGCGCAACGAGGCCGGGAACGTGGTTGGCCTGATGCCGCATCCCGAGCACGCGGTCGACCCGCTGACAGGCTCGACCGACGGGCTGCGGGTCTTTGAGGCCGTTGCTGCGGCGGGGGCGATGGCGTGACGGTCGAGGTGGCGAAACACCGCGAGCTGGGCCTAACCGATTCCGAGTTCGACCTCATCGTCGAGAAGCTCGGCCGCCAGCCCAACGACGTCGAGCTGGCGATGTTCAGCCTGCTCTGGTCCGAGCACTGCGCCTACAAGCACTCGCGCAAGCTGCTGCGGCGACTGCCGACCGAGGGCGAGCGGGTGGTGATGGGGCCGGGTGAGAACGCCGGCGCCGTCGACATCGGCAACGGCCACGCGATCGCCTTCAAGGTCGAGTCCCACAACCACCCGAGCGCGGTCGAACCTTTCCAGGGCGCGGCCACGGGAGTGGGCGGCATTCTCCGCGACGTCTTCGCGATCGGGGCGCGGCCGATCGCGATCCTCGACTCGCTGCGCTTCGGCGAGCTCGACTCGGTCCGCTCGCGCCACCTGCTCGACGGCGCCGTGCGCGGGATCGGCCACTACGGCAACTCGATCGGCGTGCCAAACGTCGGCGGCGAGATCTACTTCGAGGCCCCTTACGAGCACAACTGCCTGGTCAACGCGATGTGCCTCGGCATCGCCAAGCAAGAGGACATGGTCCGAGCCGCGGCCGCCGGGATCGGCAACGTGGTGGTGCTGATGGGCGCCTCGACCGGGCGCGACGGCATCGGCGGCGCCTCGGTGCTGGCCTCGGCCGAGCTCGGCGAGGGCGACGAGGCGAAGCGTCCGACCGTGCAGATCGGCGACCCATTCGAGGAGTCGAAGGTGCTTGAGTGCTGCCTGGAGCTGCTGGAGAAGGGGCTGCTGGTCTCGCTGCAGGACCTCGGTGCCGCCGGGCTGACCTCCTCGGCCGGCGAGATGGCCTCGGCCGGAGGTGTTGGCATCGACCTCGACGTCGCCCTGGTGCCGCTGCGCGAGGGCGACATGGAGCCCTTCGAGATCATGGTGTCGGAGTCGCAGGAGCGGATGCTCGCGGTGGTCGAGCCCGACAAGGTGGCCGCCGTGCTCGCGGTCTGCGAGAAATGGCAGACCGGCTCGGCCGAGATCGGCGTCGTCACCGATTCCGGCCAGATCAGGATCCTGCGCAACGGCGACGTCGTCGGCGAGATGCCGGTCGAGGCGCTGGTCGACGGCTGCCCGCTCTACGACCTGGAGCCGGCCGAGCCGCAGGGCTGGATGTACGGCAACCGGGCAACGCTCGCCGGCGACACCTCCAGCGAGGAGACCCTGCTGGCGCTGCTCGCCTCCCCCAGCATCGCCTCCAAGCGCTGGGCCTTCGAGCAGTACGACTCGGTGGTCGGCTCGCGCACGGTGCGCCGACCCGAGTCGGCCGACGCCGCGGTGCTGCAGATTCCCGAGGCCGGCGCCGCGATCGCGGTCTCGATCGACGGCAACGGCCGCCGCGTCGCCTGCGATCCCTACACAGGGACGATCGAGGCGGTACTCGAGTGCGCCCAGAACCTCGCCTGCGTCGGCGCCGAGCCGCTCGGCCTGACCAACTGCCTCAACTTCGGCAACCCGGAGAAACCGGCGCCCGCCTGGCAGCTCGACCAGGCGGTCAGCGGCCTCGCCGCGGCCTGCGAGCAGCTCGGCGTGCCGGTCGTCGGCGGCAACGTCTCGCTCTACAACGAGGGGCCGGAAGGGCCGATCTACCCGACCCCGGTGGTCGGCATGGTCGGCGAGCTGCCCGACCCGGCAAAGGCCTGCGGCAGCGCCTTCCTCCGCGAGGGCGACGCGATCGCCCTGCTCGGCCCCTTCGAACCCTCGCTTGCCGGCTCGGAGCTGACCAAGCTGCGCGGCGAGCTCGACGTCGGCCTGCCGCGGTCCGACATCACCGCGGTGACCGCGGCCTGCGCGACCGTCCGCGAGGCGGTCCGCGCCGGCAAGCTCTCCTCCGCCCACGACATCAGCGACGGTGGGCTGACGTGCGCGCTGGCCGAGTCAGCGATCGCCGGTGGGCTCGGCTGCCAGGTCGACCTGCAGCCGCTGCGCGAACGCGGCTGCTCGCCCGAGGAGGCCCTTTTCGGCGAGGCCCCCGGCGGCTTCCTGCTCAGCGGCGAGCGCGAGGCGCTAAACGCGCTCGGGGCGACGCTGATCGGCGAGGTCGGCGGCAGCACGATCGAGGTCGCCGCCGGCGACCGCAGCTTCACCGTTGGCGTCGGCACCGCCGAGAGCGCCTGGCTCTCGCTCGGGCCGCAGGCCGAGCACGATGGCGCCTGAGACAAGCGCCGCGATCGCCGAGAAGAGGTAGGCGCCGTTGGAGACGTCGAGGGCCGCTTGCAGGGTTGCCGGTTCGCCGACGATGGCGACGAGGATCGCGGTGCCGAGCACGGCGCCGACCTGGCGGAAGGCGGCGTTGACGGCGCTGGCGGTGGCGAAGCGGTCGTCGGACACGTCGCGGACGGAGGCCGAGCCGAGGGTCGGGAAGGCGAGGCCGATGCCGATGCCGGTGAGGCAGGCGCCGGGTAGCCAGAGGCCGAGCCAGTCGGGCGTGGCGCCGGCCGAGCGCAGCACCATCACGCCGGCGGCGAAGAAGAGGGTGCCGGGGACGATCACTGCGCGGTGGCCGAAGCGGTCGGCGAGCTTGCCGGCGGGGCCGGCGACGATCGTCGAGAGCGTCGGCCCGGGCAGCGTCGCGGCGCCGGCCTGGAGCACGGTGTAGCCCCAGATCGAGGTGAGGAAGACGACGTTGCCGAGGATCAGCGAGAAGAAGGCGGCGGCGAAGAGCAGGGTGCCGAGGTTGCCGATGCGGAAGGAGCGGTGGCGGAAGAGCTCCGGCTCGACGATCGGGCGCGGGTGACTGCGGCTGCGCCAGATCATCCCGCCGAGCAGGAACGCGGAGGCGACGAAGCAGCCGAGTGTCGAGATCGCGGTCCAGCCCCAATCGTTGCCCTCGACTATCGCCAGCGTCACCAAGGCGAGGCTCAGGGCCAGCATCACGGCGCCGGGAAGATCGGGCAGGCGGCTGTCGAGCTGCGGGCGCTCGCGCAGCGCTTTGGCGCCGAACCAGACCACGGCTGCTCCCAGCGGTAGGTTGACGAGGAAGACGAGGCGCCAGTCGGAGAGCTCGACCAGGGCGCCACCGAGGGTCGGCCCCACCGCTGCCGCGGCAGCCGCGGCTGCGCCCCAGATGCCGACCCCGGCGGCGCGACGCTCCGAGGGGAAGGCGTCGAGGACCAACGCCAGCGAGGTCGGCGCGATCATCGCCGCGCCGATCCCCTGGATCACGCGGAAGGCGATCAGCAGCTCGAGCGAGGGAGCAACGGCGCAGAGCAGACTGGCGGCGGTAAAGCCGCTGACCCCGAGCAGGAAGATCCGCTTGTGGCCGAAGCGGTCGGCCAGCCCGCCCGCCGGTACCAGCAGCGCCGCGATGACGACGAAGTAGCCGTCGAGCACCCAGGAGAGCGCGTCCCTGCCCGAGCCCGCGAAGGAGCTCGAGATGTCCGGAAAGGCGATGTTGACGATCGTGGCGTCGAGGAAAGCGAGGAACGCCCCAGCACAGGCGATCGCCACGATCCCTTTATGACCACGGTCATACATCGGCGCGGACTATAGACTATGACCGTGGGCATAGCGAGGATCGCCGATGGGGAGCCGAAGGAGAGCAAGCGCCGCGACGGCCGCGCGCTGCTGCTCAAGGGCGCGCGTCAGTTGCTGGCCGAGAAGGGCTACGCCGGCATGGAGCTGCGCGACGTCGCCGAGCGCGGCCAGGCGCCGCGCGGCTCGATCTACCACCACTTCCCCGATGGCAAGGTGCAGCTCGCCCGCGAGGCGGCGGAACTCGAAGGCGCGACGATCCGCGACCTGATCGAGCGCTCGCTCGAAGAGCGCGGGCTGAAGCAGACGCTCGCCCTCTTCGGCGACGTCTTCCGCCGCCGGGTCGCCGATTACCCGGAGCGGATCGGCTGCCCCGTCGCCGCCGTCGCCCTGGCCCGCCCCGAAGACCCGGAGCTCGCCGCGGTCGCGACCGCCGCCTTCCAGAGCTGGGAACGACCGATCGCTGCCGCCCTGCGCGATGAAGGAGTCAAGGCCCGGGATGCCGAGGCTTTCGCCGGTCTCGTCGTCTCCACGGTCGAGGGCGCCCTGCTGCGCGCCCGCGCCGCCGGCAGCCAGGAGCCGCTCGACTCGGCGATTGGTGGCCTCGGACATGCGCTCGACCGGCTGCTCGAGGGCTCGCCGGCATCGCATTAGACGACTAACCTTCGCCCGGTCGCCGTCTATTCAGGAGGAAACAGATGCGGTCGCTGCGCGCAGTTGCTCTAGCCGGAGCCAGCCTGGCCATAGCGCTGGTAGGTGCCCCCACCGCCACGGCCGCGACCGAAGTGGGCAACAACTGCACCGGCGCCAATACCACCGAACCCAATTTCACGATCGGGCAGATTGCCCAGTCGTCTTCCAATCCGCTGCCGCTGACAGCCCCGGCAGCGGGGGTGGTTACGAAATGGAAGTCGAAGTCAGCGTTCGGCACATCGTTCCTCGACCGGCTCGTGGTGTTGCGAGCAACCGGCTTGCCGAACTCGTTCCTGACTGTCGGCGAAAGCGCCTACGAGAACATCGCTCACGGGCAGAACACGTTCGATACCCGGATGACAGTTCAGGCAGGCGATCGCTTCGGCCTGTCCGCGTCCTACCCCAGCGGCGCCGGCCTCTTCTGCAATACGAGCGACCCAGCGGATCACATGGGCGCCTTCCACGGCGATACCGGGGGTGGAGCCCCAACTGAATTCACTGAAATCCCCGGTACTGCCGTAGCCGTCTCCGCCGTGATCGAGCCCGACCGCGACGGCGACGGCTACGGCGACGAGACCCAGGACGGCTGCCCGCAGAGTGCCGCCTACCAGGGGCCCTGCCCGACGATCACGCTCGACGCCTTCCCAATCGTGCTCAAGCGCTCGGTCCTCGTTCTCGTCGGTGCCAGCGAAGCTTCCTGGGTCCACGTCTTCGGCCAGGTCGGCTGGCGACCGCGCCACAAAGGTGGAGCGCTGGCCTCGAAGCCGGCGACGAAACCTGGCGACCACGTCAGCCCCGGCGTGATCGTCGGCCTCAGCGGCGGCACCACGATCGCGAAACCCGGCGAAGTAACTCCCTACAACGTCAAGCTGCCCAAATCGGTAATTCGTCACCTCGACCAGATCTCGCCAAAACAGGTGGTGAAGGGAACGATCACCGCACAGACGACCGACCTCGCCGGCCGGGTCACGGAACATACGGTCACGATCCGGCTCCACGGCAAAGGGCGCGCGCATTCCTGAAGCGCGGTGCTGAACCTGGGACCGCTCGCCGTTCTCAGCTGGCAGCGGCGACGAGGCGCCCCATCAGCTCGGCAGCGCGGCGGCTGTCGAGCCCCTGTACCCGGCAGAGGTCCTGCCAGGTACTGAAGGCGACGGCATGGCCGATCGCCGCGCGCTGGCGGCGGCGGACGTTGCCGCGGCCCTTGCGGTCCTTGATCAGCGTCTCGGCCGCGACTTCGAGGAAGGCGCGGAAGGCGCCCATCAGCTCGTCGACGATCGGCACCGTGGCGGCGTCGCGCAGCAGCTTGCCGAGCATTCCCTCGGTGCGACCGTAATAGGCATAGAGCGCGTTCAGCGCAGCAGCGAGGCGCGCTTCCGGATCCTCGATCGCCGCCCACGCCTCTAGATCAGGGGGGGCGTTCAGCGTCATCCAGTGAGCTGAGCAAGCGCTGAACAGCGCTGCCTCGTCGGGGAAGTGGCGGTAGACGGTCGAGCGCCTCACTCCCGCTCGCTCGGCAACGGCGCTGATCGAGGTGCGAGCAGGGCCGACCGTTCCGTGCAGCTCCATCGCGCTCTCGGTGATGCGCAGTCGGGTCTCCTCCTCCTGCTCGGCGCGGCGCTTCATCTTGTAGGGACGTTTTTGATCGGTCATGAGTGTCCGATGAATCTTGACAGATCCGCCGGCGATCCCTACGCTTTCGCGCGACAGTGTTGTTCAACGAAAGGAAAGAGCGATGGCGAAGGTGATCGAGCCCAACGACGGTGAGAGCGGATTCCTCGGCAGCATCGGGGCCAGGTTCATGCTCGACGGCGAGGAGACGGGCAAGGGCTTCTCTTTGGTCGAACACCCGATGTCGCCGCGTGCGCTAGCCGCGCCGCTGCACCGGCACACCAACGAGGACGAGTACAGCTACGTGCTCGAGGGCCGGATGGGCGCGCTGCTCGGCGACGAGATGGTGGAAGCCGGCCCCGGCGACCTGGTGGTCAAGCCGCGCAACCAGTGGCACACCTTCTGGAACGCCGGCGAGGAGCCCGCCCGCATTCTCGAGTTCATCTCCCCCGCCGGCTTCGAGCGCTACTTCGCCGAGCTTGCCGCGATCCTCGGCGGTGGCGAGGTGGATCCGCAGAAGCTGATCGAGCTGTCAGCCCGCTACGAGCTGGAGATGCAACCGGAGAGCATGCCTGAGCTGCTCGAGCGCTTCGACCTGCGGATCGGCGAGCCGACGCAGGGCGTTGCTACCCTGCCGGGGTAGGCAGTCTGCCTGCGCGTCACGTCCCTCCCCAACCGCGAGGAAAGCGCGCTTGACTCCGCCCCAGGGGCAGTTCATAGACCGCGACAGCCCGCGTGAGGAATGCGGGGTGTTCGGCGTATACGCACCCGGGCACGACGTATCTCGCCTCGCCTACTTCAGCCTCTACGCGCTGCAGCACCGCGGCCAGGAGTCGGCCGGAATCGCCACCTGCGTCGGCGGCCACATCACCACGATGCGCGACTCGGGCCTGGTCTCCCAGGTCTTCGACGAGGAGAAGCTGAAGGCGCTGGAGGGCGACATGGCGATTGGCCACGTGCGCTACTCGACCACCGGCGGCGGCTCCTGGGAGAACGCGCAACCAGTCTGGCGCGACGACGGCCGCGAGCTGGCGCTAGCCCACAACGGCAACCTGACCAACGCGGTCGAGCTCTGGGGTGAGCTGAAGGAGCGCGGCATTGCCTTCCGCGGCACCTCGGATTCGGAGATCATCGCGGCGCTGCTCTCCTCCCACGACGGCAAGCTGATCGAGGACGCGGTCTGTGACGTGATGCCGCGGCTCGAGGGCGCCTACTCAACCGTGGTGATGACCAAGCGCGCGATCGTCGCCTTCCGCGACCCGCACGGGGTGCGGCCGCTCTCCCTGGGCCGCCTCGACGATCGCTTTGTCGTCGCCTCGGAGAGCTGCGCCTTCGACATCATCGGCGCCGAGCTGATGCGCGAAGTCCACCCCGGCGAGATGGTCTCGCTGACCGAGCGCGGGCTGGAGACGCGCCAGGTGGTCAAGGCCGAGCGGCCGGCGATGTGCGTCTTCGAGCACATCTACTTCTCCCGCCCCGACAGCCGGCTCGAGGGCAAAGTGCTGCAGCAGGTGCGCGGCCGCATGGGCGAGATCCTCCATCGCGAGTCGCCGGTCGAGGCCGACCTGGTGATCTCGGTGCCGGACTCCGGCAATCCCGCCGCGGCCGGCTTCGCCCGCGCCTCGGGCCTGCCCCGCGACGACGGCCTGATCAAGAACCGCTACGTGGCGCGCACCTTCATCCAGCCCGGCCAGGAGCTGCGCAAGCACGGCCTGCGGCTGAAGTTCAACCCGCTGCCCGAGATCGTCTCCGGCCAGCGCATCGTCGTCGTCGACGACTCGATCGTGCGCGGCAACACGACCCGCCAGATCGTCGGCATGCTGCGCGACGCCGGCGCCCGCGAGGTGCACCTGCGGATCTCGGCGCCGCCGATCCGCAACCCCTGTCACTACGGGGTCGACATGTCGACCCGCGAGGAGATGATCGCCCACAAGCGCACGGTCCAGGAGATCGCCGACGAGCTCGACGCCGACTCGCTCGCCTACCTCTCGATGGACGGCGTCTACGAGGCGATCGGCACCGCGCCCGAGGACCACTGCGACGCCTGCTTCAGCGGCCGCTACCCGCTCGGCGACCCCGAGGACGCCAACGGCAAGTACGCGCTCGAGGACGTCGCCGTGGTCCCCGCCCGCGGCTGAGCAGCGCCGCCTACTTGCGGTGCTTGCCTTTTTTCGCCTTGACGCACTTGAGCTTGCCGTGGACCCTCGTCTTCTTGAAGCCGGCCTTGCACTTCAGTGGCTTGGGCTTCGGCTTGGGAGCCGTGGGCGCGGCCGGGGGCGTTGGAGTCGGAGGCGGCGTTGAGGATCCGCCGCTCGGCGTGCTCCCACCTCCGGTACCACCGCCGTTTTCACCACCGCCGCCGCCGCCACCTTCGGTCGGTTTGGTGTTGAAAGTTGCGGTAACGCTACGCGCCTCGCTCATCGTCACCTGACAGCTGCTGGTCCCTGAGCACGCTCCCGCCCAGCCGGCGAAGAGCGAGTCGGAGGCGGGACTGGCGGTGAGAGTAACCACCGTGCCTTCGACGAATGGGGCGCTGCAGGTGAGGCCGCAATCGATGCCGGCGGGGGTCGAGGTGACCACCCCGGTCCCGGTTCCCGACTTGCTCACGGTGAGCGTGCGCTGGTTGGGCGCGTTTTTGACGAAGTTCGCGGTGACCGAGCGGTTCGCGTCGAGCTCGACTTCGCAGCTGCCGTTACCCGAGCAGCCACCACCAGACCAGCCGGTGAAGGTCACGTTCGAATCGGCGACGGCGGTCAGTGTGACGGTCGTCCCCTGGTCGAATTCGTGTTCGCAGGTGGAGCCGCAATCGATACCCGCCGGTGAGGAGGTGACGGTGCCACCGCCGTCGCCCGACTTCGCCACCGTGAGCGTGTGGCGCGGCGTGCCGTTGGCTCGGAGATCTAGTTCGAAGCGGCCTTCGTCGCCGTTCTTGCCATCGACGGCGATCCGGTAGGTGGTGCCAGCGGTGGCGTTGAAGGAGACTTCGCTACCGCCGTTCTCCCCGCATTCTTCGCTGCCGAGCGGCCCGTCGTCGTTGCTCGCCACCGGAGTGAGGTTGTTCACCGCCGCGCCGGTGTAGACGGCGAGCAGGGTGTCGAAGGGGGCGTAGCAGGTGTCAAGTGTTACTTCGCCGCTGCTCGCCGGCGTCCACGAGTACCAGACCGAGTGACCGCCGGCGTTGCCGGCGTGGTTGGGCTCGCCGGCCTGCTTGGTGGCGAGCTTGGTCGATCCGTAGACGAACCGCGGCAGCGACGAGGCAACAGTGTGCGCGTTCCCGAAATCGTCGTTGGCGGCTGCTCCCTCGATATCTAGTTCGACGGAACCCTGGGCACCGTCCTTGCCATCGACAGCGATCTTGTAGGTCGTGTTGGCGACCGCGGTGAAGGTTGCCTTGCTGCGGGTGCCGCAACTGCCGCCACCATCGTCATTGCTGGCGATCGGCGTCAAGCCGTTGACGGCGGAGCCGGTGTAGACGGCGAGCAGGGTGTCAAAGCCGCTGTCACAGGTGTCAGCGAGAACCTGGCCACTGCTCGGGGCCGTCCACTTGAACCAGATCGAGTGGCCGCCGGCGTTGCCCGCGTGGTTTGGCTCACCGGCCTGCTTGCTGGCGAGCTTGTTTGACGCAAAACTCCCTGCGGGCAGCCTGCCGCCCAAAGACTGGGCGTGCGAGAGGTCGTCGTTTTGAGGCCGAACCAACAACTTCAGTTCGGTCGAGCCGACGCTACCGTTCTTGCCGTCGACCGCGATCCGGTAGGTGGTGCCGGCCGTGGCGCTGAACTGCACCTCGCTGCCAGTGGTCGATTCACAGTTCTCGTTGGGTGTGTCGTCGTTGCTCGCGATCGGCGTCAGGCCGTTAACGGCCGAGCCGGTGTAGACGGCGAGCAGGGTGTCGAGTTCGCCGAAGGTGCAGGTCGAGATATCGACCGGCCCGCTGCTCGACGGGGTCCACGAGTACCAGACCGAGTGACCGCCGGCGTTGCCGGCGTGGTTGGGCTCGCCCGCCTGCTTGCTGGCGAGCTTAAGCGAGGGATAGGCATAGATCGGGCTACCGCTGCCCAGCGATTGCGCACTTTCGAAGTCGTCGTTTGACGGCCTGCCGCTGAATGCAAGTTCGACGTAGCCCTGAGCGCCGTTCTTGCCGTCGACGGCGATCTTGTACGTCGTCCCAGCGATCGCGGTGAAGCTGACCTTGCTGCCGCCCGACCCACATTCTTCGAGACCGCCGTCGTCATTGCTGGCGATCGGGGTGAGACTGTTGACGGCGGAGCCGGTGTAGACGGCGAGCAGGGTGTCGACGCTGCTGCTGTACGAGCAAGTCGAGATTTCGACCTGACCGCTGCTCGCGGGGGTCCACGAGAACCAGACCGAGTGGCCGCCGGCGTTGCCGGCATGGTTGGGCTCGCCGGCCTGCTTGGTCGCCAGCTTGTTCGTGCCGGAGGCGAAGGTACCGGTAACGATCTGAGCTTTCGAAAAGTCATCGTTGGTGGGGAGGCCACGCAAGTTGAGTTCGAAGGACCCTTCCGTGCCACCCTTGCCATCGACGGCGATCAGGTAAGTAGTGCCCGCGGCGGCGTTGAACTGCACGTCTCCGTTATGAGTCCCGCATCCGGAAGGACCGTCATCGCTGCTCGCCACCGGGGTGAGGCTGTTGACGGCCGAGCCGGTGTAGACGGCGAGCAGGGTGTCGAAAGTGCTTTCGAAGCCAGTGCAGGTTGAGATATCGACCGGGCCGCTGCTCGACGGAGTCCAGGAGAACCAGACCGAGTGGCCGCCGGCGTTGCCGGCGTGGTTGGGCTCGCCCGCCTGCTTGCTGGCGAACTTGTTATTGCCATAGGCGAAAACCGAGGAGCTCGTGCCGAGCGATTTCGCTTGTGCGAAGTCGTCGTTCGCCGCTTTCCCTTCCAGCTTCAGGTTGAAGGTGCCTTCGGCGCCCCCCTTGCCGTCGACGGCGATCCGGTAGGTGGTTCCCGACACGGCGGTGAAAGTCAGGCCACTGGCGCCGGTTTCGCTGCATTCGGAACCAACGCCGGCGGATGTGATGTCGTCGTTGCTGGCGATCGGCGTCAGGCCGTTGACGGCCGAGCCGGTGTAGACGGCGAGCAGGGAGTCGAGGCTCGCGTTGTAGGAGCAAGTCGAGATTTCGACCTGACCGCTGCTCGCGGGAGTCCAGGAGAACCAGACCGAGTGGCCGCCGGCGTTGCCGGCATGGTTGGGCTCGCCGCCCTGCTTGCTGGCGAACGTGTTATTGCCAGATTCGGATATGGAGAAACTCGAGCCGAGGTCCTCGGCTCCGGCGAGGTCATCGTTTGCCGGTCTCCCGGCCAGCGACAGCCCGAAGCTGCCGCTGCTTTCGCCCGCCCCGTCGACAGCGATCCAGTACGTGGTTCCGGCAACCGCCCCGAAGCGCACTTCGCTGTCGGAGTTCGCACAAGTCGTCGAGGGACCGTCGTCGTTGCTCGCCACCTGAGTGAGGTTGTTCACCGCCGAGCCGGTGTAGACGGCGAGCAGGGTGTCGAGGCCGCCGTACGTGCCTTCACACGTGGAGATGCTGACCGGGCCGCTTTCGTCGGGCGTCCACGAGTACCAAACCGAGTGGCCGCCGGGATCGCCGGCATGTTCAGGCTCCCCCGCCTGCTTGGAGGCGAACTTGTTGGAGCCACCGGTGTATTGAGGCAGTCCGGGGTCGAGCAATTCGGCATCGGAGAAATCGTCATTGGAGGGCTGGCCGCTGAGCCGCAATTCAAAAGTGCCCCGGGTGCCGTTCTTGCCGTCGACGGCGATCTTGTAGGTGGTGCCGGCGACGGCGCTGAATTCGACTTCGCTGCCGCCGCAAGGAAAGGATGCGTTGTCGTCATTGCTCGCGACCGGCGTCAAACTGTTGACGGCCGCGCCGGTGTAGACGGCGAGCAGGGTGTTGAGGCCGCTGAAGCTGCAGGTGGAGATCCCCACCGGCCCGCTGCTCGGGGCCGTCCAGGAGAACCAGACCGAGTGGCCGCCGGCGTTGCCGGCGTGGTTGGGCTCGCCGGCCTGCTTGCTCGCCACCTTGTTGGTGGAGGAAGCAGACACGGGCAGGGTCGGGCCAAGTGTCTGGGCATTGGCGAAGTCGTCGTTGCTCGGTGCGCCTTGAAATTGAAGGTTGAAGCCACCTTCGCTGCTGTCCTTGCCGTCGACGGCGATCCTGTACGTGGTGTTGGCGGTGGCGGAGAATTCGACCGCGCTGTCGGACGACTTGCAACCACCCGCGTCGTCATTGCTCGCGACCGGGGTCAGGCTGTTGACGGCCGCGCCGGTGTAGACGGCGAGCAGGGTGTCGACGCTGCTGCTGTACGAGCAAGTCGAGATTTCGACCTGACCGCTGCTCGCGGGGGTCCACGAGAACCAGACCGAGTGGCCGCCGGCGTTGCCGGCATGGTTGGGCTCGCCGGCCTGCTTGGTCGCCAGCTTGTTCGTGCCGGACAGGTTGGCTGGCAGCGAGGAGCTGACCGTTTCGGCTCCGGCGAACGCGTCATTTGACGGCGGGCCGGTCAAGCTCAGCTGGATCGAGCCGGTGGCGCCGTTCTTGCCATCGACGGCGATCTTGTACGTGGTGCTGGCAGTCGCGGTGAAGACGACTTCGCTGCCGCTCCCCCCACTGCATTCGGAGCTGTCGTCGTTGCTCGCCACCGGGGTGAGGCTGTTGACGGCGGAGCCGGTGTAGACGGCGAGCAGGGTGTCGAGGCCGTTGTAATTGCAGGTCGAAACGGCGACCGGGCCGCTGCTGGTCGGCGTCCACGAGTACCAGAGGGAGTGGCCGCCGGCGTTGCCGGCGTGGTTTGGCTCGCCGGCCTGCTTGCTGGCGAGGACGTTCGATTCATAGGCGTAAGCGGGCAGGGCCGGCCCGAGGGTTTGCGGGGTGGCAAAATCGTCGTTGGCCGGGGGGCCCTTCAGCTTCAGTTCGAAGCTCCCTTCGTCGCCGTCCTTGCCGTCGACGGCGACCTTGTAGGTAGTGCCCGCGGCAGCCGTGAAGGTCACGGCGCTGCTGGTTGAGCCGCAACCGGCCTGTGAGCTGTCGTCGCTGCTCGCGACCGGGGTCAGGCCGTTGACGGTCGAGCCGGTGTAGACGGCGAGCAGGGTGTCGATTTCACTGTACGCGCAGGTGGAGATAGCGACCGGGCCGCTGCTCGACGGGGTCCAGGAGAACCAGACGGAGTGACCACCAGCGTTGCCGGCGTGATTGGGCTCGCCGGCCTGCTTGCTGGCAAGGACGTTGGAGGTGTAATCGAAAACGGGAAGGCTGCCAGAGAGGGTCTGCGCGTTGGCGAATTCGTCGTTGCTCGGCGCCGCTTGGGCGCTCGCCACCAGCGCTAGAAACGCAAATCCGAAGATCGACAGCATCGTGGCAAGCCCCCTGGCCGCCCCCCAACTCCTATGTTTCACCTCGTCGCCTCCCAGCGCCTATCGGTCAAGAATATTTTGGAATGAACGCCCTAAACGCCGCAAAACTTCTCTCGGGTAATGCCGGGTCGCCCTTTCGGCTGGTCGTGCTCGCCTCTGGGACGGGCTCGAACCTACAAGCGATCCTCGACCGGCTGCACATGCGCGAGGGGATCGAGGTGGTCGGGGTTGGCTCCGACAAGCCCGGAGCGCCGGCGATTGAACGGGCCCGGGCGGCGCGGATTGCCGTTGGGCTCTTCCCCCGCGAGGACTTCGCCGAGCGCGCTGGCCGCGACGCGGCGATGGCCGACTGGATCGAGGAGCGGGGCGCCGACCTGATCGTCCTCGCCGGCTACATGCAGCTGCTCAGCCCGGCCTTCGTCAAACGCTTCCGCAACCGCATCGTCAACGTCCACCCCGCCCTGCTGCCCGCCTTCCCCGGCCTCGATGCAATCGGCCAGGCGCTCGACGCGGGCGCCAACGTCACCGGCGTCAGCGTCCACTTCGTCGACGAGGGGGTCGATACCGGGCCGGTAATCCTGCGGCGCGAGGTCGAGGTCCCCGCCGATCGCGACCGGGCGACGCTGGAGCTGGCGATCCACAGCACCGAGCACCAGCTTTACCCGGAGGCGATCCGCATGATCGCGGCGGGCAGGGTTAGGATCGACGCCGACGACCCGCGCCAGGTCGTAATCGATGAGTGAGGCCCCCGCAGACACCCGATCCGAGACCGTCAACGACGGTGCGATCAGGGTGCGCCGGGCGCTCGTCTCGGTCTCCGACAAGACCGGCGTAGCCGATTTCGCCCGCGGCTTGGCCGGCCTCGGGGTTGAGATCCTCTCCACCGGCGGCACCGCGGCAGCGCTGCGCGATGCCGGGCTCGAGGTGACCGATGTCTCGGAGTTCACCGGCCAGGAAGAGATCCTCGGCGGCCGGGTCAAGACCCTGCACCCGCGACTGCACGCGGCGCTGCTCGCTCGCCGCGACGATCCCGAACACATGGCGACGCTCGAGCGCGAGGCGATCGTGCCGATCGACCTGGTCTGCGTCAACCTCTACCCCTTCGAGCAGACCGTCGCCGTTCAGGACGTCGAGCCCGGCGTAGTGGTCGAGAACATCGACATCGGCGGGCCGACGATGATCCGCGCCGCGGCCAAGAACCACAACGGGGTCGCGGTCGTGGTCAAGCCCGAGTCCTACGACGCGGTGCTGGCCGAGCTGGAGGAGTCCGGTGGCGAGGTCTCAGCGACGACGCGGCACTGGCTCGCCAACGAGGCCTTCGCCCAGACCGCGCGCTACGACGCCGCGATCAGCCGCTGGTTCTCGGCCGAGTACGAGGACTACCCCGAACACCTCGCCGTCGCCTACGAGAAGGTGCTCGACCTCTCCTACGGCGAGAACCCGCACCAGCGGGCGGCGCTCTACTCGGAAGCCGGCGTGCGCAGCCACGTGCTCTCGCGCGTCGCCAAGCTGCACGGCCGCGCCCTCTCCTTCAACAACGTGCTCGATCTCGACTCGGCCCGCCGCCTGGTCGATGACTTCGAGCAGCCCGCCTGCACGATCGTCAAGCACAACAACCCCTGCGGGGTGGCGATCGGCAAGGACGCGCTCGAGGCTTACGAGAAGGCGCTGGCCTGCGACCCGATGTCGGCCTTCGGCGGCGTCATCGCCTTCAACCGGCCTGTCTCCGACGAGCTCGCCAAACGGCTGCACGAGAACTTCGTCGAGGTGCTGATCGCGCCCGACTACGAGCACGGCGCCCTCGCCGTGCTGCAACAGAAGGAGGCGATCCGCATCCTCTGCGAGGAGGAGCGCCGCCAGCGCGAACCCGGCGAACGCGACGTCAAACGGGTGATGGGCGGTCTTCTGATCCAGGACCGCGACGGCGATCCCGAGCCGCGCGAGATCATGGAGGTCGTCACCAAGTCCGAGCCGAGCGACCAGCAGTGGGACGACATGTGCTTCGCCTGGACCGTCGTCCGCCACGTCCGCTCCAACGCGATCGTGATTGCCAAGGACGGCGCCACGCTCGGCATCGGCGCCGGCCAGATGAGCCGCGTCGACTCGGTCCGCCTCGCGGTCGAGAAGTGCCGCGACGCCCGCGGCGAGGACGCCGATGCGCTGCTCGCCGACTCCGCCGTTGCCTCGGATGCCTTCTTCCCCTTCGCTGACGGCCCCGAGCTCGCCCTGCAGGCCGGCTCCACCGCGGTGATCCAGCCCGGTGGCTCAAAGCGCGACGGCGAGGTGATCGCCGCCTGTGAAGAGGCCGGGGTGACGATGGTCTTCACCAAGCACCGGCATTTTCGCCACTAGTTATTAGTTCAGCTTATCTGCAGAGTTAAGATTGGCTTTTAGCCTTAACTCCTCATTTAAGCTGAGCTATCCAATGATTGCTTAATTTATTGATAGTCTTATATCTCTGCTTAACTGCGGACTTATCGCTAAGTAACCTTTTAATTCGTCATTTGAGCTGAATTATGAAGATTGAAGCCAGTCTCAGCGACAGCGTCGTCCTCGAGGAGCTCGGCGAGCGGCTCGCCCGAACTCGCCTGGAGCGAAATCTCAGCCAGGAGCGGTTGGCAACCGAGGCAGGGGTCTCGAAGGCAACAGTCGAGCGACTGGAGGCGGGGGAGCCGGTGAAATCGACCAGTCTCATCCGGGTCCTGCGCGCCCTGGGGCGGCTCGAGGTCCTCGACCAGTTGCTGCCGGAACCCCTCCCTAGCCCGATCGAGCGGGTCCGCCTGCAAGGACGGCGGCGCCAGCGCGCACGGTCCCCCCGGGGCGGACCGGGAGTGGAGGAAAAGGGGCCGTGGCGCTGGGGAGATGAGCCGGCGGCCGACGGGACCGGATGAGTGAAGACGCCGAGGTCCTGCTTCTGGGGCCGGACGATCGGCGCCGTCTCGCTGGAACCCGGGGAGCAAACTGCCGTCTTCCAATACGCCCCGGAGTTTGCCCTCAGTGGGATCGAGGTCTCACCCCTGGCGATGCCGCTGCGGCCCGAGCCGTACTCGTTCCCGGAACTCTCCTACCGCTCTTTCCGCGGACTGCCCGGCATGCTTGCCGACTCGCTGCCCGACCGCTACGGCAACGCCCTGATCAATGCCTGGCTGGCTCGCAAGGGGCGCAAACCGGAGAGCGCAAATGCGGTCGAGCGGCTCTGTTACATGGGACGGCGGGGCGCGGGGGCACTCGAGTTCTCGCCGGTCAAGGGGCCGGAACCCAGCGTGGACGAGGACATTCTGGTCGGCGAGCTGGTGGAGCTGGCCTCCCGGATCCTCGCCGAGCGCGACGGGTTCGAGACCTCGCTGGCGCCGGGCAACGAGGAAGCCGGCCTGCTCGAGATCCTCAGCGTCGGGATGTCTGCCGGCGGAGCGCGAGCGAAGGCGATGATCGCCTGGAACGCGGAAACCAACGAGGTACGGTCCGGGCAGGTCGCAGCCGACCCGGGCTTTGAGCACTGGCTGCTGAAGTTCGACGGCGTCAAAGCAAACCGCGACAAGGAGCGCTTCAACGACCCGGAAGGCTACGGCGCGGTCGAGTTCGCCTACTCCCGCATGGCCGCGGCGGCGGGCATCGAGATGGCACCCTGTCGGCTGTTCGAAGAGAACGGCCGCCGCCACTTCATGACGCGCCGCTTCGACCGTCCCGGCGGCAACACCAAGCTGCACATGCAATCGCTGGGCGCGCTGCGGCACTTCGACTTCAACCAGGCGGGCGCCTACTCCTATGAGCAGGCGCTGATGACGGTTCGCGAGCTGGGCCTGCCGATGGCGGTCGTCGAGCAGCAGTTCCGGCGCACGGCGTTCAACCTCATCGCCCGCAACCAGGACGACCACGTGAAGAACATCGCCTTCTTGATGGACCGGGCCGGCGAGTGGTCGCTCTCCCCGCCTTCGACGTCACCTACAACTACCGCAGTGACGGCGAGTGGACCGCCCGGCACCAGATGTCGCTCAACGGCAAGCGGGACGACTTCGTTACCGGCGATTTCCTCCACTGCGCCGAGGTGGTCTCGATGCAGCGAAACAGGGCGCTCGCGATCGTCGACGAGGTCGCCGCGGCGGTAGCGGATTGGCCCGACTACGCAAGTGAGGCGGAGGTGCCGGATCGGATGGTCGCCGCGATCGGCGACACCTTGCGGCTCGAGCTGCGGCCGCGCTAACCCGCCGGCCGGGCCAGCTCCT
>CAWCJW010000013.1:0-11591 GCA_963795765.1 uncultured Solirubrobacterales bacterium
GCATGTCCCAGATCCGCTCGTGGGCGTCGACGATGTCGTCGAAGTAGATCTCGAGGTCGAGGTCGGTGGCGAGGTAGCGCTGCTTGACCTTCTCCAGGTCGCGCAGCACCGGCCGCTGCGGCCGGATCACCTTGCGGAAGTTGATGATCTCCTGCTTGACGTTGGAGATGTCACGCACGACCTCCTCCGAGCGCCCCTCGAAGATGTCGT
Source organism: uncultured Solirubrobacterales bacterium (assembly GCA_963795765.1). Lineage (GTDB taxonomy): Bacteria > Actinomycetota > Thermoleophilia > Solirubrobacterales > 70-9 > VRUE01. The sequence goes on from CAWCJW010000013.1 coordinate 211, forward strand.
CCTCGAGCGCGTCGAGCTTGTTGCCGATCTTGCGCAGCATCGGGAAGCAGTAGTCGAAGCTGTCGTCGACCAGGCGGTAGAGCAGGTAGCCCGAACCGCGCGAGAAGAGCTGCTCGCGCAGCTCCTCCTTGGAGCGGCAGCGCTCGAAGAGGTACTCGACCGGTTGCAGCGGCTGGTTGGGGATCGTCACCACGTAACCGGGGCCGACGAAGAGATCGAGCTCGCCCGTGCCCAGCCGCCCGGCGGCGGGATCGAAGATCGGGAAGTGGAGGACGATGAAGAGATAATCGTCGTAGACGTCGATCTTCGGCCGCTGGTTGCGCGAGAGCACGTCCTCGAGGTCGAGGGCGTGGAAGTCGAAGTTCTCCTCCAGCCAGGTCCGCTCCAGCGCGCCGGGGCGCTCGATGTTGACCCAGCGCAGGCCGGATGAGTCGATCTGCTCGACGCGGGGTGCCTGCGGCTCAGCCTGGGGCGCTGCGGAGATGAGCTCGTCGCGCCGGCCGACGCGTCGCAGCCTCGGCTTCGGAAGGTTCGGCATCGTTCACGCTCATCGTCTCGTCGGGCATAGCGCGCACAAGGTTAGCCGTCGATTCGCACCAGGGTGTGAACGAGATTCCCCCTGGTATGGTTCATGCCTACATAAGCGCCACATCTAGAGGGGTGGAGGGACTGGCCCGATGAAACCCCGGCAACCGCCCTGGATCGCAAGGTTCAGGGGAGGTGCCAACTCCAGCAGGTCGCAGTTGAAGGCCTGGAAGATGTGGGGAAAGTCCGATCGGACCTCTGCCCCACAAAAGGCGGAGGTTTTTTTGTTGGCGGTAACGCAACGAGAGGGAAAGATCGGATGGCCATCGAGAATCTGAAATGCAAGGAGTGCGGGGCGACCTATGACCTCGGCGCGCACTTCGCCTGTGAAAACTGCTTCGGGCCGCTGGAAGTGGCCTACGACTACTCGGCGCTCGACCCGGCCGAGACCAAGCGCAAGATTCAGGCCGGATCGCAGGGCATCTGGCGCTACGCCGATTTCCTGCCTTTCGAGGGCCGCCCCGGTGACCCGCTCGAGCCCGGCCTGACGCCGCTGCTGAAGGCGGACCGCCTGGCCGACCGCCTCGGTGTGGACGCTGAGATCTGGATCAAGAACGACGCCGCCAACCCGACCCACTCCTTCAAGGACCGCGTCGTTGCCGTTGCCGTCGCCAAGGCCCAGGAGCTGGGCTTCGAGACCGTCGCCTGCGCCTCGACCGGCAACCTCGCCAACGCCGTCGCTGCCCATGCGGCCGCTGCCGGGCTCGCCTCCTACGTCTTCGTGCCCGCCAACCTCGAGGAGCAGAAGCTGCTCGCCACCGGCATCTACGGCACCAACCTGGTCGGCGTGCGCGGCAACTACGACGACGTCAACCGCCTCTGCACCCAGCTCGCCGAAACGCGTCCCTGGGCCTTCGTCAACGTCAACCTGCGGCCCTACTACGCCGAGGGCTCGAAGACGCTTGCCTACGAGACGGCAGAGCAGCTCGGCTGGAAGCTGCCCGACCGCGTCGTCTGCCCAATCGCCTCGGGCTCGCTCTTCACCAAGGTCGGTCGCGGCTTCCAGGAGTGGCTCGACATCGGCCTGGTCGAGGGCAAGCAGCCGGTCTTCAACGGCGCTCAGGCCGAGGGCTGCAGCCCGGTCGCAACCGCCTTCGCCGAAGGCTGGGACGTCTGTAAGCCGCAACGGCCCGACACGATTGCCAAGAGCCTGGCGATTGGAGATCCCGCCGACGGCCCCTACGCGGTCGAGCAGGCCCGCCGCACCGGCGGCGGCGTCGACTCGGTAACCGACGCCGAAATTCGCGACGGGATCAGCCTCCTGGCCGAGACCACTGGCATCTTCACCGAGACCGCCGGCGGCGTCACCGTCGGCGTGCTGAAGAAGCTGGCCGATCGCGGCGAGCTGGCGTCCGGCGAGCGCGTCGTCGTCTACATCACCGGCGAGGGGCTGAAGACGCTCGACGCGACCCGCGATAGGTTCCGCATGCACGAGATCGATCCCCACCTCGACAGCTTCGAGTCCGAGTTCGCCCAGGAGGTAAGCGTCTGATGCCAGTCACCGTGAAGATCCCGACCCAGCTGCGCGCCGCCACCGACGGCCAGGCCGAGCTCGAGGTCGCCGGCGGCACCGTCGGCGAGGTGCTCGACGCGGTCTTCGAGGCCCACGGCACCCTGCGCGAGCGGATCACCCAGGACGGTGATCTGCGCCGCTTCGTCAACGTCTACGTCAGCGGTGAGGACATCCGCTTCCAGCAGGGGCTGGAGACCCAGATCGACGACGGCGCCGAGGTAACGATTCTGCCGGCCGTGGCTGGCGGATAGCTCAGCCCGGATGAGCTCTAAGCCTCCGGTCGTCATTCTCTGCGGAGGCAGGGGGACCCGTCTACGTGAGCGCACCGAGACCGTGCCGAAGGCGCTCGTGGAGATCGGGGCGAAGCCGATTCTCTGGCACGTGATCGGGATTTACGCGGCCCAGGGGTTTCAGCGGTTTGTGCTTGCGACGGGATATCTGGGCGAGATGGTCGAGGAGTTCGTGGCGGGGGAGAGCTGGTCGAGCGGAGTAGGGGTCGAGTGCGTCGACACAGGTCTCGACACGCCTACCGGAGGGCGGATCGCGCAACTAGGCGAGCGACTAGAGGGAGAGACCTTCTGTGCCACCTACGCCGACGGGGTCGCCGACATCGACCTTGACGCCCTGCTCGCTTTCCACCACGAGCGGGAAGCGCTGGGCACGGTGACCGTCGTCCAGCCCAGCCTGCAGTGGGGGGTGGCCGAGATCGGCGCCGACGACAAGGTCGAGGGCTTCGTCGAGAAGCCGCGCAGCGAGCACTGGATCAACGGTGGCTTTTTCTGCTTCGAGCCGAGCGCGCTGGACTACATCGGCACCGACAGCGTGCTCGAGCGCGAGCCGCTGGAGCGACTTGCTGGGGACGGCCAGTTGGGCGCTTACCGGCACGAGGGCTTTTGGGACTGCATGGACACTTACAAGGACGCGGTCGAGCTCAACGATCTCTGGTCCAGCGGCGAGCCACCTTGGACCGTCTGGGCCGAGGCGGTGGCGAGGTGAGTCGCTCGCTTGTTACCGGCGCCCACGGCTTTGTCGCCTCCCACCTCGTCGCGGCCCTGCTCGAGCGCGGTGATGAGGTGCGCGTGCTCGACCGGCCCGACCCGCGCACTGCCGACGTCGGCGGCCCACGCCTCTCCGCCCTAGACCTACTAGGCCTGCGTGATCAGGTCGAGCTGGCGGAGGGAGATCTGCGCGATGCCGACTCGGTCTCGACAGCGGTCGATGGTTGCGACGCGGTCTTCCACCTGGCGGCACAGACGATCGTCGGCGTCGCCCGCGAGTCGCCGCTGGAGACGCTCGAGGTCAACGTGCGAGGCGCTTGGAACGTCTTCGAGTCCTGCCGCGAACGCGACGTCTCGCGGGTCGTTTTCGCCTCCTCTGACAAGGCTTATGGCGCCAGCCTCGAGCTGCCCTACCGCGAGGACTTCCCGCTGCGCGCCGCCTATCCCTACGACGCCAGCAAGGCCGCTGCCGACATCATCGCCCGCAGCTACGCCAATGCCTACGGCCTGCCGCTGGCGGTCACCCGCTTCGCCAACATCTACGGCGGCGGCGACCTCAACTTCTCCCGCCTGATCCCGGAGACGACGATCGCCGTGCTCGACGGCCGCCCGCCGGTGATCCGCTCCGACGGTAGCCCCGAGCGCGACTTCCTCCACGTCGACGACGCCGTCTCCGCCTACCTGGCGATCGAGGCCGCCCTTGAGCGAGGCGAGGCGAGGGGGGAGGCCTTCAACGCCGGCGGCGAGCGCCCCCACTCGGTGCGCGAGGTGGTCGACCTGATCGCCGCCGCGGCCGGCACCGGAATTGAGCCCGAATACCTCGGCAGTGGCACTCCCGACGGCGAGATTGACCGCCAATACGTCGACTCGACCAAGTTGCGCGAGCTGACGGGCTGGGCGCCCCGGGTCGACCTCGGCGACGGCCTGCGCCAGACGCTCGCGTGGTATCGAGCTCATCCCGAGGCGCGACCGGTGAAGCAGGCAGCTAAGCGGTAAGAGTCATACCGGTGTTACTCTTACCGCATGCCGAAAGTCACGAGCAAGGGGCAGGTCACGATCCCGAAGTACATCCGCGACGACCTCGGCCTTCTGCCGGGCGCCGAGGTTGAGTTTTTCTTGGGGGACGGCGAGGTTCGCGTGTGTAAGTCGGTCAAAAATCGGCGGCGGGGAGAAGAAATCGTGCGTCATCTCCAAGAGTCCGGGAAGAACTACACGATGACCACCGAGGAAGTGATGAGGCTGACCCGGGGAGAGGATTGGGGTACAGGATCCTTGGAAGAGGATGGCGGCGACCCTCGTTGACTCCAACGTCCTGATCGACATCACGGCCAAAGACCCGCGCTGGTTGTCTTGGTCCAGGGAAGCGTTCATCGATGCAGTCGAAGAAGGCCCGGTCCTGGTCGACCAGATCGTCTTTGCCGAGGTCTCGATTGGCTACCCGACGCCGGAGGAGTGCGAATCGGCGCTCGCGGTGCAGGGTGTTGAGTGTGTTCCGATCCCCTGGCCAGCTGCCTTCCTGGCCGGTCGGGCCTTCGCGTCTTACAGGCAGCGCCGCGGGTCAAAGCTTGCGCCTCTTCCTGACTTCTTCATTGGGGCTCACGCGGCGGTCGCCGGTCTACGACTCCTCACCCGCGACGCGAGTCGCTACCGCACTTACTTCCCGACCGTCGAGCTGATCGCGCCCGAGTAGAGCCACCGTCCCGGTTACCCTGGCCGCATGTGCGGACGATTCACGGTCACGGCCAAAAACGCCAAACAGATCGCCGATAAATTCCAGGTCGAGCTGGAGAAGGCGTTGGAGCGGAACTCCGAAGGCAACGCGCCGGCGCCCACGGCTGAGCGATTGAAGAAGGTCGAAGGGGCGCTCGGTCGCTTCAACGTCGCCCCCTCGCAGGAGGTGCTGACGGTGCGCTCTTCGCCCGATCCCGAGGAGGCAGCGCAGGGTGAGCGCGAGGCGCGGCTGATGCGCTGGGGCCTGGTGCCACGCTGGGCCAAGGACCTCAAAGTCGGCTACCGGATGATCAACGCCAAGGCCGAGAACCTCACCTCCAGCCGCGCCTACTCGCCGCTGGTCGGCAAGTTTCGCCACCGCTGCCTGATCGTCGCCGACGGCTTCTACGAGTGGATGAAGGCTGAGGACCCCAAACAGCCGCGTCAGCCCTGGCGCTTCACCGTTGACGGCGGCGAGACCTTCGCCTTCGCTGGCCTCTGCACTCGCAAGGAGTGGGAGGACCCCGAGGATCGCGGCTTCGATGACGGCTGGCTCTACAGCTGCACGATCGTCACCACGACCCCCAACGAGCTGGTCGCCAAGGTCCACGACCGGATGCCGGCGATCCTGCCCAACGCTGAGGCCGAGGCCGCCTGGCTTCGACCCGACCTCGAGCTCGAGGAGGCGGTGGCGATGTGCGGACCGCTGCCGGCCTCGCGGATGGAAAGCGCTCCCGCCAACCCGAAGCTGAACAAGGTCGGCAAAGGCAGCGAGGAAGGCCCCGAGCTGCTGGTAGCGCCGCAGAGCTAGGGCGCGGTCAGCCTTTTTCCGCTTCGGCTTCCTCTTCCGCGCGTTCTTCCTGCTTTTCTTCTTCTGCTTCTTCGTCGATCGGTGGCGCGACGCCCGGTAGCGCCCCGGCGGTGCGGACAGTCGCCTTGCCGGCGCTGGTGGTCAGCGTGCAGGCGACTTTCGCGCCCGGGGGCGAGGTCGTTCGCCAGATCGTCTCGAAGGGAAGCACGAGGTCCTGCTTCGGCTTGCCCGCGGGCAGGAAGTATTCGAGGTGCTCGACGCCGGGCTGAAACTTGGGCCATTCGAGCTTGACGCCTTTCTCCGTGCTCCAGTGTTCCGGCAGCCCGTCGAGTTCGACCGTCGCCAGTTCGGTGCCGTGCGAGCTGAAGAAGAGCAGGATCACTTCCGGCACTTCCTGGGTGTAGAGACCGGTGCTGGAGCGCGGGTAGGTGGCGCGTAGGCCGCCGCGGGTCTGCGCGACTTCCGCCTGCCCGTCGCCACTCACGGCGCAGAGGATGCGGCCACCGCCGACCGGGGCCCCGGCGTCGATCCGCAGCTGCGAGGAGACGCGGAAGAGCGAGTAGCCGCTGACGTTGGTGCCCGTCGTGTGGATCGCCCCTTCGCTCAGTTGCATCGTGCCGCCCCCCGGCAGCGGCACCGGCTTGGAGGCGGCGATCGGCGCTTTCCTCACCCATTCGAGTTGGGCCGCTTCGCCGCTTGCCTCATCGGTAGTGAGCAGGGCGGCGGCGACGCAGGCGACGAGCCCGATCGCGACGACGATCAGGGCGCCGCGCGGCGGTCGGTTCTTCTTCTCGTCGGCCACGGCTGGGCCGCAAGCTACCGTGTAGACGTGACCGATCGCGCAACGCCGGCTCGTCCGGCCGAGGTCAGCTTCGAGACGGTGACGCTGCACGGTCGCGAGTCCGGCTACCTCGTTGGTGGCGAAGGCCCGGTGCTGCTGCTGATCCACGGCATGGCGGGCACCTGCGAGAACTGGCGCAGCGTGATCGAGCCGCTGGCGCGCCACCACACGGTGATCGCCCCCGACCTGCCCGGGCACGGCCTCTCCGCGGGCGGCCCGGGCGACTACTCGCTGGGCAACCTCGCCTCTGGCTTGCGCGACCTGCTGCTCGTTCTCGGCCACGAGCGAGCGACGCTCGTCGGCCACTCGCTCGGCGGCGGCATCGCGATGCAGTTCTCCTACCAATTCCCCGAGCTGGTCGAGCGCCTCGTGCTCGTCTCCAGCGGCGGCCTCGGGCTCGAGGTGAGCCCGGTCCTGCGCGCCGCCGCACTGCCCGGGGCGGACCTCTTCATCGCCGCTACCGCTAGCGCCGGCCAGAAGATCGGCGGGGCGGTCGGCCGCGGTCTCGCCAAGGTCGGGATGAAGCCCGCCGCCGACATCGCCGAGGTCGCTCGCGGCTACGGCTCGCTGGCCGAGCCGGATCGCCGCAAGGCCTTCCTCGCGACCCTGCGCTCGGTGGTCGGCACCGAGGGCCAACGCGTCTCCGCCACCGATCGCTTCTACCTGGCGGAGGCGGTGCCGGTGCTGCTCGTCTGGGGCGCCCGCGACCCGATCATCCCGGTCAGCCACGGCGAAGACGCCCACCGCGCCCTTCCCGGCAGCAAGCTGGAGATCTTCGACGGCGTGGGGCATTTGCCCCAGGTCGAGCAGCCCGCCCGCTTCGTCGCCGTGCTCGAGGACTTCCTCGCGGAGACCGAGCCAGCTCGCTTCGATCGCGAGGAGTGGCGGGCCCGCTTCAAGGTCGCCTGACCGCGCAGGCGAATACGCGCCCGACAGGATTCGAACCTGTGGCCTCCGCCTCCGGAGGGCGGCGCTCTATCCAGCTGAGCTACGGGCGCTCAGTGGCCAGTCTAGCTTTGGGTAGGGAAGCGGCCGCGTCGCGTAGGCTCGGGAGCTCGCATGGATCTCTCGGCGATCTTCCTCGGCACCGGTGGGTCGGTGCCCTCGGCGCGGCGCTCGACCGCGAGCGTGATGCTGGTCCGCGGCGGGCGGCGGCTGATGTTCGATTGCGGCGAAGGCACGCAGCGCCAGTTGCAGCGCTCGCTGGGCCTGACCCAGGTCGATGAGATCTTCCTCACCCACTTCCACGCCGACCACATCCTCGGCCTGCCCGGCCTGCTCAAGACCTATGACCTGACCGCCCGCGAGGAGCCGCTGACGATCTACGGGCCGCGCGGGCTGCGCGACCTGTTCAAAACGCTGGGCCGCCTGATCGGCCGCACCGATTACAGCATCGACCTGATCGAAATCGACCCCGGCGAAGCGGTGCGCCACGACGGGGCCGAGGTGCAGGCCTTTGCGGTCGAGCACAGCGTGCGGGCGAACGGCTATGTGCTGATCGAGGAGGAGCGCCCCGGGCGCTTCGATCCCGAGGAGGCGAAGCGGCTTGGAGTCGCCGAAGGCCCCGCTTTCGCGGCGCTGCAGAGGGGGGAGGAGGTGGAAGGGAGCGATGGCTCGGTGCGCCCGCAGGAGGTGATGGGCGAGGCGCGGCCGGGTCGCATCGTCGCGATCACCGGTGATACATCGCCGTGCCACTCGACCGTGGCGGCGGCGGCCGACGCCGATCTGCTGATCCACGACGCCAGCTTCTCCGAGGAGGAGGTCCAGCGCGCCGCCGACACCGGCCACTCGACCGTCGGCCAGGCCGCCGCGGTCGCCCGCGAGGCCCACGTCAAGATGCTCGCCCTGGTCCACATCTCCTCGCGCTACCACGTCGGCACCGTGCTCGACGAGGCCCGCGACGTCTTCGAGCACTGCGTCGCGCCTAAAGATTTTGACCTGATCGAGATCCCGTTCCCCGAGCGCGGGGAGCCCGAGCTGGTCGCTAATGGGGCCCGGGAGAACGGCGAGTCCGGGTAGGCCCTCAACCGAGCCTCCCCATCTGTTGCGAGGGCGAGGGCCTATCCGGTCTCGCCGCCCCTGCTGCTACATTGGCGCCGTCCTTTAACCAGGCCCTGTGAGGCCAGGAAGGAAGCAACAGAAGTGAACGAGATGGTCGTGCTTGAGCGCGACGATTTGAGGCGAACGCTGCGGCGGATCGCCCACGAGATCGCCGAGAAGAACCCGGATCCCGACGCTTTGGCGATCGTCGGCATTCACACTCGCGGCGCCCTGCTTGCCCGCCGCCTGCACTCCTCGCTTGCTGAGCTGACCGGGACCGAGGTGCCGATCGGCGACATCGACATCTCCTTCTACCGCGATGACGTCGGCGCCAAGTCGCCGGCCACGCAGCCGGTGGTCCACGCTTCGCACATCGATTTCGACCTCGCCGGTCGCACCATCGTCCTGGTCGACGACGTCCTTTTCACCGGTCGTACCGTGCGCGCCGCGATCGACGCCCTCTTTGACTACGGCCGGCCGCAGCGGGTGCAGCTCGCCGTGCTCTGCGACCGCGGCCACCGCGAGCTGCCGATCCGCCCCGACTACGTCGGCAAGAACCTGCCGACCGGCCGCGAGCAGCGGGTCAACGTCCACCTCGAGGAGCTCGACGGCAGCGACGAGGTCACGATTGCCGATGCGCAGCCAGCAGAGGTCGGCGCATGAGGCACCTGCTCTCGATCGAGCAGCTCTCGAAAGCCGAGATCGAGGCGATCCTCGACCGCGCCGAGAGCTTTGCCGAGGTCGGCCGCCGCGACATCAAGAAGGTGCCGACCCTGCGCGGCCGCACCGTCGTCACCCTCTTCTACGAGGCGAGCACCCGCACCAGCTCCTCCTTCGAGCTCGCCGCCAAGCGCCTCTCCGCCGACCTCGTCTCGGTCAAGGCTGCCGGATCCTCGGTCGACAAGGGCGAGTCGCTGAAGGACACGGTCGCCACGCTCTCGGCCTACGACCCGGCGGCGATCGTGTTGCGCCATCCCTACGCTGGCGCCGCCCAGCTGGTCGCCGAGTGGGCCGACGCCGCTGTCGTCAACGCCGGCGACGGCAAGCACGAGCACCCGAGCCAGGCACTGCTCGACGTCTACACCCTGCGCCGCCGCCTCGGCTCGCTCGAGGGCAAGCGAATCTGGATCGTCGGCGACGTCCTGCACAGCCGCGTCGCCCGCTCCAACCTGATCGCCTTCAAGGCGATGGGCGCCGAGCTCACCGTTTGCGGGCCGCCGGCGCTGATCCCTCGTGGCCTCGAGCAGCTCGGTTGCGAGGTCGAGCACTCGCTGGAGCGGCTCGGCGAGGCCGACGTCGTCTACGCGCTGCGGTTGCAGCACGAGCGGATGAACGAGAGCTTCGTGCCCTCGATCCGCGAGTACGCCGCCCACTTTCAGATCGACTCCCGACGCCTCGGCCCGCGTCAGCTGCTGATGCACCCCGGCCCGGTCAACCGCGGCGTCGAGCTCTCCGGTGAGGTAATCGATTCCCCGCAGTCACTGATCGCCGAGCAGGTCGCCTCCGGCCTGGTCGTGCGCATGGCGATCCTCTACGAGCTGCTGGCCGCGGGCGATGAAGCGCCGGCACCGGTTGCCGGCAACGGCCACGCCACTCCGATCGGGCAGCCGGCATGAGCGAGGCGCAGCTGCAGATGCGCGCCGGGGAGGGCGCGGGCCTGGTCTTGCGCGGCGCCACGGTGCTCGATCCGGTGGCGGGGATCGACGCCCAGCACGACGTCGTCGTTCGCGACGGCGAGATCGCCGAGCTGACGGCGCCTGGCGAAGCCAATACCGACGGGCTCGAGGAGATCGACGCCGGTTCCCTACACGCCTTCCCTGCCTTCTTTGACCCCCATGTGCACCTGCGTACGCCTGGGCAGGAACACAAGGAGGACATCGAGACCGGCGCTCGCTCGGCAGCGGCCGGCGGTTACTGCGGCATCCTCGCCATGGCAAACACCACGCCGCCGGTCTCGACCCCCGCCGACGTTGAGGCGCTGCTCGCCGACGCTCGCTCCGCTGCCGCAGTCAAGGTCGGCTTCCTCGCCACGGTGACCCGGGGCATGGAAGGCGAGGAGCTGACCGAGATGGCCTCCTTGCGCGCCGTCGGCGCCGCCGGCTTCAGCGATGACGGCCTGCCGATCCGCAATGCCCGGGTCCTGCGCCGGGCGCTGCAGTACCAACGGCTCTGCGGCGGCACGATCGCCCTGCACGAGGAGGACCCGGAGCTCTCCGGTTCGGGCGTAATGCACGAGGGCCCGGTTTCGGCGGCGCTCGGCCTCGAGGGCATCCCCTCGGTCTCGGAGTCGACGATGATCGCTCGCGACGCCGCTCTCGCCGGCTACGAGGGCGGCCGTATCCACGTCCAGCACCTCTCTGCCACCGAGTCGGTCGAGGCGGTGCGGGCCGCCAAGGCCGCTGGGGTGCAGATCAGCTGCGAGGCCTCACCGCACCACCTCTGCCTCACCGACGAGGAGGTGCGCAGCCTCGACCCGCAGCGCTTCAAGATGAACCCGCCGCTGCGCACAGAGGCGGACCGCCAGGCCCTGATCGAGGGATTGCGCGACGGCACGATCGAGTGCATCGCCACCGACCACGCGCCTCACGCGGCCGAGGAAAAGGAAGTCCCCTTCGAGCAGGCGGCGATGGGCGTGACCGGACTCGAGACCGCCTTTGCCGCGCTGCACACCGAGCTGGTCCTGCCAGGCACGATCGAGCTCAGCCTGCTGATCGAGCGCCTTGCGGGCGGGGCGGCGCCCTTCGGGGTCGAGCGCCCCTCGCTGGCACCCGGCAGCGAGGCCAACATCGCCCTCTGCGACCTCTCGGCCCGCTGGACGGTTGGCGAGGACGGCTACGAGAAGCCGCTCCTCCAACTCCTGGTGCGCTGGCAAGGAGCTGACCG
>CAWCJW010000014.1:0-9877 GCA_963795765.1 uncultured Solirubrobacterales bacterium
GCACGTCGAACCCGGCGTGATCGACCCAAAAAGGGCGGCCGAGGCCGAGTGGCGGATAGGAGAGGCGCTGACGCAGACGCGGCAGCAGGTGCAGGCGACTGCGGATGCTGGCGAGGAACTCCTCGTGGCTGGGCGGCTCGCCCTCGCAGACCAGCACGGCGCCAATCGCCATGTGCCCGTTGGACTTCTCGTTGGCCAGAAACGACGTGTCGAACGACGTCAACCTGTCCATGTGACGCTGCGCCACGATCCCTCCTTTCCTTCCCCGCGGACAGCGTAGCGTGGTCCCCGATCCGGGAACGTTCTGTTTCCTTTAAGCGGCGGGTGCCGACTAAGCGGCTTCGACCGACCCGCGCGGGGTCGGCGGCACGGCGGCGGGCTGCTCACCGATCAGGCCTGGAGATGCGGGCTCATCGGCCGCCTCCCCGTCGCCCGCCTCATCCTCGGCCACGCCGGCGAAGGGCGGTGGCGGTGCTGCCTCCGTCTCAATCTCCTCCGCCTCGACCTCGCCCCCGTCTTCCGCCACTTCACGCGGCAGGCGCCGCGAGATGACCTTAGTCACGCCGTCGCCGCCCATGCTGACCCCGTAGAGGACGTCGGCGGCGTCCATCGTGCGTTTCTGGTGGGTGACGATGACGAACTGGGCGCGGTCGGAGAAACGCCGGACCAGTTGCAGGAAGCGGTCGATGTTGGCGTCGTCGAGGGCGGCCTCGACCTCGTCGAGAATGTAGAAGGGGCAGGGCCGGGCAAGGAAGACGGCAAAGACGAAGGCGATCGCGACCAGCGACTTCTCGCCGCCGGAGAGCAGTGAGAGCTTGCGGGTCGACTTACCGGCCGGGGTGACCTCGATCTCGACCCCGAACTCCTCGCGCTGTTCCTCGGCCTCCTCATCGTCACCGACCGCATCCCCTCTCGCGGCCTCCCCCTCCGCCTCAGCGTCGGGAACGGCGCGCAGGGTGACCCGGCGCAGGCGGCCGCGGCCGCCGGGGAAGAGGTGCTCGACCATCTCCTCGAAGTTCTTCGCCGTCGCCTCGAAGGTCTGCTCGAAGGCGCGCTCGATCTCATTGTCGATGTCGCGGATCAGCGCCTCCAGCTCGCGCATCCCCCGCTCGGTGTCCTCGCGCTGGGCCTGCAGCGACTCGACGTGCTCGCGAGCCTCCTCGTACTCCTGCTCGGCGAGCGGGTTGACCGGGCCGATCTGAGCACGGCGGCGCTCCAGCCGCTCGAGGCGGCGGGCGATCTCGGCGCGATCCTCGTCGCTCAGAGCCTCGCTGGCCAGTTCAACCTCTTCGCCGAGGCGCTCGGCGATCGAGGCCAGCTCCTTTGCCGCCTCGGTGCGGCGGTCGCCGAGGTGTGCCGCCTCGACCTCGACTTCGGTGAGACGGTCGGAAGCCTTCGTCATCTCGGCCTGCAGCTCGTACTCGCGCTGGGAGCAGGAGCGCATCTCCTCGGCGATCTCGTCGCTGTCGCCCTCGCCACCGACTACCCGGCCCTCGATCCGCTCGACCCGAGCCCGGATCGCTGCCTCGGCCACGGTCGCGGCAGTCGCAGCGGCGCGAACGTCGTCAAGCAGTTCCTCACCGCCGGCGAGGCGGTTGCGCAGGACCTCGCGGGCGCGCTCGCCGAGCAGGCCCTCGGCCCGGCGGGCGTGGCGGGAGGCGCGCTCGGCGCCGCCCTGGACCGCCCCGAGAGCGGTCTCGCGGGCGGACTCGCTGGCGTCGGCAAGGCGTGCCCGAGCAAGACCGTCAGCCGCGCTGGACAGACCGGCGTCGATCTCGTTCAGCTCCTCCTCGAGTTTGCGCGCCCGTTCGCCGGGCGCCGCGGTGGCACTGACGTCGAGCGTCAGCGGGCCGAGCTCGTTGCGCAGCGAATCGAGGCGGGCGGAGATGTCGCCCTCGCGGTCGGCGAGGCCGGTGGCGCGGATCGCGATCCGCTGCTGCTCGCCGCGCAGTTTGGTCAGCAGGCCCCAGGCTTGGGTGCGCTCGCGATCGCGAGCGGCAAAACGCTCCTCGGCGGCGCGACGCTTGGCGCTGACCTCGGCCAGGTTCTTCTCCAGCACGGCGCGCTGGGCTCGCGCCTCGGCCGCCGCCTTCTCCGCCGCCGCGGCGCGGTCTGCACCGAAGCGCAGTTCCTCGGCGACCAGCTGGCCGCGCAGGCCAAGTTCCTCGCGCTCGATCCGGGCGCCCAGCTCGGCCGCCTGGGCCTGTCGCTTCAGCGGTCGTAGGCGGGCCCGCGCCTCGCGCTCGAGGTCGAGAGCGCGATCGAGGTTGTCGCGGGCGGCGCGCAGCTTCAGCTCGGCGCGGCGACGGCGCTTGCGGTGCTTGCCGAGGCCGGCCGCCTCCTCGATCAGCAGGCGCCGTTCGCGCGGTTTGGAGTGAATGATCGACTCGACCCTGCCCTGGCTGATCACCGAGTGCATCTCGCGACCGAGGTTGGTGTCGGAGAGCACCTCGGTGACGTCAACGAGGCGGCAACGGGCGCCGTTGAGGCGGTAGCTGCCCTCACCGGCGCGATCGAGCGTGCGCTTGACCGCGATCTCCGAGAGCTCGGTGGCGGCGCGGCCCTCCGAGTTGTCGATCGTCACCTCTACTTCGGCGAGGCGGCGCTGGCCGACGCCTTTGCCGCCGGCCGAAATCACGTCCTGCATCGAGGCGCCGCGGATCGCGCCGGGACTCTGCTCGCCCAGCGCCCAGAGCACCGCGTCGGTGATGTTCGACTTGCCGGAGCCATTGGGGCCGACGATCACGCTGACGCCGGGTGAGAACTCCAGCCTCGCCCGCTCGGGGAACGACTTGAAGCCCTTCATCTCGATTGATCTCAGATACATGCGTTATCTCTCCGGAAGCGGTCCCTGGACCCTCGGCGGCCAAGCCTCGCGAGCGCGTCGGACGCGATGATCAAACTCAATCCCCAAGCCGTTTTAGCGCTTGCTCGGCGGCGGCTTGCTCGGCTGCCTTCTTGCTCCGTCCCTCCCCCTCGCCGACTCGCTCAGCGTCGACGATCGCCGCCACCTCGAACTTGCGCCGGTGTGGTGGCCCGGATTCGTCAATCACCTCGTAGCTTACGACCGAGTGGCGGCGCGCCAGTAACTCCTGCAGCGCCGACTTGAAGTCGATCCGCGTCTCGGCAGCGTGCTCGACCCGGGGCTCGAAGGCAAGGACCACGGCGGCGGCGACCCGATCGAAGCCGAAGGCGAGGAAGCAGGCTCCGATCAGCGCCTCGGTCGCCTCCGGCAGCGGCCGCTCGCCGCTGAGCAGGATCTCGGCGGGGATGCCGACTGGCATGTCGTCGGGCTCGTTAGCGCGCAGCATCTCCGGCACGCCGAGCTCGCGACCGACCTCGGCGCAGGAAACCCCGCTGACCGCCTGGTTGTGGATCTTGGTCAGGCCGCCGGCATCGACCCCGGGGAAGCGCTCGATCAAGCTGCGGGCAACGGCGAGGGCAAGGACGCTGTCACCGAGATAGGCGAAGCGCTCATAGGAATCGGTGCGCACCTCGCTCCAGGAGGAGTGGGTCAGCGCCTGACGGCGCAAATCGTCCGGTAGTTCGGCGATTAGCTCGGCGAGGGAGGACTCGCTCACGCCGGCGCGTGCTCGAGCACGAAATCGACGGCGTCGCCGACGGTCGCGATCTTGGTCGCCTGCTCCTCGGAGACGGAGATCCCGTAGGTGTCCTCCAGCTCCATCACCAGCTCGTAGAGGTCGAGTGAGTCGGCGTCGAGGTCCTCCTTGAAGCGGCTCGCCTCGCCGATCTTGTCGCTTTCCAGCTCGAGCTCCTCGGCGAGGTGGTTGCGGACCAGGGTGAGGACTTCCTCGCGACTCATCGACGGTTTCCTATCACGCCCCGTCCGCCTCCTCACGGTTGGCGAGCTCGCCGCGGCCGGCGCCGCCCTCGCGCAGCAAGGCCGCGGTGCGTCCGACCGCGTCGACCTCGACGCAGCGGGCGGCGAGGCGGATCGCGTTGGCGATCCCCTCCGCCCCGGCGCTGCCGTGGCCGACGACCGCGATCCCGCGCAGCCCGAGCAGGATCGCGCCGCCGGTGCTGTCGGGGTGCAGCTCCCGGCGCAGGCCGCCCAGGGCCGGCCGCATCAGCAATCCGCCGAGGGCGGCAAGCGGGTTGGAGCGAGCGGCGCCGCGGATCGCGCCGGTGACCGCCTTCGCAGTTCCCTCCATCAACTTCAGCGAGACGTTGCCGGTGAAGCCGTCGGTGACGACGACGTCGGCGACACCGGCGGGCAGGTCGCGGCCCTCGACGTTGCCGACGAAATCGATGCCCGCCGCGGTAGCGAGGACGTCGTTGGCGACGACCACCTCGTCGCGGCCCTTGCCCGCCTCCTCGCCGACGGACAGCAGGCCGACCCGCGGCCGCTCGACCCCGAGCACCGCGGCGCTGAAGGCGGCGCCGAGGAAGGCGAACTGGACCAGGTGCTGGGCGCGCACCTCGACGTTGGCGCCGACGTCGAGGAAGAGGACCGGCTTGCCCGGCACCGGCAGCTGCACGGCCAGGGCGGGACGCTGCACGCCCTTGAGCCGGCGCAGGCCGAAGGTGGCGGCGGCCATCGTCGCCCCGGTCGAGCCCGAGCTGACAAGCGCGGCCGAGCGACCCTCAGCTACATCGGCGGCGGCGCGCACGATCGAGGCCTCCTTCTTGGCCCGCACCGCGGTGACCGCGTCCTCGTCGTTGCCGATCGACTCGCTGGTCGGCACAACCTCGATCCCGTCGACGTCGGAGAGGTCGAGCTGCTCCGGTGGCCCGAAGACCCGCAGACGAATCCCATCGGCCGCAGCGGCACGCGCACCCTGCGCAAGCACGCCAAAACCTTGCTCCGCCCCAAAACCATCAAGGGCGACGGTGACGCCCTCAGGCATCCCTACTCAGCGGCGTCAGGCGTGGGCGCAGTCGGATCGGCGATCGTGTGTTTGATCACCTCGCGCCCCGCGTAAGTGCCGCAGGTGGGACACACCCGATGCGGCAACCGCGGGCTGTGACAGCGCGGACAACGATTCAGCCGCGCCTTGCCAGCTTTGTGGTTGGCGCGCCGCTTATCGCGCCGCGCACTAGAAGTTCTCTTCTTAGGGACTGCCATGAGCGGGGCATGGTAGCGGGTCGAGGGAGAGCCGGGCGCCCCTCCCAAAACACTCAAGCGAGGCTCCTGCCGAGCGTTTTGGGAGGGGCGCCCGGCTCTCCCCCTACCTGACACCTACTCCAGCTCCAACTCCTTGAGCTTGGCCCAGCGAGGATCAACCGAGCTCTCGTGTTCGTGATCGGCGGGGTCGGCGTCGTTGAGCGACTCGCCGCAAACCTGGCAGAGACCCGCACAGTCGGGGCGGCAGAAGAACTGGCTGGGAATCGCCAGCACGGCGGCGTCGTGGGCCCAGCGACCGAGATCGAGCTCGCCGTCGCTGACATAGGGGCTGAGCAGCTCCTCATCGTCGGTGTTTTCCTGCGCCACCTCGCGCGCGTCGACCTCGGCCTCGAGCACGGCGTCCCCGAGGCAGCGCATACAGGGCCCCTCGATTCGGACGGGGAAGCGAAGGCGAAAGGCGTAGCCGCTGCTGGGACGCGAGACGTCGAGGCGAACCGGAACCGAGTCGGGCGAGACGTAAGCCTGGCCCGCCAACTCCAGCGGCTCGAGCGCAACAGGCTCTTCCAGTCGGCGCCCCTCGCCGTGGGACAGCGACAGCCGCGCCAGATCGATGATCGTCGATGCTTGGGCCATGGAATGTTCCTCCGCTTCAGCCGGCCGTACGATGAGCCCTCCCGACGAGATTACGGAATAGGTCAATTGGACTGGACACCCGAGGTCTACCTGGAGCGAATCCGCTCCCAGATCCCCCGCTACGACGAGCTGCAGGAGCAGGCGATCGCGGCGATCCCCTTCGCCCCCGAGCGCGTGCTCGAGCTCGGCATGGGCACCGGTGAGACCACCCGCCGCCTGATCGAGGCCCACCCCGACGCCTGGGTCATCGGCCTCGACTCGAGCCCCGACATGGTGTTCCGCGCCCGCCAGTCCTACGACGACGTCCAACTAGCCCGCATGGAGGACCCCCTCCCCGACGGCCCCTGGGACCTAGTCATCTCCGTCCTAGCCACAGCCGAGCTAGACGACGACCAACTAGAGGCCCTCTGCCGCCGCGTCCGCGAGCAATCCCGCTCCCTAGTAATCGCCGACAACTTCACGCCGCAGCAGCTCACGAAGCTCATCGAGTGGACGGCGGGCAAAGTGACCTGGCAGACCGACGATCTAGCCGTAGTAGCCGCCACGTACTGAGCCGGGGAGGGTGACCCCTCCTCAAAACACTCAAGCGCGAAGCGCGTTTTGAGGAGGGGTCACCCTCCCCGGCTCGCTACTCCTGCTGCTCGTCGAGATCCGGCACCGGCTGCTGTTCCTCATCCCTGCCAGCCAGTCGATCCCGACCCCGCTGCACAGCAGCGAGGAACTTCTGAAGGTTGACCTCAAGCGTGTTGAGGATCTCGTCGGCGTAGTCCTCGGCGCCAAGACGAATCTCCCGCTCGCGCGCCCGCGCGTCCTCGACGATCTCGTCGGCGGCGCGCTCGGCCTGCTTGGTGACCTCCTCGTCGGAGATCAGGCGGGCCTGCTGCTCGCGCGCCTCGCGCACGATGCGCTCCGCCTCGCGCTTGGCCTCGGCCAGCATCTCCTGGCGCTCCTTGACGATCCAGCGTGCCTGCTTGATCTCCTCGGGGATCGTCGCCCGCATCTGGTCGAGCAGGTCGTAGATCTCCTCGCGATCGACACGAACCTGGTCGGTGAGAGGCACCGGCCGGGCGTTGTGCACAACATCGTCGAGCTTGTCTATTAGAACGAGAACGTCCATCAGGAGGTCGTAAGCCTACGTGTCAGAGGCATCTTCGGTGAAGAAGCGGTTATTTCCTCGGCTTTTTGCAAGCTCTCGCCCACTCTGCGCCAGGTCAGAAAAGCCTACCTGTCGCCCAGGCGTTGCGTCATCGCGGCCGATACGGGGCCGGGAACCAGGTCGGAAACGTCGCCGCCGAAGGTCGCCATTTCCTTCACTCCGGTCGAGGAAAGGAAGCTGTACTGCGGCGAAGCGATCATGTAGATGCTCTCGATCCCGGGGTCGAGCTTGCGGTTGAGCTGGGCCATCTCGAACTCGTACTCGAAGTCGGAGATCGCTCGCAGGCCCTTGACGATCGCCCTCGCCCCCGATTCGCGGGCGAACTCGACCAGCAGGTTGGAGAAGATCCGCGCCT
The DNA here is from genome assembly GCA_963795765.1 of uncultured Solirubrobacterales bacterium. GTDB lineage: Bacteria > Actinomycetota > Thermoleophilia > Solirubrobacterales > 70-9 > VRUE01. The sequence continues at coordinate 7,231 of CAWCJW010000014.1, forward strand.
CGACGTTGCCGAGCTCGGCGGTCGCTTCTTCGATCAGCCCCTTGCGCTCCTCGGCAGTGAAGAGCGTCTTGTCCTTGCGCATCGGGTTGTTGACGATGCCGACGACGACGCGCTCGAAGACCGCGGAGGCGCGGGTGATGATGTCGATGTGCCCGTTGGTGACCGGGTCGTAGCTACCCGGACAGACGACGGTGCCGTCGCGCTGCTCGGTCATCAGGCGGCGCTCCCGTAGATCGAGACGTCGGCGGCGCCGTAGCGGCGCTGGCGCAGCCGCGGCAACGAGTCGATGCGGAGCGGACGGCGCGCGCCGCTCTCGACTATGGCTCGTCCACCCTCGCTGAGAAGGCCCGGCAGCTGGCTATCGAGTTCCTGCCCCACGCGGTCGGCGAGTCTATAAGGGGCGTCGATGAAGACGAGGTCGAAGATGGGCTTCTCCTCCCCGCCTTCGTGGTTCCCCAACCAGCGCGAGACGTCGGCGCGGACCAACTCGACCCGCTCGGCGAGGCCCAGCCGCTCGATGTTGCCGAGCGCGGCGCGGGTGTCGCGATCGACCAAGGTCGCTCGGGCAGCGCCGCGCGAGAGCGCCTCGATCGCCAGGGCGCCGGTGCCGCAGTAGAGGTCGAGGACGCGGGCGTCGCTGACCCGCTCGCCGAGCACGGAGAAGATCGCCTCGCGGGCGCGGTCGGAGGTCGGCCGCACCTTCCAGCCGCGCGGCGCGACCAGCTGCTGCCCCCCGAGCTCTCCCGCAATGACTCGCATGAAGTCAATGTATGTCGCAACTGGACTTCCCGGGGATGAGGCTAAGTCCAGTTGCTCCTAGAGTGGTATCGGGTCGGCGGCACCGGCGCCGAAGCGGCGGCGAGCAGCCTCGAGCAGGGGGCCGAGCTCGGGGGCGTCGAGCGAGCCGTGCTCGCGCAAGAGGTTGAGGACCTCTTCGCGGGCGGCTTCCAGGGCTGGCGCGTCCTCGGGTAGCTCGGCGACGGCGAAGCGGGGCAGGCCGTGTTGGCGCGTGCCCAGCACCTCACCCTCGCCGCGCAGGCTGAGGTCGACCTCGGCGAGCTTGAAGCCATCGCTCTCGCGCTCTACGGCTTTCAGCCGCTGCCGGGCCAGCGCCCCCGCGTCTTCGGGAAAGAGCAGGCAGCAAGAGGCGTGCTCGCCGCGGCCGACCCGGCCGCGCAGCTGGTGCAGCTGCGAGATCCCGTAGCGCTCGGCCCCCTCGATCACCATCACGGTCGCGTTCGGCACGTCGATGCCGACCTCGATCACCGTCGTCGCGACCAGCACGTCAGTTGCGCCCGCGGCGAAGGCCTCCATCGCCGCCGCCTTCTCGGGCGAGCGCATCTGGCCGTGGATTACGCCGACGCGGAAGTCGCGCAGCTCGCCGGCCGCGAGCCGCTCGGCCTCGACCTCGGCCGCCCGGCCCTGCATTTTCTCCGACTGCTCGACCAACGGGCAGACGACGAAGGCCTGCCTGCCCTCGCGCAGCTGGCCGCGAAGGAACTCGTAGGCGCCGCTGCGCTCGTCCTCCTCAACCACGCGAGTCTGCACCGGCTTGCGCCCCGAGGGCAGCTCGTGCAGGGCGGTGGTGTCGAGGTCGCCGTAAGCGGTGAGCGAGAGCGTGCGCGGGATCGGCGTCGCGGTCATATGGAGTATGTGCGGCGCCATCCCCTCCACCCCCTTGGCGTCCAGCGCCTTGCGCTGCGCGACCCCGAAGCGGTGCTGCTCGTCGACCACGCAGAGACCGAGGCGGGCGAACCGCACGCTTGGCTCGATCAGGGCGTGAGTGCCGATGATCAGGCTGAGCTCGCCGCTGGCGAGGCGCTCCAGCGCTTCGCGGCGGCGCGGCGCCGGCGTGGCGCCGGTGAGCAGCGCGAACGGGGTCGCCTCTGCGGCCAGCAGCTTGCCGAGGGTGACGGCATGCTGCTCGGCGAGCGTCTCGGTCGGCGCCATCAACGCCGCCTGGAAGCCGGCTTCCAGCGCCCGCAACATCGAGTAGAGCGCGACCACGGTCTTGCCCGAGCCGACCTCGCCCATCAGCAGCCGCTGCATCGGCTCGCCGGAATCGAGGTCGGTGTCGATCTCGTCGAAGGCCTTGAGCTGGTCCCGGGTCGGCTCGAAGGGCAGCGACTCGATCCAGCGCCCGACGCTCTCCCCCGGCTTGCCCAGCCGTGGCGCCGGGCGGGCGGTGCGGTGCGAGCGCTTGCGGGTCGCCAGGATCGCCTGGTAGAGGAAGAGCTCCTCGAAGCGCAGGCGCTCACGGGCGGTCTCGACTTCCTCGCTGTTCTCCGGAAAGTGCACGGCGCGGATCGCGTCCGCCGCGCCGGCCAGGCCGCGGCGGACGCGCAGCTTTGCCGGCAGCGGCTCGAGCACGTTGCCGACCGAGCGGATTGCCTGCTCGATCCACTGCCGCAGGCGCTGGGCTTTGAGCTGCTCGGTCCCTGGGTGGACCGGCACCAGGCCTTCGCTGGCGTCACCGCTGAACTCGTATTCGGAGACGCGGAAGCCGCGTTTGTCGGCGGAGCCGGTGAGCAGCATCTGGGTGCCTTCGGTCAGCTTCGCGGCGAGCCAGGGCTGGTTGAACCAGGTCGCCCGGATAGCGCCGCTCTCGTCGCCGACTTTGACGCTGAGGATCGAGAGGCCGCCCGGC
>CAWCJW010000015.1:0-7164 GCA_963795765.1 uncultured Solirubrobacterales bacterium
CAGTAGGGCGTATCGCCCTATCTCTCGGTCACCAGAGGCTTCAGACCGAACCACCCCAAACGGCCCATACGCTGGAAGCAGTGAAAGACTCCACGCTTTCATGGAGCGCCTACCCCGTGGCCGCCACGGCCTGCCCCGCGAGTTCATCGCGCAGAATCAGCGTGAGCGGCTGCTTGCCGCTCTTGCCGACTGCCTAGAGGAAAAAGGCTACGAACGCACCACTGTCTCCGCGATCGGCAAACGGGCCGGGGTCTCCAAGAGTGACTTCTACAAACAGTTTGAGAGCAAGGACGCCTGTTTCGTCGCCGCCTATGACGACGCAGTCGAGCGGATACGGGCCGTGGTTCTCGCCGCCTGCGCCGAGCGGGAGGACTGGGCCAGCGGGGTGGTCGCCGCGCTCAAAGCGCTACTCGAGCTCTTCGCTGCCGAGACCGCGCAGACGCAGCTGGTGCTGGTCGAGGGCCTGCGTGCCGGGCGCGGTGTCTACGACCGCTACCAAGTCGCCTTGCAGAGCTTCGTGCCCTACCTGACGGACGGGGCGCCGGCGCCAGAGGGTGGCTCGCGGCCGCCGCAGGCAACCGATGAGGCCGTGGTCGGGGGCATCGCCTCGCTGCTCGCACGGCGCGTCCTCGCTGGCGAAACCAAGTCGATGCCCCGGTTACTGCCGGAGATTGCGGAGTTTGCGCTCACTCCCTACCTCGGAACCACCGAGGCGCGCCGCATAATCTCGGGTCGATGAGCGACGCGGCGGCAGCGGCGGCGAATACGCCGGATGGGGGGACCGCCACGGCGGTCGACGGGGTGCTGCCCTCGCAGGCACTGAGCGAGGCGATCGCCGCTGACTGGGTCAGCTCCGGCGACTACCGAATCCGCCCCGAGGCGATCCAGCCGGCCAGCATCGATCTCCGCCTCGGTGACCACGCCTGGGCCCTGCGTTGCTCCTTCCTGCCCGACGTCGACTCGACCGTGGAGGAGAAGATCGAGGGCCTCGCCTTCCAGCGCATCGACCTGCGCGACGGCGCGGTGCTCGAGCGCGACCGTCCCTACCTGGTGCCGCTGATCGAGGAGCTTGCCCTGCCCGAGGACGTGCGCGCTAAGGCAAACCCGAAGAGCTCGACCGGGCGGCTCGACGTCTTCACCCGCCTGCTCACCGACCGTCACCACCGCTTCGACGAGATCCGCGCCGGCTACCGCGGCAAGCTCTACCTCGAGATCGTGCCGCGCTCCTTCGCAATCCAGGTCAAGACCGGGCTCTCGCTCAACCAGCTGCGCCTCGCCCGCGGCGACGTGCGCCTCAGCGATGCCGAGATCCGCTCCCTGCAGGACGAGTTCCCGCTGCTCTACCTCGACTCGCACGCCCTGCGCGAGTCCGAGCTGGCACTGGCCGACGGGCTCTTCCTCAGCGTCGACCTCTCCGGGCCGAGCGATCGCATCGTCGGCTACCGGGCGAAGAAGAACAGCCTGCCGATCGACCTCTCGCGGATCCGCGCCTACCGCTGGACCGACTACTGGGATCCGGTCTTCCCCGAGGCCGGCTCGAAGATCGTGCTCGAGCCGGAGATCTTCTACCTGCTGCTCTCCGCCGAGGGCGTCTGCATCCCGCCCCAGATCGCCGCCGAGATGATGGCCTACGACCCCACCGCCGGCGAGCTGCGCACCCACTACGCCGGCTTCTTCGACCCCGGCTTCGGCTACGACCCGGGCGGCGACCGCCACGGCAGCCGCGCCGCGCTCGAGGTCCGCGCCCGCGACGTCTCCTTCATGGTCGAGCACCGCCAGCCGGTCTGCAAGCTGGCGCTGGAGCGGACCAGCGCGCCGGCCGAGCGGCTCTATGGACAGCAGCTTGGCTCGAACTACCAGGGTCAGGTAACGATGCTCAGCAAGCACTTCGAGGAGCAATCAGCGGGGGGAGGGACGGTGGCCCCTCCCGAAACGCACGGCTGACGCCGTGCTTGAGTGTTTCGGGAGGGGCCACCGTCCCTCCCGAGCTCAGAGCTAGCTGCCGTCACTCCTCGGAAGGTTCTCCAGGTCGAGTTGATCCCTGGTTCGGTTCTGTGCCTGCTTCATCTGGCGGAGGCGGGAAAGCGAGCAAATTCGCACAGGAATGCCCAGCATGTCGCTCTCGATGGCGTCCTCGCTGAGCTGGGAATAGCTTGGTACGCCTTGCGCTAGTTGCACCACATCGAGCGCGCCGAATCTAGTGGTTGCGGTTACGTTCCCGCCGCGCTGGATCACTCCGGCATCGCTGGACGGGTCGAATTGCCTTCCCCCAACCGTGGGGAGCGTTGCCTCGAGCGCCTCCAGGGCTACCGTGAGGCGTTTCAGGTTGTCTGGATCGGGGTCCGGTACGACATCAAGGTCCTCCGTTCCCCGGATAAATCCATGGGCCCCGACGGCGACGCCACCGATGACGATGAAGCTGACGTCATGCTGCTGCAGAGCCTCGAGAAGCGAGCGGAGGTCGAACTCGGTCAACGTGTTTGGGCGACGCCCTTGATCGCGCTCATCTGCTTGCAGAGCGCATGAACACGAGCCAGACGCTCGCTCATGGGTATGCGGCGGTCCGCTTCAAGGCGCGACGTCTTGGCCTGCTGAAGATCGCCGATGTCGCCGCTGAGAGGCCTCGTCGTCATGCAGCCAAGTCTAGCCGGGCCTCATTACCGAGCCGGTTGGCGCTCCAGCTCGCGTAGGCGAGCTTGGACGCGCCTGCGCTTGCTGAGCAGCTCGGCTTCGAGTGTCGCGATCTCGTCGCGGCGACGACGGACCAGGTCGAGCTGGCGGCCGATGTGGCCGAGGGACTCGTCGAGGATTTGGCGCCGGCGGACGGGGTCTTCGACGCCGGTCTCCCACTCGCGGCGCAGGGCGGCGCGGGCGTCCTCGGCCTCCACCAGCGCCTTGAGCTCCTCGAGCGAGAGGCCGAGCAGGTCCTTGAGGCGGAGCAGGTCGGCGAGGCGCTCGACGTCCTCCTCGGCGTAGGTGCGGTGGGCGCCGCGCTCGCGGGCGCTGGAGGCGGGGAGGAGGCCGATCTCCTCGTAGTAGCGGATCGTCCGCGGCGTCGTGTCGGCCAGCTTGGCGACGTCGCCGATCCTCAGCTCGTTCTTTGAGGTGTCGGAGGCACTCACGGCGTTGCCTCGACCTCCTCTCGGATCGCCTCCAGGGTCGAGGGTGCAACGTTTTGTGGGCGCATCTCGCTGTCAACGTGTTGCGCCTCGGTCGGGGCGCCCTCGTGGCGCGGTCGTAGCAGCGAGACGCCGGCGCCTAGGACGGAGGTCGCGGCCAGGACCCAGAGCGCCGTGTGCATGTTGTGGATGAAGGGATCGAGCTGGGCGTTGCTCAGGCCCGATGCGAGGCCGGAGAAGATCGCGAAGAGGACTTCCTTCGGGATCGCGTTGGTGACGATCGCCAGCACGAAGGCGATCGAGATTACGGCGCCGGTGTTCTGCAGCATCGTGCGGGCGCCGGCGGCGATTCCGCGCCGCTCGGTCGGCACCGTGCCCATCATCGCCGCTGTGTTGGGCGAGTTGAACATGCCCGAGCCAATTCCGACCAGGGCCAGCCAGACCATCCCCTGCCAGTAAGGCGAGTCGGCCTGCAGTGTCGTCATCAGGGCGAGGCCGGCGGCGGTGACCAGCATCCCCAGCGCCGCCAGCGTGCGTGAACCGTGGCGGTCGGCCCAGATCCCGGCGAGGGGGGAGGCGACCAGCATCCCGATCGCCATCGGCGCCAACTTGATTCCGGCCGTGATCGGGTCGTCCCCCTGCGCCCCCTGGTAGTAGAAGACGAAGATGAACATCAGGGCGAAGCGCGAGAGCCCGTTGATGAAGGCGGCTGCGGTGGCGGCCGCGAAGAGGCGGTTGCGGAAAATGTCGAGGTCGAGCATCGGCGCCTTGCCGCGATGCTCGATCAGCACGAACAGCGGCAGCAGCACCGCGGCGACGGCGAGGCTGCCGATCACCAGCGTGTCGTCCCAGCCGGAGATGCCGCCGCGCGAGATCCCGTAGACGAGCCCGGTCAGGCCGACGACGAAGGTCAGGGTGCCGCCGAGGTCGAGGCCGCGGACGGTGTCGCGGCGCGAGAGCTCACGCAGGATCAGCGCCGCCCAGGCAGCCCCGGCGAGGGCCAGCGGCACGTTGAACCAGAAGACCCAGTGCCAAGAGATCGCGACCAGAGCGCCGCCCAGCACCGGGCCGAGCACGAGGCCGATCGCGGCGACCATCGTGTTGGTCCCCATCGCCAGGCCCAGCTGCTCACGGGGGAAGGCGTCGGTGACCAGGGCGGGGCCGTTGGCGAAGATGAAGGCGCCGCCAACTCCCTGCAGGATCCGCCAGAGGATCAGCTGCGTGCCGTTGGCGGCGAAGCCGGCGCCGAGCGAGGCGGCAGCGAAGACGATGAAGGCGCCGACGAAGGCCGTCTTGCGGCCGAAGAGGTCGGAGAGGCGACCGGCGGTGAGCACCAGCACGGTCGAGGAGATCATGTAGGCGAGGATCACCCAGACCAGTTCAAGCAGGCCGGTTCCGAGCGCCCGCTCGAGGTCGGGCAGGGCGATGATCAGCGTCCCCGAGTTGGTCGCGACCAGCAGCATGCCGAGGCTGGTGCAGGAGAGGGCCCACCACTTGTAGTGCTCGTGGTCGGCCTCGACGCCCGCCCCGGCAAATCTCTTTCTTACGTTCACGTTAAATAGTTTAGCGCGCAGCGTGCCTGAGTTAAACCCCCATATATGGCGGGTAAGCTCAGGCGCGTGGAGCGGACATGGAACGTCTATCTCTCGGGTGAGATCCACTCGGATTGGCGCGAGAGAATTGAGGCCGGCGTGCGGGAGGCCGGGCTGCCGGTGGAGTTCTCGGCGCCGGTCACCGACCACGCCGCCTCCGACGACGCCGGCATCGGGACGCTGGGCGAGGAGAGCACGCCGTTCTGGCGCGACCACATGGGCGCCGGTGTCAACGCGATCCGCACCCAGACGCTGATCCGCGCCGCCGATGTGGTCGTGGTCCGCTTCGGTGACAAATACCGCCAGTGGAACGCTGCCTTCGACGCCGGCTTTGCCGCCGCGCTCGGCAAGCCGCTCGTCACCCTGCACGGCGGCGAGCTCGACCACGCGCTGAAGGAGGTCGACCGCGCCGCGCAGGCGACCGCGCGCACGGCCGAGCAGGTGGTTGACGTGCTGCGCTACGTGATCGCCGGCAAGCTGCCTTAACTTCAGCTCCCACCGGCTGTGCGCCCCCTGCGGATAGGGTCCGCCCATGGGAGCTGACGCGAACAAAGAGCTGATCGAGCGTTTCTACGCTGCATTCGGCCGCTGCGACGGCGCCGCGATGACGGCCTGTTACGCGCCCGACGCGCACTTCCGCGACCCCGCCTTCGGCGACCTCGAGGGCGATGAGATCGGCGCGATGTGGCGGATGCTGACCGGCCGCGCGACCGACCTGAAGATCGAGCTGCGCGAGCACGAGGCCGGCGAGGAATCGGGCTCGGCTCACTGGATCGCCCGCTACACCTTCTCCACGGGGCGACCGGTCGTCAACGACATCCAGGCCAAGTTCCGCTTCACCAACGGCCTGATCGCCGATCACATCGACGATTTCGACTTCCACAACTGGGCAAAGCAGGCGCTCGGCCCCACTGGCCACCTGGTTGCTTTGCTGCCGCCTTTGCGCAAGAAGGCGCACGCCCAGGCCCGCGGCCAGCTCGACGAATTCATCGCTACGGAGAAGGCCGAGGGCTCCGCCTAGATTCGCTTCCGCCTCAGCGCATGCGAACATACGTTCGTGCGCTGGGACGAACAACGAGTCGAGAATGACCTTCGCCTGCCGGGAGTTGGCGACGGCACAACGGTGCGAACCTTCGACGCACCCGAGGCCATGGGAGTCAACTTCCACGAGGTTCGCGCCCGCTCTGCGCTGAACCGCGTGCCCGGTGGGCGCTACGGGTTCAACTGGACGATCAACCCCTACCGGGGGTGCACGCATGCCTGCGTGTTCTGCTTCGCCCGGCGCACCCATACTTACCTCGACCTCAACGCCGGCCGCGATTTCGAGCGCGAGATCGTGGTCAAGGTCAACGTGCCGGAGCTGCTCCGCAGCGAGCTCGCCCAGGACAGCTGGAAGCGCGAGCTGGTGGCGCTGGGGACGAACACCGATCCCTACCAGTGGGTCGAGAGCCGCTACCGGATGATGCCGCCGATCCTCGACGCCCTCGAGCAGGCCGAGACGCCGGTCTCGGTGCTGACCAAGTCGCCACTGGTGATGCGCGACGTCGAGATCTTCGCCCGCATGGCGAAGAAGCTGCCGATCTCGGTCAACCTCTCGGTGCCGACCCTCGATGAGGAGGCCTGGCGCGCCACCGAGCCGCACACGCCAAGCCCCTTAGCCCGCCTCGACGCGGTCGCCGAGCTGCGCCGCCGCGGCATCGACTCCGGCGTCCTGATCGCCCCGCTGATGCCCGGCATCAACGACAGCCCCGAGCAGGTGCAGCCGATCGTCGACCGCGCCCGGGAGGCCGGCGCCAGTTTCCTCGGTGGCGTCGCCCTCCACCTCCGCGACGAGGTAAAGGACGTCTTCTTCGCCTGGCTGGAGGCCAAACGCCCCGACCTGCTCCCCCGCTACACGAAGCTCTACAAGGGCCGCTCCTACATGCAGCCCTCGGACCGCCAGAAGCTCACCCGCCGCGTCCGCGGCTGGGGTCGCAGCAACCGCCGGAGCCGTGGTCACGAAGAGGAGCGCCCGGTTCGATTGAAGGGCGAGGTCGACCCTCCCCAACCGCGCCTTTTTTGAGATTCCAGTCGGTGTTCCGCTCTCCCTAGCGCGCCACGTGTGCGCTTGCCTCTGGAAGGGTTGCATCGATGCTCTTGGCAAGCGTGGGATTCACCACGGGCGTATTCGAAGTGCTGGCCTCAGTCATTGGCTCTGGTCTGGTCGTCGGAAGCTTTGGGGCCGGTTTGTTGACTGTGCTTTTCGCTCGTACACGCGGCCGGGCGGAGAAATGGGTGCTTTACGGCGGCTACGCAGGTGGCTTGCTGGCACTGTTCGGGCTATTGGCTGATATTCTGGAGAAACGTTTTGTCTGATGAAATGAAAAGGCTCTTTAGGAACGCCAACATCGGAGTGGCAGTTGGCGCGGTTCTGCTGTTCGGCGGGACAATTCTCTTTCACGGAAACGCCGATG
>CAWCJW010000016.1:0-141952 GCA_963795765.1 uncultured Solirubrobacterales bacterium
TGCACGCCAAGGGCCTCCCCGTCTGCGCCTGGGGGCAGCTGACCGCGCGCTCCACTGCGGCCGCCAAGAACGCCTGCCCCGACGCGATCGTCGGCTCCGGGAAGGCCGAGGTCGAAGTCGTTTTCCCCGAACAGGACCCGATCGTCGCCCGCGGCCCGATCCTCCTCTTCAATGGCGGCGTCCACGGCGACACCACGCTCCTTTTCGTCCACACCTACGTGAACGTGCCGGCGCCGACCGCCGTCGTCGCCAGGGTCGAGATCGTCCGCATCAGTCGGGGCCATTACGGTCTCCACACAGAGGCGCAGGTCCCGGCGATCGCCGGCGGCGCCGGCTCGGTGGTCAAGTTCGAGTTGACGATCGACCGCAAGTTCACCTATAGGGGCAGGTCGGAGAGCTACCTGACGGCCACCTGCCCGCGCGGCATCTACTACACCGAGGGGAACATCCTCTTCGCCGACGGCAGCCGCCTGCGGGGAACCCACCTGCTGCCCTGCACCCCAGCCGGGTGACCTCGCGCTCCCGCTCGGCGAGGGCGGGTTAGTATCGAGCGCGTCAGCGACCGAGCAGAGGAGGGCGGGGCGTGTTCACTCGCATCGTGGTTGGAACCGACGGGTCTGAGACCGCTGGCGAGGCGGTTCGCCAGGCCATCGACCTCGCCAAACTTTCGGGGGCGACGCTGAGCGTCGTCAGCGCCTACGCGCCGGTCTCCGAGCGCAAGGTGAAGGACCAGCAGCGCGAAGCGCCGGCCGACGTCCAGTACGAGTCGGGCCGCGCGAGGACGTCAACCTCGTCCTCGACGCCGCCGCCGCCGATGCCCGCAAGGAGGGGATCGAGGTGCAGACGCACCCGGTGGAGGGGGACCCCGCGGAGGCGATCCTCAAGGTCGCCGAAGAGACCAAGGCCGACCTGATCGTGGTCGGCAACAAGGGCATGACCGGCGCCCGCCGCTTCTCCTCGGCAGCGTCCCCAACAACATCTCCCATCACGCCCCCTGCAGCGTGATCATCGTCAGCACTACCTGAGGTTCGTGCGCGGCGCCGCCGTCGGCGCGGGTCCCCAGGGTTCGGTGGCCCTAGCCGCGTCGATCAGGCCGGCGCCCTGCAGGGTCGTCGGCAGGCCGAGGCTGCGGGCGGTGCGCCGCAGCTGTTTGGCGACGCCGTCGACACGGGGTTTCGAGCCGGTCCGGTTTCCGGGGAGAAGCGCGGGCCGGCGTAGGTTTGGCGGCATCACCATCGCCGCCACGCCGCTGACGTGGGCGGCGGCCATGGAGGTGCCGACGTAGTTGCCGGGGATCGCGAAGGCGCGGGTGCTGCCGGGGCGCAGGGTGACCTGGTAGATCGGCCGGGCCGAGACCGACGGGCAGCCCGCCGTCGGGAGGCCGCCGCCCGGCGCGACGCAGGTCGACGCCCTTGCCGGGCAGCGAGTAGTCGCCGAGGCAGCCGCCCTCGGTGGTGCCGCCGACGCCGATCACCCGCGGCCCGGTCGCCGGCTCGGAGACGCAGGTCTCGGAGCCGAGGTTGCCGGCCGAGGCGACCGCGACGACCCCCTTCGCGTAGGCCTCGCGCAGCGCTTCGTCGACTTCCGGCACCTTCTTGCCGCAGCCGAAGTTGAAGCTCATGTTGATCACCTGGGCGCCGTGGGCGACCGCGAAGCGGATCCCCTGGGCGATGTCGGTCGGCGTGGCCGCGGCCGTGCTTGTCGAGCACCCGCACCGGCATCAGCTTCGCCCGGTAGGCGAGCCCGGTGAGGCCGATCCCGTTGTTGGTCTTCTCGGCGATCGTCCCGGCGACGTGGGTGCCGTGGCCGTTTTCGTCCAGCGGCAGGTGGTCGTCGTCGATGAAGTCGTAGCCCTTGACGAACTGGCCGGCGGCTGAAGTCGGGGCTGCGCCGGAAGCGGCTGCCGTAGGTCGCGGTAGGCGATGCCGGTGTCGAGCACCGCGACGGTCACCCCTTCGGCGCCCGGCCGGCCGACCGCTTCGAGGTTGCGCCAGGCGCCGATCGCGTCGATCCCGCCGGGCGAGACCGGCAGCTGCGGCGTCGCATTCGCCTTCCCAGGGCAGGAAGTTCCACTGCTTGAAGGTCCAGTCGCCGGCCGGGTGCGGCTTCGGTGGCCCGTCCAGGGTGCCCGGGTCGTCGGGGAGGCAGCGGCCGGCGCGGTCGCCGAGGCGGTGGCGATGTAGTTCGGGCTCGGCGTAGTCGACGCGGGGGTTGCGCCGCAGCGCCGCCGCGCTCGCCGCACGCCGCTGTCGGCCGGGGAGCGCCAGCGCGCGCCCGTGGCGCTCGCCGTCGAGCTTGACGACCAGCTCGTGGGGCGCGAAGCTCGCGCGCCGGGGAGAGGCCCGTCGCCGCCGTGCGCGGCGCTGGCGCCGAGGCTCGCGATCGCGAGCAGGATCGCGCCGGTGGCTATCGGAAGCAGTCGTCTCATCTGATCGGGTTGCGCGCCGGGTCCCCGCAGCCGCGGAGCTCTAGAGCTAACACCGGGCCTGCCCGTGAAGTTGTAGGCGGACATACTCCCGGATCGATGAGCCAGCCTCCCGCAAGCGAGGGCGACGGCAAGGCCGCGGCCAGCCACGAGCGGGCGATGGGCCTGGCGATCGAGCGCGCGCGCGAGGCCGAGGCCCACGGCGACGTCCCGATCGGCGCCGCCATCCTCCGCGACGGCGAGCCGCTCGCCGGCGCCGGCAACGAGCGCGAGCTGCGTGGCGACCCCACCGCCCACGCCGAGATCCTCGCGATCCGCGCCGCCGCCGAGGCGCTCGGCGGCTGGCGCCTCCCGGGCACCGTCCTCTACGTCACCCTCGAGCCCTGCGCGATGTGCGCCGGCGCGATCGTCCTCGCCCGCATCCCCACGGTCGTCTTCGGCGCCCCCGACCCCAAGGCGGGAGCCGCCGGCAGCGTCCTCGACGTCCTCGCCGAGCCGGCCCTGAACCACCGCCCCGAGGTGATCGCGCGGAGTCCGCGAAGCCGAGTGCGCCGCCCTGCTCCGCGACTTCTTCGCTGCCCGCCGCCCGCCGCCTTAAAGATCCCTCCTTCTCCGGCGGCTGGGGCAAGCAGCGCAAGGACGCAGGGAGCGTGGCGTGCTTTGCACGCGAGCGACCGAGGACGCCGCGATGGGCCGCCCCGGTCGCCGGAGAACGGAGAGGGTGGGATTCGAACCCACGAGACGGGTTAACCCCGCCCACGCGATTTCCAATCGCGCTCCTTAAGCCACTCGGACACCTCTCCGGGGTGCTCCGGAAAGCCTAGCTACGCGCCTGCGCAGGGGCGATCAGGCCACACTCGTTGATCGGCTCTGAGCCTCACGTCTTTAATATCTCCGGGCGACATCCTGGAGGGGTGCCGGAGCGGTTGAACGGGGCAGTCTCGAAAACTGTTGGCGTCGCAAGGCGCTCGTGGGTTCGAATCCCACCCCCTCCGTCAAGGGCGCCGTTCGGGCAACGCCCCAGATCGCCAGCGGCGGCGGCACCAGCAGTAGCGCCAGGCTGGCGATCTCGGTCACGGCGTCGGCGGTGCCGAAGCCCTCGAGGTGGCCAGCGTGGAAGAGGAGGTGGATGCTGGCGGTCAGCAGCCAGGCGACGCAGACGGCCCGCACCAGGGTGCGGTCGAGCGTCCGTGCGGCCCAGGCGAAGAGGACGGCGAAGCCGAGGTAGAGGCCGCCGACGTCGGTGACGAGGTGCTCGTTGTAGGGCGGCAGCAGCTCGACCCAGTGGGCGAGGAAGGGGAAGTCGTCGTAGAAGGTCCGCGGCACGACGGCCGCAGTGAGGCCGATCGTGAGGGCGGCGAGGCAGAGGAATGCCAGGGCGGCCCGGGCCGCGCGCGGCGAGTTCACCGCCGAGCTTAAGGCTCAGGAGGCGGTTACCGCCAGCTCCTCGCTGGCGGCCTCGTGGCCCTCGAACGGGAGGACCAGGAAATACATCATCGAGGGCAGCAGCGAGTCGAGGTCGTTGAATTCGCCCTTGTTCAGGCGCGCGTAGAGCAGCGCTTCGACCCCGCCGACGATCCCGGCGGCGGTGATCGGCGAGTAGGAGGGGGGGTCGGGGAGCAGCTCGCGGACCTGGGCGTCGATGCAGGTCGGCGAAGTAGTCGAGCAGGTCGTTGCGGCGGATCACGGCCTCGGCACTGGCGGCGCGCGCCTCGACGATCAGGGTCCGGGCCGCGTCCGGTTCGGTCGCCGCGAAGTGCAGCAGCGTTTCGAGCGCGAAACGGAGCCGCTGGCGCAGGCTGTCCCCACCCTTAGCGGCGGCGGTGCGGATGCGCTCGCGCAGGCGCTCGGCGCTGGCGTCGAAGGCGGCGAGAAAGCAGTCCTCTTTGTTGGAGAAGTGCTCGTAGAAGGTGGGGCGGGAGACGCCGGCCCGTTCGATCACCTCCTGCACGTTGGTTTCCCGGTAGCCGAGTTCGGCGGCGGCGCGGAGCATCGCCGCCAGCAGCCGCTCCCGCTGCACCGCGCTGATCAGCTCCGAGGGCAGTTTGCGGACCCCGGAGGGGAACTTGCCATCGCTGCTATTGAGCAGCTCGAAGGCGGCATTGACCTGGGCTTCGGGCCAGCTGTCGCCAATCGCGGCGGCCAGCGCATCGTGGTTCAGCTTGATTCGATCGAATGGCACAAGGAAACCCGTACGTTTCCTAATAAAACGTCTTGAGTTTTTCTCACGGTACCAAAAGAGTTGGTGGCTTGTGCGTTCTTCGCGGCGCCACGGCTATCCTTCAGCGGCATGCTCCCAACGCCAAGCAAGGGGGCCCAGGTGAAGCCAACTCGACCAGTGCTTCCACGCGAGTTCGTTGCGGTTAGAAAGCGCCGTCGCATCATCGACGCGATGGCCGAGTTGACCGCGGAACAGGGCTACGAGGCGACCAAGATCGCCGACATGGTCAAGCGCGCCGGCGTCGCTCGCAAAACCCTCTACGACAACTTCGACGGCAAGGAAGAGGTGTTCCTGGCGGCTCTCGACACCACCGTCGCGGAGGTCGGGGACGCGGCTCGACGAGGCCTGCGCGGCCGCCGGCGGCGACTGGCCCGAACGCGTCGAAGCCGGCCTCCGGGCCGTTCCTCACCTACGTCGCCGAGCACCCGGACGCCGCTCGCATGTGCATCGTCGAGGCGGTTTCGGCGACCCCGGTTGCCTCGCAGCGCTACGACGAGGCGCTCGAGAGCTTCGTCGAGCGCTTGCGTGGGAGCGCCCCGGCAGAGCGCGGATTGACGGCGACGATGGAGGAGTCGCTGGTCGGCGGGGTCGCCTGGATCCTGCACCAAGAGATCCGTCGCGGCAAAGCGAAGCGGGCGCTGGGGCTGATGCCGGACCTGACTGATTTCGTGCTCTCTCCGTACCGCGATGTAGCGAAATCGCTTTAGTAACCGCGCCGCGAAAGTAACAGTACGCTGGCAGACTTCATTCGGTAATGAAGCGTCTCCCCCGCGGCCGGCACGGTCTCTCCCCAGAATTCGTCGCGCAGAATCAGCGTGAGCGATTGATCGCCGGCCTGACCGAGGCGCTGGCCGAGGTTGGCTATCAGAAGACCACTGTTTCCCTGATCGGCCAGCGCGCCTCGGTATCCAAGAGTGACTTCTACAAGCACTTCCGGAGTAAGGACGAGTGCTTCTTCGCCTCCTACGAAGCGGCGGTGGAGAGGATTCGCAAATAGTCGTCGCAGCTGCGTCGCCCCGGAGAGCGGAGTGGGCGCCCCGGGTGCGCGACGGGATCTACGCCCTCCTCTCTTCCTCGCCGCGCCAAGCCGGCGCTTGCCAGCATCACCCTGGTCGAGGGCCTGCGGGCCGGCCCGGCGTCTATGACCGCTACCAGGCCGCGGTCGAGAGCTTCGTGCCCTATCTTCGGGGGGCGCGCCGACGCCGCCGGACGGCGGCACGGTCCCCGCGGCGACCGATGAGGCCGTGGTCGGCGGCATCGCCTCGCTGCTCGGCCGCCGGGTGCTCGCCGGCGAGGCGGATCAGCTCGAGCAGCTGCTTCCCGAAGTGCTGGAGTTCGCGCTGACGCCCTACCTGGGCACCGCCGAGGCAAGGCGAACAATCTCCCCCGGATGACCGAGGCGCACAGCGCCCAGGGCGGTGCCGACTCGGGCGTCGTCCCCTCGCGGGCGTCAAGCCTCGGCCGCTCCCGGCACTCGTCTCCGGCTCTCGCAGGCAGGGTGCGGACGCGCTTGCGGCGGGTTGAGCAACTCTGATTCGAGGCTGGCGATCTCGTCTCGACGGCGGCGCACTAGATCTAGCTGTCGCCCGATATGCCCAAGGGACTCGTCGAGGATCTGGCGGCGGCGGACGGGGTCCTCGACGCCGGTCTCCCACTCGCGTCGCAGCGAGGCGCGGGCGTCTTCGGCCTCGACCAGCGCCTTCAACTCCTCGAGCGAGAGGCCGAGCAGGTCCTTGAGGCGCAGCAGGTCGGCGAGGCGCTCGACATCCTCCTCGGCGTAGGTACGGTGGGCGCCGCGCTCGCGGGCGCTGGAAGCGGGGAGGAGGCCGATCTCCTCGTAGTAGCGGATCGTCCGCGGCGTCGTCCCGGCCAGCTTGGCGACGTCGCCGATTCGCAGCTCGCCTTTCGAAATTGCGGCGGCGCTCACGGTGTTGCCTCGATCTCCTCGCGGATCGCCTCCAGAGTCGAGGGTGCAACGCTTTGTCCGCCCACTGCACGGTCAGCGCGTTGCACCTCGGCCGGAGCGCTGTCGTGGCGCGGGCGCAGCAGCGAGACGCCGGCGCCGATCACAGAGGTCGCGGCCAGGGCCCAGAGCGCCGTGTGCATGTTGTGGATGAAGGGATCGAGCTGGGTGCTGCTCAGCCCGGAGGCGACGCCGGAGAAGATCGCGAAGAGGACTTCCTTGGGGATCGCGTTGGTGATGATCGCCAGCACGAAGGCGATCGAGATCACGGCGCCGGTGTTCTGCAGCATCGTGCGGGCGCCGGCGGCGATCCCGCGCCGCTCGGTCGGCACCGTGCCCATCATCGCCGCCGTGTTGGGTGAGTTGAACATGCCCGAGCCGATCCCGACCAGACCCAGCCAGACCATTCCCTGCCAGTAGGGCGAGTCGGCCTGCAGCGTCGTCATCAGGGCGAGGCCGGCGGCGGTGACCAGCATCCCCAGCGCCGCCAGCGTGCGCGAGCCGTGGCGGTCGGCCCAGATCCCGGCGAGGGGGGAGGAGACCAGCATCCCGATCGCCATCGGCGCCAGCTTGATCCCGGCCGTGATCGGGTCGTCCCCCTGCGCCCCCTGGTAGTAGAAGACGAAGATGAACATCAGGGCGAAGCGCGAGAGCCCGTTGATGAAGGCGGCGCCGCTGGCGGCGGCGAAGAGGCGGTTGCGGAAGATCTCGAGGTCGAGCATCGGCGCTTTGCCGCGGTGCTCGATCAACACGAACAGCGGCAACAGTACGGCGGCGACGGCAAGGCTGCCGATCACCAGCGTGTCGTCCCAGCCGGAGATGCCACCGCGCGAGATGCCGTAGACGAGCCCGGTCAGGCCGACGACGAAGGTGAGGGTGCCGCCGAGGTCGAGGCCGCGGACGGTGTCACGGCGCGAGAGCTCGCGCAGGATCAGCGCCGCCCAGGCGGCCCCGGCGAGCGCCAGTGGCACGTTGAACCAGAAGACCCAGTGCCAGGAGATCGCGACCAGGGCGCCGCCGAGCACCGGCCCGAGCACGAGCCCGATCGCGGCGACCATCGTGTTGGTGCCCATCGCCAGGCCGAGCTGCTCGCGCGGGAAGGCGTCGGTGACCAGGGCGGGCCCGTTGGCGAAGATGAAGGCGCCACCGACTCCCTGCAGGATCCGCCAGAGGATCAGCTGCGTGCCGTCGGCGGCGAAGCCGGCGCCGAGCGAGGCGACGGCGAAGACGAAGAAGGCGCCGACGAAGGCGTTCTTGCGGCCGAAGAGGTCGGAGAGGCGGCCGGCTGTGAGGACCAGCACGGTCGAGGAGATCATGTAGGCGAGGATCACCCAGACCAGTTCCAGCAGGCTGGTCCCGAGTGCCCGCTCGAGGTCCGGCAGGGCGATGATCAGCGTCCCCGAGTTGGTCGCCACGAGCAGCATGCCGAGGCTGGTGCAGGAGAGTGCCCACCACTTGTAGTGCTCGTGGTCGGCGTCGACCCCTGCGCCGACAAATCTCTTTCTTACGTTCACGTCAAAAAGTGTAGCGCGCTAGGATTGCCAGCATGGCTGAGCGGACCTGGAACGTCTATCTCTCGGGTGAGATCCACTCGGATTGGCGCGAGAGAATTGAGACTGGCGCGCGGCAGGCGGGGCTGCCGGTGGAGCTCTCGGCGCCGGTCACCGATCACGCCGCTTCCGATCACGCCGGAACCGGAACGCTGGGCGATGAGAGCACGCCGTTCTGGCGCGACCACATGGGCGCCGGCGTCAACGCGATCCGCACCCAGACGCTGATCCGCGCCGCCGACGTAGTCGTCGTCCGCTTTGGCGACAAATACCGCCAGTGGAACGCTGCCTTCGACGCGGGATACGCCGCCGCGCTCGGCAAGCCGATCATCACCTTGCACGACGGCGAGCTCGATCACGCGCTGAAGGAGGTCGATCGTGCCGCCCAGGCGACCGCGCGCACGGCCGAGCAGGTGGTTGACGTGCTCCGTTACGTGATCGCCGGCAAGCTGCCTTAACTTCAACTCCTACCGGCGGTGCGCCCGCTGCGGATAGGGTCCGCCCGTGGCAGCTGAGGCGAACAAAGAGCTGATCGAGCGCTTCTACGCGGCGTTTGGAAGCTGCGACGGCGCTGCGATGACGGCCTGCTACGCCCCCGGCGCCCACTTCCACAACCCGGCCTTCGGCGACCTCGAGGGCGATGAGATCGGCGCGATGTGGCGGATGCTGACCGGCCGCGCGACCGACCTGAAGATCGAGCTGCACGAGCACGAGGCCGGCGAGGACTCCGGTTCGGCCCACTGGATCGCGCGCTACACCTTCTCCACCGGTCGCCCCGTGGTCAACGACATCCAGGCCAAGTTCCGCTTCGCCAATGGCCTGATCGCCGACCACGTCGACGACTTCGACTTCCGCAACTGGGCAAAGCAGGCACTCGGTCCGACCGGAAACCTGGTGGCCGTGCTGCCGCCTTTGCGCAAGAAGGCCCACGCCCAGGCCCGCGCCCAGCTCGACGAGTTCATCGCCTCCGAGCAGGACAAGGGCCCGGCCTAGATCCCGTTCCGCCGCACCTCATGCGAACGTATGTTCGTATGAGGTGGGACGAACAGCGAGTCGAGAACGACCTCCGCCTGCCGGGAGTTGGCGACGGCACGACGGTGCGAACCTTCGACGCGCCGGAGGCGATGGGCGTCAACTTCCACGAGGTCCGCGCCCGCTCGGCGCTGAACCACGTGCCCGGCGGGCGCTACGGGTTCAGCTGGACGATCAACCCCTACCGGGGGTGCACGCATGCCTGCGTGTTCTGCTTCGCCCGGCGCACACATACCTATCTCGACATGAACGCCGGCCGCGACTTCGAGCGCGAGATCGTGGTCAAGGTCAACGTGCCGGAGCTGCTCCGCAACGAGCTCGGGCGCGAGAGCTGGAAGCGGGACCTGGTGGCGCTGGGGACGAACACCGACCCCTACCAGTGGGTCGAGAGCCGCTACCGGATGATGCCGCCGATCCTCGCCGCGCTCGAGCAGGCCGAGACGCCGGTCTCGGTGCTGACCAAGTCGCCGCTGGTGATGCGCGACGTCGAGATATTCGCCCGCATGGCGAAGAAGCTGCCGATCTCGGTCAACCTCTCGGTGCCCACCCTCGACGAGGAGGCCTGGCGCGCCACCGAGCCGCACACGCCGAGCCCCTTAGCCCGCCTCGACGCGGTCGCCGAGTTGCGCCGCCGCGGGATCGACTCCGGCGTCCTGATCGCGCCGCTGATGCCCGGCATCAACGACAGCCCCGAGCAGGTGCAACCGATCGTCGACCGGGCGAGGGAGGCCGGTGCAACTTTCCTCGGCGGCGTCGCCCTCCACCTCCGCGACGAGGTCAAGGACGTCTTCTTCGCCTGGCTCGAGGAGAAACGCCCCGACCTGATTCCCCGCTACACGGCGCTCTACAAGGGCCGTGCCTACATGCAGCCCTCGGACCGCCAGAAGCTCACCCGCCGAGTCCGCGGCTGGGGCCGCAGCAACCGTAGGAGCCGTGGGCACGAAGAGGAGCGTCCGGTTCGATTGAAGGGCGAGGTCGACCCGCCCCAGCCGCGTCTTTTTTGAGCCCCTCGACCCTCTTTTGGCACGTTCGGCGCACCATCCGCGCGGCCCGTTCCGGAAGGTTCGGTCGATGGTCTTCGCAAGCGCAGGAATCGCGACCGGTGCCTTTGAAGTTCTGGCGACGACGATTGGATCGGGTCTCGTCGTAGGCAGCTTCGTCGGTGGCCTTTCGATCATGGCGCGCCGATCGCCTGGCCGGGTGGAGGAACGGGCTCTCAGGGGCGGTTACGCCGGTGGATCGCTGGCGCTACTCGGTTTGGCGATTGATATCGTGTGGAAACATATTGTCTGAGGAGGTGTGATGGATTTCAGGAACGCCAACATCGGCGTTGCGGTTGGAGCCATCGTCTTGATAGCGGGGGCGGTCCTCTTTCAGGGCAACGACGACGCCTACACCGCAACGACAGTTGCTTCGCTTGTCATCGCTATTGCGGTCAGCATCGCCCTCGATATCCGTGACGAACGGGCAGGGCGAAAAGACTCCCGCCGCTCTCCCTAGCCCTCGTCTAGATCCGAGAACTGGCACTCCTCCGGCGCTTTGTCGTCCCGGAAGCGATGGAACCGGCCGCCGTGGCGGATCCGCCCCGCCGCGGCGTGGTCGTAGCCGATCTCGATCACCAGCTCGGGGCGTAGGGCGACCCACTCGAGGTCGCGGCCGCCGGTCCAGCGGCTCGGCTCGGCGGTGCCGGACTCGCCGGTCTCCAGCGGTTCGAGCAGAGTGCGCAGGCTGCGTTTGGTCTCGTGGCTGAAGCCGGAGATGTGGCCGACCGAGCGCAGCTCGCCGCCGTCGTAGAGGCCGAGGATCAGCGAGCCGACCGTGCCCTCCTCTTTGCCGGGTCGCCAGCCCATCACCACGCAGTCGATCGTGCGCTCGCGCTTCACCTTCGCCATCCCTTTGCGCTTGCCGGGGATGTAGGGAGCGTCGAGCTGCTTGGCCATCGTGCCCTCGGTGCGGCGCAACCACTCCTCAGCCCGCTCGGTGTCGCGGCTGAGCACGCTCGTCTCCACGGTGGTGCCGGCGAGCTCCGTAGTGGCAGCATCGAGCAGCTTCTCGAGTCGCTCCCGCCGCTCGGCAAACGGCGCCTCCAGCAGTACGTCATCGCCCTCGGCAAGCAGGTCGAAGGCGACCAGACCGGCCGGGATCTCCTTCGAGAGCAGCGTGATCCGCGACTCGGCCGGGTGGATGCGGCTCTGCAGGGCGTCGAATTCGATGTTGCCATCGCCGTCGCGGATGACGAGCTCTCCATCGAGCACGTAACGCCCCGAGGGGAAGCTCAGCTCCGGGAAGTAGCGAGCCAATTCTTTGCCACCCCGCGACTGGACGTAGGAGTCTTCGCCGTCGACGAAGACGATCGCGCGGAAGCCATCGAGCTTCTGCTCATACGCCCACTCCTCACCCAGGGGCAGCTCTTTGCGGGTCAGCGCCAGCTGTGGCTTGATCGGTGGCTCGAGCGGAAGGGTCACTCTGACCGGACAGTTTGCCGGTCTGGGCCTACGCGGGCCCGAGCGCCTCGCGGCGGGCTCGCGCCTCGCGCGGGTTGGGGATCGGCACCGCCGTGAGCAGCGCCTTCGTGTAGGCGTCCTGGGGGCGCTCGCAGACCGCGTCCGCCGGTCCCTCCTCAACGATCTCGCCGCGGTACATCACCGCGATCCGGTCGGAGACGTGGCGGACGACGCCGATGTCGTGGGCGACGAAGATGTAGGTGAGGCCGAACTCGGCCTGAAGCTCGGAGAGCAGGTCGAGGATCTGGGCGCGGATCGAGACGTCGAGGGCGGAGACCGGCTCGTCGGCGACGATCAGCTTTGGCCGCAGCGCCAGCGCCCGGGCGATGCCGATCCGCTGGCGCTGGCCGCCGGAGAACTCGTGCGGGAAGCGGTCGTAGTGCTCGGCAGAGAGCCCAACTCGGTCGAGCAGCTCCTGGACTTCCCGGCGCAGCTCCGCGCCGCTTGCCTCGCCCTGCACGCGCAGCGGCTCGCCGACTATCTGGCCGACTCGCTTGCGCGGGTTGAGCGAGGCGTAGGGGTCCTGGAAGACCATCTGCATCTGCCGCCGCAGTGGCCGCATCTGGCGCCGCGAGAGCCCGGCAATCTCGCGGCCCTCAAAACGCACCGAGCCCGAGCTCGGCGCCAACAGCTGCAGGATCGTGCGCGAGAGCGTCGACTTGCCACTGCCCGACTCGCCAACCAGACCGAGCGTTTCCCCTTTGCGCACGCTGAGGCTGACCCCGTCGACCGCCCGTACCCGGTCGACCTCGCGATTGAGGAGCCCGCGCTTGACCGGGAAGTGCTTGGTCAGGTCAGTGACCTCCAGCAGCGCCTCGCCCTCGCGCGCCGGCCGTAGTGGCGGTGCCGCGTCGAGCCGGACGACAGCGTCGAGCAGCTTGCGTGTGTAGGGATCGACCGGCGAGTAGAAGATCTGGTCGAGGTCGCCGCGCTCGACGATCAGGCCGTTGTGCATGACCAGCACCCGGTCGGCGACCTCGGCGACGACGCCGAGGTCGTGGGTGATCAGGATCGTCGCCAAACCGCGCTCGCGATTGAGCCGCTCGAGCAGGGCGAGGATCTGGGCCTGCACGGTGACGTCGAGCGCCGTCGTCGGCTCGTCGGCGATCAGGATCTCGGGCTCGAGCGCCAGCGCCATCGCGATCATCGCCCGCTGCCGCATCCCGCCCGAGAACTGGTGCGGGTAGTCGTCAACGCGCTGAGCGGCGTCGGGGATGCCGACCGAGTCGAGCAGCTCGACGGCGCGCCCGCGCGCCTCGGCCTTGCTCGCCTCGCCGTCGTGCGCCCGGATCGCCTCGACGATCTGCCAGCCGATCTTGTAGACCGGGTTGAAGGAGGTCATCGGGTCTTGGAAGACCATCGCCACGCGTGCTCCCCGCACGCCCTGCAGCTCGCTCTCGCTCGCGTTCAGCAGCTCCCGCTCGCCGAGCCGCGCCGAGCCGGAGATCTCCGCGTTGGGCGAGCGGGTGAGGCCGAGGATCGTCTGCGCGGTGACGCTCTTGCCCGAGCCCGACTCGCCGACGATCGCCAGCACCTCGCCGGGCGCGAGCTCGAAAGAGACCCCGTCAACCGCCTGAACCAGGCCGCTCTGGGTGTTGAAGGAGACCCGCAGGTCCTCGACCGTGAGCAGCGCCTGACTCATTCAGCCGACGTTCCCAGTCGGATTCGCGGGTCGAGCCAGGCGTAGGCGATGTCGACCAGCGCGTTGAAGAGGACGACGAAGAAGGCGCCGAAGAGGACGATCGCCATCACCGGCGGCAGGTCGAAGTTTTTCAGCGATTCGTAGGCGTAGAGGCCGATCCCGTTGATGTTGAAGATGCCTTCGACCAGGATCGCGCCGCCGAGCAGGGCGCCGAAGTCGAGCCCGAAGAGGGTGACGATCGGGATCAGCGAGTTGCGCAGCACGTGGCGGGTCATCACCTTCCGATCGCTGAGCCCCTTGGCCCGCGCCGTGCGCACGTAGTCCTCGTTCATCGCGTCGAGCATGTTCGAGCGCAGGACGCGGCTGTAGAGGCCGACGTAGGTGATCGCCAGCGTGACCCAGGGCAGAATCAGGTGTTCGGCCCATTCCAGCGGGTTGGTGGCGAACTCGACGTATTCCCCCGAGGGGAAGATTTCGGTCTTGTAGGTGAGGTAGATGAGGAAGACGGCGGCGAGCCCGAAGACGGGTATCGAGATTCCCGCGACCGCGATCACGGTCAGCGCCCGGTCAAGCAGGCTCCCAGCACGGACCGCCGAGAGGTAGCCGAAGAGGATCCCGAAGAACATCCAGATCACCGCCGCGCCGATGCAGAGCGAGAAGGTCGCCGGAATCCCTTCGACGATTCGTTCGTCGACCTTTTCGCGCCCGAAATACGATTCGAGGTCACCGCTGAAGATCTTCTTCATCATCGTCACGTACTGCTGCGGCAGCGAGTCGTTGAAGCCCCATTCCTCGTTGATGCTGGCGATCAGGTTTGGCGTCGCCGCCTTGCCGGCGATCCGGTGTGCCGGGTCGGAGCTGGGGATCACGTTGAAGATCAGGAAGGTCAGAACCGAAACGGCGAAGAGGACCGCGACCATCCCGATCAGGCGCCGCAGCGCGAAGCGAGCCATCTAGACCGCCGTCCCCTCCGGCTCCGCGACGCCCGCGTGCGCGGCGAGCCGCAGCTTCGAGTTCGGGTCGAGCGCGTCGCGCAGGCCATCGCCGAAGACGTTGACCGAGAGCACGGTGAGCAGGATCATCACGCTGGGGATGACGGTCAGCAGCGGCGCGCTGGTCAGCAGGTCGAAGCCGCCGGCGATCATCGTGCCCCACGAGGTGTTGGGGGGCTGCACGCCGACGCCGAGGAACGAGAGCGCGGACTCGAGCAGCATGTTGTTGGCGATGGTCAGGGTGAAGAGGACGATGATCGTCGAGGAGAGGTTGGGCAGCAGCTCGCCGAACATCACCCGCAGCGGGCCCGCGCCCTGGGCCACGGACGCCTCGACGAACTCTTTCTCGCGCAGGGAAAGCACCTGCCCCCGTATCGGGCGGGCGACGTAAGGGACCGAGACCCCGGCGATGATCAGGATCGGGATCCAGATCGAGTCGCCCGAGACGTGGAGGGGGCCGATCTGCAGGCCCCCGAGCGCGAGCGAGACGCCGAGCGCGATCGACAGCAGCATCACCGGAAAGGCCCAGACCACGTCCAGCACTCGGGAGATCAGGGTGTCGGTCCAGCCCCTGTAGTAGCCGGCGAGCAGGCCGAGAATCGTCGCCAGCAGCGTGGTGAGCAGAGCGGAGACGATGCCGATGAAAAGCGAGATGCGCCCGCCGTACATCAGCCGCACCATCTCGTCGCGGCCGAGGCGGCCGTCGGCGCCAAGAAAGAACTTGCCTCCCGCTTCGAACCACTGCGGGCCGATCGGCTTGCCTTCGCGGTTGACCACCTCGCGCTTTTCGCCGTCGACTTCGAGCTTCTCCAGCGTGTGGGTCTTGTTGGGCCCGGTGTGGGCGACGTTGTCCGCCCAGAGTGGTGCGGCGAGGACGAAGGCGACGATCAGCAGGAAGAGTCCGAGGAACGCCAACGCCACCCGGTTTTGGCGCAAACGCCGCCAGGCGAGGCGCCAGGGGTTGCCTGACGCCCCCGGCGCGACCTCGACGTTGGGCTCGGCGCTCACCCCGTCAGTGTGAAGCGGCCGGCGGCTACTTGAACTGGAAGCTGGTCAGATCCTGGCCGAAGGTGGGATTGAAGATCACCTTGTCCAGGTCGATTTCTTTGCTGACGAAGGTCGAGACGGTGTTGGTCCCGTACGGCGCCATCGGCGCCAGTTCCATGAATTCCTTGTCGAGTTCCGCGTATTCGGCTTCCTGCTGGGGCCCGAGCGGTTGTTCCGCCAGCTTGGCGATTTTCGCGTTCAGCTTCGGGTCGTCCATGCGCGAGAGGTTCGTGTTGTAGGTGGGAGCGATGCTTTCGCCGTCGAGCATCGGCTGGAAGAAGTCGTTCGGGTGCGGATAGTCCTCGTAGAAGGCGAGCCAGCCGGTGTCGAGGTCGGGCGTCGTTTCGTTGCCGACGATCGCGTAGTAGTTGTCGGCGTTGATCGTCTTCAGCTTGGCGTTGAAGCCGAGTTCGTTGAGCACGCCTTCGTAGTATTCGCCCGCTTCGTTGTTGGGGCTTTCGTTATCGGTCCAGACGGTGATGTTGCGGTCCGACGGGTTGGCTTGCGCGAGCAGTTCCTTCGCCTTGGCCATGTCGTGCGGGTAGAGGTCGAACGGCTTGTGGCCGGGCATCCCTTCGGGCAGGATCTGGTGTGTCGCGGCGAGGGAGCCCGCGTAGATCCGTTCCAGCGCCGCGGGGTTGATCGCGTAGTTGACGGCCTGGCGGACCTTGACGTCGTCGAACGGCGGCTTTTCCGTGTTCATCCAGAAGAGGTAGAGATTGATCGGGTGCTCGACCCGGAACTGGGTCCCTTCGTATTTATCCTTGACTTTGTTGTAGAGGTCAGAGGAGATCGGGGTCTGCATCCAGTTGGCCTTGCCCCGTTCGATTTCGTTGACCTGGGTCGAGTCGTTGCGGATCACCCTGATGTCGATCTTGTCGACGTGCCCCGCGGGCACCTCGCTGATCTGCGGGCCGTTGGCCTTGGCCCAGTAGGGGTTGCGCGCGTAGGACCAACCG
This sequence comes from uncultured Solirubrobacterales bacterium, assembly GCA_963795765.1. GTDB lineage: Bacteria > Actinomycetota > Thermoleophilia > Solirubrobacterales > 70-9 > VRUE01. Next base: position 16,336 of record CAWCJW010000016.1, read on the forward strand.
CGGCCCGGTTCGGACTTGGTGATCATGTACGGGCCGGTGGCGGGCGGTGGGTCGGCGGTGAGGTTCTTGGCCGGGGTGCCGGACGGTAGAACCGCCGCGAACAGCATTCCCAGCTCGTTGGTGAACGTGCCGCGGGGGTTGGCCAGGTCGATCACGATCTTGCCGGTCCGGTCGTCGGTCTTGATCCCCGGGATGCGGCCACTCTTCGTCTTGCCGAATTTTTCCGCCCCCACGATGTCTTCGTAGAAGCCGACGCCAGGCGAGTTCATCGTGAAGAGGCGTTCGATCGAGCTGGCGAAGTCAGAGGCCACGACGGGGGCGCCGTTGGAGTACTTGAGGCCCTTGCGCAGGGTCAGCGCGTAGGTCTTGCCGCCGTTGCTGATCTTGGGCAGGCTCTCGGCGAGTGCCGGGACCACCTTGCTGCCGTCGGCGCCGTCGGCGTGGGCATAGGTAAGCAGCGGCAGGTAGGTGTCGTACATCGCCGTCCAGCCTTCGACTTCATAGGAGAGCGCCGGATCGAGATAGCTCGGAAAAGAGGAGTAGGTGCCGGTCAGCGTGCCGCCTTCCTTGCCTCCCGAGCTGCCGCAGGCAGCGAGACCGAGGGCCGAGCTCGCGGCAAGAGCGAGCACCAGCGCAAAGAGACCAAACTTTCTCAACTGACGACCTCCGAGTCGGATCGGGCAGGGGCTGGACGCTCCCCCACTGGAATCAACTCCACCATAAGCTCCTCTTCGGCGTCAAGGGCCCCTGGACCTGTTTCCTCCCTGCGCTTGGGCCATTTCGTGCCCATCAGCGGCGCGGCTATGGCGACGATCGCGAAAACGCCGATGCCGGCGACGAGGAAGGTGGCGCGGGGGGAGACGGCGCTGGCGATCAGGCCGCCGAGCAAGTAGCCGAGGCCCGGCATCGCCGCCCCGATCGACTCGAGCACGCTCATCACCCGGGCCTGCATGCCGGCCACGGTCAACTCCTGCACGGCGCTGATCGCGCTCACCCACTGCACGCCGTTACCGGCCCCGCCGATAACCGAGGCGCCGCAGGCGAAGGCCAGCGTCGGCGCGGCGGCGAGGCCGAGGTAGCCGACGCCGACGGCGAGGGTGCTGAAGAAGAGCAGCGCCGGCAGCGGGGTCCGCCTCACGCGGGCGAAGACGATGCTGCCAAAGACCATGCCGACCCCCCAGCTGGCCAGCAGCAGGCCGTAGCCCGTGTCGCCGGCGCCGAGGGTCTGCTTCGAGTAGATCACCTCGATCGGGATCACGGCGGCGAAGAAGACGAAGGCTGCTCCCTGGGCGACCAGCAGCCGCCGCAGCGTCGCCATTTCGCGGATGTAGGCGACGCCGGCGCGGACCCGGTCGCTAATCCGGCCCGGGTCCGGCTCGGCCTGGGGCAGGGGACCGGCGGTGAGCAGGATCCAGGCGATCGCGTAGAAGGAGGCCGCGTCGAGCAGCAGCGCCGACTGCACGCCGAAGCCGGCGACGACGAGGCCGGCGATCGCCGGGCCGATCGCGGCGCTGGCGGTGAAGGCGATGTTGAGCACGGCGTTGCCGGCGCGCAGTTCTCCGCTCGGCTCGAGTAAGGCCGCGACGACGGCGCGGGTGAGCGCCCGCCCAGCCAGGGCCAGGGCCCCGTCTACCGTCGCCAGCACGACCACTCCGACGATCAGAAAGTTGTCGCCGGCGAACAGGGCGAGTGCTCCGAAGGCGGCCGCCTCGCCGCAATAGATCACCGGCAGGGCGAAGCGGGGGGGCGGTTGCTCGACCCGCGCGACCAGGATCGGCGCGATCAGCGCCGGCAGGAAACGGGTGCCGAGAAAGAGCGCGGCGGTCGCCATCGCGCTTCCCGTGCGGTCGAAGACCAGCACCGAGAGGGCGACGATCCCCATCCAGTCGCCCATCTCGTTGACCCCGTAGCTGGCGGCCAGCCGGCGGAATTGCGGCTTTCTCAGGGGGTCTGAAAGTCGTGCTCTAGGCATGGCTGGACGCACGAACTACTGCATTTATGCACAAGTTTTGCTGCAGATGCACAAGTTTCCGCTCAGTTGTGCTACAAAGTTGCCAGGCAATTGACGAGTTTCAGATCGCACTGCGCAATCTGAGGGTTTCAACGATCGAAGGGAAAGAGCACATGGGCTTTCATCACTAGATCTTTCAAAGCGAGCGGGACTTACTCCGTTCGCACCAGTCTTTTCAGTATTTGAAGGGCGTCCTCCGGGGCGCCCTTCGCTTTTTTCGGGGTCGATGGGGTTTGGCCTTTGCCGCGAAACGGGCGATTTCGCGCTTTTGGGCGACTCCTCGCAATGCGGCCAAGCTGCTTGCGAGCCCCTTTCTGGCCCAGTACCTTGGATTCCCAAGTTGCGGTCGGTGCAAGCTGTTATGACGTGACGCAGGGAAAGGCCTTCCGTCCATGAACCTTGTAGGCCTCGGGAAGAATCCCACGCCCAGGAACCACCCCCCAGAGCGCTATGGCTGACAAGCGTCCCACCCGTTTCGCAATCGGCGTCATGATCGCCGCGCTGGCCGCTACCACCGCACTCGGCGTCTGGGATGCGTCCGAGTCCAACTGGGACATCGCCCTCTTCGTCGTCCTGCTCTCCTTCTCGGTCTTCAGCTACCTGACCGCGGTCTCGACCGAATCCAAGGTCAAGGTCTCGGGCACCTTCCTCGCCCTGGTCCTGGCGATGGTTTTCCTCGGCGGCACGCCGGCGGCGCTGATCGGCGTCTCCGCGATGCTCGTCGGCTGGCTCGTGCGCTGGCACGACGAAGGCCATTACCTGCTCAACAACCTGCTCACCTACGCGGTCTTTCCGTTGCTCGGTGGCATCGCCTTCCACCAGGGCGTGGAGGCGATCGGCCTGACCGCGTCCGACCCGTCCTTCTACCTGCTCGTCTTCGCCCTCTTCCAGTTCGCGCTGCTGATCAACTTCGTGATGATCGCCGGCTACGGCTGTTACGTGGAGCGGGTTCCCTTCCGCAGCAAGCTGAAGGTGCTGCCCCCGGTGCTGCCCTCCGAGTTCGCCAGCGCGATGCTCGCGGTCGCGGTCGCCTTCATCTTCCACATCATCGGGATCGCGGCGATCGCGCTCTTCGGCGTCGTCCTGATCACCTTCCAGTACCTGCTCGGCCAGCTGCTGCTATCCCAGCAGCGCGCTGATGAGCTGGAGAAACGCAGCAAGCAGCTGGCCAGCTTCCAGGTCGGGATGTTGAGCGCGATGCTGCGCACGCTCGACCTGCGCGATCAGATGACGGCCCGCCACTCCGCCGCCGTGGCGCGCTACTCGCGGGCGATCGCCCAGCGCGCCGGCTTCTCGCGCCAGGAAGAGGAGCTGGTCCACATCGCGGCGCTGCTGCACGACATCGGCAAGTTCATCCTTCCCGACCGCATCCTCAAGGCCAACGTGCCGCTCACCGACGAGGACTGGATGCTGATCAAGCGCCATCCCCAGCAGGGCGCCCGCGTCGTCTCCTCGCTCGACGGCTACGGCCCGGTGGCCGACATCATCCTCGCCCACCACGAGCGGATCGACGGCAACGGCTACCCGCGCGGCCTCGCCGGCGACGACATCCCCGAACTGGCGCGGATCATCTCCGTCGCCGACACCTACGACGTGATGACGGCGCGCGATTCCTACCGCACGCCGATGTCGAGCTACGACGCGATCGTCGAGCTGCGCCGGGTCGCCGGCAAACAGCTCGACCCGCGCTTCGTCGAGGTCTTCATCGAGCTGCTCGAGGGCAAGGACGTCTCCTTCCAGCACGGCGAGGCGGCCGACTTCGAGAAGGAGCTGGCGCTGGAGTCGCGGATCGAAGAGACCGCCGACCCGACCGGCAACGCCAACCGCTTCGGCGTGCCCGGCGTCAGCGTCGGCTAGCCCCCGCCGAGCGATACGGTTCGCGCCAATGCGCGCTGTCACCTTCCAGGCTCCCGGCGAGGTCCGAGTCGACGAGAAGCCCGATCCCGTCCTTTCGGCCGGTGACGAGGCGCTGGTCCGGGTCGAGGCGAGCGGGATCTGCGGCTCCGACCTGCACATCTTCCACGGCCGGGTTCCGGTCGAGCAGGGCTTCACGATCGGCCACGAGTTCGTCGGCACCGTGCTTGCCGCCGGGCCCGACGTCGAGCGGGTCGCCGTCGGCGACCGCGTGCTCGGCTGCTTTCACACCGCCTGCGCCACCTGCACTCCCTGCCTGCGCGGTGATTACCACCGCTGCGACAACGGCCAGACCTTCGGCCACGGCTCCCACCTCGGAGACCTGCAGGGCGCCCAGGCCGAGCAGCTGCTGGTGCCGCGGGCCAACCTGACCCTGCGCCGAGTGCCGGAGGGGATGTCCGACGAGGTGGCGCTTTTCGCCGGCGACGTGATGGGCACCGGCTACCACGCCGTCGCCCACGCCGGCATGCGCTCGGGCGACACCGTCGCCGTGCTCGGCCTGGGGCCGGTCGGCCTCTGCGCCGTGCAGGCGGCGCTGGCGGGCGGCGCGACCAAGGTCTTCGCGATCGACTCGGTCGAGCAGCGACTGGCGATGGCCAGTGACTTCGGCGCCACCGCCGTGCACCTGAGCGAGGAGGAGCCGAAGAAGGTCGTCCGCGCCGCGACCGGGAAGCGCGGAGTGGACGTGGTCGTCGACGCGGTTGGCGACCCGGGTCCGCTGGCGATGGCGGTCAGCCTCGCCCGCGACGCCGGCACCGTCTCCGGGATCGGCGCCTACGCCGGCAAGGGCGAGGTGCCGCTGGGCCTGGCCTGGCTCAAGGGCCTGACCCTGCGGCTCGGCCTCGCCAACGTGATCGCCCACGTCGACCGGGTGCTGGCGCTGATCGAGGCCGGCAAGCTCGACCCCTCGCCGCTGGTCACCCACCACATGAAGCTGGACGAGGCGGCCGAGGCTTATGCGCTCTACGACCAGCGCGAAGCGCTGAAGATCGTTCTAACGCCCTAGCCCCGCTATTTGCGCTCCGCGGTGTTTGTGTATCCGTGGGTTTGTCTTTACATTGGGCGCGGTGGGGGTGAGGCGCTTGTCATGGGTATCGCTGTGCGTCGCGCTGGCGGCGCTGGCATTCGCCGCGAGCGCGGCTGCCTGCTCGTGCGCGCCGCAGCCTCCGGCGGAGTCGCTGCGCGAAGCCGATGGGGCGGTCGTCGGCCGGCTGGTCAAGGTGCTGCCGCACGGGGCGCTCCATGCCGTCTACCGCTACGAAGTACGGCGTGTCTACAAAGGCGGGGACTCGATCGAGGCCGGCAAGATGCTCGACGTCCACGGTTCCCGCCGCGCCGCTGCCTGCGCCCTGCCGCGACGAACCGGGCGTAGCTACGGGCTCTTTCTCTCTCAGCGCCACGGGCGCTGGTTCGGCGGCATCTGTGGGGTGGTCGCGCCGCGGCGCCTGCGCCTGGCGGCGGCAAACCAGCCGCGGATATATCGGCGAGCGTCCGGGCAAGGCGCGCCCTGCGGCTCTGCCTAGCTGCGCCGGCGCTCAGTGCTCGCGCTTGTAGAGCCGGTCCTTGGCGGCCAGCAGCCGCTCGTCGGCCATCGCATGAAGAACGGCCGGGTCCTCGGCGCCTTCGGCGACGCCAAAGGAAGCTCCCAACGAGCCGTCCGACATGCCGATCTTGGTGATTTCCCGGCTCAGGCGGGTGGCCGCCAGTTCGGCGTCCTCGCGGCAGGTCTTCGGCATCAGCAGGGCGAACTCGTCGCCGCCGATGCGAAAGCTGTCATCGGCGAGGCGGGACTCGTCAAGCAGGGCGGCGACCTGTTGCAGGGCGCGGTCGCCGGAGGGATGGCCGAGCGTGTCGTTGATCTGCTTGAAGCCGTCGAGGTCGAGCAGGCAGAGCGATAGCGGCCAGGCGTAGCGCGCGGCGCGGGCGATCTCGACGGGCAGCCGTTCCTCGTAGGCGCGGCGGTTGGGCAGGCCGGTGAGGGTGTCGTGGCGGCCACCGTGCACCTCGGCGGCGAAGAGTCTGGCGTGCGACATGTGGGCGGCGATCAACTCGCTGAGCAGCTCCAGCGTCTCGACGTCGCCGTCGTCGAAGTTGTTGACCCGTGGCGCGAAGACCTTGAGCACGCCGACCGTCTCCTCCCGGTGGACCAGCGGCACGCAGATCATCGAGTGGGCGTTGACCCGCTGGCAAGCCTCGTTGTCGACCCGGGGGTCGGTCGCGGTGTCGTCGCAGCGCAGGACCTTGTCTTCCCGCACGCAGAGCCCGGAGAGGCTCGCCTCCATCTTCAGGCGCACGCCGAGGAAGGGAGTGGCCTCGCCGGTGGTGACGCGGTAGACCATCTCGTCGCCGTCGGCAATCTCGATCACGCCACCGCTTCCGCGGGTCAGGTCCTGAGCGCGCTGGGCAATCAGCTCCATCACCGCGTCGAGCTCGAGGTCGCTGGCCGCGATCTCGGTCTGGGTCTGGATTATCGCCCGCAGGCGGTTGCCGCTGCCGTCGGTCATGGGCGCCATATCGGCACCGCACTACCCAAAATTTAGGACTGAAACGCCGGTCTCAGCGTCTGTACGGCTGAGGCTAGGCGGCGACTGCGACGTCGGCGGGCCGTCGCTGCCGGCGGAAGGTCTCTTCGACCCAGCGGTAGCCGGGGCGGTCTTCGAGCGGCGCGCGGAAGCTGGCGATGCCGGCCGGCGGCGGTTCGTCGGTCGGAACCGGCCCCTCCTCGGGCAGGACCAGGGGGAAGAAGAGGGCGGCGGCGCTGAGGTCGGCAACGCTGAAGGAGTCGCCGACCAGGAACTCGTTCGAGCCGAGCTCGGCCTCGAGCCGGTCCAGCGCGGCGATGATCTTGACGCGGGCGATCTCGGCTGCCTGCTCGCTGCGGACGCCGAAGCGCAGGCCGGTGTAGGTGCGGGCGTAGGTGACGGCGCCGCTGCCGAGGGCGGCCACCGGGCCCGGCGTCGTCCGCGCGATCACCGCTTCGAAGCGCTCACGGTCCTTGCCCAGCTCGTGGAAGGCGAGCAGGCGGATGTGCGGTCCCAGCTCCTCGTCGAAGAAGTCCTCGAGCTCGAGCGCGCGGCGGCGCTGCTCGGGGTCGGCGGGGTAGAGCGGCCGCTCGGGGTAGCGCTGCTCCAGCGCGGCGATGATCTCGCTCGAGTCGCCGATCGCGCGACCGTCGATCTCGAGCACCGGGAAGGTGTGGCTGGCGCCGCCGGTGAGCAGCATCGAGGCCGGGATGTGCAGGCCCGGAATCGAGACCGCGCGCCGCGTGTGCGGCACCTGCTTGTGGTCGAGCGCCCAACGCGCCTTCTCGCTGTAGTGCGAGATGCTGATGTGCCAGAGGGTGGGCCGGGAGGTGGACATCCGCCTTCGCTCAGCTTATATCGAGTAGCTTGGCGGCGTGACGCTGCCTTGGCGGCACAAGGACGATGAGCCCGACGACGAGCCGACGCGGCCGTTGGCTGACGACAGTGGCCTGCTCGAGGCGGCCCCGGCCGAGCCCCGTTTCGCAGCTAGCCGCGCCCCGCGGCGCCGCTTCGGGCGCTGGCTCTTCAACGGTGGCCGCCCCGAGCCGCTGCCGTCGGTGCTGGGCCCGGTCGAGCCGGCGGCGGAGAGCAAGTTGGGGATCTGCTGCTCGGGCGGCGGCATCCGTTCGGCCGCTTTCTCGCTCGGGGCGCTCCAGCATCTGCAGGAGGAGGGCGAGTTGAGGCGAGCCTCTTACCTCGCTGCCGTCTCCGGTAGCTCCTACATCGCCACCGCGATCTCGGTGGCGGCGAAGACCGGGCCGGCGGATTCGGAGCAAGCGCTGCTGAAACTGAAGAAGCCGTTCGCCCCCAACTCGCCGGAGGAGCAGTACCTGCGCAATCGCTCCTCCTATCTGGCGCCGGGCCTTACCGACAAGATCTACCTCGGCTTCCGGATCGTGCTCGGGCTGCTGATCAACCTGGTCTTCGTCGCCCTGCCGTTGATCGGCCTGGCGCTCGTCCTCTCCGGCCTCGCCTACGCCACGGCGCTGCCCGAACTGACCGGTGAATGCCACCGCATGGTCGGCGAACAGCAGCTCGAATGCGCCGTGCAGCCACCGCTCTGGTTTTGGCTCGTCACCTTCGTGCCGTTGGGCCTCAGCGTCGTCCTTGCCGCCGTCACCCTGCTGCCGCGCTGGCGAAACGACGAGTGGCAGCGGTTCTTCTCGACCTGGGCGACCCGCCTGCTGATCGCCGCCGCCGTCTTCGGCCTGCTCCTCTTCGCGATTCCCTTCGCGGTCGAAGTGATCCGCAACGGCAACGTTTTCGCCGGCACGGAAAGCAAGCGCACTGGGCTCGGGGCGGGGACGCTGGCGCTGTTTGCCGGCGTTGCGGCCCAGCTCGCCAACCTGCTCAGGTCGAGCAATGCGCGCGATGGCGCCGGCACGGTGCGCAAACTCGCCGGCAAGCTCGGCAAAGGGGCGCGCCTCGCGGTCGCCTACCTTGCGGCCGCGCTCGCCGGCCCCCTGCTGCTGCTCTTCGTCTTCGTCTTCGCCGTCGCCGCCGCGATGTCGGAAGTCGGCTCCGGCGGCTCGCTCGACAACGCCGACCTGGTCAAGATCGGCGCCGGGGTGCTCGGCGGCTTCCTCGTCATTTACTTCGCCTCCGACATCACCAACTGGTCGCTGCATCCGTTCTACAAGCGCCGCCTCAGCTCCGTCTTCGCGCTCAAGCGGGTGCGGGCGAGCTCGCTGAACGAGGAGGAGCGCCGCCGGGTCGAGGCCTTGGGGCCGGACGACTCGACGACCGCGCCTGGCGATCCGAAACCCGACGTCGGCATCGCGATCGAGCGCAGCTACGACAAGCTCGTGCCGATCTCGAAGACCGCGCTGACCGGGGGCGAGGGCGCGGAGTGGCCGACGCTGCTGGTCTGCGCCGCCGCCAACATCTCGGACTCGAACGCGACGCCGCCGGGCAGGCGGGTGACCAGCTTCACCTTTAGCGCCAACGCTGTGGGCGGCCCCCTGGTTGGCGCCGTTCCCACCGAGCAGATCGAGAACGCCTTCTCGGAGCCGCGCAGCAAAACGGGCTCCGAGTCGTTTTCGGCCAGGCGCCGCGAGCGCGATCTCTCGCTGATCGCCGCGATGGCGATGTCGGGGGCGGCGATCTCGCCCTCGATGGGCAAGATGACCAAGCGCCCGCTCACCTTCCTGATGGCGCTGGCCAACGTTCGGCTTGGCGTCTGGGTGCCGAATCCGCGCTGGATCGGCGAGCTGCAGCGGCGCCAGGAGCTGCGGCTGCGCTACGTGCGGCCGCGCCCCTTCTACCTGCTCTGCGAGTTGCTCGGGCTCAACCGGGTCAACTCGAAGTACCTCTACGTCACCGACGGCGGGCACTACGAGAACCTCGGCCTGGTCGAGCTGCTGCGGCGCGGCTGCACCGAGGTCTACTGCCTCGACGCGAGTGGGGTGGGGGCGGACGGCGCCGAGTTCGAATCGATCGGCGAAGCGATCACCCTGGCGCGCAGCGAGCTCGGCGTCGAGATCAAGTTCGCCGGGGAGGATGCAAAGAAAGCCTACGGGGAGCAGGAGAACAAAGGGGAGGTGGCTCCATCGCCGGCGGACATGGTTCCCGACGGGAAAACCCACTTCGCCAAAGACGACGTGGTCACGGCGGAGATCAAGTTCCCGTCGACCAAGAAGGGGGAGAAGGGCAAGGTCGGCAAGCTCGTCTACGTGCGCAACGCGATGACCGAGACCGTCCCCTGGGACGTGCGGGCGCACCATCAGGCGGACCCGCGCTTTCCCAACAACTCGACGGTCGACCAGCTCTACACTGACCAGAAATTCGAGGCCTACCGTGTGCTCGGCGCGCGGGCGGCCGTACGGGCGACGAAAGCGATGGGGGTGGGCAGTGACGCTGTTGAGCAGTGAGGAGATCGAGGCGAAGCTGGCCGGGCTGGACGGCTGGGAGCACAAGGGCGAGGCGATCGCGAAGGGCTTCGGCTGCGGCGACTTCGTCGGCTCGGTGAAGTTCGTCGAGAGCCTGGTCGCACCGGCCGAGGAGATGGGTCACCACCCTGACCTGGAGATCTCCTGGGACACGGTGACGGTGACGATCTCCACCCACTCGGAGGGTGGCCTCACCGCCGCCGACTTCGAGTTGGCTGGGAAGGTCGACGCCCTATCGCCGACGAGCTGAGAATCGACTCACGGATCTCGATCCCGCTGACCGAGATCGAGCTGCGCGCCAGCCGCTCCTCGGGACCGGGCGGCCAGCACGCCAACGTCACCGCCTCGCGGGTGGAAGCTGTGTTCGACGTTGAGGCCTCGCGGACGCTGGACGAGCGACAGCGCGCGATGCTGCTCGACCGCGGCGGCTCGCTGATCACCGCCGTCGCCCAGGACGCCCGCGGCCAGGCCCGCAACCGCGAACTCGCCCTGAAGCGGCTGGCCGAGAAGATCGCCGCCGGCCTCGACGAGCCAGTGCGGCGGCGGCCGACCCGGCCCACCCGCGCCTCGCGCACGAAGCGCCTGGAAGAGAAGCGGCGGGCGGGCGAACGCAAGCGCACGCGGCGACGGCCGAGCGGCGATTACTGAGCGAAACCGCACGGAGCCGCCATATACGCGGCTCAGTGCGGTTTCGGCAGGATTGGTCCGCCGCGCTGGCGCAGGAGGTTGTAGCCGGCGGCTCGCCAGACCAGCTCGCCCTGGTGCGGGATCGCGAGGGTCTTGGGCTCGCCAGGATGCACCGTTTCGAGTGCCAGCGCCCGGCGGCTGCCGTCGGCGCGCTCTTCCCAGAAGGCGATCGCCACCATCGAGACGCGGCGGAGAAAGCGACCCGCCCCCTCCGCTTCCAGCCTGTAGGTGGGGACCGACGAAGCCTCGGCCGAGCTCTGCGCCGTGACTGTGACCCGTGGCGATTCGTTCGGCCAGGTCGCTTCACCGAGGAAGTGGGCGAGGCGCTGGATCGGCGTTGTCGTCGCGCTGCGGCCGCTGCCGCGCGTCGCGAAGGCGCTGGGTGAGCTCCAACTCTGGCCCTGATGTCCGGGGCTGGGCGGGCTCTCGCCGGCTCCCACTTTGTTGAGGCGCGTCAGCGGCCAGGGGGTGCGCTTCAGATGCAACTGCAGCGCCAGCAGGGTGCCGGGCCCTCGGTCGAGCCCCCAGCGCCCCTGCCAGTGCACCCAATCCGCCTTTGAGGCCTCGATCGGCAGGAGCACGACGTCGGGTTTGCCGCTCGGGGTCCCGGCTGGCTCACAGACATCGGAGAGCGGGATGATCGGGTTGGCCCCTTCTTTGAAGTAGCAGGCGTGCGAGTCGACGGCGACGAAGACCTCGATCTCAACCGCCGAGGAGATCCGTTTGTTTACCGGCTTGCCGTGCTCGGCCAGGGTCAGGTGGGTGGGGCGGAAATCGCCGCCCGCGCGCTCGGCGCGGACCTGGACCAGCTCCCAGTCGCCGTCGTGCCGGCCCGGGGGCAGCACGCAGGGGTTGTCGGGATAGAAGAGCCAGTACTGGAGGAAGATTGCCTCTCCCTCCGGGACGAGGCGGCCGTAGGCGACACCGCCGGAAGCGAGGTCCTGGTCACCGCCATAGGCACGCAGCACTTCGTTGCTGCGCTTCTGGGTGTCGACGTCGGCGCCGTGTTCGAGTGGGTTGAGGCGGGCTTTGGGGTCATCCCCGTGCTCGCGCATCGCCGGCTCGGCCGGTGGCGTTCCCGGCAGCTGCCGGTCGCCCCCGTCGAGGACGGTCGAGTGCTTTAGGTAGTCGACCACGAGCCCGGGTCGCCAGCGCTCGAGCGCGTCGAAGTGCAGTGTGGGCGCAAAGCGCCTGAGCAGTTCAAGTTGTTCGTCCGGAGACACGTCGAGCAGCCTGACAGACTGAGCGGCGATGGCGAAGGGCAAGAAGCAGCGGCCGCGAGAGAAGCCGGTGACGGTCGATTACGTCGACGCCGAGGGCAACACGCTGACGCTGCGTCAGACGCTCAGTGCCGGAACCATCGCCAAGCTTGCCGAGGGGCCGGCGACCGCGGCGACCAGCCAGGAGGACGCCTGGCACCGCCGCTCGGAGCTGCTCTTCGAGCGGCTCGCGGTGCGTTGGGAGATCGCCGGCCTGCCGCTCACCGAGCAGAAGATGCTGCTCGGCCGCTACCGGATGGCCGATCAGCCGACGCAGCAGTGGGTGCGTGAGACGATCGCCGAGCACCTCGAGCGACATATCCCCGAGCTGGCCGGGTAGCGGTCAGACAAGCAAGCGAAAGGACTGGCCATGTTCACGAACACCAAGGCGACCAACGGCTTCGCGGTCGACGACATCGAGGCTGCCAAGCAGTTCTACGGCGAGACGTTGGGGCTGGGATTCAAAGTCATGAGCGAGGAGTTCGGAGTCGCTTCGATCCAACTCGCCGGTGGCCGCGACACCCTGGTCTACCGCAAGCCCGACTTCGTCCCCGCCACCTACACGATCCTCAACTTCGAGGTCGACGATGTCGACGCGGCGGTCGACGAGCTCGCCTCCAAGGGCGTCGAGTTCGAGCGCTACGAGGACTTCGAGCAGGACGAGAAAGGGATCGCCCGCGGGCAGGGTCCCTCGATCGCCTGGTTCAAGGACCCGGCGGGCAACATCATCTCCGTGCTGCAGCAGCCCTCTTAGGAAGGACGCCGCTCAGGCGTTGAGCAGCTTGGCCTTCTGGGCCGCGAACTCCTCCTCGGTGAGGATGCCCTGTGCCTTCAGCTCGCCGAGCTGCTTGAGCTGATCGATCATCGACTGCCCGCCTGCGGCGGGGGCCGGCGGCGCGGCTTCGGGGGCAGGAGCCTGCTGCTGTTCTTCCTGCTGCGCCCAGCGCTGGCCCTGGCGGCGCGAGACGCGGTTGCTGACGGTGGTGGCGGTGCCGGCGATGACCGCCGTTCGCGCTACGCCTCGAAGTAGTCCTGGCATGACGGTCTCCTTTACTCGGATGCCTCGACCGCGTCGAGCGCGGCGAGGACGTCTTGGACGGGGATGCGGCCGCTGGCGACCAGCTGGCCGCCCGAGCGACGCACGGCGGCGGCAAACGGCCCCGCCCAGCTGTTCTCGAAGACGAGCAGGGCGGCCGAGGTGCCGGGCTCGAGCGCGTTGCCGGCCTCCGCGATGTCGTCGTCGCCGAGCAGGCCTGAGGAGGCGCCGTCGAAGGCGGCGATCTCGTCGCCGAGGTCGGCCAGCTCCAGCGCCGCGACCGAGCCGTCCTCGCCCTTGGCGATGAAGGCGAGGTCGAGGATGCGGATCAGGCCGCGGTCGACCAGGTCGATCAGGTGCGGCAGTGCCTCACCCGTCGGTTGCCGTCCCGGCCACTCGACGATCAGGTAATCGATCGGCCCCATCTCGTTGATCTCATCGCCGCTCAAAATCCGACCCCTTTCGCTGTTGGTTGCGCGCGGGTCAGACCCGGCAGGGGGACCATAGCGGCGCGGCGCCTTTAGTTGAGGAAGCTGATGTAAACGCTAGGGCGCGGCGGGGACCACGGCGATCGGGCCGCCCTCGGTGGGCAGCTCGGCGGTCTCGAAGGAAGAGGCCTCGAAGCGGGCGGTCTGCGGCATCTGGGCGACGAACTCCTCCTCGGTCTCAGGCAGGAAGTCGGCGCGCTCGTTGCGATAGTGCATCGGCACCACCCAACGGGCGTCGAGGCGGGAGACGATCGCGCCGGCCTGGGCCGCGCCGATCGTCGGACCGCCGCCGACCGGGATGAAGAGCAGGTCGACGGCGCCGATCGCAGCCGCCTGCTCCTCGCGCAGCTGGCGCTGGCCGAAATCGCCGAAGTGGGCGACGCGCAGGCCGTCGAGCTCGAAGACGAAGATCGTATTGGGCCCGCGTTCGGTGCCGGCTACCTCGTCGTGCTCGGAGGCGACCCCCACCACCTCGCCGACCGCATCGGTGCTGTGCTTGCCGGCGGTCGCGCGCAGCGTCTGCGGCTCGCCGGCAATCACCTCGACGGCGTTGTGGTCGCGGTGCTCGTGGGTGACCAGCAACAGGTCAACGCCATCCGCCTCGATTGGCGGATGCTCGAACTTGAGGCCCCGGTCGGCCAGCAGCGGCCCCATGTCGCCGAAGGGATCGATGAAGACCTTCGCCTCCTGGCCGGTCAAGGTGAAGGCGGACTGTCCGTGCCACTCAACGCGCATGTTGCTCCTCCAGTTGCGGGACTTGGGCTGGGCCGATCGGGGCCTGGGCCGGCGCCTCGGCGTGGTGGTACTGGCCGCCGCGCAGCAGCGAGGCGGCAGCGGCGACGAGACAGGCGACGATCGCGAAGGTGAAGGCGGTGTCGAGACCGTCGCTGAAGGGCCCGGCGATCAGGTGGGGGAAGAAGGCCTGCCCGGTCAGCGCGGCGTGGGCATGAGCCGGCAGCGCCGCCAGGGCGTGGGGGCCGACCAGGTGCTGGATCGGGTTGTAGCCGAGGAAGGCGGCGAAGAGGACCGAGATCGGTGGGGTCTGGCCGGCATGGTGGGCGACCCCATGGGAGACGCCGTGCGCTTCCAGACCGCTGCTCAGCGCGCTCGGCAGGCTGGAGGAGAGGCCAATGATCAGCAGGGTGAAGAAGATCCCGACCGAGAGCACCTGGGCCGAGTTCTGGAAGGTCTGGTTCATGCCGCCGCCGGCGCCGCGGTCGGCGGCGGGCAGGCTGTTCATCACTGCGGCGCGGTTGGGTGAGGCGAACATCCCCATCGAAATCCCCTGCAGCAGCAGGATCGCGGCGAAGACGGGATAGGCGAAGTCAATCGGCAGCGCCATCAGCAGCGCGAAGCTGATCGCCGCGGCGATCATGCCGCCGGTGGCGAAGGGGCGGGCGCCGAAGCGGTCGGAGAGGTAACCCGAGGTCGGCCCGGCGAGTAGCAGCCCGATCGTCAGCGGCAGCATGTAAATGCCGGCCCAGAGCGGCGTTTCGGTGAAGCCGTAGCCGTGCAGCGGTAGCCAGATGCCCTGCAGCCAGATGATCAGCATGAACATCAGGCCGCCGCGCGAGACCGCGGCGAGGAAGGTCGAGAGGGTGCCGAAGGTGAAGGCGCGGATGCGGAAGAGGGGCAGGCGGAACATCGGCTCGGCGACGCGGCGCTCGATCACGGCGAAGGCGACCAGCGAGGTGATCGAGCCGGCCATCAGGGCGAGCACGCGGGGGCTGCCCCAGCCGGTCGGGCTGCCGCCGTAGGGGCGGATGCCGTAGGTGACCGCGACCATCACCAGAACGAGGCCGAGGGCGAAGGTGACGTTGCCGCCCCAGTCGATCGAGGCGGGCCGCGGTTTGCTGCGCTCCTCGAGCTTGAGGTAGGCCCAGACGGTGCCGAAGAGGCCGACCGGGACCGAGATCAGGAAGACCAGGCGCCAGTCGATCGGCGCCAGTAGGCCGCCGAGGATGAGGCCGACGAACATGCCGCTGACGCCGACGATGTTGTTGATCCCGAGCGCCATGCCGCGCTGGTTGACGGGGAAGGCGTCGGTGATGATCGCCGCGGCGTTGGCCAGCAGGCAGGCGCCGCCGACGCCCTGGACGATGCGGAAGACGACCAGGTACATGGCGCCGGCCTGTCCCGTCATCCAGTCGATCGCCAGCAGCAGCGAGGCGACGGTGTAGATGACGAAGCCGAGGTTGTAGATCTTCACCCGGCCGTAGATGTCGCCGAGCCGACCGAGGCTGACGATCAGCACGCTGGAGACGACCAGGTATCCGAGGATCATCCAGAGCAGGTAGAAGCTGTTGCCCGGGACCAGCGGGTCGAGGTGGATGCCGCGGAAGATGTCGGGCATCGCGATCAGCGTGATCGAGGCATCGAGCGTCGCCAGCAGGATCGCCAGGGTGGTGTTGGAGAGGGCGATCCACTTGTAGCGGTCGTTGGCCGGGGCGCCGTTGGCCTGCGCTGCGCTCGTCGCTGACACAGCTTCAATATACACAGGCAAACTGCGCAGTTTGCCTGTGTACTTTCGAGTATGATCGACGCATGCCGACCCGTGTCGACAGCGGCCCGCTCGCCAGCGAGCTGCGCGTAGTGCTCGGCCATTTGATTCGTCGCCTGCGCACGGAGCACCGCTTCTCGCTCTCCCAGGGCTCGGTGCTCGGCCGGCTCGACCGCGAAGGCCCGCAGAGCACGAGCAAGCTGGCGAGCGCCGAGCGCGTGCGCCCGCAGTCGATGGGACAGACCGTCGCCGAGCTCGGGGCCCAGGGCCTGATCGCACGGCGCCCCGACCCAAGTGACGGCCGCAGCGCCCTACTCAAGCTAACCGACGCCGGCCGCACCGAGCTGCGCGAGGACCGCGGCCGCCGCGAGGGCTGGCTCGCCGAGGCGATCGAGGACAGCTTCAGCGACGAGGAGCGGGGGACGCTCGACGAGGCGGTGCGCTTGCTCGCGCGGCTGGCCGAGCTCTGAGACGAATTAGACGCAAATGCGTCTAGACGATTAGACGTTTAATCGTCTAATATTGCAGGATGCTCTTTACGACGCCCCCCATAGCTGGCGAGCTAAAAGCAAAGCTGGGCGAGCTCGATCGGCTTCGAAGCGAGCTCGGTTTAGAAGCCGGGCGGCGTTCGCCTTGGATCGGTGCGCTGCGGCGCCAGGTGCGGGCCAGCAGCGTCGAAGGCTCGACCTCGATCGAGGGGTTCAGCGTGGCTCCCGGAGAGGCCGTCGCGCTCGTCAATAGCGAGGAGCCGGTTGACACCGACGACGAGAACCGTATGGCGGTTGCCTGTTACGCGCGGACTATGGACCACGTCGGGGTCATGGCAACCGATCCCACGTTTCGCTGGCTCGACAGGGTCATCCTCGACCTCCATTTCGACGCTTGCTCCTTCCAGCGAGAGGCGAAGCCCGGCCATTGGCGTTCGGGCGCGGTTGGCATAACCGGGAGTGATGGCAGGCTCGTCTACCAGGCGCCCGATGCTGCCGAGGTCTCACGACTCATGGCCGAGGTGGTCGAGTGGCTCGAGCATGGGGATCCCGACCTCCACGTGGTCGTGCGTGCGGCAATGAGCCATCTCCATGTGGTGTCGATCCACCCATTTCACGACGGTAACGGCCGTATCTCTCGCATCATCCAGTCCTTGGTCCTTGCCCGGGATGGCCTGATGTCACCGGAGTTCGGCTCGATCAAGGAGTACCTCGGCGCCCACACAGCCGCCTATTACGACGCCCTCAATCAGGCCCACGGCCCGACCTACCAGCCCGATCGAGACGTCACCGATTGGATTGCCTTCTGCATCGACGCTCACCTTGCTCAAGCGCGTCAGCGCCTCGCCCAAATCAAGGATGCCGCGGCCCGCTGGGCCAACCTGGAACAGCTGGTCGAATCCCGCCGTTGGCCCGATCGTCTGGTGATCGCCTTGGAGCAAGCCTTGATGGGAGGGACGGATCGAACCAGCTACGCGGCCGAGGCTGATGTCTCGCCGGCTACGGCCAGTGCCGACTTTCGCCGATTGGTCGATGCCGGCCTGGTCGATCAAGCGGGGCGCGGTCGCAGCGTCCGCTATGAGCCGACCGAGAGTCTTCGCAGGCAGGCCGCCGGTCAGTAAGGCCGAACTCGCTACGCGAACCAGCGGGAGTGGACGCAGTTTCAGGTGTTTCCGCGCACCACGCGTCCTCAATACAGCTCTAGCGTTGGCGCCGATGATTCACCGCCGCCGTAGTTCCTGCGGACTTGACTTGCGCTTTTCTCGATCTATCCTTTACAAATCTCTAAAAAAGTAAAGAACATGACTCGTGTCTCATCCAAGCATCAAGTGACGATCCCGGTTGACGCGCTCCGGGCCGCTGGGCTAGGAGCTGGAGACACCTTGAAGGTTGAAGCTGCCAGTGCCG
Organism: uncultured Solirubrobacterales bacterium; assembly: GCA_963795765.1. Classification (GTDB taxonomy): domain Bacteria; phylum Actinomycetota; class Thermoleophilia; order Solirubrobacterales; family 70-9; genus VRUE01. The sequence goes on from CAWCJW010000016.1 coordinate 34,037, forward strand.
GCCGCGTCGTCCTGACCAGGGTCGATGAGCTGCTCGGTAGCTATTCCGGATGTTTGGACAGTGGGGGTGAGCTGCGGCGGCAAGTAGAAGGGCTGCGTGAGGAGTGGCGGTGATTCTCGACTCGGATGCGGTGATCGGGTTTCTCGATCGCGGCGATGCTCTCCACGCATCCGCTGAGGCGGCTGTTCGCAAGTTCATCCCTGAGCAGCGCCTCGTCGTCTCTGTGGTGACGTACGCCGAGGTTCTCACCGGCGCGAGATTGGGTCATCACGACGAGGATCGCGTTCGCGGCTTTTTCGACGAGTTGATCTCCGGGCTTCTCCCCGTTGACCTCGAAGTGGCGGACAAGGCTGCGGAGTTTCGTTCCCAACGAAAAGCCCTGCGGATGCCAGATGCCCTGATTCTTGCGACTGCCGAGATCAATGGGGAAGTCGACCTCATCGTCACCGGTGATATCGGGACAACCAAAGTTCCAGATCTTCGGTGTCAGGTCGAAACCCTGGGTTGAGACTGGGGCGATTGCGCGGATGAGCGACGAGTAGCCTTCGCGAGCGATGAACGACGACTGGCGCCTTGAAGTCGACTTCGATGACGCAGCGCATATCGGGTCGCTGGTCGAGCGCCTGGATGCCCGCGAGCTCGAACACGAACTGAGCAACGCCTTCCACGATCGCGTCATCGTCAGCCGCAACGACGATGTGGTTTTTCTCTACGCGGGCTCGAGAGAACAGGCCGAAGCCGCCCGCGAACTCGTGCTCAGCCTCGCGCAGCAGCACGGCTGGAAGCTCGACCTTGACTTCACGCGCTGGCATCCGACGGCGGAGGAATGGGAGGACCCAGACATCCCGCTCCCCGACAACGACGCCGCCAGGCAGGCGGAGCACGAGGCCCTGATCGCTGCCGAGCGCCGGCAGACCGAGGAAAGCGGACACCCGGAATACGAGGTTCGCGTCGATCTTCCCTCGCTGCACGAGGCAAGCCGGTTCGCCCACACCCTTCGCAGCGAGGGACTTCCTGTGGTCCACCGCTGGAAGTTCCTGCTGATTGGCGTCACTGACGAGGACAGCGGCAAGGAGCTGGTCGAGCGGATCCAGGACCAGGCGCCGCCCGGCAGCAAGGTCGGCCTCGAGGGGACTTGGGCCGTCGCTTACGCCGAGCGCCCCCCAACTCCCTTCGCGATCCTCGGTGGCTTGGCTGGCTAATCGTCAGCAAATTGCATTAGCTGAGTGATCCAAAATAGTCCAGCACGCGAAGCGTTGTAAGGAGAGATGAGCTCATCGCCAGAACGCCTCAGAGTGCTGCGGCCCATGATCCCCGGACGGATATGAGGGGGAGCGACGGCTTGGACTGGGGCGCGCTCGTCGCTCGCTCTGTTCATCCGACCAGGCTCTGGATCATCGAAGCGATGCTCCGCCTGGAAAGGTCGTTGTCAGCGACGGAGCTCGAGGGAGTCTTCAGCGAGGAGAAGCTGGGCATCTCCTCGATCTCGTACCACCTCAAAGTCCTGATCGAGCTCGGCATCGTCGAGGAAGTGCGGGAACGCAAAGTGCGCGGGGCGACGGAGAGGTTCTACTCCTTTGCCGATGCCGTCCTGAAGCAGCCGGGCTAGCCGCCGACGCGCACGACGAGCTTGCCCACGTTGGCGCCGTCGAAGAGCATGTTGATCGCGCTCGGCAGCTGCTCGAAGCCCTCAACCACGGTCTCCAGTGGCTCGAGGCTGCCGTCGCCGATCCACTCCGCCAGTTGTGCCGAGACCTCCGCCAGCTTGGCGTAGTGGTCGAGGATGATGAAGCCCTGCAGGGTGGCGCGCTTGACCAGCAGGTTGCCGAAGGTCTCGCGCGGACCGCTCGGCGGGCCACTCTCGTTGTAGCCGGAGATCAGCCCGCAGAGGGCGATCCGGGCGTGCAGGTTGAGGCGGCTGAAGATCGCGTCCATAATCTCGCCGCCGACGTTCTCGAAGTCGACGTCGATGCCATCCGGGGTGGCGGCCTTGAGCTGCTCGCCCCAGTCCTCGGCGCGATGGTCCACGGCCGCGTCGAAGCCAAGCTTCTCGGTCAGGATCGAGCCCTTCTCGGGCCCGCCGGCGATGCCAACGACGCGAGCGCCATCGCGCTTGGCGAGCTGCCCGGCAACCGAGCCGACCGCGCCAGCCGCGGCCGAGACGACGACCGTCTCGCCCTCCTTGGGCTTGCCGATTTCCTTCATCCCAACCCAGGCTGTAAGGCCGGTCATGCCAAGCGCGCCGAGGTAGAGGCTGGGGGAGACCCCCTCGATCTCGGGCACGCGCTGCAGTGGCGCACTGTCGGAGGCGATGAAGTTCTCGGCCCAGCCGGTCAGACCCTGGACCAGCTGCCCCTCCTCGTAGTCGGGGTGCTTGGACTCGACCACCCGACCGAGCCCGAGGGCGCGCATCGTCTCCCCGATCTGCACCGGCGGCAGATAGCCGGGCTGGTCCTCGATCCAGGTCCGATTGGTCGGGTCGAGCGAGATCCACTCGGTGTGAACGAGCGCCTCGCCATCGCCGATCTCCGGCAACTCTTCTTCGACCAGCTCAAAGGTCGAGTCATCGATCCGTCCCTCGGGACGCTGGTGCAAGGCGAAGCGGCGGTTGGTCGGCATGGTTCGAGTCTACCCCGCGCTCACTACTCCAATGGTGGAGGAGCAGGTGATGTTTCAGTCGCCCCGAACAGAGGGCGGTTCGCCCAAATCCTGCCCAAACAATGGTCCGTCGTCGACTTTGGCGGAGGGCAGCGCCACTACGGTGCCCGAAACACGAATTGGAGGCTTCAGGAACTTGATCGCTCGTACAAGAACTGCCCTGGCGCTCTGCGCCATCTGCGTCGCAGCGATGCTCACCTTCAGCGCCAGTGCCCTGGCAGCCGGAGGATCCGTGTCCGGTTGGGGATACGACTATTACGGCCAGGCAAACGGCACTCCTGTCACCAGCGGTTGCGACTGCGCGGGATTGCCCGGGACTGTTCCCGGCATCTCAGACGCCACCCAGGTTTCCGGGGGCTATTACCACAGCGTTGCTCTGCGGGCCAACGGGTCTGTGGTGGCCTGGGGCTACAACGGATCCGGGCAGCTTGGTGACGGCACCCTGACGAACAGCCCGGCGCCCGTCGCGGTGAAAGGGGTCTCCAACGCGATTGCGGTCGCTGCTGGTGGCTACAGCAGCATGGCTCTTCTCTCCAACGGGACGGTGGTGGCCTGGGGCGACAACGAGGACGGCGAGTTGGGCCGAGGCACCACGTCCGGCCCTGAAGCTTGCGAATGCAGCACCACGCCCCTCCAGGTACCTGGGCTCTCCAACGTAGTGGCGATCGACGCCGGTTACTACTACAACCTGGCACTGCTCGCCGACGGCCAGGTGATGACCTGGGGCTATGACTACTACGGGGAGCTTGGTGATGGGGTCGGTGTGGAAACGGGATGCGAGTGCGTCGATCACCCTGTTCTCGTGCCGGGTGTCTCTGGAGCGGTTGGCATCTCGGCAGATTGGTACGTGGCCTCAGCGTTGCTGCAGGACGGAACGATCAGGAATTGGGGCTACAACTACGACGGCGAGCTTGGCAACGGCGTCTTCACCACCGTCAGCAGCACCGAATGCTATTGCTTGGGACCGGTGTCCCCGACCGGTCTCGCGAGCGCGCGCGAGACGGCCTCAGGGGGCTACCACGGCCTGGCATTGCTCTCGAACGGCACGGTCAGTGGCTTGGGCCGTAACGAATATGGCGAGGTTGGCAACGGCGAATTCAGCGAAAGCACCACGCCTATTGCGGTCAGGAACCTCTCCAACGCAAAGGCCGTCTCGGCTGGTGCTTACCACAGCCTTGCATTGCTTTCCAACGGGACGGTGATGGGCTGGGGAAGAAGCGATGACTATGGGCAAGTAGGTGACGGAACGCTCGAAGACCGCAACACACCGGTCGCTGTGCAGGGCTTGAGCGGTGTCAGCGGTATCGAGGCCAACGACTACAACTCGTTTGCCATCGTCGGACCGTCCCAGACCCTGACCGTCTCGCTCACCGGAGCGGGCACTGGCAAGGTCGGCGGAGCGGGCATCCTCTGCCCGGCCAATTGCACCAACAGCTATCCGCAGGGCCAGGTCGAGGTTCTACGACCCGAAGTAGGCCCGGGCAGCGGCTTCGCTGGGTTCTCGGGTCCGTGCTCAGGTACCGGTCCCTGTCAGGTCAACATGAGCCAAGACCAGACGGTTTTGGCTACCTTCGGCCCTCCCACCGGCACCGCGATAACTAAGTCGAAGGTGCGCAAAAAGAGCGCGAGTTTCTCCTTCACTGCTCCGGGGGCGATCACCGGATTCGAATGCGAGCTGATCCGGCCCAAGCCGAAGCGCAAGCACGGCAAAGGCCACAAACACGCCGCGAAAGCCTCACGCGCGCCGGCGAAGTTCGCAGCTTGCCCCTCGACGAAGGCCTACAAGCACCTCGTACCTGGCCGTTACACGTTCAAGGTGCGGGCGCTCGACATCCTCGGCGCTGACGCGAACCCGGCAAACCGGAAATTCCGGATCAAGCCGCCGAAGCACCACAAGCACAAGAGCAAAGGCAAGAGCAAGCAGCACCGCAGCTAGTCAGCCGCTTCGGCCGTCCCCCAGTTAGTGAGTCAAGGGGGGCGGCCGAGGCAAACTCGCCGCTCATGGGCCAATCGCCCGAGCACCGCTTGGACGAAGACCGTCCGCGACAACTGGCGCGCTCGGAAGTTCGGCCCGCAGCCGCCACCGCTGGACTACCCGACGATTCGAAATTCGGGGTCTAATGGGCACGGCGGGACGGGGGATGGGTGAATGGGATCTTCTGATGCGCTTCCTCTTCAAGAGCTTGGACGATGCCTTCGACCTTGGCGATTTCAGAGCATGACTCGAGACCGAATTCCCAACAGTCGTAGGCCGCCCGGTGCACTTCACGCAACGCGCTTTGCTCTCCCGCCCGATCGGCCTTTTCTTTGGCCGCCGCGTATTCCGCGACTCCCTGTTCCACTTCATTGAGAAGCAGCTCACCTTCGATCTGGTCGTGCGCTTGCCGAAGGTCTCCAGCCCGTTCGGCGGGCGACTCGCTGCTTCCCCCGCATCCGGCTGCCACGAGCGCCAAGAAGAGCGCCCCCGTCAGGATCCCCCGTATGCCCATCGTAAGAGCCTATGACCTCGGTGAGGTCACTCGTTCGAGTCTTTAGATGTTCAAGTTCAGGTTGTGGATCGCGACGAGGCTTGCAAGTGCATCCGCGATTTCCTGACGTGGGTAGTAGGTCCCGTAAGGCATCCACTTCGCCGACCACAACCCCGGAACGTCGTCCGCCGACCCGTAGCTCGCCTGCCATTCGGCATACGTTCCGTTTGGCGTGGGCCTCGCCGGGCCGCAGTAGAGACAGTCGTTGTCGCCGAGGTACAGCGCGTGGTGATCGATGGAGAAGGTGTCGGCAATGCCGCCGGGGGATCGCAGGGTGCCCTTCGTGTCCCAGGCTGGGACGGCAAGCCGATCGACGGCGTCATTCCACTTGGCCAGCCGTCGCTCTTGCATCCAGCCTCCCGACCGCGGCCACCGCGACGGCAGCTCGTCGAGGCGCCGGTCATCGAGGACCATGACGTCGGCGGGCGGGCCCTTCGTGCTGACTGCGGCGGAAACGGCAAACCAAAGGTCGCCCAGTGACACCCGATCACGGCCTGTCGAGCCGAGCGAGGCGTCGACCTCGACCAGGCTCGACTCATGGTTGCGCGCCCTTTCGTCCTCGCGCGCCTGCTTCTTCATCACCCGGTCCGTCCGGCAGTCCTCGCACAGCGACTCGGCGCCTCCGCTTCCATGGAGACCGCACAGGGGCCGCTCGCAATCGGTGCACTGCCCGATCGATTCCCTCCCGCAGCCACACGGCGCGGTCCTGGTAGCGGTGGGGATCTGGAAGCTGTGACTGCACGGCCGCATCGGCGGAAAGGGACTTGCTTCGGGCGGCGCGAGGACCGCTGGCAGCGGCGTCACGCATTCGAACTCGCTGGGCGTGATTTGACGGACCTGCCTGCCGCCGCAGTGTGGGCATATCACCTCCCGCGACACTCAACACACTCTATCGGCGTCCTCCCGCCCTAGAGTTTGCCGAAGCGGAAGTTGGCAAGCCGGGAGACGTTTCCGCTCGCTTCCAGGCCCGCCTTTCCCGATTCATAGCTTTCGTCAGTCGCGCCGATCAATTGTTTGAAGCTAGTGCTCACGTTTACCCAGATCGACACCGTCTTTCCCTGGTCGACGAGGGCGAGCGCATTGCCGTTGACGAAGGTGTACGAGCTCACGCTGGCGAGGGTTTCCTGCGAGCCCGCGAGCCAGCGACTCAGGGTGACTTCGTAGACGTCACTGGAGGTTTCTTTGAAGGTCGCTTGATATCCGGCTCGCGTGCTTCCGCTGCCAGCGAGATCGAGCCAGAGCGAGAACGACCGTTCTTTGTTGCCGGGTTTGACCGCCATTGCCATGGCCGCGGCCACTCCCGTGCCGGTGTCACTGAGCTGAGTGTTGTAGGACGCGCCGTTCAGGGTTGGGAACGCGTCGACGGCGCGCCAGCCCGTCGCCGTGTCGGCGCCCTTCGGGGAGGCGCCGCCGGCCCAGCCGAGCGCCGACCAGTTCGAGGCGAAGTTGGCCAGCGAGCCGGCGCTTTCGTCGAATGGCTCGATCGTGGGCAGGGAGGCGAGTTTTTCCGCCGTACCTGGAACGAAGGTGCGGTCCGCTCCCGAGCTCGTCCCTAACGCGTTGACGGCGACGATCCGGAAGTGGTAGGTGACACCGGTGGTGAGGCCGCTGATCGCTTTGCTCGCGCTTTCATTGAACAGGTATGCGCCGAGTTTGCCTTCGGCGGTTTTCGTGCCATAGGCGGTGGTGGGGCCGTACTCGAAGTAATATTTCGTTTCCGAGCCGCTGGGGTTCACCGTGGCACGCAGGCTCGCTTTGGTCGATTCGATGCTCGTTGCCTGTTCGGTTCTCACGAATGGTGTGTGAAGCGGGTAAGCCTCGGCCAGAGCGGCCGGCTGTTTGCCGGCTTTGTTCGAGTAGCCGACGCTCGTACAGGTCTGCTTGCAGCTCACTCCTTCCAGTGTGGTCAGGCTTTCCGCCTGCTGTGCCGGGGTGAGCTCGCTCTGCCATTCGGCGCCGTCCCAATGCGCCGCAAGGGCTTCGCTGCCTTCTTTGGTCCCCGTCGCCTCGCACCAGGTTCCCGACTGGCAGGACACGTCGAGCAGGGTCCCGCTGATTGGGCTGGGGCCCTGGCTGAGAGACCAGGAGGTGCCGTTCCAGCTCTCGGCGAGGGTGAAGTATTTGCCGCCGCTGCGATAGCTGCCGACGGCAACGCATTCGTTGGTGGTGCTGCAGGAGACACCCTTGAGCGAGTTCCATTCCGAGCCCGCCGGCGCCGGCGCGGTCTGCAGCGTCCATTCGGAGCCGTTCCAGCGCTCCACCAGGCCCAATCGCACCGACCCCGAGTTTTCGTAGCTGCCCACCGCGCTGCAGACGGTCGACACGCAGGAGAGATCGGCAAAGCGACTCCATTTGGCGCCCGACGGCGTGGGCGTGGTCTGGATCGTCCATTCGGTCCCGTTCCAGCGCTCGGCCAGTGCTGCTTCCACTCCGCCAGCGCTTTCGTAGCGCCCGACGGCGGTGCACGCCGTCGAGGAGGTGCAGGCCACGTCTTCGAGCCAGCTGGATTTCGCGCCCGCCGGGTTGGGGGTTGCCTGGATCGTCCAGGCGGACCCGTTCCAGCGCTCCGCCAGCGTCATTTCGGTGCCGCTCGAGTTGGTGTACCGGCCCACGGCCGTGCAGAGGTTCGAGGCCGTGCACGAGGTGCCGGCAAAGGCGCTTGCTTTGCTCCCGGCGGGGGTCGCGGGCGAGGTAAGGGTCCATTCGCTCCCGCTCCACCGCGCGGCCAGGGCCGCTTTGCTCCCGGCGCTGGTTTCGTAGTCGCCGACCGCCATGCAGTCCGATGCGGTCGAGCACGAGACTCGTCGCGTCGCCGCCCAGTTCGATTCTGCCGGGGCCGTGAGCGCCGTTTTATCCCAGTAGGGGGTGGTGAAGGTGCCTTCCGAGCCCGTGCTCGAGCCTTCGGCGTTTTGCGCCACGACCCGGTAGCGATACTGGGTGCCCGGCGTCAGGCCGCTGACGGAGATGCCTCGTTCCGCCGGCGCTTTCAGGCCTTCGATCGTGCCTTCGGACGATTTGTATTCATAGCCTTTGAGGCCGTATTCGAAGTAGTAGGTGGTCTGCAGGCCTTCGGCGATGATGTTGGCGTTGAGCACGCCGGAGTCATTGGTTACCTGGCTTGCCGGCTGCGTTTCGGCTTTCGGTTTGCCGATCGGCGGGATCGCCGCCGCCTCGCCCAGGATCACGTTGTGGAATTGGCCCGATTTGTCGAGAGGGCCGCGAACCCGCCCGTTGGCAAAGCAGGAGGTAACCGCGGGACAGGCAACCCCAAACAGTTCGGCGTTGATCGGGCGCGGGGCGCCCTGGAGCGCCCAGCTCGTTCCATTCCAGTGGAAAGCCGTGCTCGTGATTTCGCCCTCGCGCTGCAGCTCCCCAACCGCGATGCACTGATAGGGCGAGGAGCACGAGACGGCGTTCAGTTCTTCGGTTTTCACTTCGACCGAGCTTTCTGTGGGACTTATCGCGCCGGGCAGTTCCTGCGCCAGCCATCCGGTCCCGTTCCAGCGATTCACCAGGGTCGTCTTGTCGGTGCCGATGGAGTGGCGGCCAACGGTGGTGCAGGCGGTGGCGGCGCTGCAAGACACCCCCTCCAGTTTCGATCCAGGGCTTTCGCCCGGCACGGCCGCGGTCTCGAGCGACCATACCGAGCCGTTCCAGCTCTCGATCACGGCGGCTTCGACTTTGGGGGCCGGTTCGTAGAAGCCAACGGCCTTGCACGAAGTGCTCGTCGAGCACGAGACTCCAAGCAGAGTGCTCGCAATCGATCCGACCGGGTTTGGTGTCGGTTGGATGCTCCAACTGGCTCCGTTCCAGCGCATCGCCAGCGTCCCTTCCACTTTGGAGCTGTTTTTGTATGAGCCAACGGCGGTGCAGGCGCTCGTCGTTGTGCAGGACACGGCGGTCAGCCTGACGCCTTTCGCTCCTTCTGGGAGCGGTGCGCTCTGCGTGGTCCATTCTCCGCCGCTGAGGAGCTCGATGATCGGGGTGTCACCGCTTGCCGAGCGGCCCCAGCCGACCGCGGTGCAAACCGTGGTGGTCGGACAGGACACCCCTTCCAGTTTGGGTGAGTTGACACCGGCCGGATTTTTCGTCGTCTGCAGGGCCCAGCTGCTGCCGTTCCATCTCTCCGCGAGGGTCACTTCTTCTTCTTTTTCGTTGAAATAGGAGCCGACTGCCGAGCAGGCGGTGGTGGAGGCGCAGGCGAGGGCGTTGATCCTGCTCTCGTAGCTGGTTTCAGTCGTGTTCGCCGGTTTGGCCATGCTTGAGATCGACCAGGGCACCGTCTGGAAGGTGTGGTCCTGGCCCTGGACGGTTTTGCCGCTCGAGGACGCCACCAGGCGGTAGTGGTAGGTCTGGTCTTTTTCCAGCCCTTTGAGGCTCTGGCTCTCGGCTTTCCATACCGAGGCCGAGCCGGCGCTGAGCGCGGAGGTGACCTGGCCGTAGGCGTTAGTGGGGCCGTATTCGAAGTAGTACGAGGTTTCTTTCCCGGCCGGCTGGACGAAGCCGTTGAGGGTTGCCGTCGTTTCCGCCCGCATCGAGGCTTCGGCCGTTCTCGCCTGCAGGCCGAGGGTGGCTTCGAGCAGGCCGTCGGGGACCCCCCAGCCGCTGGGGGCGTCGAAGCCCTCGCCGCCGTTGCAGAGGTAGAAGGTTTCGCAGACACCGTTGGAGCCCTGGGTGATGTCGAACAGGGAGCGGCGGTAGAACGCTTCGGCGCCTTCGCTGCGCACGGTCGGGCTGGCGCGCGCCATGATGCCGGAGATTATCGGCGCCGCGGCGCTTGTGCCGGCTTTCAGAGCCCAGCCTTTGTCATAGACGGAGACCGGCGTGTCAGTCGCGCCGATCGCGGCGACGTCGTTGTCAAGGCGCCGCGGGCAAAACCAATCGGACTGCCAGCTCGGCTTGGCCGAATACTTGCTGCAGCCCGCGCTGCTGTCCCGCCAAACCGTCTCTTTCCATCCCCGGGCGTTTTCCGCCGGCTCCAGTTTGGTGCCGCCGACTGAGATCACATAGGGCGAGGTCGCCGGGTAAAAGGCTTCATGAGGGATGTCGCCGGCGGCGACGACCGTGGGTACGCCGGGGTTGTTGAAGAGTACGTCGTCTTTGGCCTGGTTGCTGGACTCTGGCGAGCCCCAGCTGTCGTTGATCACGGTGACGCCGCTGATTTTAGTCGCCGTTTTCTGGGCGGCGAGGAGGTTGGGGTAGCTGTCGTTTTCCGCCTCGACCAGCACGATCTTGCATTCCGGGCAGGTCGCGGAGACCATCTGCGTGTCGAGTGCTGTCTCCATTCCCCAAAATCCAGAGGTGTCTTTTTCTTTAGGGAGTTCTTCTTGGTTTTCGCTGCCCAGCTGGTTCATCTGGCGGAAGCATTTGTTTGCTTCATTACAAAGGGGAAGACCGTAGGTTTTACGAAATTCTTCCAGGTTGGCATTTATATTTGGATTGTTAAAGGCGACGACGATCGCAACGGTCTTGCCGGCCCCCCCGCCTTCGGCGGGAAGGTTGTAGGCGTCGGTGATGTCGGAGGGGGACAGGCCTTCCAGTTCCCCGCTCCCTTTGAGGGTCATTGGAGTCGCTTCGCCGGCGCCGCTGACCGCGCCTGGTGGCACGTTGATGGCGAAGCACTGCGCATAGCCCGGTTTTGCCGGGGGGCAGGCGGCATACGGTTCGTTTGTGGACGGGGTGAGGGAGTAGGACTGAGGTGTGGAACCTTCGGCGCTTGCCAGCGCCGGGACGGCCAGTAGTACTGCTCCCACAAGCGCGAGCAGTACTAGAGCGTGCCGGCCGGCCTTGATCGCACCCACGCATAACGCACGCTGAATTGCCGTCTCCCCAAAACCCATACTCACATCGCCTCCCCGGTTAGTGACTGGTGTGGGGCGGTAGATGATCACATTTTTCAAAGTGATGCAAGGCTTAGGGTGAAATTCTCCTAGTATTTAGGTGAAATGCATTCCATCGGATTACGGTGTTATTTTTTGTCATCCTAGGTTCGGTTACGAACACGACTAATTTCGGAGCATCTGCTCCGCATTACACTGTTGAGGCGAGCGAGACGGCCTGCGCGTTAGCCGCTTACCCGCGTCAAGCGATCGCGTTTCACCATCGTGCTTGTCGGCGATCGGTATGTGACCGTGACTTTGAAGCACAGGTAATCGCCTCTGGCGAGCAACGCTCGTGCTTTCCCGCGCGGCGTCACCTGCAACCTCGTGCGGCCGCTTTGGGTTGCCACCCCAGCGCCGGTGCCGTAGGCGCGGGTCCAGCGGCTGTCCTCGCAGGCGGAGCCGCTGTCTCGCTGCCGCCTGGCGCTCGATCCGGAAATGCCGTTGATTTCCGCCCTCGCCGTGAAGTGCCCGGGCCCGGGAGCAAGCAGCGTCATGCCAAGGACGTCCTTTCGGCCGAGCGCGACCTTCAGGATCCGGAACCCGGAGGGGCTGGCTTGTCCGGGCCCTCCGGGCGCAAGAACTTCTTCTGTTTTCTTCCTCTCGCCTTCGGCAACCTCTTTCACGGCAGGAACCGCTACCGGGTCGCTCGTCGCCGAGACCTGCCCGGCTCCGTTCGTTGCGGTGACCTGACAAGAGAGCTCTTGCTGCGCGTCTGCCGGGGTGACCTGGTAGCTGCCGTCTGCGCCTGCGTCGCCGATCTCGGCTCCGTTCCGCAGCCAGGTGAAGGCAAGCGTCGGCGCCGGTTCGCCGGACCATTCGCCCGGCAGGCAATGGAGCACTTCGCCGACCTCGGGCACGCCCTCGAGGGCTGGGGGGCTCACGTTAGCCGGCGGCAGCGCCGGCCTGGCCATCGCTGCTTCCCCGTCGCGGTCGACGACGACGCAGAGCCCTTCCGGGACGCACGAGACGCCAGTGAGGAGAGGGTCGTAGAGCGAGACCACGTGATTGGGCGCGACGATCGCCTTGCCGTAGATGTTGTCGGCGACCCAGTTGGTATTGCTTCCCAGGGGAAGCGGGGCGACCAGGACGTTGCCCGGGGAGCCGTTGCCGGCAAACGTGGTTGCCACGCACATCCAGTCGGCGGCACAGCCGATGTCGTCCAACCCGTTCAGCCCTTCGACGGTCTTCCCCCGCCAGGTGGTGTCGCCCCCGGCCGGGTCATTTGACCATGCGATTTCATTTGGAAAGTTGACTCCGACGCAGAGGGCCGGGCTCGGGCAAGAGACCCTCTGCCCGACTTCGTAGGGCACCCATTCCCACGTTTGGGGCCCTCCCAGGGGATCGGTGGAGACCACCGGCCTTTCCCCGACCAGCGTCATGCAGAGTTCACTCGACGCGCACGCTATGTCCAACAGATCGCCTTGCCCGGCGATCTGAGCGGCGTTCCAAGTGCCACCACCGGCCAGCGGATCCGGGGTGCCGAGGACCCGGCCGGAGCCGTCGATGGCCACGCACAGCTCCACCGAGGCGCAGTCGATGCCTGTGATCGAGCGGCCTTCGTCGATGCTCGCGACATGCCAGCTTTCCGCCGGCCCCGCCGGTTCGCTGGACCAGAGCACCGTTCCTGCCTTGCCCGCCGCGACGCACAACGTCACCGCGGGGCAATCGACGGCGTACAGGGGGTGATCGCTGACGTGCGCCGAGCTCCAGGGGGAGCCCGGGACGTCGGGTTGCTGCGTGCTCACCACGTTGCCGGCGGTGTCCACGGCGACGCACAGCTGCAGCGATGCGCACGAGACTCCTTCCAGGGCGTTGAAGCCAATGCTGAGCTGGACCGGTTCCCAGGAGCCCGCTTCGCCGGCTGGCGAGGAGGAGACAAAGATGCCGCTTCTGCTCGTGGAGGCGACGCAGAAGGTGTCGGTGGCGCAGGCGACATCGGCGAAGGACCCGGGAAGCGCCTTCGGCGACCATGCGCTTGTCCCGCCGGTTGGGTTTGTCGAAACGGCAAATTGGGAGATTCCCGCGACCACGCAGAGATTCGTCGTCGGGCATGAGATCGCGCCGTTTATGCCGCCGCCGGCTTCTGTGGCGGACCACGCCGACGGGCCTCCCTGTGGATCGGTCGACGTGAGCGCTTGGCCAAGGTTGTCGGTGGCAGCGCAGAATTGGGTCGTAGGGCACGAGATGTCGAGGATGCTCCCGTTTGGCGGTGTCACCTGGCTTGCCTGCCACGATTGAGCATCGGTCGGCGAGCTCGAGGTGAGAATTTTGCCTCCCGCAGCGCCGACAACACAGAGTTCCACCGACGGGCACGCTGCAGTGCGAAGCAGGTGATTCGCTGGTCCTTCACTCGGGAAAACCGCTTGCCATTTTGCCCCGGCGCTAGCGGGGTTGGTGGAGACGACTAGGCCTTGGAAGAACGTGGTCCCGACGCAAAGGGCCGTAGACGGACAGGACATGCTGTTGATGCTTTCCCCGGCGCCGGCATCCGTTCGGTGCCAGCTGCTGGCAGGGCCCGAGGGATCGGTTGATGCGAAGACACGTCCTTCATCGTCTCCGGCCAGGCAAAATTCTTCCGAAGGACAGGAGAGCGCCGTCAAAACCGGCGATCCTTCGAGTCGCGCTATTGGCCAAGCACCGGAATCGGCTGAGGCGGGTGTAGTCGAATGCAGCACGTCCCCCGCTCTGTCCACGGCGACGCAGAGGTCTGGCGAGGGGCAGGAGACGGCCGAGACCTCGGCCGGAGTCGCGAAAGGAGGCTCTCGATCGGCGCGAACGGGCGGCGCCCAGCGAAGCGGGGAGAGCGGGGTCGCTTGGCCCAGTGATGGATTTCCAAGGCAGAAGAGCAGGCCGATCGCTGCGCCGAGCAGGCAGGGGCGGGCTCGCGCGTATCTCTTCGGGTGGCCCCGCCGAGCGCCAGCGGGGCGCTCTAAGCAGGGTTCGGCTGGGGCGGTTGTCGGGGCCAAACTGAGAAGCTAACTTCTAGTGGTTGAAAAGTCTAGAGCGGTAGACGTATTTCACACTAATGCTTCCTTTGAGCCCCAGCGGCAATTACCTGCAAATCGCGCTTAACCGCTGTGCTGGCCGGGGACCGATATATGACTGTGATCTCGAGGCATAGGTCACTACCCCCGGCGAGCAAAGCCCGTGCCGCCCTCCGCGGTCGAACCTGCAGGCTCGTGCGGCCGCTTTGGGTGGCAACGGTGGACCCGCGCCCATAGATGCTGTTCCCTCCATTGCTCTCGCAGGCGGAGCCGCCGTCTCGCATCCGCTTGGCGCTCGATCCGGAAATGCCGCTGATCTCCGCTCGGGCCGTGAAGCGCCCGGGCCCTGGCGCCAGCAGCGTCACGCCAAGGACGTCCTTGCGGCCAAGCGCGGCTTTCAAAATCCGGAACCCGGCGGGCGGTGCTGGGCCGGGACTTCCGGGCGCAAGGGCTTCTTCTGTTTTCTGCCCCCCGGCTTCAGTGCTCGCTTTTACGGCAGGAACCGATACCGAGTCGCTGGTCGCCGAGACCTGCCCGGCTCCGTTCGTTGCGGTGACCTGACAAGAGAGCTCTTGCTGCGCATCCGCTGAAGTGACTTGGTATCTGTCGCTGGGAGATTCGTCGCCGGCCTTGCTTGCGGCGTCAGCTATTTCGGTTCCGTCCCGCAGCCAGGTGAAGGCAAGCGCCGGCACCGGTTCTCCCGACCATTCTCCCGGCAGGCAATGGAGCACCTCGCCGACCTCGGGCACGCCCTTGAGGGCGGGGGGGCTCACGTTGGCGGGAGGCAGCGCTGGCCTCGCCATCATCGCTCGCCCGTCACGGTCGATGACGATGCAGAGGCGTTCCGGGATGCACGAGACGCCAGTAAGGAGAGGAAAGATGTCATAAAAATGAAACGGTTCCGCGTCTCCAGGATTGTGGGGTGCGATCGTCTTCCCGTAGACGTTGTCGGCGACCCAGTGGGTAACGAATCCCGCGGGAAGCGGGGAAACCACGACACTGCCCACGGTCTCCTTGTCAGGACGCGTGGTCACCACGCATACCCAATCGTTGGCGCAGCCGATGTCGTCCAATCCCCTCAGCAAGCCGACGGTCATCGACAGCCAGTTTTCTCCACGCCAGGCTGGATATTTCAACCAACTGATTTCGTTGTCTGGAAAGCGGACTCCGACGCAGAGGTCCGGGTTGGGGCAGGAGATCTTGCTTCCGATTTGGTTGTTCTGCCATTCCCCCCCTTCGACGCCTTCCGGGGGAAAGAAGGAGAGCTGAGGAGCTTCCCGGACCAGCACCACGCAAAGTTCGGTCGGAGCGCAGGCGATATCGTCAAGATCGCCGGGCCCGGCGATCTGATGAGCGCTCCAAGCGCTACCGCCGGCCAGCGGTTCCGGGGTGCTGAGGACCCAGCCGGAGCCGTCGATGGCCATGCAGTGCTCTACCGAGGCACAATCGATGCCAGTGATCGAGCGGCCTTCATCGATGCTCGCGACATGCCAGCTTTCCGCCGGTCCCGCCGGTTTACTGGACCAGAGAACCGTCCCCGCCTTGCCCACCGCAACGCACAGCGTCACCGTAGGGCAATCGACGGCTTTAAGGGGGTAATCGCTGACGTGGACCGAGCTCCAAGCGGAGCCCGGGACGTCGGGCTGCTGCGTGCTCACCACGTTGCCGGCGGTGTCCACGGCGACGCACAGCTGCAGCGATGCGCACGAGACTCCTTCCAGGGCGTTGAAGCCAATGCTGAGCTGGACCGGTTCCCAGGAGCCCGCTTCGCCGGCTGGCGAGGAGGAGACAAAGATGCCGCTTCTGCTCGTGGAGGCGACGCAGAAGGTGTCGGTGGCGCAGGCGACATCGGCGAAGGACCCGGGAAGCGCCTTCGGCGACCATGCGCTGGTTCCGCCGGTTGGGTCGGTTGAAACGAAGAGCACTGAGTCGCCGGCGACCACGCAGAAGTGCGTATCCGGGCATGAGATTGCCCCCTTGATGCCGCCACCGGCTTCTGTGGCGGACCACGCCGACGCCCCTCCCTGCGGATCGGTCGAGGTGAGCACTTCGCCGGAGCTGTCGGTGGCAGCGCAGAGCTGGGTGGTAGGACACGAGATGTCGAGGATTTCCCCTTTTGGAGCCACCTGGCTTGCATGCCACGATTTAGCATCGGTCGGCGAGCTCGAGGTGAGGATTTCGCCTCCTACGGCGCCGACAACGCAGAGTTCCACCGACGGACACGCCACGCTGCGCGGTCGGGGTCCGAATTCCTCCTTGTTATCCAGGGAGACGGCGTGCCATTCCGCGTTGGTGCTGG
The DNA here is from genome assembly GCA_963795765.1 of uncultured Solirubrobacterales bacterium. GTDB lineage: Bacteria > Actinomycetota > Thermoleophilia > Solirubrobacterales > 70-9 > VRUE01. The sequence goes on from CAWCJW010000016.1 coordinate 50,388, forward strand.
CAGGATTGGTCGAGACGATCAGGCCCTCTGGCCAGGTCGTGGTCCCAACGCAGAGGGCTGTGGATGGACAGGACATACTGTCGATCCTGACGCTGACGCTGGCGATGCCGATTCCGGTGTCCGTCTGTTGCCAACTGGACACGGGGCCCGAAGGTTCTGTCGAGGCGAAGATACGCCCTTCTTCGTCTCCGGCCACGCAAAGCTCCTCTGATGGGCAGGAGAGTGCCGTCAGGCCCGACGGCCCGTCAAGTTGCGCGATCGACCAGGCAGCAGAATCGGCTGAGGCTGGCGTAGTCGAATGCAGCACGTCCCCAGCGCCGTCCACGGCGACGCAGAGGTCGGGCGAGGGGCAGGAGACGGCCGTGATGTTAGCCGTGGTTTTGAAAGGAGGCTCTCGATCGGCGCGAACGGCGGGCGCCCAGCGAAGGGGGGAGAGCGTGGTCGCTTCGCCCCGCGCTGGATTGCCAAGGCAGAAGAGAAGACCGACGGCAACGCCGACCAGGCAGATGCGGACTCGCGCGCGACGCCCTTGCGTGTTCATGGAAGTCAAACGAAAAACCTAGCTCTCAACTCTTGAAAAAGCTAGAGTGATAAACGTACTTATTTCGCTTTCGCCTCGCCGAGCCTTGCGCCTGTCCCTTGCCCATACCAATAATAATTACAGACAAAACATTTCGTTGTCAAATGACTAAACGCTTACGGTCCAGAGCCTGATCGGGATGGCGTAGAAGTCATGTATGCAGAGGACCTGCGTCAGAAGCGCGCCGCATTAGCGCCCCCGCGGGGCTCTGATACGGGCCCGGCTAGGCTCGACCAGCGACCTCTCGCGAGTGAGGAGCGCTGTCAAGGAGCTGAAAACGGCTCGCAAACCAGCATTTCCAAACGGAATGAGAAACGGCGAGAAAAAAGCTGCGCGAATCAACGTTGGGCTCGACGGCGAAGCATGCTCAGAGTCGCCGCTGAAACAATCCTGGGGCGGGGGCTAACGCCTTTGCGCCCGGAAGTTTTGACAAGCGTTGGCGGCTTGCTCGCCGCTAATGAAGACGCGCAGGCAGAGCTACTTGCCTACGGGGCCAGCTTTCGCTTGCAGGAAGGGCCTTTGGCCTAGCTTCCGGATTTCCTGGGAGCTTTGACCGTTTTGTTGGATTGGAAACGGCCGCTAGTCGCTGCACGCCGAACGAAACCGTTGCCAGAGCGAACCTGGGTAGTCGCCTTGTTAATAGCTGCCCTTCGTGCCTCTGCGCTTGCCATAGCCCTCCTCCTTTTACGCTTCCGTCTCCTACTTTGTCAAGTAGCCTCGTAAATGCTTCGGATGGAAATCATCCCTTGCCTGCATGCTCGTTGAAATACTCAAGCGCTAGCAGCTCTTTGGCGCGATATTCCCGCAATTCGGGACGAAATTGGGCCAGTCCCGAATCGATGAAGACCGGCACCGCTGTCGTCTTATCGAGGCTCTGTCGTCGACCGCTCGCATCTTGTCTCCCGCAGTGTCCTAGTCGCTCTCTCGCCGCAGCATCAAACATCTCAAGATACCGTCGAGGGGCTACGCCCACGAACGCCTCAAAGACGATGAGAGCGTCGTCCTCGCTGCTGCTGAATCCGTCGATCATCACGGCGTCGTTGTGAAGCTCGGCGGTCCTGCTCTTTATGTAGGGCTCTATAAAGACGACTCGGGCAATGCCGGACCCGATGATGTGTCGGGCGCAGTTGTAACAGGGAAAGGTGGTCGTATAGAGAGTTCCGTCCTGTACTGCGATCCCGCGTCGAGCTGCATCGAGAAGTGCATTCATCTCGGCGTGGACTGCCCGTCCAAACTCAGTCAAGTCCTTAAGGCCGGCGTTGCGGAGGACAGGGGGGAGAGAATCAACCGCTGCGGCTCGCAACTCTTCCAAGCGGTCATGGTCGTTTCTCTCGTCCTTCTCAAGTGTCTCAATAGTTGCCTGCAGCCGGGAATCAACGGCAGCCGTTAGCTGCTCCGCCAACGCATCAAAGTGCTTTCGATTGGTATCTATTTCGCTTACTTCGAACTCACGATTTCCGTCCTTTTCTCCGTCCCAAAAGGTGCCGCCGTGAGCTCGGGGCACCTCGTTTGTTCCCAGCGCAATTAGAGATCCGTCGGCGGTCCCGATAGCCGCGCCCACTTGACGACCGAACTCGGCCGAACGGAGGGCAGCGCCGGCGGCCATGAACTGGCAGTACTCATCTCGGGTCGGCGTCCGAAATGGCGACCCGAACAGAATCTCGAATGTCCGAACCAAGTCCTCTTCAATCACATCCCGGCTCCAGCCACGAACAAAAAAGTCCGCCCGATGAAACGTGCCGCTCACATCTTGTCCGCGGCTTCGTTGCTCGTTCTCGTCCCGATCTATCAGTGCCTCTGGCTGGTGCGCCCAAGTCTTACGATCAGTTGATTCTCGGGAGTCTTGGATCTCCTTCGCAAGGTGCTTTAGGCGCATCTCACGAGGGCTGTACGCGGCGATCACTATGAGCCGCGGCCCGTAAACTGAACGCAGCGTTTCAAGCTCATCAGGCGTCTTAAGCGACCTGATAACAAAAGCATGCCGGTCGAGATTGGGTGCCTCTTCCTCGCCGTCGATTGAGTCATCGCTATTCAGCGACTGCTCTCTGGTTGCAATGATGTCACTGATGGCGTGCAGCACGAGCGCATCACTTCGATCCCACTCTTGCCGAAGGTCATCACCTGCTGTCATTGCTGTCCAGACCTTCTCGTCCAATGGGAGATCGAGAAAATCAGTGGCAGCGTGCTCGGCGAGGTAATCGCTCAACCGGAGGTTTTGGCTCTCATAGCCATACTCCGTTAGGCGGGTACCGACCTGAGAAACCACTAGGCCGATATCTGTTCCTACGGCCGCGACGATAGCGACGACCAACTCATTGGAGTTGTCAGGCGGATTGTCCACTGCCTTGAATACCTCCCATACTTCGCCAGAGACTGGTGGAGTCTATGTTGACTGCTCTTCTCTGGCTCGGATTGGGCACCGCTGGGCACTGGCGGCGCTTTGCGACCTCAGAGCCGGGCGAGCAGTTGACCTTGGATGCTTCGAATCCCGTCCGATTGCAGGAGATTCAAACGATGGGCGCGGCTGGGTTCGAACCAGCGACCTCTCGCGTGTGAGGCATTTGATCACCAAAGCCGCATCTGGCTCTGGATGGCCGGAAATGGCTCTATAGCTGGGAATTCAGTTAGGGACAAGTTAGGCAGCGTTCGGTTTGGTTGGGCTGTGTTCTGGCTAACGAACGGGCCATTTGGCCAATGATTAGGCCAATAGGTTCGGCTCATCGTTGTTTTTCAGTCCCAGCCTCTTGACGATTTCGCCGTGGGTCTGATTCGCGATCGCGTCCACCACTGGCATCGGCTCACTCGAGCTCGGGCGACCGGTCTCGCCGAATGAGACGCCAAAGCTTTCTAGGACCCTCAACACCGAGCTCCGTCGGCGTTGAGGGTCCTTGCCCCAGATGTTGTCGACTCGTCGCTCGCGATTGGCAACATCCTCATCGAGAACGTAGCTATCAACTGCTTCTTCGGCGTATCGCTGCAGGTCGAGCCGGGAAAGAAGCTCAGTATCGGCGGCCTCGATGAAACGCTGGCCGGCCCGGATCAACGAAGTCGTCTCCTTGAAACTCGGCTCTGCCCCGGAGTCGAAGTGCTTGAGGAGCACCTCTACATTGAGGCCCGAAAACGTCGTCAAGATCGTGTCCGCGTCTCTACGAAGGATCCCCCTCACCGAGCCCCCGAGCTTTGCTGTCGACCGCGAGTGCAGCAGGCGATGGCGCCAAGCTCGTCCCAGGTTGAGCAGGGCCCAATCCGCGCTGCCCCGCAGATCCAGAAAGCGGCTCAGATTCTCGAATCTGTCGGTTGCGTTATCGGCGAGGAGCACGTCCCGCATGTCATCGTGAATCAACTGGGGTGGCCGGAGCACGTCGTTTGTATAGGCATCGATCGAATCGATGAGCAAAGCGATCGCGCCGCGGGCCGCGAAGCCGCGACTGCGCTCCGCTGATCGCTTCCGGTCTTGTGGGTTCCAGCTGGTCGGGAAGCCGTCGCGCAGCTCGGCGATGCCATCTTCGACAGCGTCGAGGCCAACCATGATCGTGATCAAGAAGTGATTCGCGTGCCCGAGCCCAGCCTTGAACTTCCGCCTCGGTTTCGATGTCCCGATCGCCAACTCCATAGATGCGCCCGGCACGACTCGAACGCGCGTTTCCGGCTTTTAGGGATCCAAGTGGATGACTGAAGGCCGGCGTTTACCCGTTAACCACAGGCGCAGGCCGAGTCTAAGGCCTACTGGCGACCTAGCGCTTCGAAATCGATGGCTTCACCGTCTCGCCTTTGACCGCGCCAAGTCTTCAAGAAGGCAGCGCAAGTTTTACTTCTTGGGGCGGTGGTTTCCGCCTGTCGACGCCGGTTGTTGCCGGCCGCCGTCTTAGGCTGTCAGGTCGTGGACGCGAGCGCGAAGCAAAAGAGCGGGAAGCTGCGAGGCGTGCGGACGAAGCTGGAGCGGGCGATCAAGCATCGGGCGGACCTACAGGTCGCGGTCGATGAGTTCTCGAAGTCGGACTTCTATGAGATCAAGACCGAGTTGGACTACAAGGGACGCTTGGTGGGCCGCGCAGTCAACGTGAAGACTCCCGGCGAGGAAGTCGGCGTTCTGATTGGAGAGTGCGCGTACAGCCTTCGTTCGATGCTGGACCAACTTGCCTATCAGTTCGCTTTGCACCACACGAGCCCGATGCCAAAAAGCTGGGCGAAATCGTCGGCATTCCCGATCTTTCAGAGCGGGCCCCTCTATCGAGGAGAGAAGAAAGGCCGCGGTAGGGGGGCTGGGCCGAAGCTGCGCGGCATGTCTCCTTCGGTCAAACGAATTATCGAGTGTCTCCAGCCATATCACCGGCGTCGACAGCCTCTTCTCTTTGCGCTGTGGCAGCTAGAGGAGCTTTCAAATCTCGACAAGCATCGGTTCCTGCCCCTCACTGGCTGCATTCCGGCGCAGGGGTCAGTTGAACTCAAGTTTCATGCCCCTAACGTCCGGGCAGTCGCACTGCCTCGGCACTTTCCTGGGCCAATCGAGGAGCGCCGGCGGCTGGTCGGGATCCAAGCCGAAAACGTTCGGAAGCCAGAGGATCTTCGAGCTGCGCCTTGCCATCAAACCGATGGTTGCGTTCGACCGGAAAGCGGAGCCGGCCTCGGCGGCTGGATGGCCCGTCCCGGCTGTGATCGACGGAATATTCGGTGCTCTGGCGTTGCTCGTACTTCCCTCGCTTGGGCTAGAGATGCACGACGCATTCGGGGAAGTCGTTGGCCTCAACCTTGAGGAACCGGCCCCGGCCCCGGCGCGGTCTTCCCCGGCAACGCCTTCATAGGATCGGATCGTGGTCGAATCGAACCGTGCAATCAATGTTGAGCAGGCGATCAGGCCGCTTCGCCTCGCGTCAATTGAAGCTCGGAAGTTGAGGATCGCTGCTTATGGTCGAGGACTTTTGCGCCCCAGCCCGGTCATGGCGTCGACGTATCAACCAACGCGGTAGGAGCGGCAAAGACCGAAAAGCCGATGGCCTTGCAGCTCGATTCGGCGTAGCAGGAAATGTCATGCAGCTGAGCGCCGGTCGAACCGGTCGCGAGCGGGATGGTCTCCGCTTTTTCCGACCCTAGCTTGACGACCCAGGGCTGCTTCGTCGACCCGGTGTTTGCTTCGCCGGTGACCCAACATTCGGTGGTCGTGCGACAGGAGATTCCTTTGCCGACCACTTCGGTTGATCCCTGGTTCAGTTCGGAACCGGAGTACCACTGGGGTATACCGCCCACGCCGCGGTGCCAGCCAGGAGTGATGGGCTGAGAACCGCCGGGTTTTCTCTTGATCGTGCCGATGGTCAAGCACCAAGGCCCTTCCGTTTCTTCGGTTTTCCCCGACTGTTCTATGCAGTCGATCCCATTCAGGATCGGTTCGGTGCCGGAGCCTGCGGCGGGGGGCTGTTCTTTCGGCGGCGCGATCCATTTTTCTTCACTTGCTTTTCCTTCCCAGAGCTCGTCCAGAAGCAGACTGGAGGGGGATCCGACCGGCCTGGTCGAGCCGACCGCCATGCAGAAGCTCGTCGACAGGCAAGAGACGCCCTTCAAGGTCGAGTTGACAGCCGTAGCGGTGGGCACCTCCGTCCAAGTCACGCCATTGAAGTTCACTGCATACGGCTTGTCGTCTCCGCCGACCATTTTGTAGCCGACGGCCATACACCAAATTGAGCCTGTGCTCGGTTCGAGGCAGGACACGTCATTCAGATCGGCGCGGGTCGCTCCTTTGGGCATTCCAACTTCCCACACTTTCCAGCTGGTTCCACTCTGGGTTTGAGCCAAGGGATAGGGCACGCCAAAGGAGTACTCACCCACTGCGACGCAAGTGGTTGCGGCTATGCAGGAGACGCTCCGGAGGCCATCGTTCTTTTCAAACAAGCTGTGTTTGATGCCTGTCGCTTCGGTCCAACTCGTGCCGTTCCATGTCTGGCCGAACGAACCGTTTATACCTTTGGCGTTGTCATGCCCGACGGCAGTGCATGCCGTAGCGCTGTAGCAGTCGATACCCAGCAATTCCGACGTTGAGGTGCCCGTCGTTAGCGACTGGGCGCTCCATTTCGCAGCGTCGGCTCCGGCTGAAAGGAGAAGGGAGAGCCCAAAGCAAAAAGTGACCATCAGTGCGAGTGCCCTCATGGCTCGATGTTGACCCAGTTCCCAGTGCATCCTGCCTCCTCCGTTCGCGTTGAACATGGCATACCACTAAAGGAAAGCTGAGTCAACCATGGGGCGGCCGGGTGGGCCGGCCGGCTGGGGCCCTCGACGAAGGAGGATGGAGATGCCTTCAGCAATGATCTCTTGAGTGGGGTTCCACGACTCCAGGCACCCCGCTGGCACCTGGCTCGATCACGCCCGTGTCTCCACGAAGGTGGCCTCCGTCCTGATGGGCCACAAGGCGCCCAAGCGCCAGCCTGATGCCGCGCCGATCACCCTGGGGCGTTACAACCCACGTCCTCGACGGCAGCTGGAGCGGACGTGCAGGCAGCTCGAGGCCTTCCTGGCCGAGCGGGCCGTTGAGGAAGTGGACGACTCGTTGTGCTTGTCGGTCCGAATTCTTGAGTCGCGGGCGCGGAGGGTCACCAGTCCTAGCTCTGGCGTCCTGGTTTCGCAGTCGGCCTCGGAGCGGTTTACCTAAGTGAGTGTTATCGGGCGTTGGACCGGGGCGGTGTTTGGCCTGAGGTCTACCGTGAGACTGATGGCCGACCTCACCGAAAGACTCGAAAAGCGAATTCGCCGGCACATCTATGAATCGATGCCGGCGGAGCAGGCCTACCTCGAAGAACAGACCCTGGTCAACCTGATGATTGACTACCGCGTTTGGCGGGGGCGCTTCGTGCAGCCGGTTCCGCGCACGGTCCGTCTCTCAACCGAGTTCGAAAAGAGCCCGAAACGGCAAGTGCATTCCGTAGCCCTGGAGGTGATTGAAAAGAGGATTGCCGCGGGGGAAGATCTCAACGCTCATCTCAGCGCCCGTGTCGCGCATCCCACCGGGGGAGATGCGACCGCGCCACCGTCAAAGCGGGCTGACCGCGACCTCCTATTGGCCGAGTGGGGGGTACATCACCTCCACCTCTCGACCGAGATGAGGAAGGACGGGTTCACGAAGCGAACGGGGGATGTGCTTTTTGTCGTCTTCCGTGAAGCCGACGCTTACCTACTTGGCATTTTTGACCATCCCGAGCGCGAGAACTGGGCAGCCGAGGAGATTTTCGCCGTGATGGTCAGGAACTGGCCAGATAGAGGCCTCGTCCTCACGTCGAATTTCGCCATTGGCCTCTCTCAGGAGTATTCCGACGAGGATCGATTGCAGCTGCGACAGGCCGGGATGAACTCAGCTCTCCAGGTCGATGGAAGGGTTTACTCCCCCGCGGGTGGCGGGATGGCTCTTGACGGGACTCCGTTGGTCGAGGTGCAGGCCGCCCAACAAGTGATGTGGGAGCTGAGTCGATGGAAAGAGGACGCATCAAGGCGTTTGGGCGAAGTCGAGGGCATTCCTCGATTTGCGTATTGGCTGCCGGCGATCCGTACGCCAGTGCCGGGTTTTGATGAGTATGCGGGCTTCGCCAGCGGATCCACCTTCGTCCCGGTCGGGAGACTTCGCTGACCGTTGCATTTCCGTGACTCTACGAGCGGCGCGCCTGGGTGTGCCGTCGCTCCTGGGTCACTCGACACAATGCGCTTAGATGGCTCACGAATGGCCAGCAAGCAAAAGCGAAAGCGAGAACGCAAGAAGCGAGCACGAAGGCAACGTGCCTCGGCGACAAAAGATGATGGAGCGCACAGGTTCTCTTACGGGCCACTTACCGTCATCCGAGAAGGTGCGGGTCTTGAGATCAGCGTGGATCGAGACCATCCTGATTACGAGGCCTTCCACGCCGCGCAAAAGGCCCAGATCGACGAAACGCCAACGCGTGCCCTCGAGCTCCGCGAGGAAATCGCGGATCTCTGCGCCCCGTATCACGCCTTCGATGTCGTTCTGGCAGTTCTGATGACATATGGGATGGCGGCCGTCGACTCGCTAAAACCTTTGCGAACCGACGGATTCCCGCGTGCTGCCGACTATGTGAGCCACGTTCTGCTCGATCGTGACGGACCGGAGCCGCTCCGTGTGCCCTTGGATGATGAGCGGCGTCAAGGTGTCGACCCAGCGGCGCTTGGCCAGCGCGTCAGGGAGATCATGGCCAGCTACCCCGTCTGGTTCTACGAGCGTCAGCGAGCTGAGGAAGATGATGAGCTGGATCCGTGGCTCGAGCTCCGAACCCGTCTCTATATGCATCGCCTTGCAGTTGGCTCGTTCGTCTATGAGTGGCAAGAGGAAGAGACCCTCCATCAGCTCTTCGACCCGTTTGCAGAGGAGTTGAGCAGCACGATTGGGTTCAACGTCACGGAGGCGTTGACCCTCGAGAAGGCGCTGGTGCCGCTTGTACTCAAGGGTGTCGGGAAGCGATCCAAGCATGCGAGGGAGTTCGGGGCCAAGCTTGCGGCAGCGGTCGCCGCGAAGCGAAAGGGTTGCGAGGTTGCCGCCGACATGCCGGAAGACATCGTCACCCAGCTCGCCTCGTTGCCCAAGGCCGATGCGGCTCATTGGATCGATGGCATGCGGGAGAGCTGGATCTCGCTTGCGGCGGGACAGGTGGCGAGCTTCACGGCAGAAGGTCTAGCTCAGGCCACCTCGGTGCCTACTGAGGCCGTCAGTGCGTTCCTCGCGGCCTTTTCTGTTCGCTTTGGCCATAGGGCGGATAGTGAGGCATGGAAGGAGGATCCCGTGAAGGCACTGGGAGGGGAGATCGAGACGATGCGCAGCACGCCTATCTTGGATGGTGGCAACGGTAACTATCTTCCGACCGCCTTTGACACCGTGCTTTATGGCATCCGGGATGTCCTTACCGATGCGCTGAAGGGGTCCAAGGCTTGGTCTAAGTTCGATCGACATCGAGCAAATTTGCTTGAGGAGCGTGCGGTTGATGCCATTGCGGCTGCGGTAGAAGCGGATTGGTCGCACGCAGGGGTCAAGTACCGCTTCGTCGACAAAGATGGTGAGGAAAAGGAAGGCGAGGCTGACGGGATAGTGCGCGCAGGCACGCTGGTGGTTCTAGTTGAGGCCAAGGCGGGCAGTCTGGCGCCGAGCGCGCGTCGTGCGGCTCCCGCTCGGCTTGAGCGAAGTCTCAAAGATCTCCTCGTTTCGGCGCATGAGCAACTACAGCGATCTCAGGCTGCCCTGATCCGGGGGGAGGCGACCGCAGTGACCGATCAAACTGGCAAGGCGCTGGCCTTGGACTTCGACGGAGTGAGCCGTACCTTGCGGATCGCCGTCAGCCTCGAGGATCTCTCCCCTTTCGCCCCAACGATCTGGCAGCTGCAGGCGGCTGGTCTTCTGCCTACCGATGAGCGGGCACCTTGGGTGACCGGTATTCACGAGCTGGAGTTGATCTGCAGCCTCAGCGCAGGGCCGGCGCAGTTCGTCCACTACATCTTGCGCCGCCAACGAGCCATTCGTCAGCGCCTCTGGGCAATGGATGAGATGGACTTCTTCATGAAATATCTGAAAGACGGCCTGTACTTCGATGACGAGGAGATCGTCGACACCGGGATCGAGCTGCACAGTCATACCGACGAGCTCGACGAATACCTCTATGGCGAGCGCGGCCTACGACCCAAGGCCAAGCGTCCGAAGCAGAAGATCTCTGGTCCCACCCAAGAGTTGCTTCGGCAGATAGGTCGCATCGATAGTCCAGCCAAGATCGAGGCTGAGGTCATGATCCTAGAGATGGACGATGAGGGCCGAAAGCAGATATCTAGCGGAATACGGTTACTGGAAAGGATGGTCGCAGCAGACAACAAGCCGCATGACCTAACCAAGCCCTTTCAGGATGATTTCGCCGTCACGATCCATTGCGTGCCTGCTGCCCTAGAGAACGAGCTTCCTGATCGCTTGAGACGCCACGGTGAGGGCAGAGCCGATCACTCCAATCTCCGGAGGTGGCTCGGTCTCGGGGTAGTTCACGGGGAGCGGGGACGCATTCGGACCATGGTTGTGATGCTCGACCCGCGTCGCCTAGAAGACGACTGAGCAAGCATTATTCTTCTCGTGGTGGATGTGGTCATGCTTGCGCTGACATTGACGGCTGGCAGGGGAACTCAGCGCCATTCCTTCCCTTCGGCCTACCGTTAGGCAGTTTTTGGCTTTGGATGCGCTGGAACATGCTGAGAGCGCCGGTCTTTCAAGCCGGAGGCTTGAGGAGCGGAATCTAGCTCTGGGAAAGCGATTGTCGCTTGCCAGTCCTCGACTGCCACGAAGGTCAATCGAGCCAGCCAAATCAAGGAAGGCTCTTTTCAGATCCTTCCTCTTCACCCTCCCTTTGGCTCTGGGGATTCGCGCGGGCGTCAGCGTCGTGGGAAGCCCTACCAGGAGTGATTTGGCCAATGAAAAGGCCAATGGCGACTCAACCCTCTAAATAGCGGATCGGCGGGGAATCGGGGTCAGAGTCGCAATCCCAGCTATCAAGCCGATTTCGAGCTATGGGCAGTCTGGTTCGATGACTGCGGCTGGGTTAAAACCAGCGACCTCTAGCCTGCCTGACGAGTGCTCACAGGACGGCTCGCATGGCACCGCAATCCCAGCTATCAAGCGGTTTTTCGATGGGCGCGGCTGGGTTCGAACCAGCGACCTCTCGCGTGTGAGGCGTTGATCGAGACGCTGGTATTTGCTCTAGATGGGCGAAATGGCTCTGTAGTTGGGAAAGCCGGTCAGTTAGATTAGGCAGCGTTCGGTTGGATTCGGCAGCGTTCTGGCCAATGAAGGGGCCATTTGGCCAATGATTGGGCCAACGGGAGCCGCTAATTCCAGCTCGCCTCTTAAGCGACGACGGAGTCAAGGAGCTGGCTGGGGTCTGGCGGCTCTCGAGATCACCTTCCACTTGCAGTGCTCGAGATGCGCGCTACTTTGAGTCGGCCTGCAGCAACCCTCTGATCGCTTCGTCAAAGACAGTGGGCTCTTCGAAGGAGAAGTGGCGGAGGCGATGGGCCTCTCCGCCCGTTGACCCGATCAAAAACGAGGGGGTTTCTTCCGAGGCCTTTGCCACGGCCAAGGCTTCGTCGGATTCGATCTCCCTGGCCATGCTGTCGGATTCGCGGTCTTCTGTCCAAAGCAGGATCTTCACGCGCGCTTGTTCGGCGATCCCTTCGAGGAAGTCGTCATCCGCATAGCGAGTGAACTCGGGGCGCTGCTCTCGGTAGAACAGGTCGACGAAGGTCCACATCTTGCCCTGTCGCCCTGCAGTCAGCGCTGCAGCCTGCTGTCCCAAGAATTCTGATACCTCTGGAGTGTCGGTCCTCAACGAGCGATACACGATGCGTAGCTTGCCGTCGCGAACCCAGTGGCGAATCAAGAAAGGAAGGGCTCCCAGCATCACTCGCCGAGACTCCGAGCACTGCAGATCGGCGAAGAACTGAAGCGTCACCGGCGCCTTCGAGCTTCCAAGGACGGCGCCGTGTTGCGGGATCCCGGCGAGTAGGACCTCGGTGCGCTTAACGGCTCTCGTCTCTGCCGGCGAGGCGGTCGCCTTGCCGGCAGGTGAACTGCCGCAGGTGAGCACGAAGACGAGCAGGCCCACCACAACAAGGGCAAGCACCAAGGGTAGGTAGTTGAGCTTGTCCTCTCTTAGCCCTTGCATCTTTGTGATCTTGGTGCATACTGCTCGAATGGTCAAGGATTCCTATTTATTACGAAATAGGCTTATCACATGACCCAGCGGGCCAGAGCACTTGCTGTCTGCCTACTGGCCCTTCTCGCCTCGGTCGCCCTCGCCGCTTCCCCCGCCTTCGCCTGCGTGTCCCAAGCGCCGGTGCCCCCACGAACCACGTACGGCGGCGGCCCTCCACCACCGCCACCCACAAGCGGCGGCGGAGGCTCGATCGGCGGCGGAGGCTCGTCGATCCCAAACAAATCGGCCCCGACACTTCCTAACTGCTTCAAGGGCAAGCCGGTCAACTGCGCCAGTGGCAACCAGACCGAGGAACAGACCGACCTCGTCCTGGGCGGCCGCGGCCCGAGCCTGTACCTCACCCGCTCCTACAACTCCCAGGGAGCTGCCGAAGCCAAAGAAGCCGGCGCCTGGGGCTACGGCTGGTCGGGTCCCTACGGCTCCCATCTCGAATTCAACGCAGAATCAGGCATGGTGACCGTGGTCCAGGAAAACGGCGCCACCGCCAACTTCAACCTTGAAGGCGGCGAATACGTTCCCGATGCCTGGATCCTGGCGACCCTGGGCAAAGAAGGGGAAAGCTACGTCTTCACCTTGCCCAACCTCGAAGAGCTCAAGTTCAACTCCGAAGGCAAGCTGACCGAGGTCAGGGATCGAAACGGCAACGCGATCACGCTCAGCTACGAATCGGGCAAGTTGACCAAAGTCAAAGACGCCGCCGGGCGAGAACTGGTCTTCGCCTACACAGGCGCCCAGGTGACGAGCGTCGAAGACCCGATGGGCCACAAAGTCAAATACGCCTACGAATCGAGCAATCTCATCTCGGTGACGCTCCCCGGAGAAGAAACCCCGCGCTGGAAATTCAAATACGACGCCTCCCACCAGCTGACCGAAATGACCGATGGCCGCGGCGGCGTCACCAAAACCGAATACGACGAAGAAAACCGGGTCATAAAACAGACCGATGCGATGGAACGAGTGATCAAATGGGAATACGGCGAATCAGGTGGCAACAGAACGACGACCATCACCGAGCCAAACGGGTCGACCACGTTCGAGACGTTCAACGAAGCCGGCGAGCCGCTGGAAGTGATCAAGGCCCAAGGCACAAGCCTCGAACAGAAAACGACCAGCGAATACAACGAAGCCTACGAGCTCGTCAAAGCGACCGACGCGCTGGGCCACTCCACGACCTTCGAATACAACGAAAATGGCGATCTCACGCTCGAAAAAAACGCCGAAGGCAACGAAAAGAAATGGACCTACAACGCCAACCACGACATCGAAACCGAAACTACGCCCAAGGGCGAGACAACGACCTACAAACGCGATGTCCATGGAAACGTAGAAGCGATCGAACGCCCCGCGCCGGGGGGGACGACCCAGAAAACAACCTTCAAATACGCCGAAAACGGCGACTTGGAATCAGAAACCGATCCGCTCGGTCGCGAAACCAAATTCGAATACGACTCCTACGGCAACGTCAAAGCCGAAATTAATCCCGTAGGCGATAAGACGACTTCGACCTATGACAAAGACGGCCATGTGATCGCCATGGTCAGCCCGCGAGGGAACGAAGAAGGCGCCAAAGCCTCCGAATTCGAAACGAAAACGGAACTCGACGCCCAGGGCCGGCCGATCAAGGTCACCGACCCGCTCGGCCACGAAGCCAAATCCGCCTACGATAAAAACGGCAACCTCGAATCGACGACCGACGCTCTCGGCCACACGACCAAATACACCTACGACGCTGAGAACGAGCAGACCAAAGTCGAAATGGCAAACGGCAACACCACCGAAACTGCCTATGACAGCACGGGTCAGGTCAAAAGCCGCACGACCGGCAACGGCTACACGACTAAATACGAACACGACGCGCTCGGGCAGTTGACCGAAACGATCGACCCGCTGGAACGTAAAACGAAACAAGAATACGACGCGGTGGGCAACCTGAAAAAAACTGAAGACGCGCTCGGCCGCACGGTCACCTACAGCTACGACGCCGCCAACCGACTCAAAGAAGTCAACTACTCCGAAGAAGCCACCCACGACGTCACTTACGAATACGACAAAGACGGCAACGTGACGAAAATGGTCGATGGCACGGGGACGACGACCAAGGAATATGACCAGCTCGGCCGGCTGACCGAAGTCAAAAACGGGGCCAAAGAAGTCGTCAAATACAAATACGACCTCGGCAACCAGCAGACTGAAATCGTCTATCCGAACGGCGAAACGGTCAAACGTGCCTTCGACAAAGCTGGGCGCATGGAAAAAATCACAGACTGGCTCGGCAAGGAAACCACCTTCGCCTACAACCGCAACTCGCAGGTCAAAGCGACGACCTTCCCCGCCGAAACCAGCAACGTCGACGAATACGCCTACAACAAGGCTGATCAGCTGACTGAAGTCTCGATAAAGAAGAAAGCCGAAGTCCTGGCGTCGATGACATACACGCGCGACAAAATCGGGCAGATCGAAAAAGCCGTCGAGACCGGCTTCCCCAAAGTTCCCGAATACAAATACGAATACGACGCCAGGAACCGACTAACCAAAAGCAACGGCACGCTGTTCGAATACGACAAAGCCAACAACGTGACCAAGATCGCCCCCGCGACCTACACCTATGACAAAGCCGACCAGATCGCCACGGCGAGCACCGGGACCTTCGAATACAACAAACTCGGCCAGCGGATCAAAGAAACGCCCACAGGGGGATCGGCGACCACCTTTTCCTACGACCAGGCCGGAAACCTGACCGCGAGCAAAGGCCCGGAAATTGAAAACACCTTCCAATACGACGGCACCGGGCTGCGAACGAAGGAAACCAAGAACGCTTCAACTTATCCAATGGCGTGGGACCCCACGCCGGAACTTCCTCTCTTGCTGCGCGCAGGAAATGACTACTTCATCTATGGCCCGGACGGCCTGCCGCTCGAGCAAATCACCTCGGGCTCGACGACCTATCTGCACCACGATCAACTGGGGTCGACCCGTGTCCTGACGGGTTCAACGGGAACCGTGACGGGCACCTATACATATGGTCCCAACGGGGCATTCTGGGAACACACCGGAACGGGTAGCACCCTGATGGGGTTCGCCGGACAGCGCCGGATGCGCACGGAAAATCAGCTGATCTACCTGCGAGCCCGGACCTACGACCCGGTAACGGCGCAGTTTCTCAGTGTTGACCCGGCAGTGGCGTCGACGGGAGAAACTTACAGTTATGCAGAGGACAACCCTGTAAACAAATCGGATCCAACCGGGCTACGCACTGACGGACTCTGCCTCCAAGTCTCTGCGTCTGCGGCGTTTGTTGATGGGGCGGTGACGGTGTGCGTGGTTGGTACGGACGCGGGCGAGGTTGCCATTACGGCGACCGGTTCCCTGGGTATTCTCAGTCCCGGAAAGCGAGAGGCCCTACTGCCGACGATCAAGCTTCTGATTCCAGAGTTCACCCATATGATTACGGAGGGAGCACCACACTTTGCTGGCACGTTTACCTATATCCACAGTAAGGCAAACACGCTAAAGGAGTTCACGGGCGGCGCCGGTTATAACGGCGCGGTTGGGGGGCTGTTCGGCCTCGTTGTTGGAGTAGAGAGGTCGGTGAGTACCTCAAACGGAAAGGTGTCATGGGCGTTCAGCTTTGGCTTGGGCTCCCCCGGACTAAACATGACATCAGGTGCGTCGCAGACAGTGGTGGTCTGGCTTCTTAAGGCTTGTCAGTGGGGGAATGGAACGTGAGGAGCGGGGCCGTTCTAACCTAGCTTCAGCCGATGAGTTGGGTGGTGGGGTACCTGTGCCACACTCCGAATCGCTTCGCTGGCGCAGGATCCCCGACTGCGAGTTCTTGCTGCCCCGCCCCTCGAAGGCACTTAGCTCCGTTTCTTCCCTTCAGCCTTCCCTTTGGGTTTTTGCCAGGCGTTTTTCGGTTCTAGAAAGCCGATAAGCGTGTTGATAGCGCCGGTCTTTCAAGCCGGGGGTCGAGGGTTCGATTCTCTCCGGGCGTATTCCTAGTGGCCCACTTTGGGAGCGTCATTAGGCCCTGGGAAAGCGATCGTCGCTTGTCGGTCTCGACTGCCGCCAAGGTCAGCTAAATCACGGTCCTTCAGATCTCCTTCACCCTCTTTGGGCTCTGGGAATTCGCGCGGGTCGTCAGCGGTCGTGAGAAGTCGTGCCAAGAAAGATTTGGCCAATGAAAAGGCCAATGGCGATTCAACCCTCCCATTACGGGTCAGCGCGGCTTCGCGGTCGCGGTCGCAATCGCAGCTATCAAGTCGATTTCGAGCTCTAGGCGGGGCTGGCTCTATGACTGCGGCTGGGCTCGAATCAACGACCTCTCGCGTGTTAAGCGAGTGCTCGCAGGTCCGCCGCACTGGCGCCGCAATCCCTGCTCTCAAGCCATTTCACTATGGGCGCGGCTGGGTTCGAACCAGCGACCTCTCGCGTGTGAGGCGAGCGCTCTCCCACTGAGCTACGCGCCCGGGAGGGGCTCAATCATAGGCGGCGCCAAGGGGTCTTCGTCCTGCTCGGCCATGGCTCTTTTCTGCAGGGCCATGCCGATGAAGGGGAAGATCAGGGTTGAGAGCATGGCGGCGCCGACTAGGCCGGCAGCGGTGGAGGGGCGCATCTTTTCGGCGTCGATTGCGATCGTCGTGATTGCGACGACGAGGGGGAGCTCAGTGGCGCTGAAGAAGGCGAGGGCGCGGCGCTCGGTGCGGCTGAGGATGTTGCGGTAGAGCAGCAGGGCGGGGGTGCCGCGGACGACCAGGAAGAGGGCGAGGAAGAGGAGCATCTTGGCGATCGCTTCCGCTGAGCCGAGGGCGGCGAGGTCGAACTCGAGGCCGCTGGTGATGAAGAAGAAGGGGACGAAGAAGCCGAAGCCGACCGCGGTCAGCTTCGACTCGAAGACCTGCAGCTCGTGGCCGCGCAGGGCCGCTCTGGTGATCATGCCAGCGACGAAGCCGCCGAGCAGGACGTCGAGGCCGAGCTGGCTGGCCAGCAGCACTAGGCCAAAGACGAGGACGACGGTGATCCGCACCGCCAGCTGACTGCTCGCCTCGAAGGTTTTTTCGAAGGCCGGCCAGCCGCGCCAGGCCAGTCGCACCGAGGCGAGGGCGACGCCGAGGGCGAGAATGATGAAGCCGACGAGGATCGCCCCCTCGTGCAGGGGGCTGGAGGTGGAGAGGACGAGGGTGACGAGCAGGATCGGGCCGAACTCGCCGGCCCCGCCGGCCGCCATCAGGAAGGTGCCGAAGCGCGTTTTCAGGCTGCCGTTGTCCTTGAGGATCGGGATCAGCGTGCCGATTGCGGTCGTCGCCAGGGCGGAGCCGGTGTAGAGGAAGGAGACGACGATGCCGGCGGCGGCCAGCGCACCGCCGATTCCGTAGGCGAGCAGGACCGACATCGCCCAACCGATCGCGCCGAGCTTCATCGGGATGCCCTTGATCCGTTCGAAGTCGATCTCGTAGCCGGCGAAGTAGAAGAGCATCCCCAGCCCGAGGTTGGAAAAGAATTCGATGAAGTCCGACGGGTGGGCGAGGCCGAGGACTTCCGGCCCGATCACGATCCCGAGCATCAGCTCGAGCACCACCACCGGAGGCGCCAGGCCTTTGGGCACGATCGCGACCGTGGTCGCGGCGATCGCCGCGACCAAGACGATGAAGAAGAAGGAGGAGCTGTCGACGTCGATCACGTGGCGCCGATCCTACGTTTGTCCACGGGCGGAGCGGTACCGATCTCGTTGGGTACTCAAAACTTGGTAATCGCCCACTGGGGGTGAATCAAGCTAATGAGGAGGACCCGATGCATTCGTCACTGTCCCGTCGTATCGCTCTTGTGAGCGCGGCGGCAACCTTTGCCATCCTGGCGCTGGCGTTTGCAGCCGCAGCCGGTGCGGCGGTCAGTAAGTACCCACCGGCCGCCTCCCGAGGCTTCAGCGGCAGCGCCGCTGGCTGGACCTCCTCCTCCGGCACCGAAGGCATCTGCCTGCCGCCGCTGATCTGTGCCAGCGTCGCCAACAGCTTCCAGGAAACGGGCGGCGCCGATGGTGGCGGCTTCATCCGCAGCGCCTTCACCGGCGTTGTCGGCGTGAGCGCGGTCGGTGGCACAACGAAGGGCGTCTGGGAAAGCCCCGGCTTCACCTATTCCGGCGCTGCCGGTGGGGAAGCGACCGCAATCGGCGTCAGCCTCGACCGCCGCGCCAGCGTCGACCAACTACTCGCGGTGGCCGGTAACTCAGCCGAATACAGCGTGCGCTTGATCGACGTCAGCGAAGGGGGAGAGGCGCTGACCCTGATCGCGCCGACGACCCTTGCCGGCGCCAACTCGTGGACCGGTGTCTCGCGTGGCTCGATTGACCCCGCGGGCCTCACCCCCGGCCACGAATACCGCATCCAGATCACCAGCAGCTACACGACCGGGACCGCTGTCCTGGTCACCGGCAACGCCGATTACGACAACGTCGTGCTCAGCGCCTCGGACGCGGGCAACGGCGGCAAAGGCAATGGCGGTGGCAACAGTGGCAAAGGCAAAAAAGGCAAAGGCGGCAACTCCGGAGCGCTGAGCGAACAGCGACTGCTGGAACTGCTGCGCCAGGCAACCCCCGGGAACGCCGTGGTGAGTGGCGGCGGTAAGCGGCTGCTCGTCCGGGTCGGCTGTCCGCGCAAGGTCGGCCACGTTTGCCGGACCACGGCGCAGGGACTGCTCAACAATCACCGCCCGGCGACGCTGAAGCAGACGGTGCGGCTGCGCCCCGGCAAGGCGAAGCTGGTCGCCCTGCGGGTGAAGCCGGCGGCGCGCAAGAAGGTCAGCGCGCGCAAGCGCCTGCTCGTGCGCCAGAAGGTCCATGCCGGCAAGGCCACCGCGACCGTCTACAAGAGCCGCAAGCTGATCCGGCGATGAGTGGTTTTACCCACTGACCCTCGTCTGCTCCTAACGATGACGGCCTCCTATCCGCGTTCGCGCTCTCCCCGGCGCGAATGCGGATACGATGGTCGCGGACCGTGCTAGGCGGGGAACCAGCGGTGCCCTGTAATCCGCAATCCGCTTTAGCGGGGCCGAATCCCGTTCCGAGGGGCTGACCGTCGGGGTCAGTGCGTCGCGGAAGGTGTTGACGGCCGGGTCCTGTGCGACGTGGGCACGCGAACCAGGTCAGGTCCGGAAGGAAGCAGCCTTAAGCGGAAGCCGCGGGTGCCGCAGGAGAGCCCGGCTCGAGCCAACCACGACGGACACGCCCGGTGATCTTGTCTCGGAGAACGGGGCGCACGGTCCATTTTCACGCTTCCGACATTGACCCCGCTCCAGTGTGGTCAATGTCGGAAGCGCGTCAGTCGATCAGCCGGTTCTGCATGCGGTTGATCGCGATGCGCCAGGTCAGCAGGGCGAAGCCGACGAGGAAGGCGAAGCGGGCGATGTCGACCGCCTCGAAGCCGAAGGCGCCACCGCGCACCAGTTCGACCAGCTGGTGCAGGGGGTTGAGCTGGGCGATGACCTGGAAGCCCTCGGGCAGGCCTTCGATCGGGAAGAAGGTGCCGGCGACGAGGAAGAGCGGCGTGATGCAGAGCGCGGTGACGTAGTTGAACTGGTCGATCTTGGCCACGGTCGCCGCCATCGCGATGCCGAAGCCGGCGAAGCCGAGCGCGGTGGCGAAGCAGAAGAACGGCACCAGCAGCATGCCCCAGGCCGGGTCGAGGCCGAAGCCGATCGTGACCAGCAGCGGCACGCAGCCGTAGGTGCCGGAGCGCAGGGCGATCCAGAGCATCTCGGCGGTGACCAGCTCCTCGACGTCGACCGGCGCGGCGAGGATCGCGTCATAGGTGTTCTGGAAGCGGTGCTTGACGAAGGTGCCGAACATCGCCGGCAGGGCGCTGGAGAAGATCACCGCGGTGGCGACCATGCCGGTGCCGACGAACTGGATGTAGGGGACGCCGTTGACTTCGTCGACCAACGTCGCGCTCAGCCCGAGGCCGAAGGCGAGCAGGTAGACGATCGGTTCGAGGATGCTGGAGAAGGTCGTCCCCTTCCAGTAAGTGCGGAAGTTGGCGACCTCGCGGCTCATGATCCCGGCGATTGCCGCCGGTTCGAGCCGCCGCAGCTTGGCGGTGGCGGTCCCGTTGCTCACAGCGAATTCCCCCTCTTCCTCAGCGGCGCACTCATTCCGCCTCCGATCCGGTCAGCAGGACGAAGACGTCCTCGAGCGAGGCGGCGCGGATGACGGCGTCCTCGGGCACGGCGCCGTCGGTAGCGCGCTCGGAGCCGACGATCGCGATCGCGGGACCAGCGGGCCGCACCGGCAGCCCCTGCTCCTCGGCGATCGCCCGCACTTCGGTCAGCCGTTCTGGCGGCCCGTAGACCTCGGCGGTATGAGTGCCCGCGTGCATCTCGATCAGCTCGGCCGGCGTTGCGCGGGCGATCACTTTCCCCTTGTTGACGACGGCGACCTCGTCGGCGAGGCGCTCGGCCTCCTCGATGTAGTGGGTCGACATCAGGATCGTCGTGCCGTGCGAGCGCAGGTTGTCGATCAAGGTCCAGAGCTCGGTGCGAATCTGCGGGTCGAGGCCGACGGTGGGCTCGTCGAGCAGGATCAGCTTTGGTTCGTGGACCAGGCCGCGGGCGAGCAGCAGGCGCCGGCGCATGCCGCCTGAGAGCTCGTCGACGGCGTCGCCGCGGCGCTCGCGCAGGCGCGCCAGGTCGAGCGCTTTGTCGACCGCGGCGCCGACGTCGGGCACGCGGTAGAGGCGGGCGAAGACGGCGAGGTTGTCCTCGACCGTGACGTCGACGTCGAGGTTGTCGAGCTGGGGCACCACGCCCATCTCGGCCCGCGCCGCCTTGGCGTCGGCGGGCAGCTCGTGGCCGAGCACGCGCAATTCGCCCTCGTCGGCGATCGCCTGGCCGGTCAGCAGTCGCATCGTCGTCGACTTGCCGGCCCCGTTGGGCCCGAGCAGGCCGAGGCAGATGCCTTTCGGCACCTCGAGGTCGAGCCCGTCCACCGCCGTGATCGGGCCGAAGCGCTTGACCACGCCGCGGAGCTCTATCGCTGCCATGCGCCGATTCTCAATGATCTGCGGCGCCGGCGGCGAGCTGGCGCTCCAGCTCGGCGGCGCGCTCGGGGTCGAAGAGGCTTAGCGCGACCGCGGTGGAGATCGAGCGCAGGGTGGAGACGGCGAGCAGGCGGGGGTCGTTGGGCAGGCGCTTTGCCGACTCGGAGAGGAAGAACTCTGCCAGCACCGGCAGGTCGCGGCCGCCGGCGGTGCGCAGGACGTGGAGGACTGAGAGCGTGGCGCTGGCGTCGGAGGCGCGCTGGTCCCAGCTCGCCGGGCTCGGGGTGACGATGACCATGTGCGGCCGCGACTCGATCAGGCTGCGCGGCAGGTGATCGGTTTCGGTCGTCCTCGCCTCGACGAAGTGGATTTTCACCCCAGAAGGTTCGGCACCGCCTAGGTAGCGATCGAAAGCTTCGCGCGGCGCGATCATCGTCACCGCGAAGGTCTCGGCGCCGACCTCGGCTAGGTCCTCCATCAGCGCCGGCGCGTTGATTCCGCAGCCGACAATCGTCAGCCGCAGCGGGCCCTCCGCCTTGACCGAGGACTTCCAAGCGGCGTCGACGAGCCTGGTAAAGGGCTCGACGGCGCCGTGCTCGGCGACCCAGCCGGGCAGTTTCTCGAGCGCCGGTGGCCGCGTGATCGCCAGCCGCAGCACCGCGGAGACGGTGCGGTCGCCGACCACCGCGTCCCACTCGGGCGGGAAGAGCTCCCAACTGGCGTCGACGTTACGGCCGCGGCGGAAGAGCAGTCGCACCAGCGGGTTTGCCTCCTGCTCCTTGAGGTAGTCGAGCAGGGCGAGGCCGGCCTGCGTCACCTCGACGTCCGCAGCCTCGGCGGCGATCGGCCCGCTGGTCGATGGCATCAGCAGGATCGCTCGCGCTCGCTCGGCCCCGGCCAGCTCGAAGCCCGAGTCGCCGGCTGTGTCGCCGAAGATCAAGTCGATCTTGAGGTCGCTGCCCGCGGCCTCTTCGAGGTCGTCGAGGATCTGTGCCCGCGAGTCGCGGGCGGACTCGGGCGCCAGCACGACGAGCCGGCTCAGCTCGGTCTCCAGCTGGGACTCCGAGGCGGCCGAGGCCGCCAGCGAAGCGAAGTCGACACCGCCGATGACGAGCAGGTGGTCACGGCAGCGCACCGGCCGATCCGACTGCCCGAGCCGTTCCAGCGAGTTGGAGACGACCTCGGCGACGAAGGTAAAGAGCAGGCCGACGAGCAGGACCAGGCCGACGATCACCTGGAAGAGTCCGACCGTCCTTTCGGCCGCGTCGCTGTCGTCGTGCAGGCTGGAGGGGTCGAGCACGTGCAGCACCGCCGACCAGAGCGCCTCGCCGAAGTCGCCGAACTGGCCGAGCCCGTAGTGGGCGATCGCGGCGCTGCCCAGCAGCACCAGCACCACCGCCGAGACCAGCAGGGCGACGCGCCTCGGCGTCGTCTCGGTGGCTCGTCTCAGCATTGCGCGTCTGAGCTTATGGGTCCGTATCGCGCCGCAAAGTCAGAGACCTGCCCGGATGGGAGACTGGCGGCGTGCTGGACGAGCGCTGGATCAAATCGCTGCACGTGGAGACGCTGCGCGAGTCCGAACTGCACGCTGGCCGGGAACCGCACGTGCTCTTCCAGGCCTCGACGATCGCGGCCCTGCTCGAGGGCTCCTACGAGGGCGACCTCTCCTTCGCCGAGCTTGCCGAGCACGGCGACCTGGGGCTGGGGACGCTGGATGGGCTCGACGGAGAGATGATCGCCCTCGACGGTCGTTTCTACCGCGCCGACGTCGATGGCAACGTCGCCGCGGTCGCCGCCGAGACGAAGACGCCGTTCGCGGTGGTGACCGCTTTCACACCCTCGCTCGATGTGGAGGTCGACGGCCCGCTCGAGCATGACGAGCTGCTCGCCGAGCTCGAGCGGCTGATCCCGGCCGAGGCCGTCTCCTGCGCGATCCGCATTGACGGGCGCTTCGAGCTCGTCCGCGCCCGCTCGGTGCCGCGCCAGAGCCCGCCCTACCGACCGCTGACCGAGGTCGTCGCCGGGCAGCACGTCTTCGAGCTCGATGACGTCGAGGGAACGATGCTCGGCTTCCGCTTCCCCGACTATGCCGAGGGGATCGAGGTCAGCGGCTACCACCTCCACTTCATCAGCGAGGACCGCAGCCGCGGCGGGCACGTGCTCAGCTCGCGCAGCGCCGGACTCCTGCGGGTTCGAGTCGATGCCTCCAGCGATCTGCACGTCGAGCTGCCGCTCGGCGTCGAGCTCGCCGACCCGGAGCTTGCCTCGGCGACCCACGCCGCGGTCGAGCGGGTCGAGCGCCTGAGGTGATCTGCCTCAGGCAACGTCGGCGAGGTGCTCGGCGAGCCAGAGATCGCAGAGCCAGTCGGCCGGCTTGCCGCCCTTGCGGGCGACGGTGATCCCTGCCGCGTCACTCTCGACTTTCACTCGTTTGGAGCTTGCCGCGTACTCCCCGCAGACCTCCCGCACGCTCACCTCGCTGGCTTTGTCGCCAAGCCGGACGGAGACACGCCTACCGTGGCGCTCGCCGCTCAGCACCAGCGCGCCGTGGATCTTCGGCCCGACCCGCCCCGTCGTCGCTTCGCGCGTCTCGATGCTTACCTTGGGTCGCTCCGTCACCTCGAGGCTGAGCGGCGCCATCGCCAGTCCGACCTTGTCGTAGGCGCTGTCCATCTCGCCGCCGGGGGCGAGGGCGCGGAAGCTGCCGTAGAGCGCCGCGATCACGATCAATGGCCCGCCGATCAGCAGCGGTAGGAAGCTTTCGAAGAGGTAGATCGAGGGGACGGTGAGGAAGATCAGCAGCGTCACGATCATGCCGAGCCGCAGGCTGCGCCGGCCGGCGTCCCACATCTGAGCGCGCGCCTTGATCGCCTCGTTGTCGATCGGCTTGATCGCGAGCGCCGCCCAAAGCTGCTGTTCACCCATCGTCGTCGGGTCCTCGATCCTGCCGCCGGCTTCGGCCGCGGCGTGCTGCACCGTCTTGGCGTCGCCGCCCGCCGCCCGCTCGAGATCTGATCGCTGCAGGATGAAGAGGATCACCACGAAGACGGCGATCACGCCGAAGATCAACGCCAGCGTTCCCTTCGGGCTTGCTTCGTTGCCCGCGGTCGAGGCGATTACGGCGACGACGATCGCCACCACGACCACCCCGATCAGCCCGAAGAGCCCCGATCGCTTGAACCCACCGGCCATTGCGGCGCCAGCCTACTGCGCTCAGCAGTGCCTGTAGAGGACCCAGGAGTCGTTGCTCGCGACCCGTTTGAAGCGGTGTGGCACGGTGAGTTTGAAGCGAGTCGGGTCATTGGGATCGAGGATGAAGTTGTGGATCACGAAGGGACTGGCCGGCTTGAGGAAGTAGCCGCGGCCGGGCACGTGCTCCTCGCTGGCGCTGATGATCTGGGTCGGCTTGACGTCGAGGTTGAAGGCGAGCCGGGGGATCGCCCGGTGGTTCGGCACGGCGACCTTGCCGCAGAGCGGCTCGACGAAGGCGCCGGAATCGGCGAGGTCGCTGAGGTCGCGCTCGATCTTGCCCTGGTCGGCGAGGTCGCTGTGCACGGTCGAATCGAGGTCCCACTGATTCGGCAGCCAGAGCACGAACATCAGCACCACCAGGCCGGCAAAGACCTGCCAGCGGCGGCGCCAGGGGTGGCCGCCGTCGAGCAGCCGCCAACCGAGCAGACCAACGGCGACGAAGATCGCCAGGATCGCTCCGCCCAACATCGTGTAGCGGGCGATGATCGCCAGGCCGGCGGCGGCGAGCAGGGCGAAGGCGCCGAGGGCGAGAAGCATGGCGACCAGGCCGAGCGCCGAGCGCTTGCGCAGGAAGGCGAAGGCAAGGACGATGCCCCCGGCCGCGCCGACCATTCCCGGCCACTGCATGACTTCGCCGAGGGCTCGCGGACCCCAGAGGACGAGGTCGACCGGGCCGGTGTGGCGGGCGAGTGTGTCGACGGTTTCCTTCGTGCCGGTGAACGAGTAGGTGGGGCTACCCGCGGTGATCCAGTCGAACAACGCCCAGATGATTGGGGCGGCGAGGGTCAAGACAACAAGCACCACGCCGGAGGGGGAGGCGAGGATGCCCCTCGCCCGTCCAAGTGCCGGCCTAATTAGGCCGGCACTTTGAGTATCCGCCCGTTCGAGGGGCATCCTCGTCTCCTCTTCGGAGCCGCGCTGGTGGGACGAACTCGCGGGATCGAGCAGCAGGTAGATGAGGTAGGCAACCGAGAAGAGCCAGGCCTCCGGTCGCAGTAGGCCCGCGAGGGCAAGCAGGGTCAGCACCGGCCAGCCAGCCCGCGGGCGCTTGCTCTCTATTACAAGGGCGCCCAGGACGAGGGCGATGTAGGGGACGTCGACGTAGGCGCGTAGGCCGTTGGAGAGGAAAGGGGCTCGGGTTAGGACGATGGCGGCGGCGACGGCGCCGATCGGGCGGTCGAACCAGAGGGAACCGAGGCGGTAGACGAGGTAGCCGACCAGGCCGAGCGAGAGGTAGGCGACGATCATCGTCACCGTGATTGCGCCGTCGCCTATCGGCGTTGTCACCGCGCCGAGCAGGTCGGCCAGCGGGTGTGGAGTGGGGGGCAGGGCGGCGCCGTAGTCGGGGCTGACCCCGTGCGCCAGTTCGCGCCCCCAGACCAGCGCGTAGATCGTGTCGTAGTTGGGGAAGCCGGTCGGGAAGAGGACCAGAAGGGCGGCCCCAATGGCGGCGACCCAGGCGGCCGGTGTCAGCCAGTTGCGGGCCCGCGAACTCACCGGCGCAACCTACAGATGCGGGTTGAGGGCAGGGGCTTGGCGACTTCCCCCTCGCATAGCAACCGTAAGTCGCCAAGGGCCGTGGAGCCTCGCGGATACACTGGCCTTGGTGCCGCCGTCCAGCGACTCGATCTCCCTCTACCGCCGCCATCGCCCCGGTTCCTTCGACGAGGTGGTGGGCCAGCAGCACGTCGTGCGCACGCTGCGCAACGCGGTCGAGCAGGGCAAGGTCCACCACGCCTACCTCTTCGTCGGCTCGCGCGGCACCGGCAAGACCTCGATGGCGAAGATCCTCGCCCGCTCGCTCAACTGCGAGCGCGGCGGACCGACGGTGACGCCCTGCGGCGAATGCGAATCGTGCACCACGATCGCTTCCGGCTCCTCGATCGACGTGATCGAGATGGACGCCGCCTCCAACCGCTCGGTCGATGACGTGCGCGATCTGCGCGAGCGGGTCGCCTACGCGCCCACCGGCGGCCGCTGGAAGGTCTACATCCTCGACGAGGCGCACATGCTGACCAAGGAGGCCTGGAACGCCTTCCTCAAGACGCTCGAGGAGCCACCGCCCAACACCGTCTTCGTCCTCGCCACCACCGAGGCGCACAAGGTGATGCCGACGATCGCCGATCGCTGCCAGCGCTTCGACTTCCAGCGCCCCTCACTGGAGCAGATCTCCGAGGTGCTGAACCGGGTCGCCGCGGCCGAGAAGATCGAGGCCGAGGACGCCGCGGTGGCGATGATCGCCCGTTCGGCCTCGGGCAGCTTCCGCGACGCGCTCGGCACCCTCGACCAGCTGGTCGCCTTCGGCGGCAACCAGGTCAAGCTCGAAGACGTGCTCGAGCTGCTCGGGGCGGCCGACGCCGAGCTGCTCTTCGACGCGGTCGACGCGGTGATCGCCGAGGACCCGAAGGGCGTCCTGCTCGGGGTCGAGAAGATGGCCCGCTCCGGCCGCGACCCCGCCCAGTTCGCGCGGGACCTCCTGGCCCACCTGCGCCACCTGCTGGTGACCCAAACCGTGGGCGAGGTGCCCAACACCTTTGTGGTGACGGCAACCGACGCGGAGCGACTCTCGGCGCAAGCAAACTCGATCGGCGCAGCCACGCTGGTCCGCACGATCGACGAGTTGGCGAACGCACTGACTTCGGTGCGCGAGGGAGACGACGCGCGCATGGCGGTCGAGATCGCCCTGCTCAAGGCAGCCCGGCCCGACTTGGATCCATCCACCGAGGGACTTCTTCGACGTATAGAGAGACTCGAGCAAGGAGAGACGAGTACGCCTCGGGCCGCGGGTCCTGTCGCCGCAGGGGACCCCCCACCGCCTGCGGTAGCTAAAGCTTCCTCGGCGGCGGGTCCCCCTACGGCGCCACCCGCGGCAGAGACGTCCCCGCCTCAAGGAACTGAGCCTGAGGCGCCAGTAGATAACTCCGAAGGGTCCGAGGCGCCAGCGGCTAGCTCCGAACAGGCCCAACCTGCGCCAGCCGAAAGCTCCGATCAGCCCGAGCCCGAGGCGTCCGCCGAAAGCTCCGAGCAGCCCGATCCATCTGAAAGCTTCCGGGACGCCGAGGTCGAGTCGTCTTCCGAGGACGACCCTTCCGCGGGTGGCACGGTAGGGGGGCCCGCCCCTGAGGACGCTTTAGCGACCGGAAGGGGTGGGGGGTCCCCTGCCGTGACAGGACCCGCGGACCGGGCCGTCACAGGAGAGCCTGCGGTGACAGGACCCGCGGGCCAGTTGGACCTCGCTCAGATAGTCAACACCTGGCCATCCGTCCTCGACAAGCTCCGCGAGACCAGTCCTGCCCTGGCCGCAACTTTCGACGGCGCCCGGCCCGTCTCGCTTGATCCCGAGGAGGGCCTGAAGGTCGGGTTCCCCGCCGAGCTCACCTTCAACAAGCGCAAGGCGGAGACCCCGGAGAAGCGGGAGTTGATGGCGGACGTGATCGAGGACGTGTTGGGGGAGCGGCTGCGGCCCACCTACGTGCTGCTCGAGGATGAGCCGGCGGCGCCGGCGGAGGAGGCGAAAGCCTCCGACCGCGAGATCGATCACGATGCGCTGGTGGAGAAGCTGAAGAGCGAGTTCGACGCGGAGGAGGTCGGTTAAGTGGCTAGAGGCGGTGCACCCGGAGGCTTCGACGTCAATGCGCTGATGAAGCAGGCGCAGAAGATGCAGTCCGAGATGCTGGAGGCGCAGGAGTCGCTCAAGGACGAGGTCGTTGAGGCCAGCGCCGGCGGCGGCATGGTCAAAGTCAAGATGGGCGGCGACCTGACCCTGCGCGAGATCGTGATCGACCCGGAGGCGATCGACCCCGAGGACGCCGACATGCTCGCCGAGATGGTGCAGGCCGCGGTCAACGAGGGCCTGCGCGCCGCCCAGCAGCTGGCCGAGTCGAAAATGGGCGGGATCACAGGAGGCCTCGGCGGCCTCCCCGGAATGTGAGCGCTGAGGGCCCGGCGCCGCTGGCGCGCCTCGTCGCCGAGCTCTCGCGACTGCCGGGGATCGGCCAGCGCACCGCGCAGCGGCTCGCCTTCCACATCCTCCGCTCCCCCGACGAAGAGGCGGCGGCGCTTTCGGCGGCGATCGTCGAGGTGAAGGAGAAGGTCGGGCTCTGCGAGGAGTGCTTCAACCTCGCCGAGGGGCCGCGCTGCCGGATCTGCGCCGATCCCAACCGCGACCGGACGACGATCTGCGTGGTCGAGGAGCCTGCCGACGTGATCCCAATTGAGCGCACCCACGAGTACCGCGGCCTCTACCACGTGCTTGGCGGCGCCCTCTCGCCGATCGACGGGGTCGATGCCGACGACCTGAAGATCGCCGAGCTGCTGCGCCGGGTCGAGAACGGCGGCGTCCAGGAGGTCGTCCTCGCCACCAACCCGACGACGACCGGCGAGGCCACCGCGCTGCATATCGCCGAGCGCCTGCGCGATCAGGTTTCGGTTACCCGCCTGGCCAGCGGCCTGCCGGTCGGCGCCGATCTCGAGCACGCTGACGAGGTCACCCTCGGCAAGGCCTTTGCCGGCCGCCGCAGCCTCGATTAGACGGCCGCAATTTTCGTCCATAGGGACCGTGACAAAACATTGCGCTCGCGGACGAACTGACTAGACATCTGTCGGTGCGCAAATAGCGAGATTTCGCGGTCCTGCCGTCCGTTGCTTTCGAGAAGGTCTTCTGGTGACGACTCGGGCTCCGACAAGGGATGCAGGCAGCGGCGAGTCCGGTGAGTCGCCGCTCGGGCAGGTCGCCCGCGAAGTCTTTGCCGAGGCGGCCCAGAAACTGGCCGAGGAGTTCGGCTCGGTCACGGCCACCGCGGTCGCGGCCGTTTGCGAGCAGCAGGCTCCGCCAGCGGAGGTCAAAGCGCACGCGAGCCTCTTCCAGCCGGGCCACATGCGCCGCCGCCTCGATCAGCTGATCGAAGAGAACAAGCGCTATGACCACCCGTTCAGCCTCGTCGTCTTCGACGTCGACGGTCCCGGCGCCCGTGATAGCGACGACAAGGAGACAGTTCTCGCCATCGTCGGTGCCGGCCTGCGCGACAGCGTCCGACTGGTCGACGAGGCCTTCCGGCTCGAGGAGAATGGACTCTGCGTGCTGGCTCCCAATCAGACGACGGTCGGAGGGGTGCAGATGACCGAGCGCTTGCTGCGCATGCTCGACGAACTCGAGGCCGCAGGGGGGATGAAGATCTCCATCTCGGCCGGGGTCGTCGCCTGCCCGGAGCACGGCGGCGACGCCGAGGAGCTGCTGCGCAAGGCCGACGAGGCGATGTGGCGAGCCCGTGCAGTCGGTCAGCCGGTAGGCGTCGGTGCTCTGCAAGATCGCTGACAGATTTCGCAAATCTGTCCATAACCTGCGTAAACCTGGATTTTCGGTGGGAGGATGCCGATGTCCGGGGAATAGCCCCGAGGACCCACTCAATGCCTGGAATACGAACAAACGCCGCCGCCGAAGTTCTCGGAGTCAGTCCCAACACGCTGCGCAGCTGGGAGCGCCGCTATGGCTTCCCCACGCCCAAGCGCACCGTCGGCAACCACCGCAACTACGAGCTGGTCGAGCTGCAGACCCTGCGCGACGCGCTCGCCCAGACCGGCAACATCTCTTCGGCGATCGAGCTGGCGCGCCAGCGCCAGTCGGCGCCGGCCAGCGACGACGGCTTGCTTGCCGCCCTGCAGAGCTTCGACGAGGACGCCGCCGACCGCGCGGTTGAGGAGAGCCTGGCGCTGCGCCCGCTCGAGCGCACGGTCGAGGAGCTGCTGCTGCCGGCGATCGACCGGCTCGCCATCGACCCCGACCGCGAGGCCGAGCTCGAGTTCGCCTCGCGCTGGGCGACCGGCTGGCTGCACGGCGCCCGCCGCCTCGCCTCCGCCGCTTCGCGCCCGGCCGGCATCCTGCTGCTTGATTCCAGCCGCGGCTCCGATGCCGAGGCGGTCCACGCCCAGGCGCTCGACCTGACCTTGCGCCGAGCCGGCTTCCGCGTGCTGATGCTCTCCAACGAGCTCGGCGACGAGCGCCTCGAGCGCGCCCTGCGCGCCCTCGATGCGACCGCGATCGTGCTCTGCGGCCCCCGTGCCGACACCGCCGGCGCGGTCAGGCTGGTTCGCCAGATTCGCGACCTCGGCGTCGACGCGCCGCTCTTCGGCTTCCGCGCCAGCGGCCTGATCGGCGACGCGATCCCCTCCGCGGGCGATCGTCCGAGCGAGGTGACGGGGATGCTCAACGCCGACCTCCGTCGCCGCGCCGCCCAGGCCTTCGCCTGAGGGCGTAAAAAAACCGGCACAGGAGCTGTGGCTCCCGTGCCGGTTGGTTGCAGCTGCGACCTCGCCGCTGCGGATGTGTCCTAGAGTCCTGCGACTGATGCTTTTGCCGCCGTGATGACGACTTTCGGCATCGGTGCGAAATCAAGCGCCGGGCCGTATTTCCTTCCGACGGTGATCGCGTAGTTGATGAATTCGCCGAGTAGACCCTTCTGTGGTGCCGAGTGGGGGACGATCGCGTAGGTGAAGGTCGAGATTGGGTACGCTTCCGCAAATTTTTTCGGCGGATTGACGATGTGGAGTTCGTTGCTGGGTGGAACTTTCTTCACCATCGCGGCCGCATTTTCGATGTTTTTCAGGTTGGGGTACTCGTAGTTGCCGGCTTCGTTCTTGACCGCGACCACGGGCAGGCCCGCGGCGATCAGGTAGGACGCCGAGATGTAGCCAATGGCGCCGGGCGTGGTGGAGACCACATTGGTGATGCCGGAGTTGCCTTTGGCGCCGACCCCGTGCGTGAATCCGACAGTGGTCGCATAGCCGACTTCGTTCTTCCAGGCCTTGCTCACCTTGGAGAGGTAGTTGGTGAAGGCATAGGTGTCACCCGAGCCATCGCTGCGGTATACCGGCGTGATCGCCAGGTTGGGCAGCTTGGCTTTCGGGTTGATCTTCTTGATCTTCGGATCGTTCCAGTTGGTGATCTTGCCGAAGTAGATTCCGGCCAGAATCGGCCCGGTCAGGTTCAGTTTGCCCACGCCCGGAATGCTGAAGCCCAGGCCGGTCGCGCTGAGAGCCCAGGGGATTTGCGCGCAGCCGTTGCAAGCGCCCGCCTGTTCGGGAGTGAGTGGTGCGTCGGAGGCGCCGAAGTCGACGGTCCGTGCCGTGATCTGGGCGATGCCGGCGCCTGAGCCGACCGCGCCGTAGGTGACTTTCACATTGCCATGTCCTGCGGCTTCGAAGCCGTTGATCCAGTTTGCCATCAGGGGCGCCACCAGCGTCGAACCGGCGCCGGTGAGGTTTGCCGATGCAGCAGCGGTTGAAATGGTCGCCATGCACCCGACCATTCCGGTTACCGCGATGAGGAAACCAAACAACCTGTTGCGAATCAAGGGGATTCCTTTCGACTTGTGATCGTTTTACGTCTCTGCCACAGGCCGTAGAACGTCCCTTGGCGGACCGCAGGATGGCCGCGGGGAAATGCACATTTGTTTCAATCGTGTGAAAAGAACGGTGTTTCAAATATGTAACAACTGACAGGTTGTTTAAATGTGGTTACTCAGGCACGATGAATTTCCAGTTGTGTCAATTCTGTGAAAATTTCACCTATCCGGGTGGGCAGTGGATTCGAACTGTTCTACGCTGCGCGCGATGAGCGCCACGACCAGTGCGAGGGGGCTGCGGCGAGTTGCCGAGGCCCGTCCGGGGCAGCGACGCAAGCAGCTCGACCGGGTCGGCGACGGCCTGCTCTTCGGCGTCTGTGCATGCGCGGCGCTGCTCGGAGTGGTGCTGATGCTGGCGATCGCCTATCAGGTGGTGCACGGTGCGATGCCGGCAATCTCGTCCTTCGGCCTCGGCTTCCTCTTCGAAACCACCTGGCAGCCCAACTTCGGCGTTTTCGGCGCCGGCTCGCTGCTGTTCGGGACCGTCGTTAGCTCCTTCGTCGCGCTGGCGATCGGGGCGCCGATCGCGATCTCGATTGGCCTCTACCTGAGCCTGTTGGCACCAGCCGGGGTGCGCGGCGTAATCGGTCCACTGGTCGAGATGCTGGCGGCAATTCCCAGCGTCATCCTCGGCTTCTGGGGCATCTTGATCCTGGCGCCCTTCGTGCAGGGGACCCTCGAGCCCTGGCTGCACGACACGCTCGGCTTCATCCCGATCTTCGGCGCGCCGGAAACCACCGGCGCCAGCGTCTTCACCGCCAGCCTGATCCTGACGATCATGGTCGTGCCGATCATCGCCTCGATTTCCCGCGATCTCTTCCTCGCCGTGCCCCGCGACGTCCAGGATGGGGCGAGCGCGCTCGGGGCGACGCGCTGGGAGGTGGTCCGAGGCGTCGTCCTTCCGTCAACTGGCTCGGGGGTCGTCGCGGCTTCGTTGCTCGGCCTCGGACGAGCCCTGGGCGAGGCGATCGCCGTCACGCAGGTGATCGGCGCCGGCTCTGCGATCAACGCCTCGTTGTTCAAGACCGGCGACACGCTCGCCTCGCGAATCGCCAGCCAGTTCCCCGGTGCGATCACGGAGATGCACAAAGCCTCGCTGTTCTACCTCGGCGTGATCCTGCTGGTCATCGGGCTGATCTCCAACCTGGCCGCGCAGTGGATCGGTCGCCGCTTCGACTACCAGCGAATGGCGACGAAGTGACTGAGGCCAGCTTCGATCCAGCCGCGCCGCTCACGGCCAGCGGCAATTTGCGCCGGCGCCGGGCATTCAGCCGGGCCGCCGAGTTCGGCGCGACCGGGGCGGCCCTCTCCGCGGTGGTGGTGCTGGGGGTGGTCATCTACTCGGTGGCGGTGCGTGGCGCCGGCGCGCTCAGCCTCGAATTCCTGGTCACCGGGGCGCCGACGGGGATCGCCCCGGCCCTCGTCGGCACCGCTCTGATCGTCGCCGTGGCGACCGCGATCGCGATGCCCCTGGGAGTGTTGGCGGCGCTCTTCCTGACCGAGTTTGCCGGCGAGCGCATGGTCCGCCTCAGCAAGCTCACTCTGGACCTGATCAACGGCCTGCCCTCAATCATCATCGGGCTCTTCGTCTTCGGCCTGCTCGTCGACCACCACAAGCAGTCGGGCTTCGCCGGCTCGGTGGCGCTGGCAATCATCATGCTGCCGCTGGTCGCCCGCGGCACCCAGGAGGTTCTGCTGCTGGTGCCGGGCAACCTGCGTGAAGGGGCGGACGCGCTCGGGGTCAGCCGCTGGCGCACGGTGCTGACCGTGATCCTTCCCAGCGCCCTAGGCGGGATCCTCACCGCGACCGTGCTCGCCGTCGCCCGCGCCGCGGGCGAGACGGCGCCGCTGATCCTCGTCTCCTCAGTATTCGACGGCAAAGAAGTGCTCTTCAAGATGAGCGAAGCGATGCCGAATGTGCCGGTGCGGATCTTCCAGCTGTCCGAGGAAGGCAACCCCGAAGGCATCACCCAGGCGTGGGGGATGTCGCTGGTGTTGATCACCCTCATTCTCCTTGCAAGCGTCGGGGCGCGGGCGATGCACGCCCGCAGCCGCAGAAAGATGAGCTCATGAACACTGCAGAGAAGACCCAGTCCACCGCTCCCGTCCTCAGTCCGCCGGCCTCGCCCTCCACGCCCTCGCGCGTCCGCATCCAGTCGGAGCCGGACGCCGTCGGGCGCATCAACGACCGCCGTTCGCAGGCGCCGGTCGAGGCCGTCTTCGAGGTCAACGACGTCTCCGTCTTCTACGCCGCCAAGCAGGCGCTTGCCGGCGTCAGCCTGCGTATCCCGCGCAGCCGGATCACCGCCCTGATCGGCCCGTCTGGCTGCGGCAAGTCGACCTTCATCCGCAGTCTCAACCGGATGAACGACTCCGTGCCCGCCTTCCGGCTCGAGGGCCAGGTCCTTTACCACGGCCACGACCTCTACGCGAGCAACGTCGACCAGGTCGAGGTGCGGCGGCGGATCGGCATGGTCTTCCAAAAGCCCAACCCTTTCCCCAAGTCGATCTACGACAACGTCGCCTGGGCGCCGCGCAACCTTGGCCTGCGCCAAGGGCTCGATGAGCGGGTGGAGAAGGCCCTGCGCGGCGCGGCGCTCTGGGACGAGGTCAAGGACCGGCTCCGCGACAGCGCCCTCGGTCTCTCCGGCGGTCAGCAGCAGCGACTCTGCATCGCCCGCGCGATCGCGATCGAGCCCGACGTGCTGTTGCTCGACGAGCCCGCCTCGGCGCTCGACCCAATCGCCACCGCCTCGATCGAGGACCTGATGCACAGCCTCAAGGGACGCTTCACGATCGTGATCGTCACCCACAACATGCAGCAGGCGGCGCGTGTCGCCGACGAGACCGCCTTCTTCGGCCTCGACTCGAGCAGCGGCGAGCCGGCAGGGACCCTGATCGAGTTTGCCGACACCGAGAAGATCTTCAACCAGCCCGCCGACCCGCGCACGCGCGACTACGTCACCGGTCGCTTCGGCTGAATCACGCGCCGCCTCCTGCTCCCGCGTCCGGGGGCGGCTAGCGCTTGAGGATTGCGTCGCTGGGTACCTGCTGCAGCAGCGGCTGCCCGCACTGCCAGCAGAAGGTGGCGCCGGTGCTGTGCGGGGCGCCGCAACCGGTGCAGGAGCCGGCGGTGCCGGTCTGCTCCATACGCACGATCCGCTCGACCTCGCTGAGTTCGGCGTCGGCGTCCTGCAGGGCGACCGCACGCTTGACCAGCACCTCGACCTCGATCTGGTTGCGGACCGCCATCTCGTAGACGAGCCCGCCGAGGTCCCACTGCAGCTCGGCAACCCGGGCGACGAGCTGGTCGCGCCGCCGTTCGAGGTCGATGGTCAGCTCGTGCTCGCTCCTCGCCGGCGCCTTCGGCGTGG
The DNA here is from genome assembly GCA_963795765.1 of uncultured Solirubrobacterales bacterium. GTDB lineage: Bacteria > Actinomycetota > Thermoleophilia > Solirubrobacterales > 70-9 > VRUE01. The sequence continues at coordinate 85,743 of CAWCJW010000016.1, forward strand.
CACTCCGGGTCGGAGCGTTACCGTTTTCACGCTTTCGTGTGAGCTTGCCTGGAAGTTTCATTCGCCAAAGAAGTCGCCGGTGAATTCGCCGCCCTTGCAACCGGCCGCGCCGCTTTCGCACTTACTGCCGGGCTGCGCCGTCGCCGGCGGCAGCTTCACGCCCGCGCTCGGCTTCAGCACTTCTTCCGCGCCCTGGCCGGTTTCGGCCTTCTTCTCGGCGCTCGCGCTGGCCTTCTTGCTCGCTTTGCCCGTCTTGCCACCAGTGCTGGAGGGTTTTGCCGCACTGGCGGTTTCCGCTTCGCCACCACCGTGCACGGTGATCACCTGGGCTGGTGCCGAGGCGTTGGTGGCGACGGTCTGGCTGCCGGAGTGACCGATCAGCACGCCCACACCCATCGCCAGCAGCAGCGTGCCGACGCCGGTGATCAGCGCCGCGTTCGGCGAGATGCGCCGGCGGCGTTGCGGCGGCGGCGCGGGGGCCGCGAGCGCCTCGGAAGGAGCCTTCATCGAGTCCATGAAGGTGACCGCGTTCATGAAAGGCAGGCGCGGCTCTCCGCAGCGCTGTCCGCAGCGCAGGCAGTAGCGCTGGTCCGCGGCAACAGCCGCCCCGCAGGAGGGGCATTGCTCGCTTCCCGCGCTGAACAGTGAGTGATCCACGGGCAGCATCGTCTTCGCGATGGGATCGCGAAATGTTTCGGTGTTGTGAAAAAAGCGTGAGTTGAGTCAGTTGTGACTCGAGTTCACACCTGAGTGACAACTGTGTGTCACCGTGGAGGAAGACTGCTGGCGGTGGCGATTCCCCCTGACGACGAGCGCCGCGGGCATGCCCCTGGTTGCAGCAGCTGCGGCGCTCGCCTCGCCGCCGACCAGCGTTACTGCCTCGCCTGTGGCGAGCGGCGCGGAGCGATCCCGGCGGCCGTTGCCAAGTGGCTCTCGATAGTCGAGCCGCCGGCCGAGGCCTCGCCGGCGCCTGAGGCAGTCCTCACCTCGGGGGCGGATGCAGAGGAGGCGTCCCGGCGCCGCTACATGCCCGAGCCGCGCAGCGCCGCCGTCGCGGTGCTAATCGTGCTGGCCTTCGGCGTCGTGCTCGGTGGCCTCACCGGTCCCGCGGCCCAAAGCGCCGGGATCGCGCCGATCGTCCTCTACAGCGAAGCCAAGCCGCCACCGCCCGCGGAACCGGTGCCAGAACCGGCGGCGGCAGCAACCGAACCTGTTGCCGTGGCCGCAGCGCCCCCCGCGGCAGAAGAAGTGCCCGTGGAAGCCGAAGCCCCCGAAGAACCGCTGGCCGCCCCGCCGAAGAAAAAACCACTCCCGGAACTGCCCGAAGAACCCGGTCCGCCCCCGATCCAACACATCTTCCTGATCGTGCTCTCCGACCACGGTTTCGAAGAAACCTACGGTGCGAGCTCGACCGCGACCTACATGGCCAAGACACTGCCGGAAAAAGGCGAGCTGCTCTCCAACTACTACGCGGTGACGACCGGCGACCTGGCCAATGAGATCGCGCTTCTCAGCGGCCAGGGCCCGAACCCGGCGACGGCGGCGAACTGCCCTGAATACAAGGACTTCGCCGTCCCGACCCTGAACCTGACGACCGGCCAGGCCGAAGGCGAAGGCTGCGTCTACCCGGCTGAAACCGAAACCTTGCCGAGCCAGCTGGTGGCGGCGAAAAAAAGCTGGAAGGCCTACGTCGAAGGGATCGGCAACAGCCAGGTGGGGGAGCCCACCACCTGCAGGCACCCCGGGCCGGGCGAAGTCGATCCAGGGCAGGCACCGCGGGCGGCCGATCCGTACGAGACCTGGCGCAACCCCTTCGTCTACTTCCACGCCATCGTCGACAGTCCCGAATGCGCCGAACGCGACGTCGGCCTCGAACAGCTCAGCATCGACCTGAAGAAGGAAGCGCTTACTCCCTCCTTCTCTTACATCGTGCCCAGCGCCTGTCACGACGGCAGCGAAGTCGCCTGCGAACCGGGTGCGCCCACCGGCTTCGCCGCAGCTCAGCCTTTCCTCGAAACCACGATCGCCGAAATCGAAGCTTCTCCCGCCTACAAAAAATCCGGCCTGATCGCGATCACCTCGGCCCAGGCCCGCCAGGACACACCCGAACCAGACACCAGCGCCTGCTGTGGCACGCCCGAATACCCGAGCCTGCCGCCGCCGGAAGCGCCGCCGCCGGCCAGCGGTCCGGTGAAAGAAAGCGGCGGCGGTGGCAGGGTGGGGATGCTGCTGCTCTCACCCTTCGTCGAACCCGGCAGCGTCAACGAAAGCGGCTACTACGACCACTTCTCCTTCCTGCTCAGCGTCGGCGAACTGCTCGAAGTTGCGCCGCCGCCCGGCTACGCCGCCGAACCGGCGCTGACCGCCTTCGACAGCACCGTTTTCAACTCAGAAGAAGCGCCAGCTGACGCGACTGCGCCAGCAGCTTCCCCTCCTGGCTCCACAGCTCACCGTCTTCCTCGACGAAGCCACCGCGGGCGAGGCCGGAGCGGAAAGTAGCCAGGTAGGGGTCCTCGGCGGCAGCGCCGGGCTGGGGCAGGGGGGCGCGGAAGTGCACGGTGTAGTCGATCGTCGGCGCCGGCACCGGGCCGTCGAGCTTGATGAAGGGCGCCGGGAACCAGGCGTCGAGGATCGCTGCGGCCAGCGGCGCGTCGAGCAGCCGCGGCTCGCGCGCCCGGATCCAGACGCCGCTGTAGGGGGCGCCGCCGGAGAAGGCCTCCTCGCCCAGGGCCGTTCGCACGCTGTAGTTCTGGAACATCCGCGGCATGCCGGAGACCTTGGCGGGGTCCGGCGAGTACAGCTCCGCCGGCGGCTCGACGGCTGGCATCGCTCGCTCCTCGAAGCCGCTTGCCTCGAGGTCGTCGGCCAGCACCGCGAGGGCCGTCGCCTGCAGCTCGCCGTCCTGCTCCATGCGGGCGGAGAGAAAGGTCACGGTGTGGCCTTCGCGCTCGGTTCTCACCGTGATCTCGACCGGGCCGGCAAGTGGCGCGCGGGGAAACTGGACCGTCAGCGAGCGTGGCGCCCGCGCGCTCGCCGCCGCGGCCTGGATCGCCCGCAGGATGACCGCCGCCACGTAGCCGCCGTTGGGCCCGCGCTCGACCCACCAGCGTTCGCTCATCTCGGCCACCAAGCGACCGCCGCCGAGGTCCTTCACTTCGGTGTCGAGATCGAACGGGTGCACGGCGACCCGCGCATCCTCGCCGATTGCGCCGACCTCCACGCCTACGCCTTCCCCGGCTCCGGCTCGTGCAGCCCCGACTCGCTGATCCCGAAGCGCTCGTGCAGGCGTCGCAGCGGCTTCGGCGCCCACCAGTTCCACTTGCCCAGCAGCTCCATCAGCGAGGGGACGAGCAGGGCGCGGACGATGCTGGCGTCGATCAGCACGGCGAGGGCGGTGCCAACTCCGTTCTCCTTGATGAAGATGATCTGCGAGGTGGCGAAGGCGAACATTGCGACGGCGAAGAGCAGCGCCGCTGCGGTGACGATGCGGCCGGTCCGCTCGAGCCCGATCGCCACGCACTCGGAGTCCGAGGCGCCGTTGTCGCGCGCCTCCTTGATCCGCGAGAGCAGGAAGACGGCGTAGTCGGTGGAGAGGCCGAAGGCGACGGCGAAGAGCAGGATCGGCATCGTCTGCTCGATCGCTCCCGGGCTCGTGTAGTTGAGGAAGCCCTCGAAGCGGCCGTCCTGGAAGATCAGCACCAGCAGGCCGAAGACGGCGCTGAGGTTGAGGAAGTTCATCAGCAGCGACTTGATCGGCAGGATCACCGAGCCGGTCATCAGGAAGAGGATCGTCAGAGTGGCGAGGATGATGATCGCGAGCACGATCGGCAGGTGGCTGGCGAGGCTCGATTGCAGGTCGACGAAGTCGGCGGTGGCGCCGCCGACCAGGGTCGTCGTGCCCGCCGGCGGTTGCAGGTCGCGGATCCGCTTCACCGTCGTCTGGCTGGCCTCGGAGACGAAGGGGTGGCTGGAAACCACCTGCAGGGCAGTCACGTCCCCCTTGAGTCGCAGCGGCGGGTTGACTTCGGCAACGCCCGGCACCTTGCGCACCTGGGCGGCGAAGCGCGTGGCTGCCGCCGGCCCACCGCCTTCGACGTCGACCCAGATCGGCGTTTCGCGGTAGGGCGGGAATTCGCTGCTGACCGCGTCGTAGGTCTGGCGGGCACTGGCCGAGCTCGGCAGCACGGTCGGGTCGACCGTGTCGAACTTGATGTTGAAGAAGGGGATGCCCATGACGATCAGCAGGGCGGCGCTGAGCGTTGCCACCGGCACCGGCCGGCGCATGATGAAGTGGGAGAGGCGGTACCAGAAGCCGCTCTCGTCAGCCCGCGTGTCGGCCTCGGCGCGGCGCTGCAGGAAGCGCGGCGCCAGCGAGTTGACCCGGGTGCCGAGCAGGGTCAGCACCGCCGGCAGCACGGTCAGCGAGATCAGCGCTGCGAACAGCGCAACCAGGGCGCCGCCGAGCCCCATCGAGTAGAGGAAGCGCTGGGGGAAGACGAGCAGCGAGGCAAGCGCGGCGCTGACCGTCAGCGAGGAGAAGAACACCGTGCGCCCGGCGGTTGCGAGCACGCGCCGCATCGCCGCCAGCCCGGGCCCGTCCTTGGCGATCTCCTCGCGGTAGCGCGAGACGATGAAGAGGCTGTAGTCGATCGCCAGCCCCAGGCCCAGCGCCGTGGTCAGGTTGAGGGCGAAGATCGAGATCGAGCCGACCTCGCTGGCGACGCGCAGGATGAGGAAGGTGCCGACGATCGCCAGGCCGCCGATCATCAGCGGCAGCGCCGAGGCGATCAGGCTGCGGAAGAAGAGGAAGGAGAGCAGGAAGAGCAGCGGGAAGGCGAGCATCTCGGCCATCCGCAGGTCCTTCTCGACCTGCTTGTTGACCTGCTCCTGGGCGACCGCGGCGCCGCCGACGATGACGCCGGGCTTGGCGGAGAGCTGGTCGGCGATGTCGGCGCCGGTTTCCTGCCACTTCTTGTCGTCGAAGGTCTTCAGCGTGACGGCGAAGTAGGTCGAGCGGCGATCGTGCGAGACGAAGACGGGGGAGTGGGTGTCGTAGTAGCCGGTGACCGAGTTGACGTCGGGGCGGCGGCGCACGCTGCGCTCGAGCGCCTCGACCCGGGCCCGTGTCCCCGCCGCCCCGATCGGCGCGTCCTTGACGATCGCCAGCACCGCCGGGATCTTCAGCCCGGCGTCGTGCAGCCGTTCGCGCGATTCGACCGTCTCGGTCGAGGGGTCGTCGGCGCCGTAGGGATCGAGGCGGTTGGCGACGCCGCCGCCGATCGCAGCGGCGAGGACGAAGAAGACGATCGCGAAGAGGCCGACACGGCGGGCCTTGCCGTCGGCGAGGCGGGCGAGGGCGTCAAACATCAGTTGCTCCTTTCGGGTCGAGCGGCATCGAGGAGGCGCTCCTCCATCCGCTCGCACCAATCTGCGAACCACTCGTTGAACTCGATCCCCCCCTGCAGCACCATCAGCGAGAAGGGGTCCTTCTCCAAAGTCATCGGTTCCATGCCGCGCAGCCGCGCCACCAGCTCGAGGCGCCGCTCGCGCATCGTCCGCAGCGTCGCGATCGCGTCCTCGGGCGGCAGCACGTCGGCGAAGAAGAGCTTCAGCAGGCCTTCTTCACGCATCTCGGATGTCTGCGGTGGCTGGCGCAGCCAATCCGTCAGCGCCGCCATGCCCGCCTCCGTGATCGCGTAGACAGTGCGCTTGCGCTCCCCCCGCGAAGCGTCGACCCCCTCGACCAGGCCGGCCTCGGAGAGCCGTTTCAGCTCGGGATAGATCTGCCCGTAGCTGGCGGCCCAGAAGAAGCGGGTCGAGTTGTCGACCGCGGCCTTGATCTCATAGCCCGAGCGCGCCTCGCGGCTGACCATGCCGAGGATGACGTAGGCGGTGGGGGTGAGCTCCACGCCCGCAAATATATCGCTCAGATATATCTAGATAAGTGATAGGCGTCACGTTTCCCATCGGGGAAAGCCGGGCGCGGGCGCGCCTGTAGTCTCCTAGGCCATGCCGATTGATCAGAGCAAGATGGGGCAGGTCGTGACCGCCCAAATGGAGGCGCTGGAAGCCGACTACGGCGAGGACTGCCAGATCGGCGACGTCTGCACGATCGTCGAGGTAATCGGCCCGCACGGCTCACACGTACGGGTGCGAACCAGCGACATGCGGCCGCACATGGCGCTTGGCCTGATCCGCATGGCCGAGCACGCGATGCTCGGCAACCTCGGCGGCGCCGGCGGCGAGTAGCGCTCCTTCGCTCAGGCCGCCCACTCCCGCGCTAGTGGGGTAGCCGTGAGCATCTGCAGCCTGCGGGACCGGCTGTTCCCGCCTTTGCGCTCGTTCGTTGCCCTCGTTCAGGGTCATCGCCCGTACGAAGAGGAGGGCGCAGGGGATCGAAACGGCGAGCCAGGCTGCGGCGATGCCAATGATGATCAGGATCATCGGCGGACTTCTATCTGAGTTAAGTTGATCAACTAACTCAAGATACTACATAGTCACGCGGCTCCAACGATCGTTTTCAAGGACGCCTGCCTTTGGGACCACCTATCCTCAGCTTTCTATGTCCGCAGGCAAGGCGAAAACGGTGGTGATGAAGTTCGGCGGCAGCTCGGTGGCCGGGGCCGAGCAGATCAAGCGCGCCGCGCGCCGCATCGTCGCCGCCCGCGAGGCCGGCAACCGGGCCGTGGCGGTGCTCTCGGCGCGGGGCAAGACGACCGACGAGCTGGTCGCCCAGGCGCTGGAGATCTCCGCCCGCCCGGAGCCGCGTGAGATGGACATGCTGCTCTCCACCGGCGAGCGGATCTCCTGCGCGCTCTGCGCGATGGCGATCCACGACATGGGGCACAAGGCGATCTCGCTGACCGGCTCGCAGGCGGGGATCGTCACCGACTCCTCCCACACCAGGGCGCGGATCATCGACGTCCGCGCCGAGCGCATCGAGGAAGCGTTGGAGGAGGACCGCATCGTCCTCGTCGCCGGCTTCCAGGGGGTCTCGACCGAGAGCCACGACGTGACCACGCTCGGCCGCGGCGGCTCGGACACGACCGCGGTGGCCCTGGCGGCGGCGCTCGACGCCGACGTCTGCGAGATCTACACCGACGTCGCCGGCGTCTTCAGCGCCGACCCGCGAATCGTGCCCGACGCCCGCAAGATCCCCGTCGCAACCTTCGAGGAGACACTGGAGATGGCGGCCTCCGGCGCCCGCGTGCTGCAGCTGCGCTCGGTCGAGTACGCCCGCAACCACGGCGTGCGCATCCACTGCCGCAGCAGCTTCGAGGACGGTCCCGGTACCCTCGTCGTCAGCGAGGACGAGACCGAGCAGGAGACCATGGAGCAGCCTTTCGTCACAGCAATCACCCACTCCGTCGACGAGGCGCGGGTCACCCTGGTCGGGATCCGCGACGAGCCCGGCGTCGCCGGTGAAATCTTCAACGCCCTGGCCGAGGCCGGCATCAACGTCGACGTGATCATCCAGAACGAGCCGGTTGGCGATGACGAGCTCGCCGATCTTTCCTTCACGATCGATCGCGCCGAGCTGACCACCGCCACCGACACGCTGGCGGCGCTCGGCGACGTCAGCGAGAGCCTCCGCACCGACGATCAGATCGGCAAGGTCTCGATCATCGGCGCCGGCATGCGCTCGCACCCCGGCGTCGCCGCCAGGGTCTTCGAGGTCCTCGGCCGCGAGGAGATCAACATCGAGATGATCTCCACCTCACCGATCAAGATCTCCTGCGTCATCTCGGCCGAGCAGGTCCCCGCGGCGGTGCGCTCTCTGCATCAGGCCTTCGAGCTCGGTGCCGACGCGGTGCGGGCGGAAGACCCCGAAGGCGCCGAGCACCGCCCGACGGTCGGTACCTGAGCCGGCTCGCACCCAGGTGAGATGAGCGGCGACGGTTACAGAGTTGGGGTACTGGGCGCGACCGGCGCGGTCGGCTCGACTATCCTCGAGATCCTCGCCGAACGTGACTTCCCCGCCGCCGAGGTCATCCCCTTCGCCTCCGAGCGCTCGGCCGGGCGCGAGCTCGAGTGGAACGGGACGACGCTGGAGTGCCGGCCGCTCAACCCCGAGACGATCCAGGGCATCGACGTCGTGCTCTCCTCGGCCGGCGGCTCGGTCAGCGCCGAGTGGGCGCCGCAGCTGGTCGAGGCCGGCGCCGTCGTCGTCGACAACACCAGCTACTGGCGCATGTACGAGGAGGTGCCGCTGGTGGTCGCCGGGGTCAATCCCGACGCCGCGGCCGGCCACAAAGGCATCGTCGCCAACCCCAACTGCACGACGATGGTGATGATGATGGCGCTGGCGCCGATCCACCGCGCGGTTGGCCTGGAGCGCCTGGTCGTCTCCAGCTACCAGGCGGTCTCCGGCACCGGCCAGCGGGCGATTGAGGAGCTGCTCGCCCAATCGCGGGCGTCGCTGGCCGGCGAAGCGGTGCCACCGCCGCAGATCTACCCGCACCAGATCGCCTTCAACGTGCTGCCCCAAGTCGAGGTCTTCAAGGACGGCGACGATTACACCACCGAGGAGCGCAAGGTGATGGCCGAGACCCGCAAGATCCTCGGCTTCGGCGACGAGGTGGCGATCTCCGCCACCTGCGCCCGGGTGCCGGTGATCAGCGGTCACTCGGAGTCGATCAACGTCCGCACCCGCGAGGACCTCTCGCCCGGCGATTGTCGCGCCCTGCTCGCCGAGGCGCCCGGGGTGATCGTCGTCGACGACCCCGCCAACGGCAAGTACCCGATGGCGCTCGATGCCGCCGGCCGCGACGACGTCCTCGTCGGCCGCATCCGCCGCGATCCCGACCAGGAGCGCACCCTCAACCTCTGGCTCGCCGGCGACAACCTGCGCAAGGGCGCCGCGACCAACGCCGTACAGGTAGCAGAGCTGCTCATAGAGCGGAACCTGCTGAACCGCGGCGAATAGCCCCGAATGGACATCGGCTTCGGCGACGCGGTGCTGATCTTCGGCGGGCTGCTGACGGCCGTTGCGGCGCTCTCGGGGGTGATGAAGGGCACCGTGCTCTCGGCCTCGGTGCTCTCGGTGGCGTTGGGAGTGCTGCTTGCGGCCGTTGGCGTCGTCGACATCGATCCGAAATCCGAGTCGATCGTCCAGCTGGTCGAGCTGGCGCTGATCCTCACCCTCTTCTCCGACGGCATGTTCGTCGAGCGCGAGCTGCTGCAGCGGCACTGGAGCCCGGTGGCTCGGGCTTTGGCGATCGCGATGCCGATCACGATGGCGCTGCTGGGGCTGGCGGCGAAGGCGCTCTTCCCTGACCTGAGCTGGGCCGAGGCGCTGCTGCTGGCCGCCGTGCTCTCGCCGACCGACCCGGTCGTCACCTCGGCGGTCGTCACCTCGCGCATCGTGCCCGCCTCGGTGCGCCACACGCTCAACCTCGAGTCCGGCCTCAACGACGGCCTTGCCCTGCCCTTCGTGCTCTTCTTCCTCGTCCTCGCCGGCCCCGGCGGCGATCCGGGCGGCGAAGCGGCGAAGTTGGTTGGCGAGGCGCTCTTCGGCGCCGCGGTCGGCGTTGGCCTCGGCACGCTCGGCGGCCGCCTCCATCACCACCTGCCGGGCGGTGGCATCACCGCCCGCTACGAGGGGATCTACGCGGTCGGCATCGCCCTCTTCGCCTTCGGCCTCGCCGAAGTGACGATCGGCAACGGCCTGATCGCCGCCTTCGTCTGCGGCATCGCGATGGCGGCGAGCGAGCGCGACGTGCCCGAGGGCTTTGTCGAGTTCGCCGAGAACGCCAGCTCGATCCTGCAGGTGCTCACCTTCTTCGTCTTCGGCGCCCTGATCGTCGCCACTGGCTTCCACCACAGCATCCCGCCGCTGGTCCTCTTCGTCGTCTTCGCCCTGATCGTGGCCAGACCGCTGGCGGTGATGATCTCCTTCGTCAAAACCGGCATCCCGCGCCCGCAAAAGCTCTTCATGGCCTGGTTCGGCCCCAAGGGCGTCGCCTCGATGCTCTTCGCCCTCTTCGTGCTCAAGTCCGACGTCACCGATAGCAACCTGATCTTCGACATCGCCGCAATCGCGATCATCTGCTCGATCGTCGCCCACGGCCTAACCGATACGGTCGGCGCCAAATGGCTGGCCCGCCGCGTCGGCCTGCAGCGCTCTGGCTGAAATCGCCTCGCCTCTGCGGTCTCGTTGAACTGTTTTGTCTGCTAAACTTATGCGCTACATGAAGACCTGGGAGGAATCACGGATAACCCGCCTCGAGGATCGCGTCGACCGCCTCGAGCGCAAGGAATGGGAACGCCGCGACCACACCTTCCGCCTGATCATGAACGCCCTCTCCGCCACCATGGTCGCCCTAAGCATCGCCTCAATAGTCCTCAGCATCATCCACGCCACCCACTGAATTCAGGCTGAAGTTCGGCTCAAGGCGCCGAGTTCGCTCAGGTCACCAGAAACTTGAGCTTCGAGGCTGAGTGGATGAGCCTTTTGGGGCTGATCCCCTCCTGATCTGCTTCCCAAACCGGGATGAGCGCGTGTGCAGGGGTCTGCGGACACTCAGCGCGAAGCGCGTCCGCAGACCCCTGCACACGCGCTCATTACATTCGGCTACCGAATCAGGCGGGAACCGCAGCGAGCCGCTCTTCAACCCACTTGGTCGAAGCGATGTGCTTGCTCATGCCCAGCTCCTTCGGCGAAGCCCCGAGTGCCAGCGAGACGAGCTGGGGGAGGTGCAAGACCGCGAGGCCGAGGTCCCGGTTGACCACCTTGGCCGCCTCGGGCTGCTGCATGTCGAGGTTGAGGTGGCAGAGGGGGCAGGGGGTGACCAGGCAGTCGGCGCCGGCGTCGAGCGCGTCGCCGACGTGGGTGCCGGCCTGGCGCAGCGAGGTGTCGCGGTTCATCGTGATCACTGGGAAGCCGCAGCACTTGCGGGCGCCGTCGTACTCGACGACCTCGCCGCCGAGCGCCTCGATCACCTTCTCCAGGTAGAGATCGCGTTCGGGGAACTCGTCGTAGCCGAGCCGCTCCTTGGGGCGGACCACGTAGCAGCCGTAGAAGGGGCCGACGCGCAGGCCGCTGAGCGGGCGCGTCACCTTCTCGGCGAGGCGGTCAAGGCCGTAGTCCTCGACCAGCAGCCAGAGGAAGTTCTTGTTGGTGAAGCCGTCCTTGCCCTTCTCGTAGGCGAGGCCCTGGCCGCTCAGCACCTCGTTGATGTGGGAGCGGTAGGAGGAGTCGGCGTCGAGGCGCTGCTGGCACTCAGACTGGGCGCCCTGGCAGGTCGAGCAGATGTTCATCATCGAGAGCCCGGTCTGCTGGGCGAGGGCGAAGGTGCGGGCGTTGAGCGTGTCGGCAAGCTCCTGGTTGTGCTCGGCGATGACGCCGGCGCCGCAGCAGTTGGCGCGGTCGAGTTCGACCAGCTCGATGTCGAGCTTCTGGGCGGCAATCGCCATCGAGCCGTGCAGCTCGGTGGTGAAGCCGCGCGAGACGCAGCCGGGCCAGTAGGCGACCTTGATCTGCTCGCTCACGACTCCTCCTTTGTATCCGCGGCCGCGGCCGCCTCCGCCGTGAACGCCTCGTCAGTCATCTCATCGGGCTCCGGTTCGATGAAGTCCTCGTCTTCGCCCTTGATGTAGAGGTTGAATTCCTCGCGGTGCTCCTCGGCGTGCTTGTAGATCGCCTTGACCTCGTCCTGGGCACCACCGGGCAGCTTCGGGTGGAGGCCGGGGATCACCTTGTGCGCCGAGCGCGCCTTGCCGGTCTTGATCGCGCGCAGCACCGTCGGCAGCGACTCGATCAGGCCCTTGATCGCGCCCATCGAGGGTTTGAGCTTGCCCTTGACGCCGGGCGCGTAGGACTCCTGCACCAACAGCGCCTCGTCGAGCGTGCCCTTCTTCTCGATGATCTTGACGAAGGCCTCCTCGTGGCTGTGGCCGTTGTTGGGGTCGTCGTCGATCCCGGCTTCGCCGGCTTTGCGGCGCAGGCGCATGATCTGGTCCATCGGCGCCACGCCCTTGGGGCAGGCGTCGATACAGCTGAAGCAGTGGGTGCAGTCGTAGATCCCGTGCGGGTCGTGGGCCAAGTCGTGGAGGCGCTCCTTGGTCTCGGCATCGCGCGGGTCGCCGACGAAGCGGTAGGCCTTGGCCAGCGCCGCCGGGCCGATGAAGTCTGGGTCGGCTTCCATCGAGAGGCAGGAGGAGACGCAGGCGCCGCACTGGATGCAGGCCATCGACTGGGTGATGTCGATCATCGACTCGGGCTCGACCACGTACTCGCGCTCGGGCGCCTCGCCGTGGGGGAGGAGCCAGGGGGTGACGCGGCGGATCTTGGTCCAGTGCGTCGACTCCATGTCGGTGATCAGGTCCTTGATCACGGGCATGTTGCCCATCGGCTCGATCACGATCGGCGGCGTGCCGCCGTCGGCGTTGGGGCTGACGCTGGCTTTGCGCTCGGCCATCTCCAGCGCCTCGCCGACCTGGGTCTTGCAGCCGAGGGTGGACTGGCCATTGACCTTCATCCCGCAGGAGCCGCAGATCGCGGCGCGGCAGGAGCAGCGCACCGAGAGCGAACCGTCGTCGCGGTCCTTGGCCTGCAGCAGGCCGTCGAGGACGGAGAGCGAGGGATCGAGCTCGACTTTGAACTCCTCCCAGTAGGCGCCCTCTCCCGACTCGGGCTGGTAGCGGCGGACTTTCAAGGTGTACTCGGCCATCAGTAGCTCCTCACTTCCGGTTCCCACTGGGTGATCGTCACCTCTGAGTAGGAGATCTCCGGGCCGTCGTCGTTGAGCTGCAAGTCGATGTGCTTGAGCCACTCCTCATCATTGCGCTCCGGGAAGTCCGTCCTGTACTGGGCACCGCGGCTCTCTTTGCGCTCGAGCGCAGCGACGCAGGTGCACTCGGCGTTGTCGAGCATGTAGCCGAGCTCGAGCGCGCCCAGCAGGTCCTGGTTGAAGACCGATCCCTTGTCGTCGATGTAGGCGGTCTTGGCCTCCTCCTTGAGCCGGCGCACGACCTCGAGCGCTTCGGTGATGCCGGCCTCGTCGCGGAAGACGGCGACCTTGGCGTCCATGATCGTGCCCAGCTCCAGTTTGATCTCCGAGACGCGGCGGCCGGAGCCTTTCTCGCGGGCGGAGATCGCGTCGATCGTCGCCTGCTCGGCCTCGAGCACCGCTTTTGAGGGACGTGAGCCCTCGGTCCGCTTGGCGCGGGCGGCGGCGTCGGCACCGGAGCGGCGGCCGAAGATCAGCGTGTCGAGCAGCGAGTTGGCGCCGAGGCGGTTGCCGCCGTGGACCGAGACGCAGGCGACCTCGCCGGCGGCGTAGAGGCCGGGGATGTCGGTGCGGCCGTCGACGTCGGTCTTGATCCCACCCATCGTGTAGTGGTTGCCGGGCTTGATGTGGATCGGTTCCTTGGTGATGTCGACGCCGGCGAAGTCCTTGCCGACGAGGACGATCTCGCGCAGCGCCTCGTGCACGCGCTTCTTCGGCACCACGGTGATGTCGAGGGCGACGGTGCCGTCGTCAAAGCCGCGACCCTCGTTGATCTCGGTCTGCTCGGCGCGCGAGACGACGTCGCGTGAGGCCAGCTCCATCTTGTTCGGCGCGTACTTCTCCATGAAGCGTTCGCCGTTCTTGTTGAGCAGGTGCGCACCCTCGCCGCGGGCACCCTCGGTGATCAGGAAGCCCTTGCCCGCCAGCGTCGTCGGGTGGTACTGGATCATCTCCATGTCCATCAGCTTCGCCCCGGCCCGGTAGGCCTGCGCGATGCCATCGCCGGTGCAGATCAAGGCGTTGGTGGTCGGTTTCCAGACCTGGCCGTTGCCGCCGTTGGCGAGGATCACCGACTTCGCCTGGAAGAGCTGCATCGAGCCGTCGGCGATGTTGCGGGTGACGACGCCGCAGCACTCGCCCTGCTCGTCCAGCGCCAGCGCCGTGCAGAACCACTCCTCGTAGCGGGCGACCTGCTCGGAGTGCTTCATCAGCTGCTCATAGAGCACGTGCATGATCGCCTGGCCGGTGATGTCGGCGACGTAATAAGTGCGGGCGGCCGAGGCGCCGCCGAAGGCGCGGGTGCCGAGCTTGCCTTCCTCGTTGCGGTGGAAGGTGACGCCGAGGTGCTCGAGGTGAAGGATCTCCTCCGGCGCCTCGCGGCACATGATCTCGACCGCGTCCTGGTCGCTGAGGTAATCGGAGCCCTTGATCGTGTCGAAGGCGTGTGACTCCCAGGAGTCACCGGGGTTGAGCGCGGCGTTGATCCCGCCCTGGGCCGCGTTGGAGTGCGAGCGGACCGGGTGGACCTTGCTGACGATGCCGACCGAGACGCCCTCCTCGGCGGCTGCCAGTGCTGCTCTTTGTCCGGCCAGGCCGGCGCCGATCACGAGTACGTCATGCGTAGGCACGAGGCCGGACTCTATAGAGCCGAAATCCGACGCCGCAGTCGGAATTCGGCGTCTGAGCGAGCTCAGTCGAGCCAGCGCTGGTCGAGGCGGCGGATCGCGGCCTCGCTGAGGCGGATTCCCTCAGCCACGGTGTCGAACTCGACGTTCTCGGCGACGTCGTTTGGCCAGTGGTAGAAGGCCGGCTGCTTTAAGTCGTTGCAGGCGCAGAGCGCCGCGGTCTCATAGCCGGCCGCCAGCGGCTCGAGGCCATCGGTGCCGTTGTGCAGGCGCAGGTTGGGGTAGAGCCAGATGCCGAGCTCCTCGGCGAGGCCATCCATCAGCGCCAGCGCCCGGGGCGGGTAGTCGTGCATCTTGAGGAAGCCCTCGCCGCGCAGCACCAGCAGGTGCGGTGAGCCGAGCGACTCGAGGCAGAGGAAGAAGGTGCTCTCGCGCGGCAGCTCGCCGAAGTGGCGCTCGCCGAAGGCCTTGATCCCCTCGCTGAAGGACTCCTCCGAACCGACCGAAAGCAGGATGACCCGGATATCGGTGGTCGGCTCCTCGACGAGCCGTTTCGCCAACGCCAGCAGGGCGACGACGCCGGTGCCGTTGTCGTTGGCGCCGGGCACGGTCTCGCGGCGGCCGATGTCGGCCATCGCCGCGATCGTGCCGAGGCCGCAGAGGGCGCCGAGCCTGGCCAGTAGGCGCCGCCCCGTCAGGGCGCCCAGCCCGGCCAGCAGCGGACCGCCCACCACCGGTGCCATCAGCATCGGGCTCGTGTCCTTGCCCTCGATTAGCCCAAGGCGGTCGGCGATCTTGGGGATCTGCGGGTGGAAGATCAGTCCCGAGTGAGCGGCGTCGTGGTGAGCGATGAGGACGACGGTGCGCTCGGCCTCGGCCTGGCCCAGTTCGCAGACGACGTTGTAGGTGGTGCGCTTGGGCAGCAGCCGGCGCAGCGGCCGCTTTCCCGGTGGAAAGTCAGCCGCGATCCCGGCGGCGCCGGCGAAACCGAGCAGGGCACCGAGCAGCCGGCGCCCGCGCAGTCCCAGCCAGCCGCCCACGGCCCCAAGCGCCGCACCGAGGCCCAGCGGCCACCAGTAAGTGCCGTGCACGGTCTCGGCCTCGATCCGCGCCTCGGCGCCGAGCTCGGCGAAGCGCCCGACGATCCACTCGGCAGCGCGCCGCTCGCCATCGGAGGCGCTGGGGCGGTAGATCCGCTCAAGCTCCTCGAGCTGTTCTCTGAGCCAAGTTTGATCGCCCATACGGAGAGCGGACCCTAGTCGCCGCTTACCATTGCTACATGTTCGGCGGCAAACCAATCACCCTCTTCCACGTCCGCGGCATCCGCATCACGGTCGACTGGTCGTGGTTCCTCGTCCTCTTCCTGGTGATCTTCTGGCTCTCGCGCTTTTACGGCGGCGTACTCGGCGAGAGCAGTTCCGCTTCGACCCCCTTTGTACTGGCGGTGGTCAGCGCCCTCGCCTTCTTCGGCTCGATCGTCCTGCACGAGCTCGGCCACGCCTTTGCCGCGCAGCGCAACGGCATCGGCATCTCCAGCATCCAGCTCTGGATCTTCGGCGGCATGGCGCGCATGGATCGCGAGTCGCCCAGCCCTGCGGCCGAGTTCAAGGTGGCGATCGCGGGGCCGCTGGTGACCTTGGCCATCGTCATCGTGCTCACGGCCGTCGGCTTGGCCGCGGTCGGCGCCGAGGAGTTCAAGCGGGCGGTGGAGATCGAATCCGGCTCGGGCGTCTCCGGCGTGATGGCGATGATCGGCTGGCTGGCCACGATCAACCTGCTGGTCCTGATCTTCAACCTGCTGCCCGCCTTCCCAATGGACGGTGGCCGGATCGTCCGCGCGATCGCCTGGTGGCGCACCGGCGACCGCAACTCGGCGACTCGCTTCGCCGCCAACCTCGGCCGCGTCTTCGGCTACATCTTCATCGGCGGCGGCCTGCTCCTGCTCGCCAGCGGTGATGCCTTCGGCGGCATCTGGCTGGCCCTGATCGGCGTCGTGATCAACAGCTCCGCCAAGGCCGCTTCGATGCAGACCAAGATCACCGGCAAGATCAGCAGCCTGCAGGTGTCCGACGTGATGGACCGCCAGCCGGTCACGATCTCCGATGAGCTGAGCGTTGAGCAAGCGCTGGACGAATACTTCCTCCGCTACCGCTGGCCGTGGTTCCCGGTGGTCGACGCAGCGCACCATTTCCTTGGCCTCGTCGTCCGCGACAAAGCAGATGAGGTTCCCGAGATCTCGCGCACCACATTCCACGTCTCTGATCTGCTCGAGCACGACGACGGCACCTTCCAGGTCCGCGACGACGCCCCGCTCGATTCGCTGCTCTCGAATCGGGCCCTGCGGCGCTTCGGTGCTCTGATGGCGGTTGATGCAGACGGTCGCCTTTCGGGAGTGATCACCATGGAGCAAGTGGGACGGGCACTGAGGGACCAGACGTGAGCCGCGGGGAGCTCCTTCTCAGGCCGCTTCGCGGGAGTTCCTGAGAAGGAGCTCCCCGCGGCTCAGGCCGGCAGCTCAGATTCCTCAGGCCTGGGGCCGGTGACGCTCGATGATCGTGCTGAAGTCCGTGCCCGCAGGGAGGGTTCCGAAGGCGTTGCCCCAGTCGCCGGAGAGGCGGGAAGCGCAGAAGGCGTCAGCGACGGCGGGATCTCCGTAGCGGACGAGGAGCGAAGCTTGGAGGGCGACGGCCATGCCCTCGACGATGCGGCGGGCTCGGGACTCAATCGTCTCGAGGTCGCCGGGGATTTCGTCCTTCAAGGCCGCGATGTAGCCGTCGAGCTCCGGTTCAGCACCCGAGCCAGCTTCAACCTCGGCGAAGAAAGCCTCGACCGAAGCCGGGCTCTTCACCATGGCGCGGAGCACGTCTAGGCACTGGACGTTGCCGGAGCCCTCCCAGATCGAGGCGAGCGGTGCCTCTCTATAGAGGCGGGGCATGCCTGACTCCTCCACGTAGCCGTTACCGCCGAAGCACTCGAGGCACTCGACCGCGTGGGAGGGCTGGCGCTTGCACATCCAGTACTTGAGCACGGCGTTGGCGAGGCGGCGGAAGTTGGCGGCGTCCTCGTCGCCGGCGGCTACCTCGTCGTAGGCGCGGGCGAGGCGCATCGCGGCGACGGTGGCGGCCTCGGACTCGACCGCGAGGTCGGCGAGCACGTTTTGCATCAGCGGCTGATCGATCAGCTCCTTGCCGAAGGCGGCGCGGTTTTCCGTGTGGTTGATCGCCTGCACGACGCCGGCCCGGTAGCCGGTGGCGGCGCCGATCACGCAGTCGAGCCGGGTGTGGTTGACCATCTCGATGATCGTCGGCACGCCACGCCCCTCCTCGCCGACCATGCGCGCCCAGGCGCCGCGGAACTCGAGCTCCGAGGAGGCGTTGGAGCGGTTGCCGAGCTTGTCCTTGAGCCGCTGGATCTGGAAGGCGTTGCGCTCGCCGTCGGGGGTCCAGCGCGGCATCAGGAAACAGGAGATGCCGGAGTCGGTCTGGGCGAGGACGAGGAAGGCGTCGCACATCGGCGCCGAGCAGAACCACTTGTGGCCGACCAGCTCGTACTCGGCTCCGGGCCCACCGCCGTTGAGCGGGGTCGCCACGGTGGTGTTGGCGCGCACGTCGGAGCCGCCCTGCTTCTCGGTCATCGCCATCCCGCAGAGGGCGCCGCTCTTGCGCTCGGACGGCAGCGAGCGCTCGTCGTAGTCGAGCGAGAGGAAGCGCTCCTCCCACTCGGCGGCGAGCTCGGGCTGCTGGCGCAGCGCCGGGATCGCCGAGTAAGTCATCGAGAGTGGGCAGCCGACGCCGCTCTCGGCCTGCATCAGCAGCATGAACATCGTCGCCCGGGCAACGTGGGCGCCGACGCCGGGCTCGCGCCAGGGCATCGCGTGCAGGCCATGGCTGGCACCGATCCGCATCAGCTCGTGCCAGGAGCTGTCGAACTCGACCTCGTCGATGCGATGCCCAAAGCGATCGTGGGTCTTCAGCTGCGGCTTCTTTTCGTTTGCCTCGAAGCCCCAGCGAATCGTCTGCGCGGAGCCGCAGATCGCGCCGAGCTCGCGGGCCCGGTCCTCGGCCCAGCCGCCGCCCTCGCGCACCAACGCCTCGCGCAGCGGCCGGTCGGCGTCGAACGGGTTGTAGTCCTCCAGCGGCGAGGCCTGGTTGAAGACCTCGTGGGTGGCGGTGTTGCGGCGCTCGGCGGTGGCCATTGACCTGATTGTGCCAGTCCATCGGTAGCATCGCCGCGGCGTGGCGAAAATCTCCGTGAAGAACCCGATTGTCGAGCTCGACGGCGACGAGATGACCCGGATCATCTGGTCCTTCATCAAGGAGCAGTTGATCCTGCCCTACCTCGACCTCGAGCTGATCTACTTCGACCTCGGCATCGAGAGCCGCGATGCGACGCGTGATCAGATCACCGTCGACGCGGCCAATGCGATCAAGCAGCACGGCGTCGGCGTCAAGTGCGCGACGATCACCCCCGACGAGGCGCGGGTGGAGGAGTTCGGCCTCGCCGACATGTACCGCTCGCCGAACGGAACGATCCGCAACATCCTCGGCGGCGTCATCTTCCGCGAGCCGATCGTGATCGCCAACATCCCGCGCCTGGTCCCGGGTTGGACCAAGCCAATCGTGATCGGTCGCCACGCCTTCGGCGACCAGTACCGGGCGACCGACATGGTCGTCCCCGGCGAGGGCACGCTGACCCTTACCTACACCCCCAAAGACGGCAGCGAGCCGGTCGAGCTCGACGTCTACGACTTCCCCGGCGGTGGCATCGCGATGGCGATGTACAACCTCGACGACTCGATTCGGGACTTCGCCCGGGCCTCGATGCGCTACGGGCTCGACCGCGGTTACCCGGTCTACCTCTCGACCAAGAACACGATCCTGAAGCGCTACGACGGCCGCTTCAAGGACCTCTTCGCCGAGGTTTACGAGAGCGAGTTCAAGGCCGACTTCGAGGCGGCCGGGATCACCTATGAACACCGCCTGATCGACGACATGGTTGCGGCGGCGCTGAAGTGGGAAGGCGGTTACGTCTGGGCCTGCAAGAACTACGACGGTGATGTGCAGTCCGACACCGTCGCCCAGGGCTTCGGTTCGCTTGGCCTGATGACCAGCGTGCTGATGAGTCCCGACGGCAAGACGGTCGAGGCGGAGGCCGCGCACGGCACCGTCACCCGTCACTTCCGCCAGCACCAACAGGGCAAGCCGACCTCGACCAACCCGATCGCCTCGATCTTCGCCTGGACGCGCGGCCTCGCCGCCCGCGGTCGACTGGACGACACCCCCGCCGTCGCGGAGTTCGCCGAGACCCTCGAGCGGGTCTGTGTGGAGACGGTGGAAGCGGGCAAGATGACCAAAGACCTGGCCCTGCTCGTCGGCCCCGACCAGGCGTTCCAGACCACGCAGGAGTTCCTCGGCTCGATCGACGAGGCCCTGCAGCAGGCCATGGCCTAGCTCTTCGAAAACCACGAATCCAGGAGATAGAGATTCTGTGAGCACCCCTGTGAAAGTCACCGTGACCGGTGCTGCCGGCCAGATCGGCTATGCACTGCTTTTTCGTATTGCCAGCGGTCAGATGCTCGGTCCCGAGACGCCGGTGGAGTTGAGCCTGTTGGAGATTCCCGATGCGGTCAAGGCCGCCGAGGGAACGGCGATGGAGCTCGACGATTGTGCTTTTCCGCTACTGCGGCGAATTGACATTTTCGACGACCCCAAGCAGGCCTTCGACGGCTGCAACGTCGGTCTCCTGGTCGGCGCCCGTCCGCGCGGTCCAGGCATGGAGCGCTCTGATCTGCTCGAGGCCAACGGCGGCATCTTCAAGCCGCAGGGTGAAGCGATCGCTGCCGGCGCTGCCGACGACGTGCGAATCCTCGTTGTCGGTAACCCCGCCAACACCAACTGTCTAATCGCAATGTCCAACGCCGATGGTGTGGCGCGCGAGCGCTTCACCGCGATGATGCGACTCGACCACAACCGGGCGATCGCCCAGGTCGCCAACAAGCTCGGCAAGGATGTCTCCGACGTCACCAACATGACGGTTTGGGGCAACCACTCGACCACGCAGTACCCGGACCTCGTCAACGCCAAGGTCAACGGCAAGAGTGCGTGGGACGCAGTCGACGACCAAGCCTGGATTGCCGATGAGTTCATTCCCCGAGTCGCCAAGCGCGGCGCCGCGATCATCGAGGCCCGCGGCGCGTCCAGTGCCGCCTCGGCCGCCAACGCCGCGATCGATCACGTTCACGACTGGGTGCTCGGCACCCCCGAGGGCGACTGGGTCTCGATGGGTGTGCCCGCGAACGGCTCCTACGGGGTCGAGGAGGGAATCGTCGCCGGTTTCCCCTGTGCCTGCAGCGGTGGTGAGTGGTCGATCGTCGAGGGGGTCGAGGTGCCGGAGTTCTCACGGCCGCGGATCGACGCCAGCGCCGCCGAGTTGCGCGAGGAGCGCGACGCGGTGAGTCAGCTCGGCCTGCTTTAAGCGGTCATCAAAGAAAAAGCCGGCCCCCTTTCGGGGGCCGGCTTTGTGCAGCAATGCGAGAAGTCTCAGGCGTTATTTGCCTGGGTGGTACTCGCGTCCCTTCTTGGTGACGCGACCCTCTTTCTCCATTTCGCCGAGAACCCGGTACAGGTAATTCGGTTTGATTTTCATCTGTTTGGCGATCTCCGAGGCGGAGATACCGGGGTTCTGCTCAACCAAGGCGACTGCCTGGTCGGCGCGGGTCCCGCCGCGGCGACGGCGACGGCGTTTGCGCGGGGCGGCAGCTGCGGCCGGGGCCGCGGTTGTCGCCGATGCGGCGTTTTTACGAGGGCGACCGGGGCCGCGACCGGAGCCGGGGGGCCGACCGGGACGGCGAGTGACGGTGCCACCAAGCTCGGCAAGAGCGCGCTCGAGGCGCTTGCGCTCCTCGTCAAGCTCCGCGAGCCTTTTCTTGACTAGGTCAAGGGCCTCGTCGAGTACGTTGCTGGTGCTGGGCATTTCCTTCCTTTCATCCCGTGAGCTCTGTGCCTCCCGGGTCGTCAGCTACGCCGGAGTGTGGCAGAGTCACAGTGACAGTGACTATTCGTGTAGTCAAACTGGCTCTGTCACTCTGGCCATTTGGACGAAGCTACCCATTCGTGACAGGTTTCAAGCAGTGCGTTTGTGCCTGACGCACTGGTGAGATCTGCACCACATTCCAAACCAGTCCGACTCGTTCCAGAGTTGCAACTATCAGTGCAGACGGTCGTTTTCCAACGGCGTAGTCCGTGCGCCGCAGACGGGAGGAAAGCGTGGTGGTTGTGGTCGATCGGTCGATCGACCACAAATCGGCGCGTACCAAAATAGTGACACACCGGATGAGGCGGCAAGTCACTTGACGCACAAGAAAATGCGGACCAATCGCCCCGGGTACGGCTACCGCGTGGCTAGCGGTTCCGCTTACGCGGCAAAGTGCGGAAGACGACGTCCCAGATCGGCGAGGAGACGCCGTAGCCGTAGCGGTGGTCCTGGAAGTGGTGGCGCATGTGCTGCTCGCGCAAGCGCTTGCCGAAATCGGACTTGGGGACGAAGTGGTGCACGTAGTAGTGCGTGTAGTCGTAGCCGAGGTAGCCGAGGATGAAGCCGCCGAAGAGCGGATAGGTCGCCGGCGTGCCGAAGATCAGCGTGAAGGCGAAGAAGAAGAGCGCCGCCAGCGGGATCGCCACGGCGGGGGGCATGACCAACCGCAGCTTGTCATTGGGATGGTCGTGGTGGATGCCGTGGATGATGAAGTGCATCCGCCTGCCGAAGGCGTTGTCGGGCTGCCAGTGGAAGATCAGTCGGTGCAGCCAGTACTCGGTCAGCGTCCAGATGCCGACCCCGGCGAGGCTGAGCAGGAGCAGCTGCCAGACGGCGTAGCCGCGGCTCGCCCCGAGCCACTCCATCGCGATCACCACCGGCACGAAGACGATCGCCGGGACCGCCGGGTGCACCCGCGAGAAGAAGTTGAGGAAGTCGCTCTCGAACAGTTGCGGCGAGGCGGCGAGTTTGTCGGTCCTGCTGGAAGACTCCATCCGGGGCCGAATGGTAGCGGCGGCGGCCACCGGCTCCCGCAAGACGCGGGGAACCTGTGACGAGACTGTGTCAAGAACGTTGCGCTTTGCGGAATTGAGCCTCACGAAAGAGTCACGACGATGGCAATATCGCCGCCGTGCCGCGCAAGCAGAAAAAACCGAGTTGCGAGGACTGCTACTTCCAGAAGAACCTCCTCTGCGCGCTCGAGCTCGACGAGCCCTGCGCCACCTTCCGCCCCAACCGGCCCGAGGGGCTGGTGCCGCCGCGCCAGCCGGTGCTGCTGATGCGGCCGCCGCGCTGGGCATCGCAGGCCGGCACCGCCTGAGCTGCGGTCTGGCTATGTTTTGAGCTGATGCCGGAGCGGGACCTATATGCCTGGGCGCGGACTACCTACGTCAGCCGCAGGAGCAGGGGGTTTACGCCCAACGTGGACGTCTACTACTGCGGCGACCCACAACGGGCTGTAGTCAAGGTCGACCTCGCCGGGGTTGAGCTCGACGAGGTGGGAATCGAGGTCGGCACCCGGCAGTTGGCGATCGTCGGTGAGCGCCAGGTGCAGGAGACCGAGGGCCGCGTCTACCAGCAGGTGGAGATTCCCTCCGGCCCCTTCCGCCGCGTGGTCGAGCTGCAGGTCGACGTCGACGCCGAGCGGGCCACGGCGACCTACGAAGACGGGGTGCTGCGGATCGAGTTGCCGCTGCGCGACCCCGCTGAGAGCACACGGCGGATTCCGATCGGGAGGGACTAGTGCCGACCCCTGAGAGGCGGCACTGATGGAGGGCAGCCCGATCCTCGAGGTGGTCGATTCGTTCGACGCCGAGGACGCGATCCGCGCCTCCGAGCCGCTGCCCGACGCGCTGCCGGTCCTGCCCCTGCGCGACACCGTCACCTTTCCCGAGACCTTGACCCCGCTGGCGGTCGGTCAGGAGCGCTCGATCCAGTTGGTCAACGACGTGCTCGGCGCGAACCGGATGCTGACGATGGTCGCCGCCCGCGATCCCGAGAACGAGGAGCCGGGTCCGAAGGACCTGCACAAAGTCGGCGTCGTCGGCGTCGTCGCCCGCATGCTCAAGGTGCCCGACGGCACTCTGCGCATCCTCGTCCAGGGCACCCAGCGGGTGCGGCTCGGGCCCTTCGTCGCCGAGCAGCCTTACCTGGTGGCGCGGATCAGCGAGCTGCCGGACGAGGTCGAGGAGGGGCAGGAGCTGGAGGCCCTGACCCGCAACGTCCAGCGCACCTTCTCGGAGATCATTGAGCAGATTCCCTACCTGCCCGAGGAGCTGCAGATGGCGGTCGCCAACCTCGATGACCCGGCCGCCCTCGCCCACCTGATCGCCGGCGCCCTGCGCATCTCGACCGAGGAGAAGCAGGAGCTGCTCGAAGAGGTCGAGGTCGTCGCCCGCCTGCGCCACCTCTCCCAGATCCTCGCCCGCGAGCTCGAGGTCGTCCAACTTGGCACCCAGATCCAGACCCAGGTGCAGTCGGAGATCGACAAAGGCCAGCGCGAGTTCTTCCTGCGCCAGCAGATGAAAGCGATCCAGGACGAGCTGGGGGAGGGCGATGAGCAGCAGGCCGAAGTCAACGAACTGCGCGAGAAAATCGAGGCGGCGAAACTCCCCGAGCACGCCCAGAAGGCCGCCGATCGCGAGCTCTCGCGGCTGGAGAAACTGCCGCCCGCCGCGGCCGAGCACGGCGTCATCCGCACTTACCTGGAGTGGTTGACCGAGCTGCCCTGGGCGGCCGAAAGCGAGGACAACCTCGACATCAAACATGCCCGGAAAGTGCTCGACGCCGATCACTACGACCTGGAGAAAGTCAAGGACCGCATCCTCGAGTACTTGGCGGTGCGCAAGTTGAAACCGGACTCGCCCGGGCCGATCCTCTGCTTCGTCGGCCCGCCCGGGGTCGGCAAGACCAGCCTCGGCCGCTCGATCGCCAAGGCGCTGGGACGCGAGTTCGAGCGCATCTCGGTTGGCGGCGTCCGCGACGAGGCCGAGATTCGCGGCCACCGCCGCACCTACATCGGTGCTCTGCCGGGTGCGATCGTGCGTGCCCTGCGCGACTCCGGCTCACGCAACCCCGTCTTCATGATTGACGAGATCGACAAGATGGGCGCCGACTTCCGCGGCGACCCCGCTTCGGCGATGCTCGAGGTGCTCGACCCGGCGCAGAACGACTCCTTCCGCGACCACTACCTCGACCTCGAGTTCGACCTCTCCGAGGTGATGTTCATCGCTACGGCCAACGTCCTCGACACGATCCCCGGCCCGCTGCAGGACCGGATGGAGACGATCGAGCTGGCCGGCTACACGCTGGATGAGAAGAAGCACATCGCCCGCCGCTACCTGGTGCCGCGCCAGATCGATGCCAACGGCCTCAAGCCCTCGCAGATCGAGTTCGCCGATCCGGCCCTGGTGGCGATCATCGAGGAGTACACGCGCGAGGCGGGTGTGCGCAACCTGGAGCGACAGATCGGCACGGTCTGCCGCAAAGTTGCCCGCGAAGTCGCCGAGAGCAAGGGCAAACGCAAAAAAGCCAAGGCGAGGATCTCGGCCAAGCGCGCGCGGGAGCTGCTCGGTCGCCGCCGCGTCTTCGCCGAGCAGCGGCGGCGGACCAAAGTCCCCGGCGTCGCGACCGGGCTCGCCTGGACCCCGGTTGGGGGAGACGTGCTCTTCATCGAGGCCACCTCGATGCCCGGCTCCGGCCAGCTGACGATCACCGGCCAGCTCGGCGACGTGATGAAGGAGTCGGCGCAGGCGGCGCTCTCCTACGTGCGCGGCCACTGGCGTGAGATCGCCCCGAAGCTCGGCGAGGACTGGTTCGCCAAACACGACATCCACGTCCACGTGCCGGCCGGCGCGGTGCCTAAGGATGGGCCCTCGGCCGGCGTGGCGATGACCGTGGCGCTCTCCTCGCTGATTGGCGGCCGTCCCGTTCGCAACGATGTGGCGATGACCGGAGAGGTGACCCTGACCGGCCAGGTGCTGCCGATCGGCGGCTTGAAGGAGAAGTCGCTGGCGGCGCAGCGGGCCGGGATCAAGCGGGTGCTGGTGCCCCAACGCAACGAGGGTGACGTGAAAGAGATTCCCGAGCACGAGCGCAGCGAGTTGGAGTTCGTCTACGTGGACGAGGTCTCCAAGGCGATCGAAGCGGCGCTCGCTTAATCCCGATGGAGGCCGCCGGGGCGCTGCGCAGGAGCAGCTTTTCGACCTATCTGGAATCGATCGCCGCGCTCGTGCGGGCCCGTTCGCGCACCTTCTGGATCGTCGCCGGGCTCACCGTCCTCGCCGGGGTACTGCGCTTCGCCACGCTCGGCGTGCAGAGCTACCACCACGACGAGATCGTCACTGCCAGCCGCATCCTGCGCGACGGCTTCTGGCACGCAATGGACGCGGTCGGCTTCAGCGAGTCGGCGCCGCCGCTCTACTACGCCGTCGCCTGGGCCTGGACCCAGCTGACCGGGACCGGCGAGTTCGGCCTGCGCATGGTCTCGGCCGTCGCCGGCATCGCCACCGTGCCGGTCGCCTACCTGCTCGGTGCCGAGCTCAGCAGTCGCCGCGCCGGCATCGTCGCCGCGGCCCTGGTGGCGGTCAACCCGATGCTGCTCTGGTACTCACAAGAGGCGCGCGCCTACGCGCTCTTCGTCCTGCTCACCGCGCTCTCGCTGCTCTACTTCGTCCGCGCCCTCGACCGCGGCCGCCGCCGTGACTCGATTGCCTGGGGCATCGCCTCCGCTCTCGCCCTCGGCACGCATTACTTCGCCGCCTTCCCGATCGCCGCCGAGGCGCTCTGGTTGCTCCACCGCCGTCGCCGGGAAAGTGGTGGTGCCTTCCCGGGCCTCTGGATTGTCGCCGCCGCAGGCCTCCTGCTGGCGCCGCTGCTGGTCCACCAGGCCTCCTTCGCTCACGCCGAATGGATCAGCAACTTCAGCCTCTGGCACCGGCTCTGGGAGACCGGCCTCACCTTTGCCCTGGGGGAGACCGGCGACATCATCGCCCAGCCCGAGCACCCACTGCTGGCGGTCGTTCCCGCCCTGCTCGCGCTTGCCGCCGCCTGGCTCGTCTTCGCTCGTGGTGAGCGTCGCGAGCGCCGCGCCGCCGGCATCCCGCTGACGCTGGCCGCGGTGACAGTCGTCGTGCCGTTGGTGATCGGCCTGCTCGACTCGAGCAAGGACTACGTCCTCGCTCGCAACTTGATGCCGGCGCTGGTGCCGCTGTTGGTCGCGCTGGCGGTCGGCTTCACCCTGCGCGGTGCGCGCCGCAGCGGCGCCGTGCTCGCCGGATTGCTGGTTGCCTACTCGCTTGGTTTCTCGATCTGGGCGAGCGTCTCGCCGGCGTTGCAGCGGCCCGACTGGGACTCAGTCGCCGGCGCGATCGGCGAACCGACGGCGCCGCGGGCGATGGTCACCTGGACCCTGGGCGAGGCCTCGCTGCGCTACTACCTCTCGACCGGGTCGTTCCAGGTCCTGCCGTCCGACGGCTTTCAGTGGTGGGTGGGAGAAATCGACTTCATCTCCGACGGCTCGGTGCCGGCACCACCGGCGCGCCTCCTCGGTCCGGGCTTCCGCGAAGTCGGCTACCAGCACGTCGGCCGGCTCTACGTAAGGCGCTTCGCCACCCCGGGGCCGGAGCTGAGGCCGCTGCGGCTGCGCACGATCCGCAACGCCCAGCTTGGCTTCCGCAGCAACGGGGTATTGCTGGACGGCATCGGCCCGGGCTGACGCCGCCCGATCGATGCGAGTTATTCTGAGTGTCCCGGAGAATCCAGCGAGGAGAAGGCATGAGCAAGACGAAGGCGACCCAGGCAGCCGATCTTTATGCGACCGCACGCGAGAACCCCTACGTGGAGCGGCTGATCGATGACGAAGAGCTGCGCGACAGCCTCAAGAAGGCCTTCGAAGCGGCGAAGGGCGCCTACGGCCGCGCGACCAGCAACGGCGGCACGGTCAAGGCGGTCACCAGTGACAAGAAGGTCCAACGTGACCTCAAGGTCGCGGCGGAGAACCTGCGCGACGCATCCGAGGCCTTCCGCGCGCCGAAGAAGCGCAAGAAGAGCCGCCTCGGTCGCATCATCCTGCTCGGTCTGGTCGGCGCTGCCGTCGCCCTGATCCTCAGCGAGGATGCGCGCAAGACCGTGCTCGACGCCCTCTTCGGCGCCGAGGAGGAGTTCGAGTACACCAGCACCACCTCAATCAACGGCTCCTGAGGACCTCTCAACGCCGGCAGGTCGTCGCCTGCCGGCGTTTGTGCCTCCTCAGTCAGCACTAGACTGATCCCATGGAGGCGGCAACCAAGGAGCGCGAGCTCAGCGGCGAGAAGGCCCAGCGCATCGTTGATGCGATGCGGGTCAGCGTCGCCAAGCGCGGTGCGGCCGGTTCGACCTTCGAGCACGTCGCTCGCGAGGCGGGCGTCAGCCGCGGCCTTCTCCACTACTACTTCGGGACCAAGGAGCGGCTGCTGGTCGAGGTCGTCCGCCGCGACGCCGAGATCCGCGTAGCGAGGCTCGACGAGCCGCTGGCCAAAGCAAAGACGGTCGACGACGTGATCGACGTCCTGCTCGCCAGCCTTACCGACTTGATCGAGAACGAGCCGACCTTCTTCTTTCTCCTCTACGAGCTCTTCAGCGCCGGCCGCCGCAATCCGGAGATCCAGCACGAGGTCGGCCAGCTCTTCGAGCGCACCCGCTCACACGTTGCCGAGGGGCTGCGCAGCAAGGAGCGCGAGGGCGTGCTCAAGCTCCGCTACGAGGCCGAGGAGATCGTCTCCTTCCTCTTCGCGATCGCCGACGGCTTCGCCCTGCAGGCGCTCTCCGACACCGAGCGCGACATCAGCGGCGGCCTCGCCGTTGCCGCCGCCTCGGGTCGTTACCTGCTGATCTCCGAGTAGTCGCTTCCCTGCTGCGCTGTTCGCTGTTCCTTCTTCCGGTTGGGGCGGCAATCGCACAGCGGAACCGTTTGGAGTGATCGCCCTCACAGACGGGCGGTCGCCGATCCGAAAAGCTGGCTGTCCAGCCAATGCGTGACTTCATGGTCAGACTCGCGGGATTCCTGGGGCGCCGACGGCGCTGGGTCCTGGCGGCGTGGATTGCGGTCGTGGCGGTTGCATTGCCGATCGCTTCGCACCAGACGGATCACCTGACCGGGGGCGGCTTCGACGTTCCCGGCACGCAGTCGAAAGCGGTCAGCGACTCGCTCGAAAAGGACTTCAGCGACAAGACCGGTGGCATCGCGGTGGTCCTGCAGGCCGAAGAGGGTGCCAGCGCTGCTGCCCGCGCAGGTGCGGTCCAGCGGGTGCGCCACGCGGTTGCCGGTCTCGACAAGGTGACCCTGCCGCCGGCCACGGCCCGCCAGGCTGAGGTAGCACTGCAGCGGACCGGGACGGCGATGCTTGCCCTGCACAGCGAAAAGTCCTCGGACCGCCAGATTGACTCCGCAGCCGAACTGCGCGAAGACCTTGACCCTGGCACCGCAGTCAACGGGGTGACCACCTACCTGGCCGGACAGCCGACGATCTGGGCCGGCATGCAGGAGCTTTCGAAGAAGGACCTGGCGAAAGCCGAGGCTGGCGGTTTCCCGATCGTCGCGATCATCCTGCTCGTCGTCTTTGGCTCGCTTGCTGCTGCGGCGCTGCCGCTGGTGCTCGGCTTCGTCAGCGTGATGATCACCGGGGCGCTGATCTATTTCATCTCGCAGCAAATCGAGACCTCGGTCTTCGTCACCAACATGGCCTCGATGATCGGGATCGGGGTGGCGATCGACTACTCGCTCTTCATCCTTGCCCGCTATCGCGAGGAGCGCGCCCGCGGGCGCGAGCCGGAGGCCGCTCGGGCTGAGGCACTCTCCACTTCTGGCCTTGCCGTGGCCTTCTCAGGCCTGGCCGTGATCGTCTCGCTGGCCGGCCTCTGGATGGTCGACAACCAGGCGCTGCGCTCGATGGCGCTGGGGGCGATGACCGTGGTCGCCGTCTCGATCCTGACCGCGACAACGCTGCTGCCGGCGCTGATCGCGATGCTCGGCGACCGCGTGCTGCCGGGCGGAGTCGTCGCCAAGGTGCTCGGCGTCTTCCGCCGCCGCGGCGAGCGCCCCGACCGCGAGGCCTTCTGGGTGCGCTGGACCACTCGCGTGATGGCGCGACCCTGGGTTGCCGTGATCGGCGTCTCCGCCGTGCTGCTGACCCTGGCGATCCCGCTGCTCTCGATTGAAACCGGGACCCAGGCGATCAAGCAGTTCCCCACCGACAGCGACGTGCGGATCGGCAACGAACTCGCCTCCAAGCAGCTCGGTGGCGGCACCGACCCGGTGCAGATGGTTGCCACCTTCGACAGTGCCGCACAGGCGCGCAAGGATCGGCCGGCGATCGCCGGCTTCGCCCGCACGATCGAGTCGACACCCGGCGTCAGTGCCGTGGCGCCGCCGGCCTTCTCCGGCTCCAGCGTCCTCGTTCAGGCCACGCCCAGCGCTCCCAGTGAGTCCGACGCGACGATCGCCCTGGTCGAACGGCTGCGCGACAACGTCGTCCCGGCCACCGCGCTCGCCCACGTCGCCAGCGTCGACGTCGGTGGCGAAACCGCGCGCAGCCAGGACGCCCGGGCCCAGGTCAGCGGCTCGATGTGGAAGATCATTCTCTTCGTCCTCGCGCTCAGCTACCTGGTGCTGATGGTGATGCTGCGCTCGCTGTTGCTGCCGCTGAAGGCGGTGTTGATGAACCTGCTCTCAATCGGGGCGGCGTTCGGCGTCCTCGTCGCGATCTTCCAGTGGGGCTGGTTCGACAGCCTGCTCGGCTTCGAGAACCAGGGCGCGCTGGACACGATCAACGTGCCGCTGATCTTTGCCATCGTCTTCGGCCTCTCGATGGACTACGAGGTCTTCCTGATGTCGCGGATTCGCGAGCACTACCTCGAGCACGGCGACAACGAACGGGCCGTCGCCGAAGGTCTCTCGACCAGCGCCCGCACGATCTCCTCCGCCGCCCTGATCATGACCTCGGTCTTCGCCGTCTTCGTCCTCACCGGGGTGCCCTCGATCAAGGAGCTCGGCCTCGGCTGCGCGGTGGCGATCGCGCTCGACGCAACCTTGGTCCGCCTGATCCTAGTGCCGGCGGCGATGAAGCTGCTCGGTGGCTGGAACTGGTGGATGCCCTCCTGGCTCGATCGCGCCCTGCCGGACCTCAGCTTCGAGAGCGGTACGGCCGAGCCCGAGCCGGCCGAGGCTTGACCTAATACCCTGGCGCCATGAGCGACGAGCTGGCGTTTGCGGGTGCTGCACGGCAGGCCGAGATGGTGCGGGCGGGGGAGGTTTCGCCGACTGAGCTGGTGCAGCTCTGCCTCGATCGAATTGCGCGGCTCGATCCGCAGCTGAACGCCTTCCGCAAGGTGATGGGCGAGCGGGCACTGCTTGAGGCCGAGCAGGCCGAGGCGCGGCTGAAGGCTGGGGATGAGCGGCCGCTGCTTGGTGTGCCGATCGCGATCAAGGACGAAGTCGACGTGGTCGGCGAGGTCAATATGCACGGTACCGACGCCTTCACCGAGCCGGCCAGTGCGGACTGCGAGATGGTGCGGCGCCTGCGCGAGGCGGGGGCGATCGTGGTTGGCCTGACGCAGCTACCCGAGCTGGCGATCTGCGGCTTCACCGAGTCCGCCACCTATGGCGTTACCCGCAACCCCTGGAACCTGCAGCGCTCTCCGGCCGGATCGAGCGGTGGCTCGGGCGCGGCGGTTGCCGCCGGGCTGGTGCCGATCGCCTCTGCCGGCGACGGCGGTGGCTCGATCCGCCTGCCCGCTGCTTCCTGCGGTCTCTTCGGCTTGAAACCCTCGCGCGGCCGGATCTCCCTGGCGCCGCTCGAGGACGGTTGGCACGGGCTCGCTGTGCTCGGCTGCCTCAGCCGCAACGTGCTCGACACCGCGCTCTGGCTCGACATCACCGCCGGTGGCTCCTCGGAGCCCGGTGCGCCGCCGCTCCCCGACCGCCCCTTCGTCGAGTCGGCGAAGACGCCGCCCGGCAAGCTGCGGGTCGCCTACTCAACCCTGGCACCGCGTGCCGCAGCGCCGCCGATCGTCTCCGACGACGTCAAGCAGGCCGTCTTCGACGCCGCCGAGCTGATGCGCTCGCTCGGTCACGACGTCGCCCAGCAGGATCCCGCCTGGGGTGGGATCGGCAACAACATCACGCCGCGCTTCCTGCGTGGCGTCGCCGACACAGTGGCCGAAGTGCCGCACCCCGAGCGCTTGGAACGGCGCACCCGCGGCTTCGGCCGACTGGGCAGCACGCTCCCGGACGCGATCTACGAGCGGGCCCTGCGCGGCCGCGAGGCCGACGTCGCCCGCGTCAACG
Organism: uncultured Solirubrobacterales bacterium; assembly: GCA_963795765.1. Classification (GTDB taxonomy): domain Bacteria; phylum Actinomycetota; class Thermoleophilia; order Solirubrobacterales; family 70-9; genus VRUE01. The sequence continues at coordinate 117,455 of CAWCJW010000016.1, forward strand.
CGATCTTCGACTCCTTCGACGTGCTGATCACGCCGGTGATGGGCGGCACCGCCCTGCCGATCCGCCGCTGGGAGGGCCAGGGCGCCCTGCGCACCGTGCTCGGCATGAGTCGCTTCTATCCCTACTGCGTGCCCTGGAACCACCTCGGCAACCCGGCGATGTCGATTCCCACCGGCTTCGCCGCCGACGGCATGCCGCTCGCCGTCCAGGTCATCGGCCGCCCCGGCGAGGAGGCAACCCTGCTCTCCCTCGCCGGCCAGCTAGAGGCCGAACGCCCCTGGGCGGAGCAGCGCCCGCCGATCTCCTAACCCGAAGGTCACAGGTTCGCGTCTCGCCTCCTCCGCGATAGCGTGAATTTCACCTGTGGATGTTCGGAAATTCGGCATCGACCATCTCCTCGATCCCCACCTCCCTGATAGTCCTTCTTTCCGATGCCGGACTCTCTCCTCGGAATCCTGATCGCAGTCGCGGTGATTCTGCCTGGGTTTGTGATTGTCGAGCTCTCCACGGTTGGCCGGCCAGCTGCAAAACGCTCGGATCTCGAAATCGTCCTGCGGGCCCTCTTTTACGCCCTTGTCCTTCACGTAATCTTCAGCCCCTACACAAAGTCCCTAGTCGAAGACGTGGGCGGCTTCGACAACTGGACCTCGCACCTCGAGGCAATCGCGCTCTACGCGTTGATCGTTTTGATCGGCGTGCCGCTGGCGGTAGGACTCAAGCTCAACGCCTTCTTCCTAAAAGAAGAGCGAAAAAATACTGGGCCGCCCTCTCGCGTCTACGAAGTTCTAGGTGGCCGCGATTCCGGTGATGCCGGGGACCTGATCTTCACTCGCCTGCACCATGGCGCCTGGCTGATCGTGCAGCTCGACGACATGACCTGGGTTGGTGGACGCTTTGGAATTGGGTCGAGCGCCGGTCAGACACCCGCTGCCCACGATCTCTACATTGACGAGATGTGGAATGTCGATACCAGCGGTCCTGACCCACTTCTCAGTGGGAAGTTCACGCCCACCCGAGGTATTTATGTTCCTGCCAATCAGATTCGCACTATGAGAGTCCTTTAAGTCCATCCAAAGAGCAAGTCGGAGGTAGAGACAAGACATGGAAAACGGTGAGGACAAGTCACGCGGCGGTCACCGCAGGGAGGGGGATCGTCAGATCAAGGAGGGGGCGATACGCCCGGTGGACAATCCAAATTCTCCCCCGCCTTCGAAAGTTGAAGTGAGTCCTCCAGGGTCTGGCGGAGATTCCGATTCCGGTACTGGCAGCGGCTCTGAAGATGGTGGTGAAAGCGGAGGCAAAGACTAGGCTCCGGCTCCGAGTCGGGTTCCCCCCACTGCAAAAGGACTTGGCGTCACTCCACTAACAATGTGGCGTCGATCCGTTGCTCCTCCCAACCTCGAACACTCGGCGTAACGTAACCGGGCAGGACGGAGCGGAGGGAGGTTCCAGATACGCGAGCTAGCCGAAGACCTTCCTCATCCGGGCGATCTCGCGGATCGAACCGCGGGGGCGGATGCGGCGGGTGAGGACCAGCTTCAGCGGGTTGGCATCGGGCTTGCTGGTCGAGACGAAGTCGGCCCAGCTGGTCTCCAGGGTCACGGTCGGGTTGGGCGCTTCGCCCGGTTCCGCCCGGGTCGAGCCGTTGTCGAGCACCAGGTGCCAGGGATCGGCGTCGGTAAAGCGCCACTGGTAGACGAGCTTGGAGCCGTTGGCGGCCTTGGTGTTGGCGGCGCGCTTGACCACGTCGAAGTAGAGGCGCTGCATCTCGGGGTTTGCCTGAGGGACTGCCTCGGGCGGGCCGAGGATGCCGGCTTCCATCAGCTTGACCTGGTTCTTGGCGACGTCCTCGGCCGAGGCCTCGGGGTCGAAGGGGAAGACGCCGGGAGGCATCTCCTCGGTCGGGTAGCCGATCGTGCGCCAGCGCTGGCGGATCAGTTTGAGCCCGAAGGCGAAGATGTCCTCGAGCGAGAAGCCGTAGCACTCGGTGTAGGAGCGGTCGAAGTTGGGCGGGTAGAAGACCGCCGGGCCGTAGGGCAGCACTTCCCGCAGCAACTCGACCACCGCCGCTTTGCATTCCTCGTGGGCGGGGTGATCGTCGGCGAGCAGCTCGGAGAGGACCTTGACGCCGAAGCCGATGTGGCGCTGCTCGTCGCGGGAGACGTTGGCCATGCCGGAGCTGAAGCCGGGCATCGTGTCTTCTGAAGCGAAGAAGTCCTCGATGAAGTGCTGGCCGGGCTGGGCAAGCGAGCCCTCGACGATCAAGTGGTAGAGCGTGATCGCCTGCGCGTACTTGGGCAGCGAGCGGTCCTTGCGCAGTTCCTCCGCCATCACGTCGAGGCGGTCGAAGATGCCGCGGTAGCCCCAGTTGAGCTGCGGCAGGGTGGCGGAGAGGGTCTGCTCGATCGACTCGCCGCCGACGCCGATTACCTCCTTGAAGAAGCGGTGGAAGAAGATCGAGTGGCGCACCTCGTCGACCTGCTGGGTGGCGAGGAAGTAGGACTGCTCCTCGGTCGGGGCGGCGGTGATGTAGGGGGCGAGGGTGTCGGCGACGCGGTCCTCGCCGTAGAAGAACATCGAGTAGATCCACATTGCCGAGCGCCGCTGGATCTCGCTGAGGCCCTGCCAGCCGGTTTTATCGGCGGTGAGGTCGATGTCGTAGGCGCTCCAGTTGCCCTGCTCCCAGCGCTTGTAGAGGTCCTCGTAGGTGATGTTGCTCATCAGGCTCTGCGATGCGACGCTCATCTCTCTCCTTTGCTGGTGCGGCGGGCTGCAGCGGAGGTTACTGCCAAACTGGCTGGGCAGCCAGGACGGTCAGAGTGAGTTCGTCACACAGACGCGGGAGTCTCGATCTCCCGCTTGAGGATCTTGCCGGTGGGGCCCTTGGGCAGGTCGTCGAGGAACCAGACCAGGCGCGGATACTTGTAGGCGGCGATGCGCTCCTTGACGTAGGCGCTGACCTCCTCGGGCGTCAGCTCCTCGCCCTCGTGGCAGACCACTGCGGCGCCGATCTCCTCGCCCCACTCGTCGTGGGGGACACCGACGACGGCCGCTTCGCGGATCTTCGGGTGCTCGAAGAGCACCTCCTCGACCTCGCGCGGGTAGACGTTGTAGCCGCCGCGGATGATCATGTCCTTCTTGCGATCGACGATGTAGAAGCAGCCGTCCTCGTCGATGCGGCCCATGTCGCCGCTGTGGAACCAGCCGCCGCGCATCGCCTCCTCGGTGGCGTCGGGCCGTTCCCAGTAGCCCTTCATGATGTTGTGGCCGCGGATCACGACCTCGCCGACCTCGCCCTGGGCTACCGGCTCATCCTTCTCGTCGACCAGGCGCATCTCGACGCCTTCGATCGGGGTGCCGATCGAGCCCGCCTTGCGCTCTTTGTCGGGGTGGTTGGAGCAGGCGACCGGCGAGGTCTCCGAGAGACCGTAGCCCTCGAGCACGATGGCGCCGAAGGCGTCTTCAAAACCGTGCAGGACCTCGACCGGCATCGAGGCGCCGCCGGTGATGCAGGTGCGCAACGAGGAGGTGTCGTAGCTCTCGCGCTCGGGGTGATGGAGCAGGGCGCCGAACATCGTCGGCACGCCGTAGAAGTGGGTGACCTTGTCGCGCTGCATCGTCGCCAGCGCCTCGCCGGGATCGAACTTGGGCACCAAGGTGAGGCAGGCGCCGACCTTGAGCGAGGAGTTCATGCCGACGGTCTGGCCGAAGGAGTGGAAGAGGGGGAGGGCGCCGAGGACGACGTCGCCGCCGGCGATCTCACAGGTGGTGCGACTGGAGACGTCGGCGTTGCGAAAGAGATTGTCGTGGGTCAGCTCGGCGCCCTTGGGCTTGCCGGTCGTGCCCGAGGTGTAGAGGATCACCGCGGTGTCCTCCTCGGCCGTGTCGTGCAGGCCCGTGGTCGGCTCGTGCCCGGCCAGCAGCTCGGAGAAGCTCTCCGGCTCGACTTCGATCAGCTCGGCGCCCGCGTCGGTGGCGCCCTCGCGCGCCTCGGCGCAAAAGCCGTGCCAGGCGAGCAGCAGTTTCGAGCCCGAGTCCTCCAGGTAGAAAGCGATCTCGCGCCGCTTCAGCAGCACGTTCATCGGCACGACGATGGCGCCGGCGCGCAGCACGCCGTAGTAGGCGACCGGGAATTCGGGGACGTTGGGCAGCATCACGCCGACGCGGTCACCGGGGCCGATGCCCTTCTCACGCAACAGCGTCGCCAGGCGGGCGCTGCCCTGATCGAGCTCGCCGTAGCTCAGCTCGGTCTCGCCAAGGCGAATTGCGGGCAGGTCCGGCGTCCGCGCGGCGCTCTCGGTCAGCAGCGATGCGAGGTTGAGTCCCATCGTCGTGCGTGCCGTGCCCTACGGCTTGGTCAGGTGGTGGACCGGGAACTCTTTGATCTCCGGCGGAGTCTGCGGTGCCCGGTCGCCGAGCTCTCCGATCGCCGGGCCAAGTCGCCCCGACTGAAAACGGTCGAAGTGATCGCGTGACTCCCAGAAGTCGATGATGCCCCAGCCACCCTCGATCGGTCCAGCCGCGTGAAAGATCAGACCCTCGGGCGGACTGGCGTCGATATCCATGTGGGAGTGCAGCGCGTCGTACTGATCCTGCGTGCCGCCCTCAAACTTGAGTCGTAGCCCAATCGCCATCGCTTCCTCCTCTGTAGAACCCCGAGTACCGCAGCGAGCATAACCCGCCGGGGAATGGCTTGGGCGGCGTTCGGTGTGGCTATGCTCAGCCCAATGGAGAACCTGGGGGAGCCCAACTCGTATCTCGCCGTGGCCAAGGGAGTGCCGGTCTACTCGAGTGACGGCGAGAACCTCGGTCGGGTCGTGCGCGTGCTCTCCGCACCCAACCTCGACATGTTCGACGGCATCGTCTTCGACACCACCGCCGGCCCCGGTGGCCACCGCTTCGTCGATGCACCCGAGGTCGGAGAGATCTACGAGCGCGGGATCGTGCTCAAGATCGATGCTGCCGAAGCCGCGCAACTGGTGGCGCCAGACGCTAACCCGGGCTCCCTCTCGGTCAACCCGGCCGACCTCGTCGGCGGGCGCCCCGGCTTTTTCCGGCGCGCCTGGAACTCGATGACCGGCAAGCGCTGAAGGTGAGCGCCTGCCGTCGTAGCGTCGCGTAGGATCCGCCGTCGTGAAGCGCCTGGCCCTAATCCTTTTTGCCTGCCTCGCCCTCGTTGTGGCAGGTTGCGGCAGCAGCGACGATTCCTCGACTAGCTCCAGCGAATCGACTGCGACGAGCACGGAATCGAGCGAAAAGAGCCCCGCCGAATCTGGTGGGAGCGCCGAAAAGCAGAGCTCTGGCGGCAAGAAGACCAAGCCCAAGGTGACCGTGCCGAGTGGCCCGCCGCCGAAACAGCTCGAGATCAAGGAAATCGAAAGGGGCACTGGCGCGACCGCGAAAGCTGGCGACGAAGTAGCGGTTCAGTACCTCGGCGTCGGCTACGAAAGCGAAAAAGAATTCGATTCTTCCTGGAGCCGCAACGCAGAACCTTTTAGCTTCGCCCTCGGGGCCGGCCAGGTAATCCCAGGCTGGGACAAGGGTGTCGCCGGCATGAAGGTCGGCGGGCGGCGTGAGCTGATCATTCCGCCGAACCTCGCCTATGGCCCGCAGGGCTCGCCGCCGGTGATCGGGCCGAACGAAACGTTGATCTTCGTGATCGACCTGCTCGCCGTCAAATAGGCGACGGGCCGCCTCAGCGGCAGCTCACTGGCGACTTACGTCGGTAATCATCCGGGCGTGCCCACCGCCTCGATCTACGCCGAGCGCTTTTTCTCACAGGGCCTATCGGGGCCGCCCGCCCGCGACCCGGCGGCCGTTGCGGAGCGCCTTCTCGCGGTCCAAGGCCAGGATCCGCGCGGAGCGCGGTTGGCGATTCGGGCGCGCAGCGACGGTCTCTCCGCCGCCGACGTTGACAGTGCCCTCACCGAGGAGCGTTCGCTGCTGATCACCTGGCTCAACCGCGGCACGCTGCACCTCGTGCGTAGCGAGGACTACCCCTGGCTGCAGATGCTGACCACGCCGCCCCTCGAGACTTCCTGTAGCCGCCGCTTGCGCCAGGAGGGCGTGCCGGCGGAGCAGGGCGAGCGCGCTGTCAAGACGATTGAGCGGGCGCTGAAAAAGGAGGGCACGCTGAGCCGGCATCAGCTGCGCGAACGACTCGACTCCGCCGGCGTGCCCACCGAGGGTCAGGCGCTCATCCACCTCCTCTTTCTTGCGGCTGTCAGAGGTGTGGTCGTACGCGGGCCGATGGTCGGCAAGGACCACGCCTACGTCCTCGTCCGCGACTGGCTCGGGCGGCAGCCGAAGGTCGACCGCGAGACGGCGCTGGCCGAGTTGGCCCGGCGCTACCTGGTCGGTCACGCTCCCGCCAACGATCGCGACCTCGCCCGCTGGGCCGGGCTGCCCCTGCGCGACGCCCGCGCCGGCCTCGCGGCAATCGCCGGCGAGCTGGCCGAGCGCGACGATGACCTCGTCCACCTGGCCAAGGCGCCGCCCGAGCCCGAGGTGCCGGGACCGCGCCTGCTCGGTGCCTTCGACCCGCTGCTGCTCGGTTGGACCTCGCGCGAACGCATCCTTGGTCCGCACACCCACCTGGTGACGATGAACGGGATCTTCAGGCCCTTCTCGCTGGTCAAGGGTCGCGCTGCTGGCACCTGGCGGTTCAACCGAGGCAAAGTCACGATCGAGCCGCTGGGGAAGGTCTCGAAGGCCGCTACCGCCGCCCTCGCCGCCGAGGCCGCTGATGTGGAACGGTTCATGACAAGCGCCTGAGCGCGCATCGCCAAACAGAGGAGGAGAGATGGGACAGCCAGTGGTCCACTTCGAGGTCGTCGGCAAGGACGGCGAGAAGCTGCAGAGCTACTACGCCGAGCTCTTCGACTGGAACGTCAACGCCGAAAACGAGATGAAGTACGGCCTCGTCGACCGCGAGGCCAACAGCAACGCCGAAGGCATCGGTCTCGGCGGCGGCATCGGCCAAGGGCCCGACGGCTACGAGGGCCACGTCACCTTCTACGTCGAAGTCCCCAGCGTCGAGGAGGCCCTGAGCAAGGCCGAGTCCCTTGGCGGCACCCGCGTGATGGGCCCCGAGACGATCATGGGCCGCATGGTCCTCGGCCAGTTCAAAGACCCCGAGGGCAACGTGATCGGCCTGATCGAGGGCAGCTCTTAGCGCGTCTGCGATGAGGCCATTGCTGGATAGCATGGTCCGATGGAGGAATCGCAGCCGACATCGGATGGGGCCGAACGGAGGAGATGTTTTGTGGTGTCTGCATTTGGCGCCTCGAATGAGGAGCAGCGGACTTACAAACAGGTGCTCAAACACCTCGTCCGGAAGGTGCTCGACGCCGACTATGAGGTAGTAAGGGCCGACCAGATTGACGACGAGGGATTGATCACGAATCAAGTCATCGAGCATCTGCTTGACGATGACCTCGTGGTCGCTGACCTGACGGGGCTCAATCCGAACGTGTTCTACGAGATAGCGGTGCGACACGCGGCCCGAAAGCCGATCATCCACCTGATCACCAAGGGCCAGCAGATCCCGTTCGATGTCGCAAACATGCGGGCCGTCCCATACGCACTGGATGACCCGGACGCCTTGGAAGAGGCTCAGGACGAGCTTCGACGCAAGGTCAATGCAATCGAAGCCGAGAACTTCAAGGCGGCGCCGAATCCCGTATCGGTGGCCAGGGATATTTGGCTATTGCGCGAGAGCGAGCAGCCGGATATCCGCCAGACCGGCAATGTTCTTGCGGCCGTGAACGATCTCCGCGACGAGATGAGGGCGCTTGCTCGCAGGTCAACTCCGCCGTCGGCTTTGCGCGGATCCCTGGGGGATAGCGAGGTGCTGGAAGAGCTGAGACGAGCCGGCCCGATGAACACGGAGTCCTTGGCGGCAATCTTGTACGTGCCCGCTGGACTCGCTCAAGCCGTATTGGCATCCCTTCTCAAAGAGGGCGAAGTCAACCGGCGAGAGGATGGCCTGTGGGAGGCCGCAATTCCGTTTTGAGGTTTAGTTAGCTCAGCCGAGCTTCGGGCTGCGCCAGGGCTGTGCGAGGCGCGCGGCCAGATCGTCCGCCAGGCCGGCGATCGGGACTCGCGTCTGCTCCAGTGAGTCGCGGTCGCGCAGGGTGACGGTGTCGTCTTCCATCGTCTGGTGGTCGACGGTGATGCCCCAGGGGGTGCCGATCTCGTCCTGGCGGCGGTAGCGCTTGCCGATCGAGCCGCCCTCGTCGAACTCGGCGGGCATGCGGGTGCGCAGTTCGCTGAAGATCTCGCGCGCCTTCTCTGGCATGCCCTCCTTGGAGACGAGGGGGAGGACCGCGACCTTGTTGGGAGCGAGACGGGGGTGGAGGCGCAGCACGGTCCGCTGGCGGCCCTCGACTTCCTCGACCTCGTAGGCGTCAACGAGGAAGGCGAGGGTGGCGCGGTCGGCGCCGGCAGCTGGCTCGATCACGTGGGGGACGTAGCGCTCTTTGCTCTGCTGGTCGAAGTACTCGAGCTTCTCGCCGCTGAACTTGGCGTGCTGGGTGAGGTCGAAGTCGCCGCGGTTGGCGATTCCCTCCAGCTCCGACCAGCCGATCGGGAAGAGGTACTCAACGTCGCTGGTGCCCGATGAGTAGTGGGAGAGCTCGTCGGCGTCGTGAGGGCGGACGCGGAGGAAGTCGGGGCGGATGCCGAGCTCGGTGTACCAACGCTCGCGCTCTTCGATCCAGGTCCCGTACCAGCGCTCGGCCTCGGCCGGCGGCACGAAGAACTCCATCTCCATCTGCTCGAACTCGCGGGTGCGGAAGATGAAGTTGCCGGGGGTGATCTCGTTGCGGAAGGACTTGCCGATCTGGGCGATGCCGAAGGGGGGCTTCTTGCGAGCGAAGCCGAGCACGTTCTTGAAGTTGATGAAGATGCCCTGGGCGGTCTCCGGCCGCAGGTAGACCTCCGAGCCCTCACCGGCGACCGGGCCGACGTGGGTCTCGAACATCAGGTTGAACTGGCGCGGCTCGGAGAGCTCGCCGCCGCACTCGGGGCAGCGCAGCTCGGCGCTGGGGTCGCCGCCTTCGGCTTCGACCGCCTCGCGCAGGTGGTCCTCGCGCCAGCGCTTCTTGCACTTGCCCAGGCACTGGACCAGCGGGTCGGTGAAGCCTTCGAGGTGGCCCGAGGCCTCCCAGACCCGCGGGTGCTGCAGGATCGCCGAGTCAAGCGCGACGATGTCGTCGCGTTCCTGCAGCATCGCCCGCCACCACTCGCCCTTGACGTTGTTCTTCAGCAGCACGCCGTAGTGGCCGTAGTCGTAGGTCGAGCCGAGCCCGCCGTAGATCTCAGAAGAGGGGAAGACGAAGCCGCGGCGCTTGCAGAGAGCGACGATCTCCTCCATCGAGACGTCGGTCGCGCGCTCCCCCTGCTGCTCGGCTGCCATGCCGGAACCGTATCGGCTGCGATAATCCCGCATCCCGTGCCTATCTACGAGTACAAATGCGAGAACGGCCACGTCTTCGACGTGATCCAGAAGATGAGCGACGAGGCACTGACGGAGTGCCAGGAGTGCGGCGCTCCCGCAGTGCGCGTCCTGCACCCCGTCGCCGTCCACTTCAAGGGCTCCGGCTTCTACAACACCGACTACGGCAAGAAGAAGAAGGGCGCTGCCGCCAACGGCGGTTCCTCCGAGGGCTCCGGCGAGTCGAAAGGGTCGTCCGAGAGCTCCAGCGAGTCGAAGTCGAGCGACTCGAAATCCTCCGGCGACTCCAAGCCGAAGGCCTCGACGACCAGCGACTGATCGGTCATCTGATGCATTCATGACCCCCTGGGGTCATGAACCGATCAGAACCGGGCTCAACCGTTGATCAGGCGGTCGACGGCGCGGCGCCGGGTTGACTCTGGCACGACGACTGCCCCTTCGGGGCCGTTGGGGTCGCAGCCCGAGTGGGCGCCGGCACAGAGCACGTCGGTGGGGGCGCTGCCGCCAATCGCGGCGGAGAGGATCAGCTGCGGCATCGTCAGGAAGCCCATGTCGCTGACGAAGGCCTTGGGCGCATCCCAGCCGATGATCGGGCCGTGGATGAAGTTGTAGGGGAGGCGCAGCGGGTCGGTGAGGCGATCCTTGATCCCATTGATTACCCGCTGCTGGGCCTGGGCGCGCTGGAAGTCGTTGTAGCCGAGTGAGTAGGCGCTCTTGCCGGGGCCGGGGCATTCGCTCGGCTCGCGCACCCGCGAGTAGGCGAGGGCCTTTTCGCCGTCGAGCGTGTTCTCGCCCTTGTGCAGGCGCAGCGTTACGCCGCCCTGGCCGCCGCCGGCACCGCCGGAGATGTCGGCGCAGAGCTTGTGCGGAACGTCGACCTTGACCCCGCCGACGGCGTCGATCAGGTCTTCGAAGCCGGTGAAGTCGACGATCGCGACGTGGTCGACCTGGATGTCGAGGAAGTTTTCGACCGCTTCGATCTCGGCCTTGGCACCGCCGAAGGCGTAGGCCGCGTTGATTTTCTGCGGACTCTGGTCGGGGATTTCGGCGTAGCTGTCGCGCGGGATCGAGAGTTTGCGGAAGGCGCCGCCGCCGGCGCGAATCAGCATCAGGGTGTCGGCGCGGAACTGCCCGTCTTCGCAGCCGTCGTGGGGCGCGTCGCCGTGGGCCTGCTGTTCGAAGCACTTCTGCGAGGGCGCGCCGGTTCCCTTGGTGTCGGGCGGCCGCGCGTCGGTGCCGAGGACGAGGATCGTTTGGGCGCTGGGCAGCAGGAAGGGGTTGCCGTGCAGGGCATCCTTGGCTTCGCCGGAGAGCTTGAAGGACTGCAGCTGGGCGGAGACGGCGAAGGCGAGGAAGCTGAGCAGGATCCAGGCCAGCGCCGCAATCCCGACCCACTTGAGCACCCGCTTGGCGGTCCAACGGCGGGGTGGCCCGGTGCGCTCGGGCTTCGGCTCCTTGTCTCCCTTGTCGCGTCGCCACCACTTCGGCGCGCGCGGAGTCCGCTCCCTGAGTCCTGAGAGATCTGGGGACCGCAACCCGGACAAGCGGCCCTTCCGGGACCGGTAGACCTTGTACTCGGGCGGCCCGGAGGGCTGCTGCTCGCCATTGTCGGCCATGAAAGACTGCCGGGAATCATGCCGATGCCCGCGGTCGCCCGCCTCTACCCTGCAACGAAGCGCGTATGAGTGCAGGGGAAATCATCGGCGTTGATCTGGGTGGCACGAAGATGCTGCTCGGCGTACTTGACCCCAATTCCAAGGTGCTCTGGGAGAGCCGCGAGGCCTCCACAGGTCAGACTGAGAACGAGCTGCTCGAGCTGCTGGTGCGCGAGATCGAAGAGGCGCGGGGGAAATGCCCAGGCGCCGCGGCGGTCGGCCTCGGCATTCCGGCGACGATCAACCACGACAAGGGGATCGCGGTCTCCGCCGTCAACCTGCCGCTGGAGAACCTGCCAATTCGCGACCTGATCGGCGAGCGCACCGGCCTGCCGGTCTTCGTCGACAACGACGCCACCGTGGCGGCGCTGGCCGAGCACCTCTACGGGGCGGCGCGCGGTGCTGAAAACGCGGTGATGCTGACGATCGGGACCGGCATTGGCGGCGGCTTGATCTTGAACGGCGAGGTCTACCGCGGCTCGACCGGCGCTGGCTCCGAGCTTGGCCACACGGTGATCGAGGCCGACGGGCCGCCCTGCCAGGGCAACTGCCCGGGGCGCGGTTGCGTCGAGACGCTGGCCTCGGGGACGGCGCTCGGCCGCGAGGGGCGTGCTGCCGCCGAGCGCGAGCCCGACTCGGCCCTGGGCGCGATGTTCGCCGATGGCGAGACGGTCGATGGCAAGGCCGTTACCGAGGCGGCGCTCTCCGGTGACGCGACCGCGCGCGGCGTCTTCGACCTGATCGGCTCGCGCCTCGGCGTCGCCCTGACCAGTTTCGCGAACATCTTCGAGCCGGAAGTGTTCGTGATCGGTGGCGGCGTGATCGCCGCCGGCGACCTGCTGCTCGACCCGGCGCGGCGCGTGCTCGCGGAGCGGGCGCTACCGCCGATGAAGAAGATCCCGGTAGTCGCGGCCGAGCTCGGCTCGGACGCCGGCATGATCGGCGCCGCGGCGATGGCGCGGATCGAGCTGGAGCAGGGACGGGGCTGATGCCCGGCGAGCTAATCGTCTGCCCGACCCCGATCGGAAACCTCGGCGACATCACGGTCCGGGTCCGCGAAGCGCTCGTCGCCGCTGACTTCATCGCCTGCGAGGACACCCGGCGCACCGGCAGCCTGCTCGACAAGCTCGGCATCCGCCCGGCGCCGCCGCTGATCTCCAACCACGAGGGCAACGAAGGGCCGCGGGCGACCGAGCTGGCGCAGCGGATCGAGCGCGGCGACATCGTCGCCCTCGTCTCCGATGCCGGCATGCCGGCTGTCTCCGACCCCGGCTACAAGCTGATCCGTCGCTGCATCGAACGCGACCTCGACATCACCGTGCTGCCCGGCCCCTCGGTGGTGCCGGTGGCACTGGTCGCCTCCGGCCTGCCGACCGACCGCTGGCGCTTCGAGGGCTTCCTGCCCAAGCGCTCGGGCGAGATGGAGCGCGTGCTGCGCTCGGCCGAGACCGTGATCGCCTTCGAGTCGCCGCGGCGGGTGGGGGAGTCGCTGGCGGCGCTGGCTGCGATCGCCCCGGATCGCCCTGCCGCGGTCTGTCGCGAGCTGACCAAGATGCACGAGGAAGTCTCCCGCGGCTCCCTCGCTGAACTGGCCCGCCGCTTCCGCGGCGACGTCAAGGGCGAGATCGTCCTCGTCATCGCCCCCGCCGCCGCCGAGGAGCACGACCGCGACGTCGGCTTCGCCGTCGACGCCCTGCGCCACCTGGTCCAGTCCGGCGCCCGCCCGCGTGCAGCCGCCAGCGTCGTCGCCGCCCTCACCGGGACGCGCGCGAACGATCTCTACCGGGCGCTGACCGGCCGCGAGCCTCGTCGCTAATAGCCCCGATGGGGCCTAAGGACGACGAAGCGATAGGTGCTCGCCTGAGAGCTCCCCGACCGGACTTTGAAGACGTGCGCGCCGATGTGCAGTTTCTTCAGGGTCAATGGCGAAGTACAGGGCCGGAAGTGCTGGTCATCAAGTCCGCATTCAAGAGGGATCCCGGCAGGGTCAGACGTGAAGCGGAAGCTTGGGGTTCGGTCGTGCGTCCTGTGCTGATGCCCGCCGATCAGGCGAACGTTCGGTGGAGTACCTACCGGGAGGATCGGTGCCGGCGCGAGGGTGTTCGACGCCGCTGGCGCGCTGTCTTCCACCCCGGGCACTGTTCCGCCTGGGTCGGGGCACGATCCGCCTCCGGGGCCTGAGTCGAGGGTCAGCAAGCTTTGCTGAAGGAATCCTTCGGTCGGGGCGCTCCAGGAAGCCAGGATCGCGCCAACTTTGTATTTACCGCACTTGACTGGCGTGACCAGCAGTTTGGACTCGGGAGCCAGTTCAAGTAGGTATTCATCGGTCGGCATCTGCGGTAGATCCGAGAGCTGCAGCTGCAGCTGTTCGGGTTCCGGTCCCGGCTTTAGTGGCGCTTCGAACTTTGTCGTCATGCCGTTACCCGATGCCCCTAGGAAGAGCCGGTAGGTACCGGCGGTTTCCGTTTCGGCGAAGTAAATGCTGCCCGCAAGCGGTTCGCCCAGCTGAACGGCGCTGATCGTGAAGGCACCAATTTCGGAGCCGGCGGGACAGTCGCCACCGGGGCCAATCGCTTGGAACTCAGTGGGCGTGCAGCTGGGCGAACCGCCGGCGGCGGCAGGGTCAATCGTCAGGCCGGACGGCAGGACAAAGGTTGCCGTCTTCACCGCCGACGGCGCAAGGCCCGTGGGGCTGAGGGTGCCATCGCCCCCCGTGGTCAGCGAAAGGTTCAGACCCGAAGCTGTGCTGGTCGCCGTGGTGCTGAGGCTCGCGTTGAGGCCTGGTGTGAATTGCAGGTTCCTGCAGCCCACGCTGGGTATTCCCGACGAAATTCGGCTCGAAAGGTCGTCAGGGTCCTCGTAGGTATCCACCGTAAGGCTGCTCTTGAACTCGGCCGAGCAGGCGGTCGGGTTGTCGAGTAGGGGCAACTGTGAACTCGACGACGCGGTTGCCCCGCCGTTACAGCTCGCGTCCTCGAGTCCTGGGCAGCCGGCAGAGCCGACCGGGAACCGAGACGAATCGTTAGCGGGTTCAGCCGGAACAGCCCAGAGGGTCAGTTTGGCTGCCGCCAAGGGGACTGCCTGGGGGAGGTCTTTGATGCCGAGATCTAGTCCGTAGTCATCGTTTGTTCGCACGGTGACGGGGATGGAGATTGGAAGGTCGACGGTGGGTATGTCGAATCCGAAGCGAGCGGTTTCCTCGCCGCCGGGGAGGAGGGCGAAGACCGGAGCTGTGCCGAGTAGATGATCCGCGTCGCCTTCGTACTTGGCCCTTACCGTGACAAGGCCCACCTGCGAGTTGGGGGAGCATTGTCTTGTCGCGAAGTCCGCGGCACTGCAGCTCGGGGTTGCCGTCGGGTTGACGAAGAGCCCGGCGGGAGTACTTAGAACCGCGTCCTTGGCAATCTCGGAGCTGCCGCTGCTTGCGAGCGAGAAGGATGCGGTGAGGCCAGGGTGATCACCGGCCTGCACCGTCGTGCGTTCAACCGAAAAAGATTCGATTTGGGTAGATGCGGGAGCAACTGCAGGTTGAATCAGTGGAGCCGCGAGGCAGGCGAATGTGAGAGCCGCCATGGCAAGGCCAGCCGGGAACGTACGAGCCATATTGCGCGCATGCTAGTTGCGTCCCGGCTGAACTTCGCGACGGCGGCGCTCGGTTGCCATTGAATGCGGCTGACGCCTGCGTTGCTAGCGTGCGAGCGGAATGGCTCAGGACAGAAGCTTCTTCGTCACCACCCCGATCTACTACGTCAATGCGGAGCCGCACCTCGGGCACGCCTACTCGACGATGGCGGCCGACGTGCTGGCGCGGCACATGCGCCAGCGCGGCGAGGACGTCTTCTTTCTCACCGGCACCGACGAGCATGGGGAGCCGATTGAGACGGCGGCTGAGCGGGAGGGGATCTCGCCGCAGGAGCTGGCCGATCGGAATGCGGCCAAGTTCGAGGCGCTGGGGCCGATCATCGGTGCCACCAACGACTTCTTCATTCGCACCTCGGACCCGCGGCATGAGGCGAAGGTGGCGGAGATCATCCAGCGGGTCTACGACAACGGCTGGGTTAGCAAGGGGACCTATGAAGGCTGGTATTGCCCGCGCTGCGCTGACTTCAAGACCGAGCGCGAGCTTGGGCCCGGCAACACCTGCCCGATTCACGAGATCCCGCTGGAGAAGGTGCGCGAGGAGAACTGGTTCTTCCGTCTCTCCGCTTTCCAGGGGCAGCTCGAAGACTTGTACGAGGCGCGGCCCGATTTCGTCGTGCCGGACTTCCGCCGCAACGAGGCGGTCTCTTTCATTAAGGGCGGGCTGGAAGACGTCTCGCTCTCGCGGCCGACGCTGAAATGGGGGCTGCCGCTGCCCTGGGACCCCGAGCAGCGGATGTACGTCTGGTTCGACGCCCTGCTCAACTACGTCACGGCGCTGACCTTTGCCCGCGAGGGGGAGGACCTGAGCGAGCGCTACTGGCCCGCCAGCCTGCACGTGCTGGCCAAGGACATCCTCAAGTTCCACGCGGTGATCTGGCCCGCGCTCTGCCTCGCCGCCGACCTCGAGCCGCCGCAGCGGATGACGATTCACGGTTACCTGCTGATGGGCGAGAAGAAGATGTCGAAGAGCCTCGGCAACGTGCTCGACCCGTTCGAGGTGATCGAGCGCTTCGGCGCCGACGCGCTGCGCTTCTACCTCTTTCGCGAGGTCAGCTTCGGCCAGGACGGCTCGATCTCGACCGCCGGCTTCGAGTCGCGCTACGAGACCGAGCTCGCCAACGACTACGGCAACCTCGCCAGCCGCGTGCTGGCAATGGTCGAGCGCTATCGCGCCGGAACCGTGCCGGTGGCGGCCGTCGATGCCGTGCTCGCCGAGGACTTCGAGGGCGTCGTGCCGCGCTTCAGCGAGCTGCTCGACCGGGCTGAGTTGACCCAAGCGCTGGAGGTTGTCTGGACGCTGGTGCGGCGGCTCAACCGCTACGTCGAGGAGACCCAGCCATGGGTGCTGGCCAAGGACGAGGCCGACCCCGAGCGCCTCGACGAGGTCCTCTACAACCTGGTCGAGGGGCTGCGGGTGACGACGCTGCTGCTCGTCCCATATCTGCCGCAGACCAGCGAGACCCTGCTCGCCGCGCTCGGCGAAGAGGGCCGCACACTCGCCGATCTCGGCTCGCGCCCCGGCGGCCAGAGCGTCGAGCGGGTGCCCCAGCTCTTCCCCAAGATCGAGACACCGGCCTAGTGGCGGCGGTCCTCGCCGCCCGCGCCCTGCGCAAGTCCTACCGCGGCAAGGAAGCATTGGTCGGCGTCGATCTCGAGGTCGGCGCGGGGGAGCTGCTCGGCCTGCTCGGGCCCAATGGCGCCGGCAAGTCGACCCTGACCAAGATCGCCTGCGGCCTGGTCCGGCCCAGCGGCGGCAGTGTCGAGGTGCTGGGAAAGCCTGCCGGCTCGCCGCCGGCACGCGCTGCGATCGGCTACCTGGCCGAGCTCTTCCGCTTCCCCGGCTGGTGCTCGGCCGATGAGCTGCTGCAGTTGCACCAGCGGCTTTGCGGCTCGACCGGCGGGGCAAGCGAGCGCGCCGAGCTGCTCGAGCTGGTCGAGCTCAGCCACGCCGCCGGCACGCGGGTGGAGACGATGTCGAAGGGAATGCAGCAGCGGCTCGGCATCGCCCAGGCCCTGGTCGGGTCGCCGCGCCTGCTCCTGCTCGACGAGCCGACCAGCGCGCTGGACCCGGTCGGCCGGCGGATCGTCCGCGGCTTGCTCGAAGAGCTGCGGCGCCGCGACGTCGCCGTGCTGCTCAACTCGCACCTGCTCAGTGAGGTCGAGCTGGTCTGCGACCGGGTGGCGATCATCGCCGACGGCAAGCTGGTCCAGGAGGGCCGCCCGGCCGACCTGGAGCGACCGCGCGGGGTGGAGGTCGAGACCGCCAACGGGGTCAGGCTCTTCGAGGGCGCCGGGCGCGAGCAGGCGCCGGAGATAGTCGCGCGATTGGTTGCCGAGGGCGAGCGCATCCACCGGGTTGAGGTGCTGAGCAGCACGCTCGAGGACGTCTACCTCGACGCCGTGCAGGGCCGGACGGGCTGAGCGGATGATGCGCTCCGTCACCACGGTGGTCGGCTACGCCATGCGCGAGGGGCTGCGCCGCCGCGTTTTCCTCGCCGTGTTGTTGCTCTCGCTCGGCTTCCTGGTGCTGTACGGGGTGGGTGCCCACTTCGCTTTCCGTGACGCCGGCAGCTTCGGGGAAGGCGAAGTGAAAATTCTCGACCCCAAGGCCTTCACCGGCGCGACGATCTTCGGCCTGGCGATGTTCACCACGCTCTTCCTCGGCTCCGTGCTCGCCGTCTTTCTCACCTTGGGGATCGTGCGCGGCGACGCCGAGAGCGGCCTGCTGCAGCCGCTGGTCGTGCGCCCGATCGGCCGCACGACGCTGCTGCTCTCACGCTTTCTCGCTGCCGCTGGCCTCGCCGCGGCTTACGTGCTCGCCGTCTACGGGGCGGCGCTGGCGATCACCTGGCAGACCGGGCACTGGGCACCCGACCACCTGCTTGGCCCCGCTTTGGCGCTGGCGCTGGCCGTCGCCATCGTCGCTGCGCTCTCGCTGCTTGCCTCCACCCTCCTCTCGGTGACGGCGCAGGGAATCGTCGTCTTCATGGTCTACGGCGCCGGCCTCACCGCCGGCCTGCTGGCCCAGATCGGCCACGCGATCCAATCCGACACCTTGCACTCGATCGGCCACACCGCCAGCTGGGCCCTGCCCTTCGAGGGCCTCTACGCCGCCAGCCTGCACGCCCTGATCTCCAACACCTCGGGACTGACTGGCGTCGTCCTGCAGCTCGGGCCCTTCGGCGGCTCCGAAGCGGCGAGCCCGGGCTTGATCCTCTGGGCTTTCGTCTACATGGCAGGCGTGCTTGCCCTGGCGGCCGCGGTGTTCTCCCGCCGCGACCTCTGAACCCGGCTCAGGCGCCAGCGGCGAGCGCGTCCGGCCCAAGCTGCCCGGGCTCGGTGTAGCCACAGAGGGCCAGCGTCAAGTCGAGCTCGGCGAGCACCATCTTCAGCACGGTTTCAACTCCCTGCTGCCCCTCCAGGGCAAGGCCCCAGATGTAGGGCCGGCCGAGGCAGACCGCGTCGGCGCCGAGCGCCAGTGCCTTGATCGCGTCGCTGCCGCTGCGCACGCCGCTGTCGAAGAGGATCGTCAGCTCGTCGTCGGCCGCCTCGGCGATTGCCGGCAGTGCGTCGAGTGCCCCGATCGCGCCGTCGACCTGACGACCGCCGTGGTTGGAAACGATGATGCCCTCGATCCCGCGTGCGGCCGCTTCGCGCGCGTCGTCGGGGTGTTGGATCCCCTTGATCACGATTGGCAGCTCGGTCTGCTCACGCAGCCAGCCGAGGTCATCCCAGCTCAGCGCCGGGTTGGCCTGGACGCCGAGGAAGTGCCCGGTGGCGGCGCCGACGTCCTCCTCCGGCGTCTTCTCCAGCGCTGCGCGGAAGACCGGGTCCTGGAAGTAGTTGGCGACGCCCATGCCGTTGAGGAAGGGCAGCCAGGCCTGCTGCAGGTCGCGCGGCTTCCAGCCGGGGATGAAGGTGTCGACGGTGAGCACGACCGCGCCGTAGCCGGCCGCCTCGGCACGGCTGACGAAGCTGGCGGCGATCGCGCGGTCGTTGGGCCAGTAGAGCTGGAACCAGCGCGGCGCCTCGCCACCGGCCGCGGCGATCTCCTCGAGCGTGAAGTGGGAGTTGGTGCTGGCGATCATTGGTAGCCCGAGCGCCGCCGCCGCCCGCGCGGTTGCCAGCTCGCCGTCCTCATGGACGACCTTCTGCACCCCGATCGGCGCCAGCAGCAGCGGCGCCGGCATCGCCGTGCCCAGCAGGGTGGTTGAGAGGTCGCGCGAGGCGACGTCGCGCAGCATCCGCGGCACGATCTGCCAGCGCCGGAAGGCCTCACGGTTGGCGTCCATCGTGCCCTCGCTGCCGGCGCCGGCGTAGACGTAGTTGGCGGCGCGCTCGTCCATCGTCGTGGCGGCGAGGCGCTCCAACTCGGCGACGGAGACGGGCACGCTCGGCGTCTCGCCACCGAGGCCGAAGGCGTAGATCTGACGGTAGTAGTCGGCGAAGTCGGCCACGCGACAAGGCTATTCGAGCTCGCTTACAGGCAGATGCTGTCATTACAACGAACTGCACAAAGCATTTCAATAACTCAAACAAATGCCTAATTACTGATCATTTAGAAATCACTGGCCGAAGTTGGGTGCATGAATAAAAACGCTGCATCCAAATTTGGTGTCAAAGCACGATTCCTGGTGTCAGCACTGGCGGCGACGATGCTGCTGGTGGGTCTCTGCAGCACCGCTCTTGCTGCCTCGCCCGTGGGCAAGGACGGCGCTATACACGCCTGTTACAAGGTCAAGGGCAAGCCAAAGGGGACGCTGCGCGTCGTCGGGGCGCAGAAGCGCTGTAAGCGCGGCGAGCGCAAAGTCGTCTGGAGCGCCGCTGGCCAGAACGGCTCATCGGGCAGCGCCGGCCAGAACGGCTCGTCCGGCAGCGGTCAGACGGGACAGACGGGGACCAACGGGACCTCGAGCCCGAACGAAGTCGCTCTCAAAACCGAGATCGCCTCGCTCAACGTGAAAATCGAGGGACTGGAAAAAATCCTCGGTGGCCTCACCAACGGTGACCTGCTCGGGGTCGTCAACACGGTCAAAGGTCTCGACAACGCCGACCTGACCGAAACCGTGAAAGCGCTACCGCTGGTCAGCTCGCTCTGTCTCCAGGTTCCGCTCCTGACCGAACAGAACAACCTCTTGCGGACCGTGATCGGCGGCCTCGGGCTGTCGGCGCCGCTGGAAGCGATTGGCCTGCTGAAAATCCCGGCCCTGCCGGCAGCGCTCGATCCGTTCAACTGCGGCTAGTCAGCACGCACTGAAGCACTAACCAACCCCTCTCCAACAATCCCGGCCCGCGTGCCCTCAGGGCGCGCGGGCCGTCGCCGTTCTTAGACTGCTCTCGGTGATCGATTCCCACACCCACCTCTTTCTCTGCGAGCGACCCGAGGGCGAGGTGGTCGCGGCGGCGCGCGAGGCGGGGGTGGAGCGGATGCTCAACGTCGGCCTCGACGCCGAGACCAACCTCACCGCGGTTGCCGCTACCGAGCGCTACGACAGCGTCTTCGCCACTGTCGGCTGCCACCCGACCGAGGCCACGGGCTTCGATGACGCCCGGGCCGCGGAGATCGCCCGGCTGGCGAGCGAGAACGAGAAGGTGCGGGCGATCGGCGAGACCGGGATCGACTACTACCGGGAGTCGGCAAGCAAGGCGGACCAGCACCGGGCCTTCGAAGCGCAGATCGATATTGCTCGCGAGCGTGACCTGCCGATCGTGATTCACGCTCGCGATCCCGAGGACGAGACCGGCGCCGTCGATGACGTCTTCGAGATCCTCGACCGGCGTGGCGATGGCGTCGCCGTGATCCTGCACTGCTTCCTCGCCCCCTGGCGGGTGCAGGACGCGATCGAGCGTGGCTGGTACTGCTCCTTCTCCGGCATCGTCACCTTCCCCAGCGCCGGGGAGCTGCGCGAGGCGGCCACCAAGCTGCCCGACGAGCTCGTCCTGGTCGAGACCGATGCGCCCTACCTGGCGCCGCAGCCGATGCGCGGCAAGCCCAACGAGCCGGCCTACGTCGTCTCCACTGCCGAGGCGCTCGCCGAGGTCCGCGGCGTCTCCTACGCCGAGCTCGAGCGCACGGTCGAGGAGAACGCCAAGGCGCTCTTCGGCTGGTAGCTGTGGTCAGACTCGGGCAGAACTTCCTCTCCGACCCGAACTTGCTCGACGCGATCGTCCGCGACGCCGAGCTGCGCTCCGACGACGTCGTGCTCGAGGTTGGCGCCGGCGAAGGAGTGCTGAGCGAGCGGCTCGCCGACGTCGCCGCGCACCTGCACTCGGTTGAGCTCGACCGCGGGCTGGCGCAGGCGCTCGAGCCTCTGGCGGGGCGACCCAACGTCAGCTTGCACTGGGCGGACGCGATGCAGATTGACTTCGGCGCCCTGCGTCCCATACCGACGGCGCTCGTCTCCAACCTCCCTTACTCGGTCGCCACGCCGGTGATCCTGCGCACGATCGAACAGCTGCCCTCGTTGCGCTCTTGGACCGTGATGGTGCAGCGCGAGATCGCCGATCGGCTGCGCGCCGCGCCGGGCAGCCGCACCTACGGCTCGCCGAGCGTGCTCGCCCAGCTCGCCTGCGAGGTGCGCCTGCTGCGCAAGGTCGACCCGGCGGTCTTCCGGCCACGGCCGCGGGTGGACTCGGCGATCCTGGCCCTGCGCCGCACCGGCCCGGCGGCCGACCCCGCCACCCGCGAGCTCGTGCGCGGCGCCTTCGCTCACCGCCGCAAGTCCCTGGCCCGCTCGCTGGAGCACCGCCAGCCTGGCTCGCTCGGCCCGGCGCGGGCGGCGCTGGAGGAGCTCGGCCTCGCAGCCGACGCACGCGCCGAGGCGCTCTCGCCCGACGATTTCGCCGCCCTATCGGCGAAGCTGCGCGCCAGCGACTGAGAGCCGCAAACGACCGCGATGCAGATTCACGCCCCCGCCAAGCTCAACCTCTGTCTCTACCTCGGCGCCCGCCGCGAGGACGGCCTGCACGAGCTCTGTTCGCTGTTTGAGCCGTTGGCGCTGGCCGACCTGATTGAGGTCAGCGAGGCCGAGCGCGACGAGGTCGTCTGCGCCGGGGTCGAGGGGGAGAATCTGGCGATGCGGGCGCTGGTCGCCCTGCGCGAGCACGGCTGGGAGGGCCCGCCGCTGCGGGTTGAGATCAATAAGCGGACGCCGGTAGCGGCTGGGCTGGGGGGCGGCAGCGCCGATGCCGCTGCCGTGCTGCGGCTGGCGGCTGGCGAGGTCGCCGACCTGGAGCAGATCGCCGCCGGGCTCGGTGCCGACGTGCCGTCCCAGCTGACGCCGGCACTCGCCCTGGTGCGCGGCGCGGGGGAGAGGATCGAGCGGCTGCCCGCGCCGCGGCCGCACGCCGTGGTGCTGCTGCCGGACGGCGGCGGGCTCAGCACCGCCGAGGTCTTCGCCGAGACCGATCGGCTCGGCCTCGGTCGGTCCGATCGGGAGCTGGCCGAGCTGGCCCAGCGCCTGCGCGAGGCGGCCGGCTCGGGAGCCTCGCCGCTCGCCTATCCGGAGCTGCTCGTCAACGACCTCGAGCCGGCGGCGCGCTCGCTGCGGCCCGAGATCGGCGCTGCGCTCGAGACCCTGTGCGATGCCGGTGCCCCCCTCGCGCTGCTGACGGGCTCCGGCCCGACCGCCTTTGGCCTCTGCGAAGACCTGAAGGCGGCCCAAGCGGTGGCCGAGGCGCTCGATCGCGACGACGTGATCGTCTGCGAGGCGGGGGTCGCGCCGTGAAGCTGCCCGGCGAGAGCGAGGGAGGCGGCAACCGCAAACGCTTGCTGATCGCGGTCGGCGCCCTGGTCGTGGCCGGTGGCTACTACCTGATCAGTCGTCAGCTTGGCCACCTCGATCTGCAGGGCCTGCTCGAAGACCTCTCCAACGCGCTCGGCGCCTGGACCTACCTGATCGTCGGCGCCTTCGCCTTTGCCGAGACCGGCGCCTTCGTCGGCCTCGTCGTCCCCGGTGAGACCGTGATGCTGCTCGGCGGCGCCGTCGCCGGGCAGGGCGCAATCGACATCTACCTGCTGATCGCGATTGCCTGGTTCTCGGCCTGGGCCGGCGACACGACCAGCTTCTTCATCGGCCGCCGCCTCGGCCGCGAGTTCGTGCTCAAGAACGGGCCCCGCTTCGGGATCGGCCACGAGCGCTTCGAAAAGGTCGAGGACTACTTCTCCCGCCACGGTGGCAAGACGATCTTCATCGGCCGCTTCATCAGCCTCGTGCGCGCCTTCGCCCCCTTCATCGCCGGCAGCTCCGGCATGCGCTACCGCGCCTTCGTCCCCTACAGCATCCTCGGCACCGGGCTCTGGGCCAGCGCCCACATCCTCGTCGGCTACTTCTTCTCGCGCAGCATCGAGAGCGCCGCCAAGTACGCCGGCCGCGGCGCCTTCGTGCTGGCGACGACGATCGTCGTCGTCGTGGCCGTCGTCACCGCGGTTCGCTTCCTGCGGGTCGAGGAGAACCGGCGCCGCACAGTGGCCTGGATGGAGCAGCACGCGGCGACCCGCTGGCTGGTGGCACTGAGCCGCCGCTTCCGCCCCCAGCTGCAGTTCCTCTGGGAGCGGGTCACGCCTGGCGGCACCTTCGGCCTCGAGTTCACCTCGCTGATGGCGATCTTCGCCGTCGCCCTCTTCGTCCTCATTTCCTACACGGTGATCATCAACGGCGCAGCGGGGCCGACGCCCGGCGACAACACGGCAATCGAAATCGCCGAAAAGCTGCGGGCCGAGTGGCTGACCCACTTCGCCAAGGTCTTCACCCACCTGGGCTCCAGCGCGCTCACCGGCCTCTTTGCCTTCGTTGCCGCGGTGCTGCTGATCGCGCGCCGGCGCTGGGCCGAGTTCGGGGTGCTGCTCGGCGGCGTGGTGCTGATCTTCGTCGGCGTGCACGAGATCAAGGACGCCGTGGATCGGCCGCGTCCGGGGGGCGGGCTGATCGGCGTCTCGGGATCCTCGTTCCCCAGCGCCCACGCCGCTTACTCGACCTTCTACGTCTGGCTGGCGGTGACGATCGTGATGCGCTTGCGACCCGGCATGGCGCGCGGCGCCCTGGTCATCGTCGCCGGCATCGTGCTCACCGCCCTGGTCGGTCTCTCGCGGGTCTACCTCAACGTTCACTACCTCAGCGACGTCAGCGCCGGCTGGGCGCTGGGGGCCGCATCCTTCTCGCTTTGCGCGGCCGTGGCGCTAACCGTCACGACCATAGGCTCAGTCAGAAGGCCACCGCGCACGCCTGGCGGCGGCGGACACGGCGCGTTGCGGCGTCCTCGGTCGGCCAAATAGCCACCGCTATTCGGCCTCCCTGCGTCCTTGCATCGCTTGGTCCGGCGCTCGCCAGTCGCACACGCCGGCCTTCAGACTGAGCCTTGCGGCAGAATGGGCGCGGTGTTGTTGCCGCTGGCCCTACAGAAGATCGAGAATGAGTACCTGCTGTTCGGCGCAGCCGGACTGGTCAGCCTGGCTGCCTTCGTCGGCCTGATCCTGGTGCCGGCGCTCAGCGCCTACGGCCGGGTCTGGGAGAAGACCGCCGCCGGGGTGCTCTCCCTCTTCGTCCTCGCCGCCCTCGTCCTGGTCGGCGTCGTGATCGGCCTGGCGATCGTCTACTACTACAACGACATCGTCAATCTGCTGCACGGCAACTAGGTCAAGTTCCTTTCAGTTGGGGCTGCTGTAGCGCCCAGCGGTCGCTCTGCGGTGATAATTGGCCGATGCCAGCGGCCTCGAAAGGGACGAAAACGCCTGCAAGCACGCCT